>JBHHVU010000005.1:0-97242 GCA_046754465.1 Nitrospinaceae bacterium | reverse complement strand
CTAGAGAGCGTGGATTTAAATTTAGTTCGCGTAATGGGATCAACCTTTTTTTCAATTCTTTCAAAATTAATAAGTCCGATAACCTGCATAAGCATGTTTTTAAAATGTCTTTCGTAATCAAACCCAAATGTACTTTTAATTATATTATTTTTAACAAAAGAAAGATTTTCCTGAAATATTTTTTTCGATATCATTTAGTTTTGATAGCGTCCAATCTTCGCCTTTAAGGAATCGAACAATTGTTGAAATTCTTTGCAGACCATCAATCACCATCCATTTTTGTTTCCTATAGTCCATCGCAAAACACATGCTTGGAATGGGAAGTTGTTTGATTAATGAATCGATAAACCGAGTTTGTGCAGGGCCGTTCCAAACAATATCCCTTTGGAAATCAGGTTGTGTCTCAAGAATCTTTTGATTGTGCATTCGAAATAGATCAGCACAAGAACGAAGTTCGTTATACGCGACTATATCCGAAGGAGGAACTTCCTCGTAATCGTCCTCGGAAAAAGTCTGTTCTTCGATTTTCTTTAAGGTATCCGACATATTGTGTTACCTCATGGAAACAACAGTATTCAGGGAGCCTTATCAAGAAACCCTTTAACCCTTTTACCTATTTTTTCAAGTTCCTTGAGTTCACATTCCCATAATACCAAAACATCCCAACCAAGTTTTTTTAAACTATATTGATGCTCTTGATCCCGCGCCTTGTTCTTTTCCAGCTTGGGTATCCAATAGTCTTGGTTGGATTTCGGGACCCGCGAAATTTTACAATCTTTATGTTGGTGCCAAAAACATCCATGAACAAAAATAACTTTTTTCCGTCCAGGAAATACAAGGTCAGGTGTTCCAGGCAGGTTTTTCCGGTGCAGTCTATAACGGTAGCCCCGGCTATGTACCAGTCGGCGGACTATCATTTCGGGCTTCATGCCCTTGCTTTTGATAGCCCGCATATTGTTGCTGCGCCGCTCGGAAGAAAGGGTAATTGCCACAATTTGTTACACGACAAGATCAAGCGGCAGATCGGAAATATCCCTCAACCGATTGCCTTCAATCATCGTATCAAGCATTTCCAAGGCATCTTCAAACCCGAGATCTTTCACCGTATCAACAAGTTCATGCAAGGAAAAGTGGTAGACACAATCTATATCTCCTGTTCCCAAGGCGATGGACGCTATTCGATTTGGAGTAGGTTCACCTGTAACCACTACGATATGCGGTAACCGCCCTTTGCGGTTACGGACAAGATTTAAACCCTCCGAACGGGCATTTTGTGCCCTATCGCTTCGCAACGTCCATTTGCAGGATACACTTGCATGGAGAATTGGCCGCTTATTGTTGGCACTCCGCAGGCTGGTTAACTTGGCCTCGTGCTCATCCACTAATGCCATGGATGAATTGATGGTTGCATCATCTTCCGGGTGCCGGAATATCACAACATCCGGTTTTATCAAATAATCGCTGCCAAGGGCGGCAGCGAGGGCAGGATTTTCTTTTGAGGCTGTTTCTAACGCCGCGAGGTGTTCATATTGGTCAAATTGAGCAATCGCCAATCTGCCGCCACCCAATCCTTTGCCAATTTCCCATTGTCCGGGCCGTAAATGCCGAAGCTGTTTAAAGGTCTCCTGGAGGTATTCCGAACAAATTTCCTCAAACTTACTGCCGGCCATTTGCCCGGCCAAACGGGCCCCCTTGGATTCTGCTCCAAGACGGTCCATAATTCCCTGGGCTATGGCGACACTGGCACGGCTGTGTTTATCCGCGTTACTCGGCACCCCCTTTGTATCCGTTTTGGGCACCGATTCTAAAAGCGCCGCATGGAAGCTTCGCCTAGCCTCACTAAAGAAAGTTTCTTTATTCATCTTGCTTCAACCGCGACGAACCTTTTGGCTGTTAAACAATTGCGGATTTGTTCCGCCACAGCCCGGGCAACCGGTGGTGGGAACGCATTTCCCACCTGCCTGTACGCGGGTGTTTTCCGTCCAGAAAACTTCCATTCATCAGGGAAACCTTGCAGGCGGGCTACCATCGGGATTGTGAGGCGGGGCATTCCCACGAAGTCCTTTAAAGGGGGCGTATCCGAGATACCGTGACCATCAATACCGATAGCGGCCCAAGCCCGTTTTGCGCGGGTAGGACCTAAATCCGGGCCTCCATGCTTTAAAGAACCTCCAACAATGGTTGGAGCAATTTCATTTGCATGCCGCATCCAGTTTTTAACCCCCTTCCAACCATCGGCGGCCATTAGATCGCAGAGTGTTTCTCCAACTGTTGGAGGAATTTTCCCTAAAGGAAATGGCCACGAGAAGTTGTCAGCAAAATCCTTTTTAACTGCCACAAAGGCAACACGCGGCCTTAATTGTGGAACCCCAAAATCGGACGCATTGAGTAAATGCCAATCTGTTTCATAGCCAAGTTTCTTTAATTGTTTTGCGATGTATTGCCTGTAATCGGTAAATATAGCGCCCAATATTCCTCGAACATTCTCAATCATTACCGCTCTTGGCCGTATCTCATCCACCAGCCTTATCGCCTCGGGAAAAAGGTTCCGTTCGTCCTTTTTGCCCAATTGTTTACCGGCAATGGAGAATGGCGGGCAAGGTAATCCACCCGCCAACAGGTCAATGCCCTTGTAAGGCCTGCCATCGAATTCTGCCAGATCACCCTCTACGACATTCCACGCAGGCCGGTTTGTGCGGAGCGTATTACATGAATTTTTATCAATTTCAACCAAACAGTTATGGGAAAAACCTGCTTGTTCCAGGCCTAAAGCTTGCCCGCCGCCTCCTGCACACATCTCGACGGAAGTTAGTAGGGTCATATTTCGTACCTTGGTTTGGCAGGTTATTTTATGGCTAATGAGCGGCCTTTGAGACACGAGTGATATTGGTCCTCTGTTCCACCTTTTATAATAAATTTTTAACTCAAAAGGGGAAAAATCATTATTTTTTGAGTTGAATCCGCCAGTATTTATTCTCGGAATGACCCGTGAAAATAGCCGCAATGAGCGGATGGGGGAGTTCTCTGGGCAGGTAAATCATGCGCCCGGCCCCGGGTTAGGCGGGGAGGATGTTGGTGAATTGGTACTCCTCCACCTCGAAGCCGATGGTCACGTCGAATTTGGTTTCGCCCCACTGCTCGATGGATAACTGCTTCTTCTGGGATTCGTCGGTATAGTCCCAGACGACGAACGACAATCCTTCCCGCGCTTCGCCACGGAAAAATTCGCCGATGTCGTCCGCTTCAAAATAAAAGTGGGTTCCCTGGTACACGACTTTTTCGGGGGGGTCTTCGTTCTCGATGATGTGTTTGGCGACGTCGCCCTCGAGTTGCGAGATGGGTTTTTTCTGGCAAAGGGACCATTCCACTTCGCCGTCTTCCTCGGAGCGTTCGAGGAACCAGGATTCCGTTCCCAGTTGGAGCTCCCACTCGTCGGTGACGCCGCCTTCGTTCCACTTGTAGGTGTTGTGGGCGGTCACCTTGTAGGTCTTCATGTCGTAGTCCACCAGAAACCCGGGCTTGAGTTTGGAGAGGACCAGGTCGTCGAGCGAGGGCGCTTCTTTTTTCTTTTTGAAGAAATCCCAGATCATGATCCTTGGATGCCCATTTTAGCTTTCAGGGCGGCGAGGCTGTCCGCCGCCTTGGGGACCGATCCGCCCGCTTCGAGTGCCTTGTTGATCTGGTCGTCGACGCTCTGGCCGGTATCGGCCATGTCCCCGTAGGCTTTGGCGAGGGATTCGTCTTCCTCGACCTTGGAACGCATTTTTTCCAGCATGGCGATGGTGCCACCGGCATCGACATTGGCGATCTGGGCGTTGAGTTTGCGGGTGGCGGCGGCGGTGCGGGCGCGGGCGCGCAGGGTGATCAGGTCATTTTCGTAGCGCTGGATGGTGGTGCGCAGTTTGTCGACGTTTTTTTGAAGCTGGTTGGCCATGTTTTCCTGCCCCACGAGTTCCTTGTTGAGGCGCACGGCTTCCTGGGCGGCGGTCTCTTTTCGTCCCAGCGCCTCCGAGGCGAGGCGTTCGGCCTCGGCCATGTCGATAGCCCCCTCCTTGGCTTTTTGCAGCAGGGCCATGGCCTTGTGTTCGTAATCGCCCGCCAGTTTTTTCTTGCTCTCCGCGTCGTTGCGCATGCGGATCACGATTCCCTTGACCTGGGCCAGGCTTTGCATCGATTCCGTCAGGTCCTTTTTCAGGTCGCGGATGCCCTGTTCGGTCATTTTGATGGGATCTTCAAACTGGTCCACCAGGGAATGGGCTTCCGCCTTCCCCAGCCGTAGAATTCTGGAAAATAATCCTGCCATTTTACGGTTCTCCTTTTAATGAATGCATTCTCACTTGGAACGGGAAAAGGAGAGGAGTTCTCCCCCGTGTTCGGCCATCGCCAGGCTGAGCGCGTCGATGCTGCCTTCCAGTTCGTTGCGGTCGAGGTTTTCCAGTTGCAGGGTGTCGCGGAAAATCAGGGTCCCGCCCTCCTCGTCGAGCGCAAACGCCCCGTGAACGAGGGTCCGGTTGATTTCCAGGAGCCGTTTGTAAACCTCGGCGGAACCTTCGGGCAGGGGCATGATGACCTGTTCCAGAATCAGGATGGGATCTTCGCAATCAAGGACCAGGTGGTGGATCCCCCGTTCCTCATCGTTGACCACGACGAGTTCTTCCCCGGAGTCTTCGTGGTCGATGCTGAATCCCATTTCCAGCAAATAATCTTTTACCTTTTCGAAATTGGACATGCTTCGCTCCTCATCCTCGGTTTGAAAGTTCTTTATCCAACCTTCGATACGCTTCGGTCAACTGGCGCGTCAATTCGGTGGCTGTCTCCTTTTTCAGCGGGTCGGTGGAATGCAGGTCGGGATGATATTTTTTCATCATCCGTTTCCAGGCCTGTTTCACCGCCGCGCGGTTTGATCCGGGCGGGATTTCCAAGTTGGCGTAGAGGTCCGCCAAAGGATCTGTGGGCTGGCCCGCCGCGGCTACCGGTTCATCTTCCGCATAGGACATGCCGGGAGCTTCATCAGCCGGTGGGCCGGAAGCCACTCCCTCGGTCCGCATGCGGACGAAGTGATTCAAGTTGGCGCGGGTTATCTGGTAGAGGCGCTTGATCATGGGACCGTGGAAAAAACCGGGCAACGGACCTCGGTTTGGCTTAGAATTGAAAATTCTTTTTCCGGATAGGTATGGACAGTATAGAATCTGTTGGCCGCCAAATCCACCGCCAGTCCGGTAAAAGGAGTCCAGGGGCCGGGATTTTCCGGTGGGCGGGAAGGGGCCGGGATTGGGGATTGTTGGATCCCCTGAAAGTTGTGTGACAAGACTTTCAAGGAAGCGCCGGTCCGGATCCAGTCCAAGAAATCCTCCATATCCTTCAACGCGCGGGAAACCATTTGAATATGGACCCGGTAAACCAAACTTCCCAGCCGGTAGGTTCGTGCAAGATTTTCCCCGGCCCGCACCGGGAACTGGTCGATAAAGTTTCCCGGCATTTCCTCGGGGGAGCAGGCGATGAACTCGGTGATGCATTCCTCACCCTGGCGGCTGATGACCCGGTGGCTTTTGCCGATGATGGATAGGTCGAGCGCAGTCTGGTTGTCCAGAATCCATCGCGCCTGCTTGTAAATCCGGACCGGGCAGTCGGGCACACCCGCGTAAAGACTGAAATATATGGTATCTTGCATGGTTGGGAATAGGGGTTCAGGTTCCGGCGCCGGGGAAATAACCGCGCCTTGTGTCCGTTCAGAATCCTACTGGTCCCATGAAGCCGTGTCAACCTCAAAGGGGGGCGCCGCAGCCCGGCCGGGAACCCTCCGAGGGAGCCCCCTTCCCCGCGGGAGGCAAAGGAGGATGAATCCACCGGCTCCCGATGACATCTTATCCATTGTGAAAGCAGAAAATCCTTCCTTGGGAAATATCATGGAATACCGCCGATTCGGAAGAACCAATGAAATGATCTCCGTCATCACCTTGGGCGGCATGCGATATGAGAAGGGGTGGAATCCTCCCCGCAGCTATCTTCCCGCCGAATCCGTGCGAAATTGTTTGGAGACAACGAAAAGATCTATTGAGTTGGGCATCAATCATATCGAAACGGCACACGGGTATGTGAAGAGCGAACATTTATATGGGGTGGTGCTCAAGGAACTAGCCATTCCCCGGGACAAGTTCAAAATGATGACCAAGGGCGCCCCGATGACCGGAGGGGAAACCCGGGCGCTCGTCGAAAAGCAGCTTCGGGCGCTGCAGTTGGATTACCTGGATTTTTACGGGTGGCATGGAATCAACAACGAAGAACGGTTGCAGGCCGCGGTCCGGAAAGGCGGCCCCGTGGAAACGCTGCACCGGTTGAAGGAGGAGGGGCTGATCCGCCATATCGGATTTTCTACGCACGGTCCCCTGGAGGTCATTGAAAAGGCCCTGAACACCGATCTGTTCAGTTTCGTCAACCTTCACTTTTATTATTTTTTTCAACGCAACCTCCCCGCGGTGCAATTGGCGGGTGAAAAGGACATTGGAGTGTTCATTATATCTCCTAACGAGAAAGGCGGCCTGTTGTGGAAACCTTCGGAAAAAGTCAAACGGCTCGTTCATCCCCTCACGGCCATCCAATTCAACGGAAGGTTTTGCCTGAGCCATCCGGAGGTCACCACGCTGAGCATGGGCATGCACCATCCGGATCATTTTCCGCAGAATCTCGCGATCCTGAACGGGGGCCGGTATTTCTCCCCGGAAGATGAGGCGATTAAAGCCCGAATGGACGCCCCATTGAATTCCCTTTCCGACCGGTGCACCCTGTGTCACCAATGCCTGCCCTGCCCGGAAGTCATCAACATTCCCGAGATTCTCCGATTCCGGAATCTGTGGAAGGCCTACGATATGGTCGATTACGGCAGGTTCCGTTACAACATGCTGGAAGAAAAAGGTCACTGGTTTCCCGGGACCTTTGCTTCCAATTGCACACAATGCGGCGACTGCCTTCCCCGGTGTCCTGAAAGCCTGGACATTCCCACTTTGTTGAAAGAAACCCACGACCGGCTTTTCGACCGCAAGGCTTATCTCAAAAATAAATTTTTCCAGATCGGGTCGAAAATATTGGGACAGATCCGGAAACTGGTGTCTCGATTTCAAAACGGTTGAATTCAGCGGCCATATTTCTTCCTACTTCCTGCTTTCCGCATTTTCGCAAAATAAATTGATCCTGAACGGGATTAAATTCATTGACCCCCGGCGAATTTTGATTTAACATAGCAGGTATATCCATGTAAATGTAAATATGGATGGGTTCCCTTGCCCGGAATGGCCTACGGAACCTTTCCCTTAATCAAAGATGATTTCCCATGGATGAACAAAAACTCGAAGAAGGAAAAATTCTCATCATCGACGATGAAGAAGGCAATGTCCGGGTTCTGGAACGGTTGTTGAAGCAGGCGGGTTTCATCAATATCTACAGCCTTACCGATTCGCGCCAAGCCATCGAAAACTACAGGAAAATTAGGCCGGACCTGGTTCTTCTGGATTTAAAAATGCCGCATCTGGACGGATTCGGCGTGATGGATGCGTTGAAAACGATGAATGGTGATTCGTATCTTCCTGTGCTGGTCATTACCGCGCAGCGGGATCACACAACCCGGCTCAAGGCTTTGAGGTCGGGAGCGAAGGATTTTTTATCCAAACCCTTCCAGATGACCGAAGCGCTCACCCGGGTGCGCAACATGCTGGAGGTCCGCCTCCTTCACAATAAAGTTATCGATCAGAACCGGAATCTGGAAAGCAAGGTGCGGGATCGTACCCGCGAGCTGGAAGAATCCCGATTGGAGATCATCCACCGGTTGGGGCGCGCCGCGGAATACCGTGATAACGAGACCGGACTCCACGTCATCCGCATGAGCCATCTTTGCGGGCGTCTGGGCAGGGAAGCTGGTCTGGACGAGGCCCGGTGCGAACTCCTTCTCCATGCCGCTCCCCTGCACGATATCGGGAAGATAGGCATTCCCGACCAGATTCTTCTCAAGGCGGGAAAATTGTCCGAGGAGGAATGGGAAATGATGCGGCTGCATCCCATCATCGGCGCGGAAATATTGTCGGGAAGCGATTCCGAAATGATGCAATTGGCGGAATTGATGTGCCGGACCCATCAGGAACGATGGGACGGATCGGGGTACCCGATGGGACTCCAGGGCGAGGAGATTCCCCTGGAAGGAAGGATCGTCGCTCTGTGCGACGTGTTTGACGCGCTGGTTTGCAAACGGCCCTATAAAGAAGCCTATTCCATGGAAAAGGCCATGGAGATCCTGGAAAGCAAAAGCGGGATCGATTTTGATCCCCAACTGGTCGAGGCCTTCAAGCGGATTTTACCGGAGATCGGGGAAATCATGAAAGAATTCGCCGAATTGGATCAGCCGGAACTTCCCCAAAACTTCCACCCGGCCTCCCACTGAGGGGCCATCCACCTTCCCGGTTCACCGGTAATTGGTGAAGGTCATGGCGATATCAAAATCCTTCTGTTTCAATTGGGCGATGACCGTTTGTAGATCGTCCCGGTTTTTCCCCGTCACACGAACCTGATCGTCCATGATCTGGCCCTGCACCTTCTTCAAGCCCAGCCCCTTGATGAATTTTACTATCTCCCGAGCTTTGTCCTGAGGAATCCCCTGCTGCAGTTTGATGACCTGCCGGACCGCGTCCCCCGAGGCAGGCTCCACATTCCCATAATCGAGCGCCTTCAGGGAGACTTTGCGCTTGACCAGTTTGCCCTGAAGAATATCGATGACGGATTTCAATTTGAATTCGTCATCGGACAGAATGACTACCTGGTGCGATTTCTTGTCCAGATCGATCTTGCTGACACTTTTTTTAAAATCGAACCGTTGACGGATTTCGGCCATGGACTGATTAATGGCGTTTTGAACTTCCGCCAGGTCGGTCTCTGAAACGATATCGAAGGTGCTGTTTTTGGATGCCATGGATTGGATCCTCTATTTAATAAATCTTTTTCGGCCGGGAGGCCCATTCCATCCGCGAAACCTGCCGTCCGAGGGATTTGACATGAACTCGCGGGTGAATTAAAACACGCGGGGACTCATGGGAAATGTTAAATTATTTTGGCGGGTGATAAAAGAGGCGAGTCCCTATTTGGGCACCACGTTGGCGGCCTGCGGACCCTTGGGGCCCATGCTTTTTTCAAATTCGACCAATTGACCCTGGGTCAGTGTCTTGAATCCTTCCCCCTGGATGGCGGAAAAATGTACGAATACGTCTTCCCCTTCTTCGGATTCGATGAATCCATAACCTTTTTGGTCACTAAACCACTTCACCTTGCCCACTGCCATGACAAAAACCTCCCCCGAAAGATTTTTGGATAGGTAAGCCTATCACAGTCGCCGAAATTAAGTCAAGTTAGACCATCGGAAAGAAAATCCATCCGCAACCCCCGATCATCCGCGCCGGCGCGCGCCTGGAAATTCCTGAATCAACCCAACATGCCATGCCTTTTGGGGAAGAGGATTTTCCGGGTAATCCAACCCGGTTGGGGTTTGGAATCTTCCGCGATTTTGTCGGATGCTTTAAGAACTTTGGAGAGCCCGCCGGTCCTGGCATTCGTCCAGCAGTTCCCTGGTGTTCTGATAGGCGTCGTTCCTTTGCAAAACTTTTTCCAGGTAGGGAATAGCTTTTTCACATCGAAGCGTTTTGGAGTAAATCTCTCCCAGGATGTATTGCAGATGGATGTCATCGGGGTCCGCCATGCTGTACCGCTTCGCGTAATCCAGCACCTCGCCCGGTTCCCCAAGCCCCCGGTAACTGAAAATGATGCTTTGAAGGGCTTTGACATTCATGGGATCTTTTTCCAACGCGGACAGGGAATATTGAAGGGCCTTGAGGTATTCATTTTTCATGTTGTAATACTGCGCGGTGGAAAGGATCAATCCCGGATTGTCCGGATCGGTATCCAGCTTGTTCAACAACTCGATGAGCCCGATTTCCCGCATCACCCTCCGTAGTTGCCGGGGATCGGATTTGACGGCTTTCTCGAATTGTTTCCGCGCCTCCGCCCGCCGCCCCATCTCGAGCAGGTCGTAGGCCAAATACAGGTTCGCGAAACTTTGCCGGGGAGAAATTTTCAATACCTTTTGCAGAGTATCCCGGCTCTTTTCGTAATCCCCCACCTGGTAATAGGCGTGACCCAGGTTGAGCAGGGCATCGATATCGCCGGGATTTTCCTGGACCTCGAAGGCCAGCCGGGCCAACTGGCCGCGTCCCGCCTGCAGGTGATAGCGGATGAGTTCGTCATCCTCCACCAGCGCCTTGGCCGCGAGAAGCTGTTCCCGGTTGTTGTACATCACGCCCCGCTGGTACAGGTCCATCATCCGGTAATAACGTTTGAGTATCGTGCGGTCCCGGGGCGAAAGATGAAGGATCCGCCGAGCGACGTCTTCGAAGGAGCTCCGGTTGAATACGTATTTTTCCTTTTCCGAAAGACTTATCGTCCCTCCGAGGTCGAGGTAAAACTCGATGACCGGCCGATTGTCGGTGATGATGGGTTGTCCCGCCGACAGGGCCTTCATCCGATCCTCAAGAAACCAGAGGTTGCTGAGGAAGGAATAAACGTTTTGAATTTCAATCGTCGCCAGCGCTTTGCGGACCAAGGGTTCTTCCAATCGTTTTTTCAATTTATCGAAATCGATGGTGATCGGGCGGTCGGAGCCGATGATCAGGATTTCGTTCGCCACCGACATCCAGGCCAGGGCGTGCGGAAACACCGAAAGGAAGGTCCGGAAATGCATGGCCACCTCCTTGTCGCCCTGACTGTGGAGGGGGATCCATTGCGCAACGATGCCTCCCGGTTTGAGGTGTTCTTTCTCCAGCTCGTAATATTCCCGGGTATACAGATTGACAGTGAATGCCGTCCGGGGCGGCGGCGGTTCCGAGGTGATGATGTCATACTTTTTCCGGGTGGTCAGCAGGTGGTTCCTTCCGTCCTGGATGATGATGTTTACCTTTGGGTTGTTGAGAACGTTGCGGTTTTCCGTGGCGAATATTTTGCCGGCTCGGATCACGCTCGGGGAAAGCTCCAGGCCGTCGACCGATCGGACGCGGGGGTGAATCGCGGCCGCCCCGGTCGTTTGCCCGGTTCCGAAACAGACCACGAGCACTTGTTCGGGTGCGTCCCGCAGCAGGATGGGAACGTGCGCCAACAATTTCATATACCGGGACGCGATGATGTTCGAGGCCGACATCGAAATCCCGTTGGTGATTAATCGTTTGGCGTTGGGGTCCAGCGCCCCGTAATTATCCTTGAATACCGCCACCGTGTCCGTCAATCCCTCCTCGAAGTAAATGAGCTTGCTCAGGTTGAGTTTCCCGGCGCTGTCACGCATGAAAAATTGATCCAGAAGTTCCTTGGGAATCGCCAGGTTGAAATAAAGAACAAGCCCCGCCAATACCACGGTCAGGCCCTTGCGCACCGGCAACCGGAAATAAGATCCGCTCCAGAAAAGGTAGACTGCCAACAGAAGGTTCAACGTGGCCATCAGCATCAGGCTTCGCTGACTTCCCAGTCCGGGCAGGATCAAAAATCCCATCATGAGTGAACCCAGGATCGCCCCCAGGGTATTGGAGGCATAAATTTGTCCCGTGGCCTGGCCCACATTTTCGGGACCGCACGAAATGATTTTGATCAAAATAGGGAAGCTCATGCCGAAAAACAGCGTGGGAACCAGCATGAGTCCTGCCGAATCTATGAAATAACGAAAAAATACGGTCGCCGGATCGGTCAGGTTGTAACTGTTCCAGGGCGGGGAAAGCAGGTGGTTGATGGTGTAAAGCGATCCGATCACGTACAACCCGATTCCCATTTGCAGATAGATCAGGGCCGTCCTCAGGTTGACGGTCCGGGAGATGACCGGAATCACGGCCAGGCTTCCCAGAACGATGCCCAGCAGGAAGACCGCTAGCATCATGCTGAAGGAATAAACCGTGCTGGAAATGCTGAAAACCAGGAGCCGAGTCCACACCACCTCATAGGCAAGGGCCGTGAAACCGCAAATAAAGCTGACCCCCATCCAGGCCAGGGTGTCCCGGCTGAAACGAAGCGGGGGACGGAAAAATCCCGGAAGCCCTATCCGCCAAACGGCGGCGCCCCCGGCGTCCTGATAGATTCGGATGGCGCTGACGCCGATGAAAAGGTTCAAGGCCGCCGCGGCCAGGACGGTTTGCAAGACCCCAAACGTGCCGATGAACAAAAATCCGGTGAGAAGACAGCCGGTGACCGCCCCCAGCGTATTGATGCCGTAAAGGAGTCCTACCTGGCTTCCCAGTTTCCGGTTGTCCGTGACATAGTATTTGCTGATGATGGGGAGGGTGGACCCCATCAAGGTGGTGGGGATGAAAATGAGCAAAAAGGCGAAGAGAGCCTTCACCAGGTTTTGTAGCACCTGGGAATCGGGCAGCCAGAGGTGAACCCAGGAGTAAAGTGTAGAAAAATTCGCGAACAATAATGACAGGAGCGAGCAGAGGATGAAAAGAACAATCTCGATCCACCCATACACCAGCAAAGGGACCGGTCCGCTGGCTTGGGGGGAGGCGGTGGTAGGGTCCTCTTGTTGAGCCGGGCCGGTCCCGGCGTCCGGATTCCGCCCCCAGGAATCGGGGAGGCGGTCGATGGCGTATCCGAAAAGATAACTGCCGGCCCCCAGCCCCGCCATGAAGGCCGCGAGAACCACGGAAACGGAGAACACGGTATGCCCGAAAACCAGGGTGAGCATGCGCGTCCACACGATCTCGTAGACCAGGGCGGTGATTCCGGAACAAAAGAACAGAACGTAAATGGCGGGGGAACGTTTCATCGTAATATTTTATACCCCAGGCGGCGGCGTTTTAAAACCCCGCAAAAAAATTGACAAGGCGTCATCCATCAAGTAGTTTTTAAGAAAGGAAATCCTTGATAACCCTGAGAAAATATCTCCCGGCCGGAACAAGCCCAACAGCCATGAGCGAAAAAAATACCCAAGTGGAAAAGATCGATCATCCCTACGCCAGGGAAAATGGCGTCGAGTGGACCCTGGAAGCCTGGGACCGGGTCAAGCACGCGCCGGAATTCGTCCGCCCCGGAATCCGGAAACTGATGGTCCAGCGGGCGGTCAAACGCGGATACAAATTCATTACCTCCGATTTTCTGACCGAGATCCGCAATGAATCGATGATGCTTGTTTCCAAGCGCGTCAAACAATTCGGATTCGAAGAGTTGTCCATGGGCGCGTTCGAGCAGGCCAAGGAAAAGATGAAGGGGAGCCCCCGCAAGGTGGAGGTGATCGAAGAGATCGAGGATT
Organism: Nitrospinaceae bacterium; assembly: GCA_046754465.1. Taxonomy (GTDB): domain Bacteria; phylum Nitrospinota; class Nitrospinia; order Nitrospinales; family VA-1; genus JBHHVU01. The sequence goes on along the minus strand of JBHHVU010000005.1, from coordinate 83,927 downwards.
TCCTGGCCCTGCGGACGGAGAAGAAGGACGATATCATCAAAAAATTCAAAAATTATATGGATGTGGTGCCCACCCAGGGCATGCCCTGGAGCAAGGAAGCGCTGGAAAAAATGGAAAAAGTTCCCCCCTTCGTCCTGGGCATGGCGAAGCAGACCATCGAGGCCCGGGCCCGGCAGCGCGGGGATAAAATGGTCACTCCGGGGATTATCGAGGAGGTGTTCACCAATATCATGCCCGCCTCGGCCAAGGAAGCCATGGGCATGGAGGTGACCGAGGAAGATTTAAAGCGCGATGAACAGATAGAACAGGAAAAAGAACAGCCTCCCGAAATGGAATTGCATTGGCACGCGGACGCGTTGGATAAAGTCAAGCGCATTCCCATTCCCTTCATCCGGAACATGGCGATCAAACGGATCGAGCAGGAGGTGCAAAAGGAAGGGAAAAACGAAGTCACTCTGGAGTTGTTTCATAAGTACCGGTTCACATTTTAACAGCGAGGTGGGTTTATGCCTGTCAATTCGGAATGGATTTTCCCCGCGGGACTCAGTCTGTTGGGTGCGTTGATTTTTGTCTGGAAACGGTTGCCGCAACCCAGCCCCGTTCGAATCAAAAAATCCTGCAAGTCCCGCTGAGCAAGCGGAGCGCCCCGGATTCCGGTTCCAATCACGGAAAAGAGTCTTGTCGTGGTCCCGCATTCATTGAAATGTTGACAGGTTCCTTTTGACCCGCTAGGATTTCCCTCAGCAAAAGGTATTTGGGAGGGGAGTCAGTGAGTTATTTTAAGCGGATTGCGCTGTTAAAATCTCACCAGAAGCTGGAACCGCCGGAACACACCTACGCCTCCGACCTCACGGAGATCTGCTACCTGGGGGCCGCCATCGAAAATGACGTGGAATACGTCAGCATTCCGGTGAGTCCTTATACCAGGAATCCTTTCAAAACTTTCGAGAAACGGCTGAAGAGGGAAAGGTTCGATTTCGTCGGCATCTCCTCAATGACAGCCGGGTATATCAGTGCGAGGAAATTTGCCAGCCTGGCGCGGAAGGCTGGCGCCTATGTGGTGATGGGAGGCTACCACGCCACCGCCCTGACGGATGACGTGCTCGCCGACCCTAATGTGGACGCGGTGGTTCGGGGCGAGGGGGACCTCACCTTCAAGGACCTGATTTTACACGGTCCCAGCCAAAGTGTTTTGGGCTTGTCTTATGAACAGAATGGAGAGCCCATCCACAACCCGGACCGGCCCCTGATTGCCGACCTGGACACCCTTCCCCAACCCCTGAGAAAAATCCGTCCCCCCCGTTTTGGTCAAAAAGGGGACCAATATACCATCGACAGCTTATACAGCTCCCGGGGATGCATCGCCAAATGTACCTTCTGCGCCAACGACACGGTCAATAAAGCTTTCCGGGCCCGGAGTCCGGAACACTTTGTCGAGGAGTTGGAGCAGGTCCACGACAAGAACATCCGAAAAATCGTCAAGTTTTGGGATTCTATTTTCCTGTTCGATCCCAAGAGGGTGGAGGCGATCATTCAGTTGATGTTCAAACGCAACCTGACCAATTTCCGCATCATTACCGAATCCCGCTCCGATGACGTAATCCGTTGTGCGCATCTGATGAAGGATTTACGGCGCATTGGGTTCGAGAAAATCCAGATCGGGATAGAAAGCCCCGACCCGGAAACGTTCAAGAGACTCAAAAAAGGCGGGTCTGTGACCAAACACGAGAAGGCGGTCCGTCTTGTCCAGGATGCGGGGATGCATGTGGAAGGATTCTTCATCATCGGTCACCCCCATGAAACGGAAGCGGATATAAAAAAATACCCCGAGTTCGCCCTTCGAATGGGTATCAACCAACGCGCGTTCTATTTCGTGATGACGCCTTATCCGGGAACCCAGATCTATCGTGAGTATTACGGCAAAAAACTAATCGAATCCTTCGACTGGGACTGTTATTGCAATTTTGGCACCGTGGTTCATCTGGAAAAACTCAAGCGCTCGGAATTGCGCAACCTCATGTCTTACTGTTACGGGGTCACGTGGGGTTTCCCCTACATTTTTGAGCGGCAAAGGAACATTCCCTTCTTCATTTTTCAGTTGGGTTATACGACGTTGATGATGCTGTATTTTTTGGATGTCCAGACCGAAAGGGGTCTGGGCACAAGAAACGAATTTATCCGGACCTTCTTCGAGGCCACTTTCGGCAGGTTTTGCAAGAGACAGCAAGCAGGACTCCTGGGGAGGGTTTATCAATTTTTCTTCCCCACCTTCAAGTTAAGGTACCGCGTCAGCGAAGATAGTTCCTTCGTGATGTCCTTCCATCTAAAGAAAGATGAGGTCCGCCTGAAAGTTTGCCCCTACGAAAAGAAGGATGGGCGGCTGTTGACGGTGACCCTCGACGACTTCGATTACCTCCACCGCGCCATCAACGTGACCGACGCCAACGCGCTGATGTTCCTCTTCCAGAAAAAAGGAAAACTCAGTCATTACTGGCATCAGTTGCATCATTATTTCCCTACCCTCTTTCGGGCAGCCGCCGGCGTCATCCGGGTGATTTTGAAGGTGGGATGGAGGTTTGTGTTTCCCGGCAAGGGACGAGAGTCTCCTCAACCGGTCAAGGACCTTGCGTCGGGGGCGAGGGATCACATGCCGGTGGGGTGATCCAGGAACCGGGATTCCAGGTTGAATTTTTCCTCGAGGTGCCGGCCCACCGCCCGCACGCCCCCCGTTTCGGTAGCGTAGTGTCCTGCCAGCATCAGCACACAGTCGCCTTCCACGGCCTCGTGAAAGTGGTGATTGGCGCCTTCCCCCGTGATGAAGCAGTCGAGCTGTTCCGCCTTGGCCTGACGAAGGATATCCGCCGCGCCGCCGGTGACCAGTCCCACGGTCCTCACTTCCTTTTCCCCGATGACGCGGACCCGCGTGTCCAGTTCGTTTTCCAGGAGTTTCCCGAGTGATTCCGCGGATTGCGGCGCGATTCGTCCTTTCAAGCCGATTTTCTCACCCCCGTACTCCCCGAAAGGTTCAAGATGTTCCAATCCGATCAGGTTGGCGAGGGTCCGGTTGTTTCCCAGGACCGGGTGCATGTCCAGGGGAATGTGGGCCGAATAAAGCCCGACGTTGGCCCGAATCAGGGTCGAAAGTTTTTCATAGAGATTGCCCCGCACCGGCTGCAATCCTCCCCAAAACATTCCGTGGTGAACGAACATCATGTTACACTTTTCCGCGACGGCCATTTCGATGGTCTTCATGCACAAATCCACCGCCAAACCGATTTTTCGAATCTCCCCCGTGTTTTGCACCTGGAGCCCGTTGAGGGCATTCGGAGAATCCTTGACCGTTCCGGTATCCAGCAGGTTGTCCAGATAATGACTGAGTTGTAAAATATCCATGCAGGGGAGTATAACGGAGAATTCCGGGGTTGATAAAAAAAATTCGCGGGGCTCCGATCATGAAGAAAAGAATCGTGTCCACAGACGATGACCCAATTTATAATTAAAAACCTGGGACAGCGGATCGTCCTTTTGTTTTTTATATCGATCATTTCGCATGCCATCGTCCATCTGGCCCCGGGAGAGCCCAGCCTGGTCGATCCATCCAATCCGCGGATGAAGCCGGAGGATATCCAGCGCATCCGCGCGGCCTTTCATTTGGACGAACCGCTCCACATCCAATACCTTTATTGGATGAAGGACCTCTTCACCGGCGAACTGAAATCGTTCAAGGACAGTCAGCCAGTTCTCCGGAAAATATGGGACCGGTTTCTCAATTCCCTTCCCCTGTTTCTCGTGGGGACGCTCATCACCTGGTTCCTGGCCTTTCCCGTCGGCATCCAGGCGGCCCTGAAGCGGGGCTCCCTTTTCGACAAGTCGGGGACGTTCCTGTCTTACGCGATGATTTCGATCCCAGGATTTTTCCTTTCTTATATTGTCATTATCTTCATGGTGAAAACCTTCGACGTCCCGGTCATCGGCATGCGGACCTTCGGTCTGGAAGATTCCAAGCTGTTGTTCCGGTCGATGGACCGAATCTGGCATTTGACCATTCCGGCGTTGATGTCCGCCATTGCCGGAACCGCGATTCTGTCCCGTTATGTGCGGTCGCAAATGCTGGAAGTGATCAATCAGGATTACATCCGAACAGCGCGGGCCAAGGGGTTGTCCCAGGATGTCGTGATTTACCGGCACGGGCTCCGCAACGCCCTGCTGCCGTTCATCACCATGTTCGGGTTGACGATTCCGGGGTTGATCGGAGGATCGGTGATTTTCGAAACGATCTTCGCCTGGCCGGGAATGGGGCGGCTGGGGTACGAGGCCATCCTGGCGCGGGATTTCCCAGTCATACTCACCTTGAATTTTATTTCAGCGGTCCTCGTCCTGGTGGGCACCTTGATTTCGGACATATTGTACGCGGTGGCAGACCCCCGCATCAAATTCTAGGGAGGCGGACATGAACCAACAGGCCGCAATCATCGATGCCGATGCCCTGACCCCCTCGGTTGGTCTGTTCCGGGAACGGTGGGAAATCATGAAGCGCGACCGGATGGCTTACGCGAGTTTCTGGTTCCTGGTGTTTCTTTTGGTGGTGGCGGTGGCCGGGAAAATTTTGACCCAGTACCTCATTGTGTTCGATCCCAAGGTCGTGCGGCTTTCGGAAAAATTCCTCCCGCCTCTCACCCGGTTTACCAGTGAAATCACGCCCAGGGAAGACGCGCCGGCCTTTGGCATTTACCTGATGGGAACCGATGAATTGGGCCGCGACGTGTTTGCCCGGATGCTTGAGGGGACCTCCGTTTCCCTGTCCGTCGGGTTTATTGCGGTGGGAATTTCGGTGACGGTGGGTGTTTTTTTTGGCGGCATCGCGGGATATTATGGACGCAAGAAACTGGGATTCATCACCGTGGACACGCTCATCATGCGATTCGTCGATATCATGCTCTGTTTCCCCACATTTTTTCTGATCCTGACTGTGGTGGCGCTTTTGCCTCCCAGCATATACAACATCATGATCGTCATCGGCCTGACGAGCTGGATGGGGACGGCCCGGTTCGTGCGCGCGGAATTTTTATCCCTCCGCGACCAGGATTTCGTGCAGGCGGCCCGCAGCCAGGCGATTCCGGAATGGAGAATCATTTTTATTCACATGGTTCCCAACGCCATCGCGCCGGTGCTGGTTTCGGCCACCATCGGGGTGGCCACGGCCATCCTCACCGAGTCCAGTTTGAGCTTTCTGGGGTTCGGGGTGCAGCCGCCGGACGCCACCTGGGGCAATATCCTGGCCGACGGCAAGCAATTCATCTTCGACGCCCCCTGGCTCACCTTCATTCCCGGAATGACCATCCTGTTTGTCGTGCTGGCGTTCAACTTGTGCGGGGAAGGTTTGCGGGAAGCCTTCAATCCCAAACTACGTGAGCAACATTGAAAATTTTCCGCACCGGCCCGGCGGATAACGGGAGAAACCAACATCCATGATCTACCTGCAAAACCTGAGCAAGGGATACGGCGGAAAAATTTTGTTCGAGGAGATCAATTTCCATCTCCGGCCCAACGAAAAAGTGGGACTGGTGGGAGAAAACGGTGTTGGCAAGACCACCCTGTTCCGGGTGATCGCCGGGACGGAATCCGCCGATTCGGGGAAGGTGATCCTCCGGAAAGGCGCCCGGGCCGCGCTTCTTGCCCAGGAACTTTCATCCGTCGAGGAATCCGTGCTGGATCGCGTGATACGGGGAGACGCCCATTTCGACAAGGTGCGCCGGGAAATGGAGCGGCTCGAACAGGATTCCAGGCATCCTGGCGAGGGGTCCGGCGATTGGACGCACCGGTATGGGGAACTCCAGCACGAGTTTGAACGCTTGGGCGGATATGGGCGCGAGGCGGAGGCCAAATCGATTTTGTCCGGGCTGGGGTTTTTGTCCGGACAATGGGACCGGCCGGTATCGGAATTTTCCGGCGGCTGGCGGATGCGGGTGGAACTGGCCCGGCTCCTTTTACAGAATCCCGATGTCCTGCTTCTCGACGAACCCACCAACCATCTCGATCTGACGTCCGCCGTCTGGCTGGAATCGTTCCTGAAAACCTATGAGGGCGGCGTCCTTCTGATTTCCCACGACCGGCGGTTCCTGAACGGTATCGCCGAACGCATCGCCGAACTCGGCCGGGCAACCTTGACCTGTTACACGGGGAATTATGATGACTACGAAACGGGCAAGCGGGAACAGGAAATCCGTTTGGAAGCCGCCGCCGCGAACCAGGCCCGGCGGGTGGCGCAGGTGGAACGGTTCATCGACAGGTTCCGCGCCAAGAACACCAAGGCAACCCAGGTGCAGAGCCGCGTCAAAATGCTGGACCGAATGGAGCGGGTGGAGACGGTCACGCACACGAAGAAGGTGGCTTTCCGGTTTCCCCAGCCAAAACGGGCGGGGCGGATCGTTCTGGAACTTTCGGGGATCGATAAGAGTTACGGTTCCATCCCGGTCTACAAAAATTTTTCCATCCGTCTGGAACGCGGTTGGAAAGTGGCGCTGGTGGGAAAAAACGGCGCGGGCAAATCGACGCTGTTGAAACTCATGGCCGGAGTCCTCGATTTTGAAAAGGGGAAGATCAAAGTCGGAGCGAACGTCACCCGGGCCCGGTTCGCCCAACACCATCATGAAACCCTGGATCCCTCGCACACCGTGATGGAATCCCTGGAGGCGGTCGCCGGTCACCTGCCGCGCACCCAAAAACACAACATCCTGGGCGCGTTTTTATTTTCCGGGAAAGAGGTGGACAAGAAGGTGTCCGTTCTTTCCGGTGGGGAGCGGTCGCGCCTGGCCCTGGCGCGAATGCTGGCCACCCCCGCCTCGCTGCTGCTTCTCGACGAACCCACCAACCATTTGGACATGCGTTCCATCGAGATTCTGTCCGCCGCCCTCGCGGATTATGAGGGAACCCTTTGCACGATTTCCCATGACCGCTACTTCCTCGACGGCATCATCAACCGTGTCTGGGAAATCGAGGATCAAACCGTCAGGGAATATGCCGGCAACTACAGCGATTACCAATATGCCAAATCCCGCGAGGCGGAAACCGAATCCGCGGAACCATCCAATGATTCTCTCCAGGAGAAAAATTCTCCCGCGAAGGTGGACCGGGACCGGAAAAGGCGGGAAGCCGAGATCCGAAACCAGAGACACCGTCAACTCAAACCGCTACAAACCCGGCTCGCCCAGGTGGAGCAACGCCTGGAACAGGTCATGGATGAGAAACAACGGACCGAACTTGAGCTCGCCCGGCAGGACATTCATCGGGAAGACCAGAAGACCCGCCTGTTAAAAACCCTGGAACGGCACAAGGAGTTGGTCTGCCAAGAAGAGAACCTTTTGCGGGAATGGGACGAGGTGCACGAATCGATTGAGCGGTTGTCCGGCGAACCGGCGGCGGGATGAATCCCGTTTGTAGATTTTTCCACCCGGCCGGTTTTGCCATGTTTCCGCCCAATGTGATAGACTTTTAAAATCGATACTTTTACAGGGGGACTCCTTGCCGATGAAGGAACGCGGCACACATTTGGGGACCGTGCAGACGATTGTTTTACTGATCCTGTGTCTCGTCTGGCCCGCCCCCGGCCTCGCCGGGGAAGAAAACGGCGCCGGTTCCTCCAAGTCCCTCCCCAGTTCCGGGAAAGCCTACAACCGGCTGATTCACGAGAAAAGCCCGTATCTTCAGCAACACGCGCACAACCCGGTTAACTGGTACCCCTGGGGCGAAGAGGCCTTCGCCGCCGCCAGGGCGCAGAACAAACCCATTTTCCTCAGCATCGGTTATTCCACCTGCCACTGGTGCCATGTCATGGAAAAGGAATCGTTTGAAAACCCGGAAGTCGCGAAATTGCTGAACGCCGGGTACATCTGCATCAAGGTGGACCGGGAGGAGCTTCCGGATGTGGACCATTTGTATATGAGTGTGGTTCAGGCCATGACCGGAAGGGGGGGGTGGCCGATGACCCTGGTGCTGACCCCGGACCTCGTGCCCTTTTTCGGGGGAACCTATTTCCCGCGCAATGATTTGATAAAGATTGTCACCACCCTGCGCACCGCGTGGGAAAAGGAACCGGAAAAAGTCCGGGCCATCGGCAGGGAGGTGCGGAAATTTATCGACAGCCGTCCGAAAATATCTTCCGGCAATATCGTTCTGGACGAAGAGATTTTCAAAAAAACCTACCGCGGCTTTAGCAAAACCTTTGATCCCGAAACCGGCGGATTCGGCCGGGCTCCCAAGTTTCCCCCCAACATGAAATTAAAGGTCCTTTTGCGTATCGCCCGCCGGACGGGGAACAAACACGCGCTGGAGATGGTGGAGTCCACGCTCAAACACATGGCCCGGGGCGGCATCCATGATCATGTGGGAGGCGGGTTTCACCGCTATTCGACGGACCGGGTCTGGCTGGTCCCGCATTTCGAAAAAATGCTATATGACCAGGCCAGTTTGTCGATGGTTTACCTGGAAGCGTTTCAGGCGACGGGCAACGAATTTTATGAATCCGTGGCGCGGGGAATTCTGGATTACGTTTTGCGGGATATGACGGCAAAGAGCGGCGGTTTTTTCTCCGCCGAAGACGCGGACAGCGCGGGAAGGGAAGGAGCCTTCTATGTCTGGTCCCTGGACGAACTGAAAAAGATTTTGACGGCGAAGGAATTGGATCACGTGGTGAAAATTTACGGGGTCACGGCGGAGGGAAATTTCGGGGACGGGGAAAAGGGAGAAAATATTCTTAACCTCCGGGAAAAATTCCCCTGGAAAGTCAAGAACGGACCGTTGGCGAAATCCCTCCAGCGCAAGCTTTTCGCGGTCCGGGAAAAAAGGGTCCACCCCTTTAAGGACGATAAGATTCTCACGGCCTGGAACGGTCTGATGATCGCGTCCATGGCGAAGGCCTACCAGGTGCTGGGTGACCCAAGGTACCTGGCCGCCGCCCAGGGCGCGGCCCGTTTCATTAAAGATCATCTTTACCGGAAGAAGGCGTTGATACGCAGGTACCGTCTCGGGGAAGCCATGCATCCCGCGTCCCTGGACGACTACGCCTATCTGATCCAGAGCTTGCTCACGCTTTATGAAGCCGATTTTGACGAAGGGTGGATCCAGTGGGCCCGCCGCCTGCAGGAAACCCAGGACCGGCGTTTTTGGGACGCGGAGGCGGGGGGGTATTTCCTGGGTGCGAAAAATGGCAACCATCTGCTGGCCCGCAAGAAAGAGTTCGCTGACGGCGCGAGACCGAACAGCAATGCCGTGTCTGTTTTGAATCTTCTCCGGCTTTATGATTTCACCTTTGACAAGGAGTATGAAAAAAAGGCAAAAAAAGTCCTGGCCGTGGTGGCAAACCCATTGAGCCGGTTTCCCGGGGCTTTCTCGCAAATGCTGATCGCTCTCGATTATTATCTGGACCGGTCCAAGGAGATCGCCGTTCTAGGTCCAAGGGATTCGGCCGGCAAAAAAGCCATTCTTCAAATGCTGCGCACCCGGTTTATTCCCAACAAGGTCCTTGCCTACTCCCCCCCCAATGCCAAGACCCTCCTGCCCATTCTGGAAGATAAAATGACCGCCAAAGGCAAAACCACTGTTTTTGTCTGTGAAAATAACGTGTGTAAATACCCGACGGGAAATATCGGCAAGGTCCGGGAACTGGCTGAAAACTACAAGAGTTACTCCTTGAATTAGGATGGAGCCAGCGATTTCCCCCTCAAGCCGCGGCCCGCGATTCCTCCAAAACCGGGACGATGATTGAAACGGTAACCTCCGTCATTGTGATTGGATTTTTCCTGATCCTCGCGGGGATGGTGATTCTCCCCGCGTTTTTCGGATCTCCCTGGCACCCGCTGTTACCCCGGACCATTCGCAACATCCTCGAATTCGCGGAAATCAAGCCCGGGGAAAAAGTCTACGATTTGGGATCGGGAGACGGACGGGTGTTGATTGCCGCGGCGAAAAATTATGGCGCCACCGGGGTGGGACTGGAAATGGACCCGCTGAAGGTCTGGATTTCCAGAAGACTGGCCCGCTGGTCGGGGGTGGAGGGACGCGTGCGAATCATCCGCAAGAACTTTTATGATTTCGATTATACCGACGCGGATGTGATCTATGTTTATCTGACCCACCAGGCGTTGGACCGGCTTTTCCCCGACAAATTCCGCTACCTCAAACCGACAGTCCGTATCATTTCCTATCGGTTTTGCCTGCGGAGGATGACACCCACGAGGATGCTTCCCCGCAACCATTTATTCCTTTATCGGCTGGATAAGGGAATGGCGGTGGACAAGTTTTCCTGACGGGAGGTCCACCTCGCGGTCTCATTCCTCCTTCACCAGTCCTCCCCAGATATAGGCGAGGCGGTCCCCCGTCTTGACGACCAGCCAGACCTTGCCGTCAAAGGCGACCTTGGTTTTCCTGATAAGAAGAAGTTTCTGGCCCTTGTTCACCTTTTCCACTTCGGGGAAGACCGCGCCCGGACCCTTTTTCAAGGAAACCCCGTCGATGAGCACTCGCACGTATTTTTTTTCGGAAGGGGAGGGGCTCTTTTCCGCCTGGGTTCCGGAAGGTTGGACTATTTTGGGGACGGCGGGCTTGTGGATGGTTTCCGGTATCGGAGGGGGCGGGGGTGGCGGAACTTTTGCCGCCGCCGGAGCGTCGGGGCCATTCAACCGCGCCAGTTCCGGCTTTTCGGTGGATTGGGATTCGGGGGCGCCTGGAGGTTGAGGGATATTTATCCTTGGCGGGATGGGTTTTTGCGGCGGGGGTGCCTGATCCGCCCCAGGTGGGGCGGACGCCGTTTCCGCGGGCAATTTTCCGAATCTTACAAAAATGGGATTGGAAACCAGGTAGTCCACCGAACTGACCGTGGCTTTGATCCTGTAAAAAGCCGGTGCGGTCATGTCCACTTCCTTATCACGCCAGTTGAACTGGTGAGGGAGCGAGACGGTCTCCCGCCGCACTATTTGTCCGTTACGGATCAGGTAGATTCTGGCTCTTTTGGCTTCCCCCTGGGCAGAGCGGATTTTTAAGGTGATTTCCGGAACATCGGTGAGGTTGATTTCTTCTCCGGCGGCCGCCTCCTTTCCGGTGATCTTGTCCTTGATGATGAATTCATCCATCGACAGGCGGTTGGGACCGGGTTGGCGCACGGCATACATCCGGCCTGTTTTCATGGCCTGCATGACGGCCTTCCGTGTTTTTTCCCGGACCAGGAAAATGGTCCGGACTGCGCCGAATTGCGGCCCGGCCTGGCCTTGACATTCGTAGCCATTTCCCCCATACCCCCAAACCGGGTGCGCTCTTTCCCGGCGCAGATATTGCGTGAGAATATGATCCCAGGTATTTCCCGGATCCGTAACGGAAACCGGGTCGGCCGCGACCGCCTCGAATCCCGTATATTCGCGGGCCAGAACCAAATCCTCGGGATGGGCCTTGTTTTCCAGGTGAATGGCCCCTAAATCCCGTTTGCCGCCGATACCATCGAGATCTTTCCAGAATACCAGGGCTTCCCTGGAATTGGCGAAATCGATCACCTCCTGGTAGGGTTTGATTCCCTGATCCCCATGGTATTGATCGAAGGGCGAGCTTTTGAAAGGATGGTTGTTGAGTATCAATAACCCGAACAGGATGGCGGCGGGAATGGAAACTTTTTTGTTGATTCCCTTGAGCGCCATCGCCACCGTGATCAGAAAAAGAAATCCCAGTCCTATCGCGGCGGCTTGAAAGTTCGCCATGTACTGTTTGGAAAAATTACTGTTGAGGAGAGGAAGTTGCTCCAGATCTTCGGCATGGTGGAGTCCGATGATGTCCAGACGTTTGTTCCAGCCGTGCGCAATGAGGTCGTTTTTGAAAATGCTGCCCGTCCAATAGTAGAAAGGGGCGGCTTCCGCTCCCGGAATCAGCAGTGTATCCTTGAATCGCCGGTCCTCTTCCTGGATTTCTGAAAGATACGACGCCGCGCCCGTGGTAAGAATGGAGGGCCATTCCAGGGTTTTTTTCACCAGGCGCTCAAAGGGGAAGATTCCGTATTGGAGGGAATTCCTGGCGTGGTCGGTGAAAATCACCACGTCGACTCCAACCTGTTTCGCCAATTCGGCGGTTTCCTCAATCGTGGAGCAACCACTGCTGAAGCGGGATTTCACGCCGATTACCCCGTCCAACTGGATATATTTGGCCAGGGCTGCCCCAGGCAGGAGGATTAACAACCCTACCAAGAGAACCAGACAGCCCAACATCGGAGAGGGATTCTCCGATGCAGGTTTCCCTGTCCACGGTTCCCGGTTCATTTTTTTCAGGACCGGTGTCCAAAACACGCTCTCTTGCATGATGTGACTTCCTGGTGGATTCTCAAAACCGTTCTGAATGGGGATAGCGTGTGATCATAGTATCATTAATTAAAACAAAGACAAGTGAGGTGATTTCCGGACTCATTTCGGCAATCGGAACCGTGGCCGCCCGGCCCTTTCCGTTTAAACCCCGAATGTATTGGCGGTTCCGCTATTTTTTAGTTGCGGAAAGGCAAAATATGCTATAAATGAAATTTGTGCTATAATAAAATAAAAAGTTAATAATGAATAAGTTATCCTTCCATCGGTCACCAGTCCCGGGTGAAGGGCGAATTCCCGGATGTTGCTCTGATTTTCTGCTCCCAGATTCCAAAATGGAATTTCTCTTATGACGGCTAGAATTTTAGTCGCGGATGACAGTATTACCATTCAGAAGATCGTTTCCATGGCTTTTGAAAACGAAGATGCCATAGTCGAGGGAATCGGAAATGGACAAGGCGCTTTCGACAAGCTCGGTGATTTCCAACCGGATATCGTGTTGGCGGATGTGGACATGCCCGGATTGAATGGATTCGACCTGAGCAGGAAAATTAAATCGTCTCCGGATTTCTCATCCATTTCCGTGTTATTGTTGGCCAGCGACTTCGAGGACTTCAACGAAGACCAATTCCGTAAATCCGGTGCGGATGACCATATCACCAAACCCTTCAAATCCGAGGATATCGTCCGCAGGGTGAAAGACTTGCTTGCCTCCCCGGGGACTCCCCCCGCCCCCGCTGAAGAAGAGGAAGAGGTGATTTCCCTTTCTGAAGCTGATATGGTGGATGAAGAGGATGAACGGGTCATCGACCTGACGGACGAGGATTTCCTGGAGGGGGCCGGGGATTCCCTTCCCGATAAGGAAGAAGATTTCCTGCTCGAATTTTCCACGGACGACCTTGATTTGAAGTATGAGAGCCCACAGGCTCCCCCTGAAATCGGGACGCCCGTCCCGGTCGGCGAGGAGGAACCCCCCACGGAGCCACTTCCGGAAGAAGAACTCGTGCCGGCAGAGGGAGAAGGGTCGCCGGAAGAACTTTTGCATAAAGTGGAAGAGCTTTCCCACCTCACCGAAAAAATAAAAAGTCCGGAATGGACTGAAAAACCATCCACCTCGGAAGCGATCGATCAAGTGATCCACGATATGAAAGCGTTGAAGGAAATGTCATCCCAACCCGCCGCCGGAGAATCTTCGCTGGAGGAGGATAAGGAAATCGTAGCGGAGGTGGGTTCACATCCCGAAGACGAGCCGCAGGAATTGGAGGCGGCGTTCCACGAAATCGTTCAGGAAGGACCGGGCTCCGCCAATGCAGCGGAAAAATTTGCCTCCAATGACGAAGAGAAAACGGATGAGGTGGACTCCATCACTCCGGAGCCCGAAGATCTGCTGGGGGATCTGGCCCATCACCATTTTCAACCGGTATCCCAGGGTGGCGCACCCGCCATGATCCAGGAAACCCGCTCAATTGCCACCGAAAATTCCGGAAAAAACCAGAACGCGCAACCAGGCCCCTCATCGCTGGAGGCGCCGGGGGAAAATTCCGAGGGTCCGCAGGAAATCAGTGAGGACCGGCTCGTCCACCTCGTGGGAGAAGAAGTGAAGAGAATTTTGGCCCAGTCCCTCGACTCTTCCATTGAAAAAGAAATGGCCGGCCTCTCCCAAACGATCCTTCAAGCGGTCAAGGAGATGGTCCGCGAGGTCACCCCTGGCATCGTCCGGGAGGTCATCCAGGAAGAAATCGACCGGATCAGAAAAATGGAAGAATCGTAAATCGCGCTTCCTGGACCAAGGATTTTTCAATAACAAGCGGTTTTTTCTCTTTTCCTTAGAGTGAATACACAGGGAGGCGAACGGTCGATTCACCCGTTCCCGTCACCGGCGGATATTCCCCAAACCGGTTTCAAGGCCGGGGGGTTGATGATACATCGCCCGGGGAAGAAGGAACCTGTACAGGGTTTTTCCTGTGGATGAATGAAATTCCTCCATCGCATCCGAAAAAAAATTATTCAATCCGTTCTTCATGATTCAGCTCGATAAAAAATACGATCCTCATCAGGTGGAAGAGCGTTGGTCCGCTTTTTGGGATGAACACCGGCTCCACCACGCCGATGAAAATTTGGAGGGCGAAACCTATTCCATCGTGATTCCCCCGCCGAATATCACCGGGTCCCTGCATATCGGGCATGCGTTCAACAACACCCTTCAGGATATTTTGATTCGGTGGAAACGCATGCTGGGCTTCAACACGCTGTGGCAGCCGGGGACCGACCATGCGGGAATCGCGACACAAAACGTGGTGGAACGGCAGCTTCACGCCGAGGGGACCGACCGGCAGGCTCTGGGCCGCGAAGCCTTCATCCAGCGGGTCTGGAAATGGCGGGCGGAGTCCGGCGGAACCATCGTCCATCAACTGCGCAAACTGGGGTGTTCCCTGGATTGGGAGAGGGACCGGTTCACGATGGATGAAGGACTCTCTCGCGCGGTGCGGGAGGTTTTCGTCTCCCTGTATGAAGAGGGGCTGATCTACAAGGGTGATTATATCATCAACTGGTGTCCCCGATGCCGCACCGCCCTCTCGGACCTGGAAGTGGAATACCAGGAAACCAAGGGACATCTGTACCACATCAAGTATCCGTTCAAGGGGGAGGACCGGTTCCTCACCATCGCTACCACCCGGCCCGAAACCCTGCTGGGGGATACCGCCGTGGCCGTTCATACCGAAGATGAACGCTACCGGGACGTGAAGGGAAAAACATTGATCCTGCCTTTGGTTGAACGGGAAATTCCCATCATCCAGGACTCTTACGTGGATATCGCGTTTGGGTCCGGGGCGCTCAAGGTGACCCCAGCGCACGATCCCAACGATTTCGAAATCGGACAACGCCATGACCTGCCCGTGGTCAACGTAATGAATCCCGATGCGACGATGAGCGAACAGGCGGGTTCACGCTTCCAGGGCCTCGACCGATTCACTTGCAGGAAGAAAGTGGTGGAGGAATTGCAAACCCGCGGGCTTCTGGTGCGGATCGACGGCCACCTTCATTCCGTCGGTCATTGTTACCGTTGCAAAACGGTGGTGGAACCCTCCCTGTCCAAACAATGGTTCGTGAAAGCCAAGCCCCTGGCCCGGCCCGCCATCGACGCGGTGAGAAACAGGTCCATACAGATCGTTCCCAAGCATTGGGAGAAAACTTACTTTGAATGGATGGAAAATATCCGCGACTGGTGCATTTCCCGGCAGATCTGGTGGGGTCACCAAATTCCGGCCTGGCATTGTTCCCAATGCGGCGAAATGATGGTCGCCCGGGAGGCGCCCGAGCGATGCGCCCAGTGCGAAGCCACGGACCTGGTCCAGGAAACGGATGTACTCGACACCTGGTTCAGTTCGGCCCTGTGGCCGTTTTCAACCTTGGGATGGCCCGAAAAGACCCCCACCCTCGAACGGTTTTATCCCACCACCGTCCTTTGCACCGGATTCGACATCTTGTTTTTCTGGGTGGCCCGGATGATCATGATGGGTCTCAAGATGATGAAGGAAATTCCCTTCCATTACGTTTATATCCACGCCCTGATCCGCGATGCCGAGGGTCAGAAGATGAGCAAGACCAAGGGCAACGTCATCGACCCCCTGACCATGATGAGCAAGTATGGCACCGACGCGCTCCGGTTCACCCTGGCGGCCTTCGCGGCGCAGGGAAGGGACATCAAACTAGCGGAGGAACGGATCGAGGGGTATCGCAATTTCTGCAACAAATTGTGGAATGCGTCGCGTTTTGTTTTCATGCACCTCGAGGATTACCAGGGCACCTGCCGGCTGGATGAATCCCTGGAGCGCTCCCCCGCCGACCGGTGGATCCTCAGCCGCCTCAATGCCGCCTGCCGCGATGTTCACCGGGCGCTGGAGGAATTTAAATTCAACGAAGCCGCGTCCGCCGTTTATAAATTCATCTGGAACGAGTTTTGTGACTGGTACATCGAACTTTCCAAATCCAGCCTGTCCGCACCCGGTCCCGAAAAACAGGTTGCCCAGAATGTTCTGTTGCATGTTCTGGAAACAAGTTTGAAGTTGCTGCACCCGTTCATGCCATTCATCACCGAGGAGATTTGGCAAAAGCTTCCGGCCGAGGGCAAGAGCATCATGACTGCGCCGTATCCCAGTTACGATGCATCCCGAACGGACGGCCGGGTGGAAGAAGATTTTCAATTGGTGATGGATGTCATCACCGGTGTGCGGAACATCCGCGGGGAAATGAACCTGAGCCCGTCTCTCACCCTGCAGTTACTGGTTCGAACCAATGATCCCGGACAAAAAGCCACCATCGATGGGCATGTCAGGTATATCCAGGAACTGGCGCGGGTGAACGGGCTTACGGTGGATGACTCCATCGTCAAACCCAAGGTGGCCGCCTCTTCCATTTTGGATGGAATGGACCTGATCGTTCCCCTGGAAGGGATGATGAATTTTGCCGAAGAAAAGAGCCGGGTCGAAAAAGAGTTGAAAAAAATTGAAAAAGACATCATATTTCTAGAGAAGAAGCTTTCCAACCCGAATTTCGTCAAGAACGCTCCTCCCGATGTCGTCGAAAAAGACAGCCAAAGAAAACTGGCCCTTTCTGAAAAGCAAACCAAACTGAAGGTCCATTTAAAAACCATTGAACAGGCGATTTCCTAGATTTAACCCCGTGCAAAGCTTGGAAAAAATTCCGGAACCGCTTCGATAAATCATCACCCTTATGGAAACCCGAACTGGGTTTATTACCCGAAATGAAATTGCCGAGGATTGCCGGTGGGATCTTTCCGGACTCTACCCAAGTGACGAGGCCTGGCAAAAAGATTTTACCGATCTGGAGTCCCGGTTCGAAACCTATGCCCGCCACCGGGGAAAGCTGGGCGAATCGGCGGATGCCTTGAAGGACTGCCTCGAATTCGATATGGGGGTTTCCCGGCAGTTGGAGAAGGTCTATACCTATGCCCACCTCCGCAACGACGAAGACAAGACCAACACCTTTTACCAGGGCAACTATGAAAAAGTGACCGGGTTGGCCGCGCGCGTCTCGCAGGCCGGAAGTTTTATCCGCGCCGAACTCATGGCGATTCCTGAAGACAGGATGAATGAATATTTGCGGGATGAAAAACTGGAATTTTTCAAGGTCTACCTGGAACGCTTGCTGCGGTTTCGAAAGCATACTCTTTCCGAACGGGAAGAAGCGCTGCTGGCCGGTTCGGCGGAGATGGCCCGCGCGGCAAAAGAAGGGTTCGACATGCTGGACAACGCCGACCTCAAACTGGGCAAGGTGAAGGATGAAAAGGGGGAGGAAATCCCCATCACCCATGGAAATTTCCAGAGTCTGATGCAAAACTACGACCGGCGGGTCCGGCGCGAGGCTTTTGAAACCTATTATTCCGCCTATGCGGATCACCGTTACACTTACTCCTCCCTGTTGTCCAGCAGCGTTAGAAAAGACATGTTTTATTCGCGGTCGTGGAAATACCCCTCCGTCCGCGAACAGGCGCTCTTTTCGGAAAACATTCCCGTCGAGGTGTACGACAATCTCATTCAAAGCGTTCACGAAAACCTCCAACCTCTGGTCCGCTATTTCGACCTCCGGAAACGGCTGCTGGGACTGGATGAATTGCATATCTACGATACCAGCGTCCCCCTGGTGAAGGATGTTCACTGGCACATGAGTTATGTGGATGCGTCGGAAAAAATTCTGGATGCCTTGAAACCCTTGGGAAAGGATTATGTGGCTACCCTGGAGAAAGGATTGCTTGCGGACCGGTGGGTCGACCGGTATGAAAGCAAGGGGAAACGCAGCGGCGCCTACTCCTCGGGCTGCTACGATTCCAATCCGTTCATCCTCATGAACTACCGGGAAGAGGACATCAACGGAATGTATACCCTGGCCCACGAGGCGGGGCATTCCATGCACTCGTATTATTCCAAAAGGAATCAACCTTACCTTTATGCCGATTACACCATATTCGTTGCCGAGGTGGCCTCGACCTTCAACGAAGCCTTGCTCACCCGGTATCTGCTGGACCGGGACATCGATCGCGATATGAGGATCTATCTGCTTTGCCGGGAAATCGATAACTTCCGCGGAACCTTGTACCGGCAGACCATGTTCGCCGAATTCGAACACCTCATCTACCAGGCTGCGGAAAGCGGTCAGCCGATGACCCTGGAAGCGTTCCAAACGATATACCGGAAATTGCTGGAACGGTACTTTGGCGGCGGGGTGGTCCTGGACCCCTGTCTGTCACTGGAATGTTTCCGCATTCCGCATTTTTATTTCAGTTTTTATGTTTACAAGTACGCGACCGGAATTTCCGCCGCCTATGCTCTCGCGGACCGTGTCCTCCAGGGGGGTGCGTCCGAATTGAACGACTATTTGAATTTCTTGAAATCGGGTGGCTCCAAGTACCCCATCGATCTCCTGAAAAAGGCCGGGGTGGATATGACCTCACCGCAACCGGTCCGCACCGCCCTGATCAAGTTTTCGGAACTGGTGGAGCAGTTGGAATCCTTGACCACCGATTGCGTATGATGGCAATCACCAGAACCCAAATTGGCCCGCTTCCCGCAGCGGGAAATGCTCGATCGCCCAGGCCAATCATTATGAACTCCGTGCCCAATTAATAAAGGAATAACGTTTTGAAGAATTCAGGATTTTCCCGGCGTTCCAACCCCAAGGGGAGCGATCAATCGCGTCGTTCCCAAAACAGGAATACCAATGGCCACTCCAAAAACCAGTCCCGGACCAATTCCCAGGCCAGCAGGGCCCAGGCGGTCAAACAGTGGATGAATTCCAGCCCCCAGACCTTGACTTCCCACATCCCCATCATCAATAAGCGAAAGATGGAAGGTTCGGCGAAAAAACACTCATCCAAAAACGGTAATGCCGGGTATGACACGAGAACCAACGACAGGAACAGGACCTCCCGTAATGAAAAAAACCGTCAAAACGGGCTCACCGGCAAGAATGCGCCGCGAACCGGCTTCCCCGGTAAAAACCGGCGGGTGGCGGCTATGAAGGGGGAAAGACCGGCCAGCCCCTCGGAGCGGAATCCGCTCCCCTCCCGCGAAAAGGGAAAGGGACGGACCACTGGCATCGAACCTTTCGATTTGTTTTGCGCCTATCACCTCGGCATCGGGCCCAACAAACAATACAAACCTTCCAACATCAACGAAGTGGCGAATCGGTTCGGATTCGACCCCGCCAGCATCCGCCAGACCCTGAAGGAATACGGAATGGATTCCGCTTCCTTGCTGGACCGGGATTTCGATATGGCGCTCGCGCAACTGGATATTCAGGTTGCTCCGGAAGGAGTGGACCGGAAGGAATTGGCGAAAACGATTTATGCCGAATTCCTGGAGGCGCCTTACAAAAAAAGAGATTGGAAAAAACTTCTTGAGGAGGATCGAAGGGAAAATAGAAAGATCTTCGGGGGGTCTTGATTTCAAGTTCCGTTGGATTCGGTGATTCCCGGATTCCCAGGATTTTCCCCACGTTGGAATTTCAGTCCTTCCTGAACGATTTTGTCCTGAATTTCCATCGCTTGGCCATTGTGACAACTCAGGTCATTCATCAGAATTGAAAAAGCGAACAACTCGCCGTCCCGTGATTGAAAGTACCCCGAGAGGGCGCTCACGGAATTGAGGGTTCCCGTCTTCACTCTCGCCCTTTGTGAATTTTTTACCCCGTTCATCCGTTTCTTCACGTTACCATCCACCCCCATGACTCCCAGCGCGGAGATAAATTCCGGATACAGGCTCAGATCTTTTCGCACATGTTTCAGAACCCGGATGATCGCGCCCGGGGACAAACGGTTCTGGCGGGACAGGCCGGAGCCATCGACGATTCGGTATTGTCCGTCCGCGTACCCCAGGGACTGCATGTATTCGCGGATGATCTTCAATCCGTTTTCCGTGGTTCCCGGCGGACCGAATCTTTCCGCCGCCATCGTTTTCAATACCTGCTCGGCGATTAAATTATTGCTGAATTTGTTCAATCCCCGAAGAACCAGGGACAGGGGTTCCGACCGGTGAGTGACCAGAAGGCGGGCGTTTCCGGGAACGGTTCCCCGCCCGGTTTTTCCCACCACCTCGATGCCGGCGCGAACCAGATAATCCTGGAAAACATGTAACGTGTATTCCGTGGGATTCGTAATGTTTATAAAATATCTTTTCCGGGAGTGGCCCAGGGGAATGCCGCCCCGCACCGTGATCTCATCATGACCGCCCCGGTGAACCCGATTCACGCTCAACCGCGGTTTTTCACCGCGCGCAAGGGTCCGCGCCTGGTTGTCCACCCGCACGTAGGGGGTATCGGGTTCCACGATCAC
The DNA here is from genome assembly GCA_046754465.1 of Nitrospinaceae bacterium. GTDB lineage: Bacteria > Nitrospinota > Nitrospinia > Nitrospinales > VA-1 > JBHHVU01. The sequence continues at coordinate 63,245 of JBHHVU010000005.1, read as the reverse complement.
CCGGGGCCGCTCCCCGGACCGAAGCCCGGGAGATATATAAACCGTCACCGTGTTGAAGTTGAACGATAGAGCCCCCAATGGGGCGTTGTAGGCCTGGGGTCCCGGATTTTTCCCCCAGGTTTTTAACCGGAGCCGGGAATCGAAAAAACTGTCGTCGGCGAGAATGTTTCCCACGATCTTTTTGATGGGAAAGCCCTTCAAGGCGTTGACCAGAAGCCACATCTGCTCTGTGACCAGCTTGGGGTCGCCGAATCCCTTGATGTACAGATCGCCGAAAAGGGTGTCTCCTTCCAGACGGCCGGGAGAATATAGCCGGGTGATAAATCGATAATCCGGCCCAAGATATTCCAGGGCCGCCGCCGTGGTGATCAATTTGAGGTTCGAGGCGGGAATGAATAAATCGCCATTCCCCGCGGCGAAAAGGACCTCCTTTTTTTCCAGGGAATAAACCTCGATCCCGTAATGGTTATTTTTCAGGCAGGGGTGGGCGAGAATGTTCTCCATTTTCTTCCGGAAATGGTCCGCCGCGGTCTGCCGGGGGGCGGGAAGCGCATCGGGAAGGAAAGAAAAAAGCGATGCGGCAACGAGAAGGGTAGGTAAATACAATTTCTTGATTTTATCAGACTCCATGAAAAATCTTTGTTCACGTTTGGGGAAACCTGAGTACCCTGCCTCGATAGTATAAAGGAGTCCTCTCATTTCTTGTACCCTTTTCCTGGAACGCGCGGCGGGAGTGCCTTGACAAGAGTGTTATAATAAAAAAATTTTTACCGGAGGTTGTCCATGGTCGATTTCACCTACATCAAATACGGCGTGCTCCTTGCCATGATCGCGATTTTGTTTGGAGGTTCGCTGGGACTTTCCTTCGGTTGCTGCGAGGATGACATCAAGGGCATCCTGAAAGACAAGGCCCATTCGGTGCTTTCTGATAAGTACCAGGGAAAATCGTCAAAGGCCAGGAAGGTGGTGAACAAATCCTGGTCCTATTTGAAACGGGCCCATTTTCATTCCCAGACCATGGGCGTGATCGCCATTGCCTTTTCGCTTTTGATTGCCTGGCTCAAAATCCCGCCCCGTTTGCAGATGGGGATATCGATTCTCGCCGGGTTCGGCAGTCTGGGTTACGGGGCGTTCTGGTTTTTTTCCGCCTTGCTGGCTCCGGGAATGGGATCGACCGGCGCGGCAAAAGAGGCCGTGGGCCTGGTGGCCCAGGTTTCCGCCGGGTCCTTCTTCGCTGCCGGGGTGACGGTTTTCTCCACGCTGATATATAAAATGTTTATCCAGCGGCGGCAGGAAACGGGGACCGGGAGCGGGGCCTGAAACACTTTTTCCGGTCAGCGGACAGGAGATTTTATAACACATGAATTACGATCTTGTGGGAATCGGTAACGCCTTGGTGGACATCGAAGTCAAGGTGGAGGATGCCTTCATCGAAGAGCTTTCCGTGGTCAAGGGGGGCATGACGTTGTCCACTTCCGAGGAGCAGGACCGGATTCTGAAAGCGCTTTCGGACCGGCCCAGGAAAATCTCTTCCGGCGGGTCGGCCGCCAACACCGTGCACGGCGCCTCCGTACTCGGCTCCAGCGCCTACTACCTGGGCCGCGTCGCCAATGACAATTACGGACGGCATTACTCGGAGGATATGAAAGTGTGCCGGGTGGGATTCCCCGGGCCGGGGGCTGAATCGGACGGAACCGGTACCTGCGTCGTTCTCATTACCCCCGATTCCGAGCGCACCATGCTCACCCACCTGGGAGTTTCGGCGGCGCTTCACCCCGGCAACGTGGACGAAACCGTTATCCGCAACGCGCGCGTAGTGTACCTCGAAGGGTATTTGTGGACCCAAGGCGAGACGCGCGCCGCCGCGTTAAAAATGGGGGAAATCGCCAAAAAAAATGACATCCCCCTGGCCTTGACCCTGAGCGACGCGTTCGTGGTCAACCATTTCAAGGACAGCCTCACCGACTTCCTCCGCTGGAACGTGGATATCCTGTTCTGCAACGAGGTGGAGGCCCTGGCCATGGGGGACACCCCCGATATCGAATCAGCGTTCGAGAAGCTCAAGGCAATGGCGGATACAGTGTTCCTCACCCTCGGGTCCCAAGGGTCCTGGGTGGGAAACAGCGAGGGACACAAAATCGCCACTAGCGCTTTTCCCGTCACCCCGGTGGATACCACCGGCGCCGGCGATTTGTTCGCTGCCGGAGCCCTGCACGGAATCATCCAAAACCAGGGCCTGAAAGAATCGGCCATTCTCGGTTCCTATTGCGCGGCCCAAGTGGTGGGCCACCTCGGTGCCCGCATGCCTGCCCATTCGCACACCGACGCCGAAAAAATCATGGCCGAGTACGCCCAAATCGAAAACGCTTCTTGAGGAACTTGAGGAAGAGGATCGGACCGGCGGATAATAAAGTCCGGGGTTTCCAATCCGAAGATGGCCCTTAGGGGGCGAGGTGGGTGCGGTGGAACGAAGTCCAGACATCGCAGTGGCCCCGCGCAAAAGCCTCAAATCCCATCAACCGCTTCGTCCAATCCTTTTTTAAGATCCGGTAACACTCCTCCGCCACCGCCTCGTAATATTCCCCGAACAGCCTTTCCACATCTTGAGTTCTGGAGCGGGAGCGGACGTCCTTGAAAGCCACCCGTTTCAAGGCTAGAACATCCGCGCGCTTGGAGGCGAAATAATATTTCAACACCTCCTTCATCTCCTTCTTCTTTCCGGGACGGTGGAGATGCCCCGCGACATACACGTCGAAATCCAGTTTCAAGGCCCGCTCGATGCCCTTGATCTGACTGTAGATATTGATGGTGACGAAGTTTTTGAACGGAACCGCCCGGGGCGTGGCCACATCGACATACATCAAAACCTTGCGTTGCGGCAAATAAATAATGATATTGCCCTTGCCGTGGCCTTCGCCGGGATAGATCAGATCAATTTGGATCCCACCGAGGCTCAGACTGTAATTTTTTCCGAAGGTGATGTGCGGGATGGGTCGATTCGGGTCCTTGTACAACTCCAGGAGTTTCCGGGTTTCCCGGTGGGCGATGATCTGCGTGTCTCCCGCGAAGAGATGCGCGTCTCCAATATGGTCAAGATGAGGGTGGGAATAAATCATGAACCGCACCGGCTGGCTGGTGATTTCGCCGATCGCTCTTTTGATCCTTTCCCCCTGGCCCCGAATCGGGTCCACGAGCACCACCCCTTCCGTTGTCACAACGAACATCGTGTTGTAGACTCCGGAGGAGAAGAAATAAACGTCCGGCGCGAGGGGCATGAGCAGGTAGCCCTTTTCCCCCAGCGGCGGAGTTTTTTCAAAATAACCGTCGGGAACAAACGGTTTCCCCGAAGGAGCCGCGGCCGGTTCCTGTTCCGTCCCGGCCGGCGGGGCGGCGGGGGGGAACCCCATGTTCTCGGAGATCCCGGCGCAGCCGGCAAAAAGCAACGCGCCCAGAAGAAGAACGCCCGGGAGAGATGAAAAAACCGCCGCGGCGGGCTCGTCCCGGGAACCTGTTTTCCCTTTCGCCAAAATCAGTTTTCCCCTTCCGGGGTTTGGAACGCTGTTCATGAATGGCCTGTTCCTTTCACATAAAGTGGTTCCCCGGAATGGAAATGTTACGTTATACTTTTTTTTCCGATTCTGGTAAACTGATTTTCGCCAATCCTGATTTCATGGGAACCCTCGGTTAACCACAAATTCACATCGAATCGAAAAAGCTATCTGATCATCCTAAGGAGGAAAATATGAAACAATCTTTGATTTGCCTGTGGGCCGTCGCGATTTTCGCATGGGGTCTCGGTTGCGGTTCGGTGGGCAAGAACTTCGACAGCGACAAGGTGAAAAACATCCAGAATAATACCACAACGCAGGCGGAAATTCTGGATTGGTTTGGCGTCCCCTTCAAGGAAGGAACGGAAAACAACCATACCATGTGGACTTACCAGTTTGACAAGTGGAGCGCGTTCAATGATACCCAATCGAAAGACCTGGTGATCCTGTTCGACGACAAAAATGTCGTCAAAGCCTACCGTTTTACCTCCAGCATCGATGAATGAACGAATTCCCCCTTCCCGGGGAAAGAGCGTCCCTCCTCTTTAGGTCCCGGCGGTTTTTCGTTTGCCCCAAACAAGCCCCGCCGGCAGGCACGCCGAGAGGAGGGTTTCATTTAAAAGGCGCTCCGCGATGAAGAAAATCTCGCTCATCGTTTACGATTTCGACGGCACCCTGGTTGACACTCTCGACGACATCACCACCTCCGTCAACCTGACCCTGAAGGAACTTGGCGAGCGCACCCTGGACCGGGAAACCATCCAAACCTGCGTGGGGCGCGGCGTGGTGACCCTCATGACCCGAGCCCTCGACGGCACGGCGTTCACCGACATCGGCCAGGCCGTGACGCTATTCCGCGAACATTACGCCCGTCACCTCATGGACCACACCCGTTTTTATCCCAACTGCCGCGAGACGGTCGAGTATTTTTCCCACAAAAACCAGGCGATCTGCTCCAACAAACCCGAGGATTTCGTGCGGAAAATCCTGGAAAACCTGGACTGCCTCGATCCTTTCCAGGCCATTATCGGCGGCGACAGTTTTCCGACGCGGAAACCCGATCCCCAGGGACTCCGCCACTTGATACGGAAATTTGGCCTGGAACCGGGCGAGGTGTTGATCGTGGGAGACAGTCCCCTGGACATCGAGACCGGGAAGAACGCCCGGGTGCTCACCTGCGCCGTGACCTACGGCATGGGCGATACCGTGGCCCTTCAAGCCGCCCGGCCCAATTGGATCATCGGTGACCTCGCCGAGTTGAAACGGCTTATCCCTCGCCCCGCAGGGAGCGAATAGGCCGCGGCCCCATTGGCTTCTAATTGTTTATGAGCATATAACGCATGTCAAATTGCCGGCGGAGGCACTCCGCCTGGGTTGACAAGTCCGCTTGGGCCTTCTACAATCCATTCTCGAATGATTCCACAAGATACTAAATCGATTTACCTTATCGCGATTTGCGGGACCGGGATGGCCTCGCTCGCGGGACTATTGAAGGAATCCGGATACCGGGTGGCGGGATCGGACAACCATGTCTACCCCCCCATGAGCACGCTTCTCGCGGAGGCGGGCATTGCTGTGAAGCCCGGCTACCGGCGCGAAAATATCACCCCGGATATCGACCTCGTCATCGTCGGCAACGCGGTCTCAAAAACGAACGAGGAGGTGCGGGCGGTTCAGGAACTTGGGATTCCGTATACGTCGTTCCCCGACGCGCTGGCCCGCTTTTTCCTGGAAGGGCGGAAATCGCTGGTCGTCACGGGCACGCATGGGAAAACGACCACCACTTCGCTTTTGAGCTGGGTGCTCCACGCCTGCGGCCAGAATCCGGGATTCATGGTCGGGGGCTGGATGAAAAACTTTGACCTCAACTACCGGGTTCCCCGGGGAGATATTTTCGTGACCGAGGGGGACGAATATGACACGGCGTTTTTCGACAAGGAGGCCAAGTTTCTCCATTACCGTCCGTTCGCGGCGATTTTGACCGGCATCGAGTTCGATCACGCGGATATCTTCAGGGACCTGGACCACATCCAGTCTTCTTTCAGAAAGTTCGTGGAACTTATCGACCCGGAGGGGTTTTTGCTGGTAAGATTTGAGGATCAAGCCGCAAAAGAGGTTCTGAGCCGCGCCGCCTGCGCGGTGGAGACGTATGGAGTTTCCCGGGAGGCGGACTGGGGCATGGAATCGTACCGGCGCGAGGGAGGGATGGGGTGTTTCGATCTCTTGCACCGGGGACGTGAAATCGGAAAAGTGCGTCTGGCGATGATGGGCCGGCACAACGCGGAAAACGCCGTGGCGGTGGCGGCGATGGCGATTCGGCTGGGTCTTTCGGCGGATGCCGTGTGCGGGGCGTTCGCGGCGTTCCAGGGAATCCGCCGCCGGCAGGAGGTGGCCGGGCAACAAAACGGCGTCACCGTGATCGATGATTTCGCTCACCATCCCACGGCGATCGCCTTGACCCTCGACGCGGTGAAGGAAGCCTGGCCGGAAAGCCGGGTGTGGGCGGTGTTCGAACCCCGGTCGGCGACGTCGCGCCGGAAGGTGTTTCAGGAGAAGTTCCCGGCCAGCTTCCTCCGCGCCGATGAAGTGATCATCGCCGGACTGTATGCTCCGGACAAGATTCCGGCCGAGGACCGGTTGGACCCGGAACGGGTCGTCGGGGACATCCGGCGGCGGGGTGGCAAGGCCCGTTTCATCCCGCACGTGGAAGATATCGTCGAATGGATTGCCGGAAACCACCGGCGCGGCGACGTGGTCCTCGTGATGTCGTCGGGCGGATTTTCCGGAATCCATCAAAAACTGCTGGATCGTTTGAAAAAGTGAGTTCCCGTGAACAGCCTTAATCCCTCACAGAGCCTGAAAGCGGACCGGACGGTCAAGACTTACGGCCAATTGAAACTGGAACTGATCCAGGGCGGTTTATTCATTCCCAAGGCGGTGCTTGAGGTGCCGGAAGTGGCACGCGGAGTATGCCCCGGCAGTCCGGGTGAGGAAGTGGCCCTGACGCTGGCGGAAAATTTCATCGTCAAGGTGCTTCTGAAATCCGATGGGCGGGGCCGTATGCGGCTGAAGGTTCATCAGGGCAACGTGTTGTTGGACACGGGTAGCGGGGAAGAGGGGGTGGGCGTTATCCCCCTTCCTTTATTCCTGAAAAACCAGTTGAAGGAACGGACCCCTGTGGCGGAAAACGTTTGCCTGGATGGGTTCTGCCTGAACATTTTTCTCCGGGCGATCCACAAGGGCCGGCGGCTGAGTATCTCCAAGGACCAGATCCTTTTGGTGGTCCAGTCGGCGTTTGAGGAGGGGGCGGCAGACCTCGTGCAGCTCAACATGGATTATTGCGATGACGAGGACCGCGGATTTCAACTGCTGGCCCCTGTGGTCGAAGCGATCAAAAAGAAATTCAAAACCTTCGTGGCGCTGAAAGGGTTTCCCCCGCAGGAGAGACGGACGGTGGACTTGATGTACGCCGCCGGGTTCGACCTTTTGGATTTTCCCTTGGGAGGATTCGCCGGTTCCGATCCTTCCGGTGAGATGGCCCCGCCCCATCAGGTCCATGACGCATTGGAATACGCCATTGGAATTTTTCCCCCGGGAACGGTCTGGTCGGAACTGGTTCTGGCATCGGAACCCATCGACCTCGTGAAGAAAAAACTGGATCTTTTGACCGGCCGGGGAATCATTCCCCTGTTGAAGCTGGTTCCCTCCAGTATCCATACCGGAAAGGATTACTGGCGGGTGAGGGAGGTGGTGCGGCATCTTGAAAAGGCGGCGCAAAGAGATAAATTGCCCCTGAAATGGCTGTACCCGCATTGCCGGTGCGTGAGTCCCCTGGATACCCGGTTCTACACTCACGATCCCAAACAAGCCCGGTTGGCGGTCAAACCCGTTTACCGGTCCCGGCTGGGCAAAAAAGCCTCCGAAGGGTTCGCCGCCCTGCGAAGAAAGTTGCGGATCAAAAACGTGAGCGACTCCTACGAATCGGCTGGATTGTAAAGGATGCCCCGCACGGAGCCCCGCGGGGAACAAAAGTTGGATTGCCGGCCGGGCGTCATTCCCCGTGTCAAGTTTGTTGCCCCCACCCTGCCGGGGGGACCCGCATTGTTCCGGAAAAACTGTCTTTTATCCCTTCCCCGTGTAATTTTTACCTCCCGGCCCCGACTTTGGGAGATAATGATTGGACCTGGGCCGGCAACAGGTTGAAATAGAGAACCCCCTCTGATAGGCTTTTGTCATGGATGCTCTTAATGAAGAAATGATATCCGTCAAGAAAAGCGCCGCAAAGGTTCCAGAGGTTCCCTTGACCCGGCTGGATACCTTATGGATGCAGGTCGGGGGCACCCTGTGCAATCTGCAATGCTCACATTGTTTCATCAGTTGCGGTCCGCAAAACCACAATCACGAAATGATGACTCTCGGACAGGTGCGAAAACACCTCGTGGACGCCCGGGACCTGGGGGTGAAGGATTACTACATCACCGGCGGGGAGGTGTTCATCAATCCGGAAATTTTTGAAATTCTCGAGGCCATCCTCCAGCAGGGGCCGCTGGATGTTTTGACCAACGGCACCTTGATCGATCGGGAAAAAGCGGCCCGGCTGCGGGATATCCAGGATCGCTCGCCGCATCCCCTGCGGTTTCGCGTCAGCATGGAAAGTTTTGAAGAGGAGGTCAACGACAAGATTCGGGGGCAGGGCGCCTACCGCCGCGCGGTGGAGGGCATCCGGCATCTGTCGGAATTGGGGTTTTCGCCGATATTGACCATTACCCGGAATTGGGATGAGGAAAAAGACGCTGACATGGAATCCCGTTTCCTGGAATTTTTACGACGCCACGGAGTGCTCCTGCCACGGATCAAATTTTTGCCGGGATTCCTGCTCGGGCGGCTGGCCGAGAACCTTCGCTGCTACGGCGAGGACGAACACGTTACCGAGAAATGTTTCGAATCGTACGATATCACCCACCTGCAATGTTCCTCTTCCAGAATGGCCACCGGGAAGGGTGTCTATGTCTGCCCCATCCTGGTGGATCACGAAGAAGCCCGTATGGGTGATTCCTTGAAAGACACACTCCGTCCTTTTCCCCTGGTCCACTCCGCCTGCTATACCTGCCGCGTCACTGGAATGACCTGCAAATCCTAATTCGCCCTCCCGAGCCCGCCGGGAGTTTCCGCTTTTCTGTTGAGCCGCGCGTAAAAAGCATGATAGCATTGCCTAGCCCGAATATTGCATGAGCCAAGTTAAAGGAAAAGCCAAAAGCCGCATTGAATGCCCTCCCGCCTTTTTCCGAATTCGGGGCCGGGCGCCGTAAACATTCATACGAACCTCCAAGAGCAATCCACATGGCATTGACACATTCCACCATGGTGCCCCTGGGAACCCGGGCGCCTGGTTTCAACCTGCCGGGGACGGACGGCAGGGAATATTCCCTTGCGGATTTCAAGGACAAAAAAGTGCTGGTGGTTATTTTCATGTGCAACCATTGTCCTTATGTAAAAGCCGTTCTTGGGGGGTTAATCCAACTGCAAAACGAAACGCGGGACCTTGGGGTGCAGCTCGTGGGGATCAATGCTAACGATGCCTCCCGTTACCCCGAGGACTCCATGGAAAACATGAGAAAAATCGCCCGGGAAAAGTCCATCCCCTTCCCCTACCTGTTTGACGAGACCCAGGAAACCGCCAGGGCCTACGGCGCCGTTTGCACGCCGGATATTTTTGTGTACGGTGCGGAACGGACTTTGTTGTATCGCGGGAGGATCGACGACGACTGGCAGCATCCGGAAAAGGTGACCCGGCGGGATCTGCGGGAGGCCATCGACGCCATCCTCGAGGGCCGAGCCGTCGCGGCGGAACAGGTATCGTCGATGGGATGTTCCATCAAGTGGAAACCGGAAAGGAACCCACCCCATGAATCCAAGTAAAAGATGGCTGGTCCTCCTTGGAGGAATTCTCATCATCGGCGTGATGTTCGCCGACAAAATCATATTCTTTTACGTCGATTGGCTCTGGTTCAAGCATCTCGGATTCGAATCGGTGTTATGGACCACCATCGGCGCACAGTTCGGCCTGGGCCTGCTGGTGGGGGCGTTGTTTTTCCTCCTCACTTATGGGGCTTTGCGCTACACCTTCAACAAAACCTCCCACCTGCCCATCCTGTTATCGGACCAGGTTCGCAGGGAGATCCCTTTTCTGGAACTGTTGGCGTCCAACCTGAAACCGCTGGTATTGTTCGGTCCCTTGCTTCTTGCGATCATGACCGGCCTGGTGATGTCCCAGAAATGGGATGTGCTGCTCAAGTTTTTCCATGCGGTGCCCTTTGGAAGCGCCGATCCCATTTTTGGCCTGGATCATTCTTTTTATCTTTTCAGCCTGCCCTTGTGGATTTTGGCAAAATCGCTTCTTTGGGAAATCTTCGTGGTGGTTACCATCGGGGTGGGCCTGATTTATTTTTTCAAGCGGTTCATGTACCTGAGTCCCACAGGGTTCGTGATTCTTCCCGAAGCCCGGCGGACTTTATCCCTGTTGACCGGGTTTTTCTTTCTTTTGCTGGCCAGCGAATTTTATCTGGATCGTTACGCCCTGTTGACCGAGGAAAGCGGCGTGGTGACCGGCGTCAACTATGCCGACGATCATGGCCAATTGCCCGTTCTCGCCCTTCTCATCTTTTTGTCTCTTGCCGCGGCGGTGGTAGGATTTCTCGGGGTTTTTGAACAGGGACTGAAGAAAGTGCTGCTGGCGGGAGTGGGCCTGGCGATTGTTTATGCGGGCGGAAACGTTTATCCCAAGATCCTGCAAAAGCTCGTTGTTACTCCCAACGAACTGATCAAGGAAGCGCCGTATATCGAGAACACCATCGCCGGTTCGCTGATGGGTTACGGGTTGTCCGGCATGGAGACCCAGGTCCTTACGGGGTCGGATTCCCTGACCGCGAAAAACATCCGTGATAATGAAGCGACCATCGAAAACATCCGTCTCTGGGATCAGGAACCCCTTCTCGATACCCTGGGCCAGATCCAGGAGATCCGGACTTATTACCAGTTCAATTCCGTGGACAATGACCGGTATACCATCAACGGAAAATACCGGCAGACCCTGCTTTCTCCCCGGGAACTGCTTTCCAGCAATCTTCCCAACCGGACGTGGATCAACGAACACCTCACCTTCACGCACGGGTATGGCGTCTCCTTGAGTCCGGTGAACCAGGTGACGCCGGAAGGGCTGCCCGTATTGTTCATCAAGGACATCCCCCCTCGGTCCAGCGTCGACTTGAAAGTGGAGCGCGCGGAAATATATTTCGGCGAACTCTCCAACGATCATGTGTTCGTCAATACGGGCACCCAGGAATTCGATTATCCCCAGGGGGAAAAGAATGTATACAAGGCTTACCAGGGCCATGGCGGGTTTGAGGTAGGGTCGTTCATCCGCAAGGCCATTTTAACCGCGCGGTTAAAAACCCTGAAGATCCTCTTTTCCCAGGATATTAATAGTGACAGCCGGGTCCTGATGTACCGCAACATCACCGAACGGGTGCAAAATGTCGCCCCTTTCCTGAGACTGGATAACGACCCCTACCTGGTGATTTCCGAGGGCCGTCTGTTTTGGATTTACGACGCCTACACCGTGAGCGATAAATTTCCCTATTCCCAAATGATCCCCCGGTTCGGAAATTACGTCAGGAATTCGGTCAAGATCGTGATCGACGCCTACGAGGGATCCATGGATTTCTATATTGCCGATCCCAACGATCCCATTATCCTGACCTACCGAAGCATCTTTCCCCTGCTTTTCAAGGATCTTAGTGAAATGCCCGGGGATCTGAAAAAGCATATCCGGTTTCCGTCGGATCTGTTCGCCATCCAGACGTTCATTTACGCGACCTATCACATGAAGACGCCCCAGGTTTTCTATAACAAGGAAGACCAGTGGGAGATTCCCGAGATCGACGGGCAGATCATGCGGCCCTATTACACGATCATGAAACTGCCGTCCAAGGAGCGGGAGGAATATATTCTCATGCTTCCCTTCACCCCGCGCGGCAAGAGCAATCTTTCCGCCTGGATGGTGGCGCGCAGCGATGGGGAGCATTATGGGAAACTGGTGGTTTATACCTTCCCGAAACAGAAGTTGATTTATGGACCGAGCCAGATCGTCGCCCGCATCAACCAGGAAGCGGAAATATCGCGGCAAATTTCCCTGTGGGACCAGCGCGGGTCCCGGGTGATCCAGGGAACGCTTTTGGTGATCCCCATCGAGGAATCGCTCATTTACGTCCGGCCCTTGTACTTGAAAGCCGATGCCGGCAAGATCCCCGAACTGAAACGGGTGATCGTTGGGTACGAGGACACCATCGCCATGGAACCCACATTGACCCAGTCGCTGCAGAAGATATTCGGGGGGTTGATGGCGCCCTCTCAACCCGCCGCCGGTGGTGAAAAGGTGGCGGAGAGGCCCGCTCTCGCCCAAAATGCGGCCTTGACGGGCCAGGACAGGATTACCCTCAGCGAGTCGGAGTTTTTGAGGATCAAAAAATATTTCGACCGTGTCATGGAATCGCAGCGAGACCTAGACCGGTCGCTGGGGGATTATAAAGAGGATCTCGACGCCCTGGGAAAGGTGCTGGAATCGGCGGTGGTGCGGGAGGCTCCTCGGAAACCGGCTCCCCCCAAGTGATCTCTCCTCCCGCCTACGCGAAACGCGGGAAATCCTATTGGGCGGGGAACAGGCTCAATTGTTCCACCCACGCCTCTTTATCATCGATGGGGACGGGGTACTTTCCATCGAAACAGGCGGTGCAATAGTTGTCTTTTTTCTCTTTGAAAACTTCCAACAGTTTTTCGATGCTCAAATACTTGAGCGAATCGGCCTGGAGATATTGCCGGGTCTCTTCAAGGGAGTGAGTGGAGGCGATCAGTTCATTCTTGGTGGGGGTATCGATCCCATAAAAACATGAGAACAGGATGGGTGGTGCGCTGATGCGAAGATGGACTTCCGTCGCCCCGGCGTCACGGACCATTTTAACGATCTTGCGGCTGGTGGTGCCCCGCACGATCGAATCATCGATGATCACCACCCGCTGGCCCTGGAAGACATTTGCCACCGCGTTCAGTTTGACTTTCACCCCGAAATGACGGATTTGCGATTGCGGTTCAATGAAGGTTCGTCCGACGTAGTGGTTGCGGATCAATCCGAGTTCGTAGGGGATTTTCGATTCCTCGCAAAACCCCATGGCCGAAATCAGTCCGGAATCGGGAACCGGGACGACGAGGTCGGCGTCCGCCGGGGATTCCTGGGCCAAGGCGCGGCCCATGGTTTTCCGGATCGAATAGACGTGTTCGTCGAACAGGTAGCTATCAGGCCGGGCAAAATAGATGTGTTCGAAAACGCATTGCCGGGTGGGCGCTTTCTGAAAGGGGAAAAAGGATTGCAATCCTTTTTCATTGATGAGCAGCAGTTCCCCGGGTTCGATCTCCCGAATGTATTCCCCCTCGATGAGGTCGAGGACGCAGGATTCCGACGCCACCACGTAAGCGCCGTCGAGCTGTCCCAGACACAGGGGACGGAAGCCCTGGGGGTCCCGGGCGGCGATCAGTTCGTCTTCGGTCATTAAGAGCAACGAATAGGCCCCCCGAACCTGGCCCATGGCTTCGCAGGCGCGGTCGATGAGGCGATTCTTTTTTGCCTGGGCCATGAGGTGGACGATCACTTCACTGTCGTTGGTGGACTGGAAGATCGAACCGGCGGCTCCCAGGGTTTCCCGGATGGCCTCGGCGTTTACCAGGTTGCCGTTGTGGGCCAACGCCATGGCCCCTTCGGAATAGTTGATCAGGCAGGGTTGGGCGTTAGCCAACTCGCTTTTGCCCGTGGTGGAATACCGGTTGTGTCCGATGGCCATATGGCCGGGAAGTTTTTGTAGCCGGTCTCCGTTGAAGATATCCGCCACCAGTCCCATGCCGATTTCCAGTTGCAGCCGGCCCTTGTGGCTGGAGACGATTCCCGCGCTTTCCTGTCCCCGGTGCTGCAGGGCGTAAAGCCCCAGGTAGGCCAGGTTGGCGGCTTCGGGGTGACCGTAAATGCCCACCACCCCGCATTCGTCATGAAACTTGTCGAACATAACTCTCCAGAACGGTTTGCCAAAGGGTTTTTAATTCCCGGATATCTTCCCGGATGAATTCCTCGCCGTTGATAAGGACCCGGAACTCCCTGCCCCCGGTTTCCCCGAGTTCCCAAAACTCCACTCCCTTTATCCGGGCCTCCTCGGCGATGGATTCCCGCTGGTCCCCGGAATAGGAGATCAGGATGCGGGATTGGGATTCCCCAAACAAAAGGGCATCTTTCCGCAGGGTCGATTTCAGGTTCAAAACCGCCCCCACCGGTTCCCCGGGTCCCGTGAAGCAGGATTCCGCCGCCGCCACCCCCAATCCTCCTTCCGAACAATCGTGGGCGGAACGGATTTTACCTTTCCGGATCAGTTCCCGGCAAAGTTCCTGCACCCGTTGTTCCGCTTTTTTATCCAGAAGGGGAGGTTTCCCCCGGCACAGATCGAATTCCAGTTTCAGGTACTCGCTTCCCCCGATTTCTTCCAGGGTCAACCCCAGCAGGCCGATCCGGTCTCCGGGATTTTTGAACCATTGGGTGCAATGCAACGAAAGGTCCTCGAGAAGCCCGACCACGGCAACGGTAGGAGTTGGGAATATCGGTTCTCCTTTAGTTTCATTATAGAGACTGACGTTTCCACTGACTACAGGAATATCGAAAAACCGGCAGGCTTCGGCGATTCCGGCCGCGGCCTGCTCGAACTGCCACATGATCCCGGGTTTTTCCGGGTTGCCAAAATTCAGGCAGTTGGTGAGGCCGATGGCCGTGGCCCCGGAACAAACGATGTTGCGCGCGCATTCGGCCACCGCGATCTGGGCGCCCTGGAAGGGATCCAGATAACAGTAACGGCTGTTGCAGTCCACGGACAGGGCGACCGCCTTTTGCGTGCCGGGGATCCGGATGACGGCGGCGTCCGATCCCGGCAAAACCAGCGTGTTGAGACGCACCATGTGGTCGTATTGTTGATAAATCCATTCCTTACTGGCGATGTTCGGGGAAGCGAGCAGTTTTTTCAAAACCTTCTCTCCCCTCCCGGGTTCCGGAAGCTGTGTGAGGTCCAGGTGGTCCACCTCGCCCAGGTAAGCGGGTTTGGCCGAGGGGCGTTTGAGATCGAGAGCGCCCTCCACCACCGGCGAGACGGGAAGGTTCACCACCTCCTCCCCCTCGTTCAGGATGCGCACCACGGGTTGTTCCGATACCCTGCCGATCACCGCGCCGTCGAGGTCCCACTTGCTGAAGATAGCCAGCGCCTCTTCTTCATGGCCTTTTTCCACGACGAACAGCATCCGTTCCTGGGATTCGGACAAGAGGATTTCATAGGGGGACATATTTTCCTCCCGCAGGGGAATCCTCGAGAGATCGAGTTCGATTCCGGTCCCTGCCCGGCCCGCCATCTCGAAGGAGGAGGAGGTCAAGCCCGCCGCCCCCATGTCCTGGACGCCGACCACCCAGTCTTTTTTCATCAATTCCAGGCAGGCTTCGATGAGGAGCTTTTCTGTGAAGGGATCGCCCACTTGTACCGTGGGCCGTTTTTCCTCGGAGGTCTCGTCGAATTCCGCGGAGGCCAGAAGGCTGGCCCCGTGGATGCCGTCCCGTCCGGTTTTGGACCCAACGTAGATCACCGCGTTGTCCACGCCGCCCGCCTGGGCGCGAAACACCTTTCCGGATTTGACCAATCCGAGACAAAACACGTTGACCAGAATATTGCCGTTGTAACAGGAGTCGAAATAGATCTCCCCCCCTACGGTGGGGACGCCGGTGCAGTTTCCGTACTGGGCGATACCGTCCACCACGCCGTTGAGCAGATACCTGGTGCGCGGGTTTACCAGGTCCCCGAACCGCAGGGAATCCAACAGGGCGATCGGGCGCGCTCCCATCGTAAAGATGTCGCGCATGATGCCCCCCACGCCGGTGGCGGCTCCCTGGCGGGGTTCTATGAAGGAGGGGTGGTTGTGACTTTCGATTTTGAACACCACGGCCAGTCCGTCCCCGATGTCCACCACCCCCGCGTTTTCTCCCGGACCCTCCAGCACCCGGGGTCCTTCGGTGGGAAGCCGTTTCAGATGCGGCCGTGAACTTTTGTAGCTGCAGTGCTCGCTCCACATCACGGAGAATATGCCCAGTTCAGTCAGGTTCGGAGCACGGCCCAAAAGGTCAATGATGCGCTGGTATTCTTTCACGGTCAGGCCGTGTTGTTTGACCAGTTCCGGGGTGATTTCCGGGTCCGTTTGGGATTTGGATGGATGCGGCACGATCTCACCCGGAATGGATCAAGGATTTAAATATCTTTTGTCCATCGACGTCCGGCCATAAGGGGTCGGCGCTTCGTTCGGGGTGGGGCATCATTCCCAGGATGTTTTTCCCGCCGTTGGTCACCGCGGCGATGTTGTCGATCGATCCGTTGGGGTTTGACGTATCGGAGGTCTCCCCCGCCGCGTCGCAATAACGCAAGATGATCTGATCGTTTTCGATCATCCCAGCCAGCGTCTCCGGAGGGGCGAAATAACTGCCCTGGTGATGGGCGATAGGAATTTTTAGGACCGCATTGTCTCCGCATTCCCGCGTGAAAGGGGTATCCGCGTTTTCTACGCGTGTGAATACGGTCTTGCAAATGAATTTCTGCGACCGGTTCGGCAGGAGCGCCCCGGGAAGCAGGCCCGCTTCCACCAGAATCTGGAATCCGTTGCAGATCCCTAACACGCGGCCTCCCCGCTCCGCGAATCGGATTACCGCCTTCATAACCGGTGAAAACTTGGAAATAGCCCCGGCCCGCAGGTAGTCCCCATAGGAAAACCCGCCTGGCAGAACGATGAGGTCAAAATCGTCCAGGTCGCGGTCGTCCTTGTGCCATATCCAGTGGGTATCGAGGGAAAGGATATGCTTCAGGATATGGTAACAATCATGATCGCAGTTCGATCCGGGAAATACGACGATTCCGCACTTCATATCAGTTTCGATTGGGGGATAACGATCATTCCGCCGGGGTCAGGGTGAACCCGTAGGATTCGATCACGGTATTGGCAAGAAGTTTTTCGCACATTTCACGGACCCGGGTTCGCGCCTCCTCCTCGGACAGTCCTTCCAGGCGGACCTCCATGTACTTGCCCACGTTCACATGTTTGACCTCCGCGTACCCCAGGTCGTTGAGCGCGTGGTGCACCGCCTTGCCCTGCGGGTCCAGAACTCCTTTTTTGAATGTCACGTGAATTTTGGCCAGCATTGCGTGCAAAGAGTAACACAGAACCCGCAACAATTCATTACGCTTTTAACCGGGGAAGGGGAGAGGGATCCCTCCCGGTTTTGACCCGGGATAATTTTTATGATAAACAGAAGTGGATCAGGATTCCACCCGGATCCTCCCCCCGGCGGATGCCTCTCCTGTCTGATTCGGATGAACTCGAACCGGTTTGCCAGTGTGAATTTCCCTCCTCAATTTAAAACTCATTTCCGTTTGTTCCTCTTCTTTTTTTCCGTGTACCTGCTCACGGGGCAGGGGTCGATTCAATCGTCGGAGGGGAAAATAATGTATCTGCTGACCCAGAGCCTGGTGGATCATCAAAGCCTGGGGTATATCGAGCGCGTGGGCGCCGGCGACCCGGAAGGGGAAAAATACTCCAAGTACGGGATCGGAACGAGTCTGCTGGCGGTCCCGTTTTATTTGTCCGGAAAGGTCCTGGCCCGGTGGCTGGATATCGATCCGTCTTATGCAACGGCCTTTTGCGTGAGCATGGTCAATGCCATGGTTACCGCGCTGACCTGTGTATTGATGTTTCGTTTCGGCCGGGAGCGGTTCGGGTTTTCCAGCCGCACTTCCTCGCTGTTGGCCCTGGGTTTTGGCCTGTCCACCATCGCCTGGTTTCATTCCGAGGATTTCATGAGTGAACCCGCCACGACCCTGGCTCTGCTCGCCTCCGTTTTCCTCGCCACGGGCCGGCCGGGGGAAAAGCAAGGGCAGCCCACCCGGGCGGGGATTTTTTTCGCTCTCGCCCTTACCTGCAGGTTGGCGACCCTGGTTGCGTTGCCCGGATTCCTCATTCACCGGTTCATGCAGTGGCGGGAGGGCGCTCCACCCAGCCTGCGGGGACGGGTTCTCGACCTCACCCGGATTCTGGTTCCCGTTGGGATCGCTCTGGCGTTGATCGGACTTTATAATTATGTCCGTTTTCAGGATTTCCTGGAAACGGGATATGAAAAAGGATTCGGGAGCGGATTCGTCACGGGTTTATGGGGTCTTCTTTTTTCACCGGGAAAGTCAGTCTTTTTATATAATCCTCTGCTGATTCCCGGCTGCGTGGCGTTACCGGTTTTATTCCGGACCCGGCCGGCGTGGGCGGGGTTGTTCGGGTGGATCGTATTGTCCCATCTCTTGCTTTTTTCGTTCTGGCACAGTTGGTTTGGAGGGATGGGCTGGGGACCTCGGTTGATGTTAGTGGTACTCCCTTATCTTATTTTACCGGTGGGATTTCTCCTTGAGAGACGCGACGGCGTCCTCCGGCGTCTTGTCATTTTTTCCATCCTGGTGGGGATAATCATTCAAATTCCCTCGGTCACGGTCAGCGTGTCCCGGTATTATTATGATTTGCGAAATCAATTTGGCGAGAAGGCGGAGGACTTGCTCGTGTATTCGCCGGCCTATTCTCCTCTCATCATGCAGCCCGGGGAAATGAAGGCCGTGTTCCGGAAATCGGGAGACAGGCGACTCATGGAGCGTCTGGTCTCCGAGGCGTTGTCCGGCAGGCGGTTCCTCGGCGCAGGAGACCGGGAGGTGCTGGAAAAAGGATTGGCAGTCAACGCGCCCAATTTCTGGTGGTATTATATGTACCTTTTCGGGTTTCCCTGGTACATGACTTGGTTGCCCCCGGGACTCCTCTTGTCGCTGGCCCTGGTTTGCGGGTATAAGATATATTTTGCCAGGGCATGGAAACCCGTTCCCGATGCCGGATTTCCCCAATAAACCCAATTTTCATTCATAATGGTTCTGAAATGAAAAATCGATGGAACAACGCGGAGGCCGAAAAGGCCATCCAGACCTATAAAGACTATTCCGAGGACATCGCCCTGCGCGTTTACACCTCGCGGCTGATCGGACGCGACCCCGCCCTGGTCCTTCACGGGGGAGGAAACACCTCCGTAAAATCCGTCTTCAAAAACCGGCTGGGCGAGGAGGTTCCCGTCCTTTATGTAAAAGGAAGCGGGTGGGACCTGGATACCCTGGAACCGCCCGGATTGCCGGGAGTCCGGCTGGATCCGATCCGGAAATTACGGGCGCTGGACCGGTTGAGCGATGAGGATATGGTCAACGAGCAGCGGATCAACCTGCTTGACGCCTCGTCCCCCAATCCTTCGGTGGAAACGCTGCTGCACGCCTTCCTGCCGTGGAAGTTCATCGACCATTCCCATGCCGATGCCATCCTGGTCCTGGCCGACCAGCCCCAGGTGGAGGACCTGTGCCGGGAGGTATACGGGGATTCTTTCGCCGTGGTCCCCTACATCATGCCTGGATTCGCCCTCGCCAAGGCCGCCGCGGAAACGAATGAGAAACACCCCGGCGTCAAGGGCCTCATCCTGGCCAACCACGGCCTATTCACTTTCGGAGAAACCGCGAGGGAAAGTTATGACCGGCACATCGAGGCGGTGACCTTGGCCGAGGAATACATCGCCCGGCAAAAGAAAATTTCATTGACCCCGATCGGAGGTCTCCAACCGGCGGCGGGCGGGGAAGCGATTTTGAAAAAGGCGGCCCCGGTGCTTCGGGGACTGTATGATGAAAAATCCGGAATGTCCTGGGTGATGCATTACCGGGAAGATTCCGCCGCCACCGCGTTCGCCAACAGCAGGGAAGGCGCCGAGTGGTCGCAGATTGGAACCGCCACGCCCGATCATGTGATCCGCACCAAACAGAAACCCCTCTTGCTGAATCCGCGACATCCGGACGATCCCAAAACATTGAGAGCGGAAATTTCAGACGCCCTGGAACGCTATATCGAGAACTACCATCGTTACTTCCGCGCCAACCAGGAGGTCCGGGGCGCGGCGAAGAAGGAACTCGATCCCCTGCCGCGGGTGATCCTTCTCGCGGGGGTGGGGTTGATCACCATGGGCAAGACCGTGCGTGAAACGCGAATTGCCGCCGACATCTATCAGCACACCATCGATATCATTCAGAAAGCGTTTGCCGTGGGCCGGTATACCCCCCTGGGAGAATCCGACCTGTTCGAGATGGAGTACTGGTCCCTGGAACAAGCCAAGCTCGGCAAGGCCAAGCCGGCCCGGCTTCAGGGGAAAATCGTGTATATATCCGGGGCCGCTTCGGGGATCGGGCTGGCCACCGCCCGGTTGTTCGCCCAAAACGGGGCCAACCTGTTCCTGGCCGATCTGGACCGGGAAAAACTCGCCGCCGCGCGGCGGCAGGTGCTGGCACTCAGTAAGGTGGGTGTGGAGACTCAGGTGGTGGACGTGACCGATGCCAGGGCGGTGGAAGAATCGTTCGATCACCTGGTGCGGAATTTCGGCGGACTGGACATCCTGATTTCCAACGCGGGCAACGCCCTCCAGGGGAAAATCGGCGAGGTGGACCCCGCCCGGCTGCGGGCCAGTTTCGAGTTGAACTTTTTTGCGCACCAGACCCTGGCGTCAAAAGCCGTCGCGCTGTTTCTCGGTCAGAAGACTGGCGGGGTGCTGCTGTTCAACGCCTCCAAGGCCGCGTTCAATCCGGGAAAGGATTTCGGACCCTATGCCCTTCCCAAGGCGGCGGTCGTCGCCCTGGCCAAACAATACGCCCTCGATTACGGTGAGAAGGGCATCCGCTCCAATGCCATCAATGCCGACCGGGTCCGCACCGGATTGTTCACCGAACGGGTGATCCAGGACCGGGCTGGAGCCCGGGGACTGTCTCCCGATGAATATTTTCGCAACAACCTGCTGCGGAAAGAAGTTTACGACACCGACGTGGCGCAGGGGTTTCTCGAACTGGCCCTGGCGGAAAAGACCACCGGCAGCGTGCTCACCATAGACGGCGGCAATATTGCCGCCAGCCCCCGATAGCCTGCATATAATATTGCTTCCCATTATAATCCTTTTACGCCCGCCCTCGCATAACAGGCGAAATTCCAGAATGGACAACAGGGTTTCGGGGCCGGAGTTTTATTCCCACTCGATGGTGCTGGGGGGTTTGGAACTGATGTCGTAGACCACGCGGTTGACGCCCTCCACCTCGTTGATGATGCGGTTGGAGAGTTTTCCCAACAGGTCATAGGGCAGGTGCACCCAGTCGGCGGTCATGCCGTCGGTGCTGGTGACGGCGCGGATCCCGATGACGTTTTCGTAAGTCCGCGAATCGCCCATGACGCCGACAGTCTTGACCGGGAGCAGCACGGCGAAGGCCTGCCAAATCTGGTTGTACAATCCAGCGGCTTTCACTTCCTCCAGGATAATCTTGTCCGCCGCCCTCAGGATGGTGAGCCGGTCGGGAGTGACGGCGTCGAGGATGCGGATGGCGAGGCCCGGACCGGGAAAAGGCTGGCGGTTGATAATTTCCTCCGGCATGCCGAGTTCCCGCCCCAGGGAGCGCACTTCGTCCTTGAACAGTTCCCGCAACGGTTCGAGGAGTTTGAGCCGCATTTTTTCCGGCAGGCCACCCACGTTGTGATGGGTCTTGATCACCGCCGAGGGTCCCTTGAAAGATACCGATTCGATGACGTCGGGATAAAGCGTTCCCTGCGCGAGGAAAGTGAAATCTCCCAGACGGTGGGCTTCCTCCTCGAACACCTCGATGAAAACGTTGCCGATGATTTTCCGTTTCTTCTCCGGATCGATCACCCCATCGAGCCGTTCCAGGAACCGCCGGGACGCATCGATCACTTCCAGGTTGATGTGGAAATGTTCCCGGAAGGTGCGTTCCACTTTTTCTCTTTCCCCCGTCCGCAGCAGGCCGTTGTCGATGAAGATGCAGGTCAGGTGGTTGCCGATGGCCTTGTGGACCAGTAGGGCCACCACCGACGAATCCACCCCGCCGCTCAGGGCGCAGAGTACGTTCGCGGAGCCTACCTGCTCCCGGATATTTCCCGCCGCGTATTCGGCGAGGGAATCCATTTTCCAGTTGGGCACGCAGCCGCAAACCTTGAAGAGGAAGTTTTCGAGGATTTTTCCTCCCTGGGCGGTATGGACCACCTCGGGATGGAACTGGAGCCCGTAAATTTTTGCCAGGGGATTTTCGATGGCCGCGATGGGGGAATTGTCGGTGAAGGCCGTCGACTTGAATCCGGCCGGCAGCTTGGAAATCCGGTCCCCGTGGCTCATCCAGACGGTCGAATTGTTCTTGACCCCGTGAAAGAGGTGAGAGAATTCCTTGATCATCAGTTCGGCGCGGCCGAATTCCTTTTTGCCGGATGGGTCCACCCTGCCGTTGAGGAGATGGGTGATGAGCTGCATCCCGTAACAGATTCCGAGAATGGGAATTCCCATCTCAAAGAGTTCGCGGTTGATGACGGGGGCTCCATTCTCCAGAACGCTGGCCGGGCCTCCGGAAAGGATGATGCCTCTGGGTTGAAAAGCGGTGATCTCCTCCATCGTCCAGGTGCAGGGATGAATCTCGCAGTACACCTGGCGTTCACGCACTTTTCGCGCGATGTTCTGGGTGTATTGCGACCCGAAATCCAGGATGAGGATTTTCTGTTCGTGCAGCGTATCGGTGGTCATGGAATCAGGGAAGATGCAAGGCGATAAATATTCCTCGCCGGGGGCCGGTCCTTCCCGCCCCCGGGGTCCTTTCCTTTATCGAGGAAGGCCGGGTTGCCGGTCTACTCGATATGGTAATTGGGTGCTTCTTTAGTCACGATCACGTCGTGGACGTGACTTTCCTTTAATCCGGAAGGGGTGGTTTTGATGAACGTGGATTTTTCTCTCAGTTCCTCGATGTTTTTGCAGCCGCAGTATCCCATGCCGGCGCGAAGGCCACCCAGCAGTTGGTGCACGGTAAAGGAAAGGGATCCCCGGTAGGGGATGCGCGCTTCTACCCCTTCGGGCACCAGCTTGCTTTCCGATAATTCGCGGTCCTGGAAATACCGGTCGCTCGACCCCTGGGACATGGCCCCCACCGAGCCCATGCCGCGGTATTCCTTATAGCTCCTGCCCTGGTAGAGAATTTTTTCTCCGGGACTTTCCTCAGTGCCGGCGAACAGGGACCCGATCATGACGGTGTGCGCCCCGGCGGCGATGGCCTTGGAGACGTCGCCGGAATGCTTGATCCCGCCGTCGGAGATGATCGGCACGCCTTTCTTTTCCCCCGCCCTGACGCATTCCACGATGGCCGAGATCTGAGGAACCCCCACCCCGGTGACCACCCGCGTGGTGCAGATCGACCCGGGACCGATCCCCACCTTGACGGCATCGGCCCCGGCCCGGATGAGTGCCTCGGTGCCTTCCGCCGTGGCCACGTTGCCGCCAATGACCTGAAGTTTCGGAAAACTTTTTTTGATCTCCCGAATGGCCTGCAGGACTTTTTCCGAATGACCGTGGGCGCTGTCGATCACCAGGACGTCCAGCCCCACGTGGATCAGCGCCTCGACGTGTTCCAGCGGGTTGGAGGAGACACCGAGTGCCGCGCCCACCAGCAGGCGGCCCTTTGAATCCTTCGCGGCCAGGGGAAAGCGCCCGGCCTTCTCGATATCCTTGATGGTGATCAACCCTTTCAGGTTCCCATTCTTGTCCACGACGAGGAGTTTTTCGATCCGGTTTTCGTGCAGGAGCTTTTTGGATTTATCCAGCGGGGTCCCTTCGGGAATCGTGACCAGTTTTTTGGTCATCAACGATTGCACGGTTTTGTCGAGGTTGGTCTCAAACCTCAGGTCGCGGTTGGTCAGGATGCCCACCAGCTTTTTACCGTTGGTAATGGGGATGCCGGAAATATTGTATTTTTTCATGACCTCCAGCGCCTGGTGGATTTTCTGGTCCGGCGCCATGGTGATGGGGTCGGGAATCATGGCGCTGACGGAGCGTTTGACCTTGTCGACCATCTTGCGCTGCTGGTCGGGCAGCAGGTTACGGTGGATGATCCCGATTCCCCCTTCCTGGGCCAGGACGATGGCGAGATTCGCCTCGGTCACCGTATCCATCGGCGCGCTGACTAGCGGACAGTGCAGGCGGATCTTTCGGGTCAGGTGCGTGCCCAGGTCCACTTCGCTCGGCAACACCTTGGAATAGGCCGGAAGAAGCAGCACGTCGTCGAAGGTGAGATAGGTTTTTACTTTTTGTGGATCAAGCATAAGGGGTTATGGGAAATTCAGCAGGCGCCCGGGTTGATTTCTAATCGTTGGCTAGGATGAAGAGGATATGATATCACGTCCGAAAATATGAAATCACTCTCTAAATGAGAAAAATCGCCCAAGGCCCGCCAACCGCGGAAAAATGAAGGAAAAAATCGTTTCGAGAGGATAAAATTTCCACCTCGGGTCTTCCAAGAGGGAGGGGATGGAACTCTTTCTCCCATTGGGAGCACCCAAGGGGTGACGGGCTGGGATGAGGGTGGTTCGCTTTTCCCTGTCTGCTTTGTTTTTGCCAGAGTGGGCGTAACCTTTAATAATGCGGCAGGTCCTTCAAGCAAAATTTTCCACAGGTTGTAGTCAAAAAAGGACTTGATATCCAGCAAACGAAAACCCGGATGCGTGACGAAATGCTTCAACCGGTGCGAAGGAGAAAATGAGCAAATGGCTTCATGCAGGCTGCGCCTCCATGAACTGGGGGGACGTTTGTCTGTTGACACGGAGCCCGCTAATGGGTGACCTCTTCCGCAGGTGGAAAAACAAAACCAGTTGTTTACCGCAGAGACGCAAAGATCGCAAAGAAACCAAAACCCCACTATTTTTTAAGGCTTTCTCTGCGTCCTTTGCGCCTTTGCGGTGAAAAGAGTTTCTCTGTTCCGCCGAGTGCCGCCAAACGCCTGGCGCTATCCCGGGCGACCAGGGCCTTAAGCCCCAAGTACACGAGGGCGGTGGAGGCAAAAAGAGTCATCTTGGAATCCCTCTGCCCGTCCAGGCCATATTATCGAAATGCAGGTAAGAGGAGACTTGACCCCTTTCCGCTTCCGGAAAGTTCGAACCCACGCCAAAAAGCTTTGAGCGTGGTGATCAAACTCGCCCTCTGCGGAGGAGTGGCGTCCCCAGCGGGATTCGAACCCGCGTCGCCGGCGTGAAAGGCCGGTGTCCTGGGCCGGGCTAGACGATGGGGACGTTTCGGTCGGATAATATGAAAAAAGTGAGCCGCGAAGGGATCGAACCTTCGACCACCTGCTTAAAAGGCAGGTGCTCTACCAACTGAGCTAGCGGCCCACGCATGGAAGCAGAAAACTAACAAACCTATTTTACCATGTCAATGGCTTTATTTGCCTTGATTTTAATCGCAAGGGCCAATAATATCATAGATTATAAGGTTTCACCCCAATCGAGAGGGTTTTTTGGAAAAATCGGATAAAATTTGGCTCGACGGGAAAATGGTCCCTTGGCATGAAGCCAACGTCCATGTTTTAACTCACACGCTGCATTACGGGCTTGGCGTTTTCGAGGGCATCCGCTGTTACCGGACCCATAATAACAAATCGGTCATCTTTCGGCTTACCGAGCATGTGGAACGCCTGTTCAACTCGGCGGTCATTCTGGGCATCGAGGTCCCCTATTCAAAAGAAGAGATATTTCAGACCATCCTCACGGTGGTCCGAGAAAACCACCTTGAGGAATGCTACATCCGGCCGATCGTTTTCCTGGGAAACAACAAGATGGGGTTGAATCCGGACGGGGTGGATGTCCGGGTTGCCATCGCGGCCTGGCCCTGGGGCACCTACCTGGGCGACGACAGCCTGACCCAGGGGATCCGCGTCCGCGTCTCTTCCTTCACCCGGCACCATGTGAACATCACCCTGACCCGGGCCAAGGCTTGCGGCTATTACATCAATTCCATCCTCGCCAAGGCGGAAGCGGTGAGAGACGGTTATGACGAGGCGATTCTTCTGGACACCAATGGTTACGTTTCCGAGGGCTCGGGAGAAAACATTTTTTTCCTTTCACGGGGAAAACTGAGCACCCCCGCCCTTTCCTGCGCGAACCTGGAAGGGATCACCCGGGACGCGGTGATCAAGATCTGCCGGGACCTGGAAATCGAGCTGGAGGAGCGGTGCATCACGCGGGATGAGCTTTACATCGCCGACGAGGTCTTTCTGACGGGAACCGCCGCGGAGATCACGCCTGTCCGCGAGGTGGACAACCGCGTCATCGGTGCCGGGAAAAGGGGGAAAATCACGGAACTGGTCCAGAAAACCTTTTTCGACATCGTCCGGGGGGACCACGCGAAATTCAAGAACTGGCTGACGGAAGTTTAGGACCGGTAAAACTTCCCATCCCCTGGAAATTTCCGGAATAATCCTTCCCCGGGCTTGCCATCCAGGAATCTGGATTTTATTCAATTCAAGAGGATTGAATTGTTTCACCCATATGGAGTTTCTGTTATATGCCTATTTACGAATACGAATGTGAAAAATGCCGCAACACGTTTGAAATGATACAGCCTATTTCGGCCGAACCGTTGAAATTTCATGGGGAAAACGGTTGCAAGGGCAGGGTGCGCCGGCTGGTTTCGGCGTCGGGATTTATCCTGAAAGGTTCCGGCTGGTACGCCACCGACTATCCCTCGGAATCCAGAAAGCAGGGTTGGAAAAAAGAACAGAAACAAGCCAATACCGGCTCTTCGGCGGCTCCGGCCAAGGGCGATTCCGGTCCGGCCAGCTCACCGGCGGACACCGCGCCCGCCCCACCCAAACCCGCCGCGAAAAAACCGTCCGCCAAAAACCCGTACTCGGGGGGAAGCCGGAAAAAGATCCAGGCCTCCCCATGATGCCTCCCCGCCTGACCAGGGAGAATTCGGATTTTGTTTCAAAATATTTTCTCGTCTCTCATTGATGGAGTTCTCCTGATCTCCAAGGATCTCAAGATCCTTAAAGGCAACCCGGCGGTGGAAGAAATGTTTCACCGGTCGCGGGATTCTTTCGAGGACCAGCCCCTGGCCGATTTTTTTCCCAACCAGCCCGAAGTTCTGGGCAAGGTCGGGCAGACCCTTACCTTGGGATTCTCCTTCCACGATATCGAATGCCTGGGATGGCGCAAGAACAACCCCACCCCCTTTCCCGCCAATCTGACCCTTTCACCCTTCCGGGACCCGGAAGGCAATATTGACGGCGCCGTGATCCTGGTGAAGGACCTCAGCCTGTTAAAGGAACTGGAGGAAATTTCGCGTCCCATGGACCACCTGTCCGCCATCGGGACCCTGGCCCTGGGCATGGCCCATGAAATCCGCAATCCGCTGGGAGGGATCCGGGGGTCCGCGCAACTGCTGCGGCAGGAGCTGGGAAACCCCCAGCATCAGGAATATCTCGATGTCGTCATTTCGGAAGTGGACCGCATCAACCGCATGGTGGAGCGGATCATGGACTTCACCCGCCCCAAAACCCTGGAAATCAAGGAAATCAACATTCATGAGATTTTGGGAGAAATCATTCTGCTGGAAAAGGAATCCTTAAGCAGAAAACGGTGCCGAGTGGAGCAGGTTTACGATCCCAGCCTGCCCCTGATCGAGGCCGACAAGGACCAGTTGAAACAAGTCTTCCTCAACCTGATCAAGAACGCCCGGGAGGCTTCGCGGGAGCGGGGAAAAATCCAATTGATCACGCGGGTTGGCACGGGGTATTCCATCAAAACCTCCCGGGACCCGAATCCGAAAAAGAGTATTGTCGTCGAGGTCATCGATTCGGGAAGCGGCATGGAAGAAGCGATTTTGAAAAACATATTCACACCGTTTTTCACCACCAAAAAAAGGGGGAGCGGACTGGGCATGTCCATTTCCCTCAAACTCGTGGAAAATCATGGGGGAAAGATCAAAGTCACCTCCGAAAAAGGTCTTGGCACCACCGTCCAGGTGTTTCTTCCTGTCCGGCATAGGTGATAAGATAGAATCGTATGAATAGAGAAAACAAAATTCTGATCGTCGACGACGAAGAAAACATCCGCTGGGTATTCAAGAAGGCGCTGGAGAAAAGGGATTTCGAGGTGCATACCGTCGCCAGCGTGGAAGGCGCCCTGGACAAACTCCGCCATCATGGGTACATGATGGTGTTTTCGGACATTTTTCTCGAGGGTATGAGCGGACTGGAATTGTTGGAGCGGGTCCGGGAATCGGCCCCCGATGTCAAGGTGGTGGTCATGACGGCGCAGGACACGATGAATAACACCATCGAGGCTATGCGGATGGGCGCTTACGACTACATCAGCAAACCCTTCGATTTTGAACAGATCTACGCCCTCGTGGACAAGGCTCTGGCCGCCCGCGAAATTTCCCCGCCGCCGTTGGAACCGGACCGGGAGGAACCCTCGGATTTCAGCGTTCAGGCGATCATCGGCAAAAGCAAAAAAATGCAGGAGATATTCAAAACCATCGGCAAGTCCGCCGGGTCCGGCCTGTCGGTCCTGATCACGGGAGAAAGCGGAACGGGAAAGGAGATGGTCGCCCGGGCGCTGCATTATTATTCCCAGCGGGGCGACCGGCCGTTCATCTGCATCAATTGCGCCGCCATCTCCCGCGAACTGCTGGAATCGGAACTGTTCGGCCACGAAAAAGGTTCTTTCACCGGGGCGGTGGACCTGAAAAAAGGCAAGTTCGAACTGGCCGACGGCGGAACCCTCTTCCTAGATGAGATCGGCGACATGGAAGCCCCCCTGCAGGCCAAGATCCTGCGGGTATTGCAGGACCATGAGTTTTACCGGGTCGGCGGCAAGGAACCCATCCGGGTGGATGTCCGGATCATCGCCGCCACCAACCAGGATCTCCAGGAACACATGGTCTGGAAACAGTTCCGCGAAGACCTCTTTCACCGTCTCAACGTCATCCACATCCACATGCCCCCGTTGCGTGAACGGATGGAGGACATTCCGTTATTGGCGCATCATTTTTTAAAGAAATTTGCCGATGGCCTGGGCCGGGGGGCCGTCTATCTTTCTCCCGATGTGGAAAAGATGTTTCAACGCCATTCCTGGGGAGGCAATATCCGCGAATTGGAAAACGTCATCAAACGGGCGGTGGTCCTCGCCTCGCAGGGTCCCATTTTGCCGGAACATCTGCCTGTTCAACTTCAGCAGGCGGGCCGGAGCCCCGCCGAACCGTCGTCGTTAGAATGGGAAAAAAAGCTCAACCAGCTCATTCGCGACTACCTCAACGAAAACCGGTGGGGCGAGGAAGACCAACTCTACGACCGCCTGATCCAGTTCATGGAAAAACATCTCTTTGAACTGCTCCTGGACAAATACTCCGGTAAACAGGTGCCCACCGCCAAGGCCTTGGGGATCAACCGGAATACCTTGAAGCGCAAAATCGACGCGCTGAATATCCAGGTCAAAAAAATAAAAAACCAGCAAGCCGACTGACACCCGGGGAACGGGAGGGCATCGGACTCTTCCCTCCCGGACCAGGGGGAGAACCTATTTGGAAACCCATACCGTCGTCACCATCAAGAGCCCGCTTGGATCCACCCTGGAAATCATCAAGCAAACCTTTCCGGCCTTCCTGGATCCACCCGTCAAACGGATCTCTTTCGTGGCGGGTTTGCACGGGGACGAATTGGAAGGGGTGTATCTTTGTCACCGGCTGATCGAGCATCTGCGTCATTTGCAGGAGACCGAACCGCGATCCTTTACGGGGGAAATCCACATTTATCCCGCCGTGAATCCCCAGGCCGTCAATACGGCCTCGCGTCTTTGGCCTTTTGACCAAATTGACATGAACCGTCAAATGGGCCAGGCCGCCGGGGACTCCCTTCCCGCCGAATCGTCGCGGGCGCTTTTGCGGGATTTGCAGGCGTCCTCTGATCTGGTGGTGGACGTGCACGCCAGCAATCTGCATTTGATGGAACTGCCGCAGATTCGCATCATCGAGGAATTCGACAGAAAACTCATTCCGCTGGCGGCCCGGTGCAACGTGGATCTCATCTGGGTGCACCCCACCGCCCCGGTTTTTGAAACCACCCTGGGCTACAACCTCAACCGGGCCAAGATTCCCACCCTCGTCGTGGAAACGGGAACGAGCCTCCGCATCCAGCAGCAATTCAGCGACCAGGTTTTCCAGGGGATGCTTCACCTGCTCTCCCACACAGGAATTCTTGGCCCCCCGGAATCCTCCCCCGGGGGGAAACAGCCGCTCATAGTCAATCCCGATCAAGTCACACTGATCCGGGCCAGCCATTCCGGATTGTTCATCAGCCGCCGAAACCTGGGGGAAACCGTCCGGAAGGGCGAAGACCTCGGCAGGGTGATCGACCCGGTCCGGGGAGCGACCCTCGAGGAGATAGGCATCCCCGCCGACGGACTCCTGTTCACTCTCCGGGAACATCCAGTCACCTACCAGGGAGCCCCGCTTGCCAGGATCGCGCGGGGAAACACACACCTGCCGTGAAAGAAAAAATTTTATCCATTCCATCCCCTCTCGGCGGACCGATCGACCTGTACAAGAATTCCTGGCAGGCTACGCGTGCGCCGGATGAGGTGCTTTCCATCGTGGCAGGATTGCACGGGGACCAGGTCAACGGCCTGATCCTCTGTTCGCGGTTGGCGCGGTTTCTGGATGACATCGTGGAGGGCCGGGAAACCCGTTACCGGTTGCGGGGGTGGGTCCGGATTTTTCCCGTGGTCAATGTCAATGCCGTGCAAACCGGCGCCCGGCTTTGGTCCCTCGACGACATGGACATGGACCTCTCCTTTCCGGGAAACGAGGTCGGCGAGGTTTCCGAACAATTGGCGCGCGCGCTGGTGAATCACACCGCCGATTCCACCCATGGGTTGATCCTGTGCACCGCCCGGAACTTTTATGAGGACGCGCCCCACCTGCAATGCTTGCAACCCAAACGGTCCACCCGGAAAATGGCCCTGGGCCTGGGACTGGAAAGAGTCCGCGAACTTCCCGAATCTCCCGCCATCAAACTGAATCTTTTGTACCATTGGGCCGAGTCGGACATGGCGGCCCTCATCCTTTCCGCCGGGTCGCCCGGCAGGATGGACCCCGCGCTCTGCGATTCCCTGTTCGACTCCATCGTCAACCTGATGGTGAGTGCCGGGTTGATATCTGGTCCCGGCCCAAATAACGAAAAATCCCGGATACGCATTCACGGCGTCCGGGACCAATACAATTTCGCGGTCAATTGCGCCGGGCTGTTTTTCCCGCGCGTGCGGGTGGGGACGTTTTTAAATCAAGGGGACACGCTTGGTGAGGTACGGGATGTTTTCAGCGGCCAAACCCTGGAGACGCTCCTCGTCCCCGAGGACGGATTCCTCCTGACCCTCCGCTCCCATCCGGTAATCTACGAAAAAGAATCGGCCGCGCTGATGCTCCGGGAAAAAAAGCGCGGGTTCTGGCCGTTCTGATCGGAATAATTGCCAGGCCCCAGGGCGGGGAAAGGCGATCAATTTACCTTGAGATGCGTGAAAAACATAACGAAACCGATCAGCGCCAAAAGGCCTCCCGAATAGGTCATGATCCTTCCGCGGATAAGATTGGGAAACGTGATGGATTCCTTCACGCTTTTGTAACGGTTTTTGGGATCTTTGATCCAATCCTCATCCCTACGTTCCCACTTGGCGCACAAGCTCAATATCCATGTACCCAGAAAGAACAGAACTAGGCCCCCAATTTGCTCAGTTGTCAAGAAATCCATATTCCTCCAAAATAATTTTTATTTTTGGAACCCGGATCGCTTGGAATCCTTCCCCCTATTATAGCGCCCTGGCAATAAAACATAAAGTTTCAATTAGTTATATAAAATATCCCCTTGAAAAAACTGCCGCCGAGCCCGAATGGAGGTTGAAGCAGGATTTTTCCAGGCCCACTTCCCTGGAACTTGGGGAAAGGCGGGGCGAATCCATTGCCAATAACCTTCAAATCCCTTAATATATTAATATATAAGAGTCTAGCCCATCCCAATCCCATGGGCGCACCGTTGTGGGGAGTTTTTCCCGGCGACTAATAATCACTTTGTTTCACGATTTCCAGGGTATGCGGACCCACCCTTCTCCATTGATCATCAAACAGGATATCCACGGGTATCGTTATTCGATCGAACCCTTTCTGCTGGCGGATTTCATTCAGCTCGCGCCGGACCTTCGGGTCCTGGATATCGGAACGGGATGCGGCATCATTCCCCTCCTGTTAGCCACGAGGGAGCGCCAGATCAGAATCACCGCCGTGGAAATTCAGGAATCCCTTTACCGGGCGGCGGCCGAAAACATTTCCAAAAACAATCTTTCCGGGAGTGCGAGGGTGATCCACGGAAATTTCGTGGCCCTCGCCCCGGAGCTGGACCCGGAGGGGTTCGACTTGATTCTTTCCAATCCCCCGTACCGGAAAATCAAGACCGGCCGCATCAACCCCAACCGAGAAAAGGCCATTGCCCGGCATGAAATCGCATTGAGTCTCGAATCCATCGTGAAGCACAGCGTTCCGTTATTGAAAACCGCCGGCAGAATCGCTCTCACTTATCCTCCGAACCGCCTCAACGAAGTGCTCCTGGAATTGCGATCCCGGGACCTTCACCCTTCCCGTCTGCGATTCGTTCACGGGAACCGGGGAGCCGAAGCGAAAATCTTTCTCATCGAAGCGGTCCGGGAACGGCGCGTGGATTGCGTGGTGGAATCCCCCCTTTTCGTCTATAAAAGCGACAACAGCTACACCGAGGAAATGGAAAACATCTATGCTTCCTTTAATTATACTGACCGGACCGACCACCTCCGGTAAAAGTGAGACGGCCCAGGCCCTCGCGGAAAGCCTCGGTACGGAAATCATCAATGCCGATTCGATGCAGGTCTACAAATATTTTGATATCGGAACCGCCAAACCGCCCCGGGAAATCCGGGAACGCATCCCCCATCACCTGATCGACATCCTGGAACCGGACCAGGAATTCAACGCCTTCGATTTCAAGGTGCGGGCGCTGGAACATATCCGGGAACTGATCGGCCGCGGCAAGGTTCCCCTGGTGGTTGGCGGCACGGGTCTCTATATCAAGGTGCTCACCGAGGATTACGATTGCGCCGCGCCGATCTCCCCGGAGACCAGGCGGACCCTGCAAGGGGAAATCCGGAAAAACGGACTCGCCTTCCTTCATGAAGAACTGAAACGGATCGATCCGGCCGCGGCGGAGAACATCATGCCCACCGACAGCACCCGCATCGAACGGGCGCTGGGCGTTTACCGGGAAACCGGGAAAAGATTTTCGGAATATCACGCCGAGGAATCGCAACCCCGGCATTCCTTCCCCATCAAAACCTTTTTGCTCCAGGGGAACCGCCGGGACCTGTATGAAAACATCGACCGTCGGGTCACCGCGATGATTGAAAAAGGTCTGGTGGACGAGGTTCGGAACCTCCTCCACCGTGGTACGCCCAAAACGGCAAAACCATTTCAGAGCATCGGCTACGCGCAGATTATGGATTACCTGGAAGGAAAACTTTCCCTGGAGAGGGCGGTTTACGAAATCCAGCGCGAGACCCGCCATTACGCCAAACGTCAGATCACGTGGTTCAAGAAGGTTCCCAACACCATCCCCATTTATACGCATCCCCGCGACACTGCCGCCACGCTTCGGAATAAAATTCTGGGTTTCCTGCCGAAATTCGCCGCGTTGCTTTTTTTGCTGCTATTTTCCCTGGGAAACCCAGCCTTTGGGGGGGCGGCGGATTCAAGATATTTCCAGGATGGCGTCACGGCTTTCAGCAAATCCCGCTATGCCGAGGCGGAAAACCGGTTGCGCGCGATCCTGAATGCCCACCTCAATACGCCGCAAGGCAAACGGGCGCTCTACCTTATGGGTCAAATTCATGCCAGGCAAAACAAACCCGGTCTGGCCGTTGAATTTTTCGAAAAAGCCCTCAAGGCCTATCCGGAAATCGAGGACTACATCCGCTTTTCCCTGGCCAAGGGTTGGGCGGATTCCCATCGGGAAGAACCCGCCCTGGAACAACTCGACCGGCTGATAGAACGATTCCCCCAGACGCTGACCTACCCACGGGTGCAATTGCTTCGCGCCGGGCTTTTGCACAAAGTGGGCCAGACCCGGAAGGCCGTGGAGGTTCTTCGGCAAACGGTGGATAGAATCTCCCGGGAAGAATCGGCGGCCGGATTCAACTCCTTTCTTCCCGAACTGATCTACAAGCAGGCCCGGTTGGAACGGGAATTGGGCCTCAACGGGGCGACCTATACCCTGTTTCGTAAACTTTATATCCACTATCCGTCGCATCCCCTGACGAAACAGGCGCTGCCCGAGATCCAGCAATTGCGATTCCTGCCGGACGTTCCCCCGGCGCCGTTGACCCTGGAGGAACGGTCCCTGCGCATCCGAAATCTTTTTCATGATCGGCGCTACGGCCAGGTGATCCAGGAAATCCGGGAAATGGAGCCTCACCTGTCCCATTTGCCCGAGCCGATCTATTTTTATCTTGCCCGGGCCAATCGTGGACTCCGGCAACGGGCGGACGCCAACCAAGTCCTTGAATCGTTTGTCAAACAGTTTCCGGCTCATCCTCGCGCCGCCGAGGCCAGGTTCCGTATCGGGCGCAACCTGTGGAACCTTGGCCGGGACTCTGCCGCGGTCCAGGAACTGAAAAAAATTCTTAAAAACGGAAATTCCCCGCAATGGACAATCCGGGCCCGGTACATTCTCGGCAGGATCCATGAGGGAAACAAGCAATACACGCGGGCTCTCGATTATTTTGGCGGCCTGATCGAAAAATACCGGAATACCAGAACCGCCCAAAGGGCCGCCTGGCGCATGGGATGGATTCATTATCTGACGGGAAATTA
This sequence comes from Nitrospinaceae bacterium, assembly GCA_046754465.1. Lineage (GTDB taxonomy): Bacteria > Nitrospinota > Nitrospinia > Nitrospinales > VA-1 > JBHHVU01. Next base: position 28,727 of record JBHHVU010000005.1, on the reverse strand, counting down.
CGAACGGGCCTTTCAACGGTTCCATGAGAACACGGACCTTTATCCCGATGGAATTTTGATCGAATCGAACTGGTACTGGCAGGCCAAGGCCGCGGAAAAACTCCGCAAGGGACCGGCATCACGAGAAATTTATCGGAAAATCATTGAAAATTACCCCTATACCTACTACGGAATCCGGGCTGGGGAAAAATTGGAAGCACTCGGTATCCGGGTATCGGAAACTCCGGCAAATTCCTCTCCCGGCACCATAACGGAATGGGAGAAAAAGGAGGATTCCATACGCGGTCCCGGCCGGGTCCTGACGCCCGGGGAAAAGTTTCATTATGGCCGGGCCGTGGAAATGACGCGGATGGGATTGTATGAAAACGCCAAACGGGAAATTCAATCTCTGGAAGCCACGGTGGGAACCACCCCGGCGGGAGTGATCTGGCTTTCCGGGTTATACCACCGGGCGAATTCGTACGCGGAATCGGTTCGCCTGCTCATACAATACAAGTCCGGCCTGACCCGGAAGGAGGAAAAGGGATTGTCAAAAAAGTTCTGGAAATATTTTTTCCCGCCCGCTTACGCTGACCTCATCCGGACCAATTCCCGGGCCTACCATATCGACCCCTTTCTGGTCCGGGGCCTCATTCACCAGGAAAGTCTTTTCGATACCGATTCCCTGTCATCAGCCGGTGCACGGGGTTTGATGCAGATCATGCCCGAAACCGGAAAACGGCTGTACGCGTCCGGCAAGTACGGTAAGCCCTTTAAGACCGATGCCCTCAATGATCCCCATCTGAACATCGAACTGGGTGTCAAATATCTCAGCGGGCTGTACCGGCGGTACGGTGACAATGGAGCCCACGTTCTGATCTCCTACAACGCGGGACCGCGTGTCCTCAATAAATGGCTCAAACGATTCCGGCACGTGGATGACCCGGACGTGTTCATCGAGTCGATCCCCTACCCCGAAACCAGAAATTACGTCAAAAAGGTCCTCAGGAATTACGGGATTTACCGGATCCTTTATCCGGACGATTCCAGGGCTCCATCCCCATAATGGTTTTGGACAATTCCCTTGAAGTGGGTATAATGTTTTTCCAAAATAGCCATGAAATCCAAAGTCCTGTTAAGAAAAATCGATGAATATGGTTTGCCGGAGGTGGAACGGTTTGTCCGGGACAGCGTCGATTTGTTTCAGGCGGCGTCCGTGCTGTTCCGGCCGGGTCAGAGAATCCTTCTCAAGCCCAATCTATTACGGGGGTTCGAACCCGGCCGTTGCGTGACCACCCATCCCGTGGTGGTGGAGGCAGTATGCCGGGTTCTCAAAGACCTGTCGGTGAACCACATCCACTTGGGCGACAGCCCAGCCCTGGGAAGCTTGCAGGCGGTGGCCCGCCAGGCGGGGTACGCTCCCCTGGTCAAACGATACGGCCTCCGGATCGTTCCCCTGTCGAATCCGGTTCCACTGCTCAGCGGAGAAAATATTCCAGACCTGAAAATTGCAGGCAGCCTGCGGGAATACGACCACATCATCAATCTGCCCAAGTTCAAGTCCCATTGCCAGATGACCCTGACGCTGGCGATCAAGAACCTCTTTGGACTGGTGATCGGGAAAAGGAAACCGGTGTTGCATTGCCTGGTGAAAAACGACAAAGTCAGGTTTGGAAGGATGCTGGTGGACATCGCCCGGCAGGTGAGTCCCTCCCTGACTATCGTGGACGGAATTCGCGCCATGGAGGGAAACGGCCCGATTCACGGCAACCCTTATCCCCTCCGGCTCCTTGCTTCGGGACAGGACCTGACCGCCGTGGACCGCGTGCTTGCCGGCATCGTCCGGGCGCCCCTGGATAAAATGTATGCCCTGGAAGCGGCCCGGCAGATGAATTTTGGGTGTTACGATTTAGCGGACATCGAACTGGTGGGAGAAACCAGCCTGGCCGCCTTGACCGTTTCCGATTTTAAACTGGCGGCCTACCCGGTGGATATTTCCTTCAATCCCCTGCGGTTAATAAAATCCTTTCTCAAGCAATTCCTCGAAGTGGGGATCAAGGAAAAACTGACCGGACCCGGCAACCCTCCCCTTTGAGAAAAAAACGGAGGGATTCAATAAGGGGAGTACCCTTCCTTGAAGCCGCGCAAGGCCAAAATGAAAGCGGGGAAATTTTTATCCGGCGGATGATGTGTTTTGGGGTTTGTCAAAATTAATGGAACAACAACCCAGGTGGATTCCGGTTTTCTTTTTGGTCAGAAAATATTTGCCGGGATGAATAAAATTTATGATTTTATTTCCTTCCCTGCGAGTGTCCACCAATCCGGACGAGCGCAGAATGGAAAGATGATGAGACGCCTGGGGTTGAACCATGTCCAACAATCGGACGATATCGGAAACACTCTTTTCCCCCTGGAGGAGCAGCCGCACGATTTTTAACCGCGACTCATCCCCTAACGCCTTCAAAATTTTCGCGCATTCGTTGGAAGAAATCGTTTGCATCATCGGGTTTAGTATATGGGGAAGAAAAGAGGGGATCAAGACCATATTCCCACGGAGCAAACCATCGAGGCCATGAAAGGGAACGGGATCGACACAAATCAATGGGTGGACCGGTACGGAGACCTGATGTTCCGTTATACCCTGGTTCGTGTCAAAGACACTGAAATGGCGGAGGAAATTGTTCAAACGACGTTTTACGCCGCCTTACAGGGGATCGACAATTTCGCCGGGCGGTCCTCGGAAAAAAGCTGGCTTTTTGGAATCCTCAAACATAAAATCATGGACTATTTTCGGGAGGCCAAAAAAAACAAGAAGTATGACCTGTCATACGAGGACGATCCCAACCCCTATGAGTATGACGCGGCGGGAAACTGGAAGGAAATGCCCCATAACTGGGACCTGGATCCCGAAAAAGCAACGGAAAACCAACAGCTTACAAAAGCCCTGGCCGGCTGCCTCGACGGCCTTTCGGAAAAATTTCGCCAAATTTTCGTATTAAAAGAAATTGAAGGGCTGACTACTGAAGAAATTTGTAATGATTTCAATATCAAACCGACGAATCTATGGGTCATTCTGCACCGAGCGAGAAACCAACTCAAAAAGTGCTTGGAGATCCGCTGGTTTAATAAGGATTAGTATGCCGGGACCTTTAATGAGATTGAGCAACCTTGCTTTGAAAATCCTGCATTTGACTTGTAAAGATACCTCCCCCCTCATTTCCGAAATGATGGACCATGAATTACCTCTTTGCGCCAGATGGCGTGTAAAATTCCATTTGGCTATCTGCAAATTTTGCATGTATTATAAAGATCAGTTGGAAACCATCACCGTCCTGGCAAAGGAAATGGCCCGCGAAGATTCCTCCGTTAACCAGGGTGTCGTTCTGGCTCCGGAAACCAAGGAAAAGATAAAAAAGCTGATCGAAGCGAAGGAATAGGTTTGATCCATTCATCTTACGGAAAGGGCAGCTCCATGAATGAAAGAAGAGCGTGTTGCGAGACTGAAACCGGCGAAGGAGTCTCAAGAGATCACGTCCGTAATTTTTATTCCCAGGCGGCTGTCTCCACGCAGGAAAGCCTTTGCTGTCCGACCCAATATAACGATGCGGACCTGTCCCACATTCCCAGCGAGGTCCGGAAAATTTCCTACGGTTGCGGGAGCCCGATCAACCGGGCCCAAATCCGGGAAGGCGAAGTGGTGGTGGACCTGGGATCGGGGGGCGGGATCGATTGTTTCATCGCCGCGAAATTCGCCGGCCGGACCGGACGCGTGATCGGAATCGACATGACCGATGAAATGGTCGGGATCGCCCGGAAAAATCAGCGGCCCGTCGCGGAAAACCTGGGCTTCGACAACGTCGAATTCAAAATGGGATTCCTGGAAAACATTCCGCTCCAGGACCAGTCTGCCAACCTCGTCACCTCCAATTGCGTCGTCAACCTTTCCGTCGACAAACACGAGGTGTTCCGTGAAATACACCGCATCCTCAAACCCGGCGGCCGTTTCGTCATCGCCGATATCATTTCCGAAAAAAAGGTTCCGGAGGAAATGCGGAATCAGCAGGAATTGTGGGGTGAGTGCGTCTCGGGAGCTCTGACCTTGAATGAGTTCCTGGACGCTGCCCAACCGGCTGGATTTCATGGTTTCCAGATCAAAAAAGATTACCTCTGGAAGGAGGTCCAAGGGATCAAGTTTTATTCCTACACCCTGGAAGCCTACAAATCCCCTGTTTCTGAATCATCCTGCTGTTCCCTGGAAACCAGCGAACCCCCTGACTCGGAGACCCCTTCCTGTTGCGGCTCATTTACCGCGACCTACGCCGGCCCTTTCACCGCCGTCACGCACCAGGAGAGGACCTACCCCCTGGGAGTCCCCGTCGAAGTCGATGAGGCCACCGCGGAACTTCTCCGGACGCATCCCTACGCGGGACATTTCATCGTCGGCCACCCCGATGAAGACAGCCCCGCCGAATCCAGTTCCTGTTGCGGCTGAAAAAGCCGCCGTCCCATCGCGGGAAACGGCATGACCCGGCGCGGGTTTTTAAGGTTCCTGTGGTTCGCTCTCCTTGTACCCTTGATGATTCCCCTCCAGGCCCTGGGAGCCATGGTTCCCCGCGTCTTCAACACGCGGAGAAAAACCGCGCCCATCACTCCCGTCAAGGAGTTTTACGTTGAAGATTACGCGGGACCCCCGGATTCCCTGAAGAAAAACCCCGAGGCTTGGCGGCTCACCGTCAAGGGAAAGGTGGACCACCCCCTGACCCTAGATCACGCGCGGGTCCTGGCCCGTCCCTCCGTCCGGCGGATCATCACCATCAACTGCATCGGCAATCCCGTCGGCGGACGCGCCATCGGAAACGCCGTCTGGGAAGGTATCCCGCTACGGGACCTGCTCAAGGAAGCCGATCCACATTTTTTCGCCAACACCCTTATCCTGAGAGCGGCGGACGGTTACCACGACACCCTTCCCCTGCGCAAGGGATACCATCCCGGCGCCCTGCTGGCCTATAAAATGAACGGAAAACCGCTGACCCTGGAACACGGGTTCCCGCTTCGCCTGCTGGTTCCAGGGCTGTACGGGATCAAGCAGGTCAAGTGGCTGCAGGAAATCGAAGTGGCCCGCGGCGCGCCGGAGGGCTATTGGCAAAAACGGGGTTGGTCCAAAAAGGCCCGTGTCAGGATTTATTCACGCATCGATCATCCCCGCGGCCAGGACCTCCTGTCAACCCGGAGCACGGTCATCCGGGGCATCGCGTTCGCCGGGGACCGGGGAATCCAGTACGTGCAGGTCTCCATCGACGGGGAACGGACCTGGTCGCTGGCCAAACTTCAAACTCCGCTTTCCCCTTATTCCTGGGTGTTCTGGACCTTCCCCTGCACCTTTCCCCGTCCTGGCAAATACCGGATCGCCGTCCGGGCGGCGGACCAGTACAGCGGACTGCAGCGGGACGGCCTGCGCGATCCCTTTCCTTCCGGAGCCTCCGGCCTCCACCGGATTGAGGTGCGTGTATTTTAGGAACGGTCCAGCGTCTCTCAAGAATGTTTGTTGGAGATAAAATGTCAGCGGGGCGGGGGGGGGGCGGCGAACCGCCGCTGGTGGTTTAGTCATACTTTATATGGCGGATCGGGGTGGGCTGGCGGTAAAGACCTGACCTATCTCCCTACCACGGGGGAGGGGGATTTCACTGTTTGAGGAGGGCGGCGGCCTCGCGGTCCAGGAACCATTCCAGGACCCCGGTTTCGGGTTTGACCCGGGCGGCGGGATAATGTTGGTTGGGGTTTTGGCCATTTAGAATTTCAGAGACAATTTGGGCTTTCCCGCTTCCGGTCACGATGAACGTCACCCGGGACGCGTGGTTCAACACGGCGGGGGTCAGGGTAAGCCGTTTTAGCCCGCTTCCGGGATGGGTAGTGACCGCGCAGATTCCGGAATCGCTCCATGGAATTTCTTTTCCGGGAAACAGGGAGGCCGTGTGCCCATCCTGCCCCAGGCCGAGAAGGATCCAGTCGAATCGCGGAATCTCCCGGGCGGACAGGCCAAGGTGGTCGCGAATTTCACGGCTGTAGCGTATGGCTTCGGTTCCCGGGTCGTCTTCTCCGTGGAACGGATGGATATTCTCCGGCGGAAGGGACAACGGATCGATCAACGCCTCGCGGACCATGCGGTAGTTGCTTTCTTCATGATCGGGGGGAACGCAACGCTCGTCGCCCCAGAACAAATGCACAGCATCCCAGGGGATGGATTGGCGATCCCCGGAGCGGGCCAGGTACCGGTAAACCTCACGTGGCGTGCCGCCGCCAACCAGGACGATGTTGAAGAAATGCCCGGTCCGGGAGGCCCGAAGGGCGCCTTCCCGCCACCGTTCTGCGACGGTCTCCGCCAACTTCCCGGCCGTCTCGAAAATTTTTATCTCCACTGTCATCTAAAACTCACATAAAACGCCGTCGTCCACGAGATTTTTGCAGGGGTAGCGCCAATCGATCCCCTGGTCGGCCAGCAAGGACCTGGCTTCGTGAGGTCCCCAGGTGCCGGCGGGGTACCCATAGACCTTCAACGCGGGATTGTTCCATCCCTCGAGGATGGGATCCACGAAGCCCCAGCAGGTTTCGATGGCGTCCCCGCGCGCATACAGGGTGGCATCGCCCAGCATGCAGTCCAGAAGCAGCCGTTCATACGCTTCCGGAACGCGGGTTTGGGACAGGTCGGAATAAAGGAAATCCATGCTCACGTTCTGGACGCGGAACCCCGCCCCGGGAACTTTAAGGCCGAATTTTAAAACGATCCCCTCGTTGGGCTGAATGCGGATCAATAGTTGATTGAGTCCGGCAAAATCATGGCTCTCATTGGTGAACAGAAAATGCGGGGTCGGTTTGAAATGGATCACGACCTCCGTGACCCGGCGGGGCAGCCTCTTCCCGGCACGGATGTAAAAGGGCACGCCGCCCCAGCGCCAGTTGTCCACGAAAACTTTCAAAGCGGCGAACGTCTCGGTCCGCGATTCGGGGGAGATGCCATCTTCCTCCCGGTAACCCGGTATGATTTTTCCTTGGAGGACCGAGCCGGTGTACTGCCCGCGGACCACGTTTTTTTCAACATCTTCCGCCCGAATGCCACGAAGGGATTGGAACACCTTGACAGTCTCGTTGCGAACCGCGTCGGAGTCGAAGGAAGACGGAGACTCCATGGCGATGATCCCCATGACCTGGAGGAGATGGTTTTGCACCATGTCCCGCAGGGCGCCGGCGGTTTCGTAGTACTGCCCGCGTCCCTCCACCCCTATGTGCTCGGCGGCGGTGATCTCGATATGATGCACGTAATTGCGGTTCCAAAGGGGCTCGAAAATGCCGTTGGCGAATCGAAACACCAGAATATTCTGGACGGTTTCCTTTCCGAGATAATGGTCGATCCGGTAAATCTGGGTTTCCCGGAAAACTTTGCGTGTGTTTTTGATCAGGCTCAGGGCCGAGGCCAGATCGTATCCGAAAGGTTTTTCGATGATCAACCGCTTCCATGCCGTGTTGTAGGAATTCTCCTTTTGCAAGCCCTGCGTTCCCAGATTCTTGACAATGATTTCGTAGGTATTTGGGGGAACCGCCAGATAAAAAATGTAATTCCCGCCGATATGGTATCTGGAATCCAGGGATTCCAGCTTGGATTTCAACTTGACGAAATCCTCCGCTTTGGTGGAATCGATGGAGAGAAAATGGACCTTTTTGACGAATGCAAGGACCTCCTCTTTTTCCACGGGCTGCTCCGGGGAAAACTGCATGACACTTTCCACCATGCGGTTGCGGAATTTGGTGTCGGTCAATTTGGAGCGGCCGATGCCAAGGACGGCGAATTTTTGGGGGAGGGCGTCCAGGCGGTGGAGATCGAACAGGGCGGGGACCAGTTTCCGTTTGGTCAGGTCTCCCGACGCCCCAAAAATGACAAGGATGCAATTATCGGGTTTTTCCATATCATTTCCTTTCCACGGAATGGCCGCCGAACTGGTTGCGTAGCGCCGCGAGCACTTTCATCGCAAACGATTCCGACTGCCGGGATTGAAATCGGGTCAAAAGCGACAGGGTGATGATGGGGGCGGGGACATCGAAATCCATCGCCGCCTGGATCGTCCAGCGCCCTTCCCCGCTGTCCTGCACGTAATCCTTGATGCCTGAAAGCCGAGGATCCTCGGCAAAGGCGTGTTCCGCCAATTCCAGAAGCCACGACCGCACGACGCTGCCATGCTGCCAGACCCGGCTGACGGCTAGGATATCCAGGTCGAAGGGGGATTTTTCCATGATCTCGAATCCCTCGGCATAGGCCTGCATCATTCCGTATTCGATGCCATTATGAACCATTTTCACGAAATGGCCGGCCCCGCTGGGTCCACAATACAGATACCCTTCAGGTGGGGCGAGGGTTTTGAAAACTGGTTCCACCGCCCGGCAGGCTGAGGCATCCCCCCCGGTCATCAAACAATATCCGTTCTCCAGTCCCCACACACCGCCGCTGGTTCCGCAGTCGATGAAGTGAATGCCCACCGCTGCCAGCTTTTCCGCGCGTTTTTGCGTGTCCCGCCAATTGGAATTGCCGCCGTCGATGAGAATATCGTTTTCGGTTAATAACGGGATCAATTCTTCGATGCTTGCGTCCACGGGTCCGCCGGCGGGAACCATCAGCCAGATGATTTTTCGGCCGGGAAGTTTTTCCACCAGGCCGGGGAGCGACCGGGCTCCCACCCCTTTTTTGCTTTCCAGTTCCTCCACCTTATCCGGGGACCGGTCGAAAGCCACCACCTCGTGTCCGCCCCGGAGAAGCCGTTCCACCATATTGCCGCCCATTTTTCCAAGCCCTACAAATCCAATTTTCATCATCGACTCCTTTGAAAAATCGTTGGGGACTGTGCCGTGGCGCCCCGACACCCGGGGCTTCGGCAAAAGGGATCCGGAAAAAACCTTTCGGCTTCCCCCATGGCGTGTCCGTTTTTTTCGAACCGGGAAAATGCGGCTCCGTACCCGACATCTATTATACCCGTAATGGGATGGACGGATCATGAAGGATTGCCGGCCTTCCCCCGGCCAGGAACCCGGGGAGGGAATCACGGCGGAAGGCGGCGGTCATTTTCACAAACAAAAAGTTCCGGCTCAGCCATGGATGTTCCAGGGCCGGGCGGAGTGCCTCCGCTCGCGATTGGTCGTTCTTTATATGGCGGACCGGGGTCGATGGGCGACAAAGACAGGGCCCCTCTCCCACGCTTGGGAGAGGGGTGGGCGGAGGGTCTCAACCGAATTTCACGGACCGGTTATAATTCGATTCACGCAATATGCGTCTTAAAGCCTTCCCATCGATTTTGAAGCAACCGCGGGTTGCTTTTTTCCCATAATTTCAGAATCCATCTTAATCCCTTGAATAATATCCAGCAATTTATCTTTTTTCACGGGTTTGGCGATGTAGTCCGAGCACCCCGCGGCCAGGCACTTTTCCCTGTCCCCTTTCAGCGCGTGGGCGGTCAGGGCGATGATGGGAATGGGATTCCGCCCGGAGAGTTTTTCCCGTTCCCTGATTTTCCGCGTGGCGGTATAGCCATCCATCACGGGCATCTGCATATCCATGAGGATCAAGTCGTAATTTCCCGGATCGAACATCCGCACGGCCACTTCCCCGTTTTCGGCAATTTCCACAAGATGCGGCGTTTTCTTGAGAAATAATTGAATCAGAAGACGGTTGTCCTCGGAATCCTCAACCAGGAGGATCCTCAGGCCTTCGCCATTTGCCGGTTCGGTGGCCCCGGGTGGCGGATCCTGCCCAACGGGTTCGAATTTTATTTCCAATGCGGACATGATTTTATCCATCAATTCCTCGGGTTTGATAAACCGGGTCATGTAGCCGACGATTCCCAGGGCGGTGCATTGATCGAGGTCCCCTTCCCGGGTATCGAGGGGCATCATCAGAATGGTGGGAACAAAAATTCCGTGCTCCCGCCGGATTTTTTCCACGATCTTGAACCCGCCGATGCCCGGAAGACGACTGTTGATCAGCAAGAGCTGATAAGGCGTTTCGGCTTTTGGAATTTCACCGATGGCTCTTTGGCCGCTGTCCACATCCCTGACAAACATCCCCCAATCCAAAAGGTGGTCCCGGATCATCGAACGGATCGTGGGACGATGGTCCACCACGAGAACTTTAAGATTTTTCAGGTTCCCGGAAATTTCCAGGGGAGGGTGGGAGGGTTTGGGCTGTACGGTGAATCTTGCGGAAAAAAAGAAAGTACTGCCTCTCTGGAATTCACTTTCTACCCAAAGACGGCCGTTCATCAATTCCACCAACTTTTGGGTGATGGCCAGGCCCAGGCCGGTTCCGCCGAATTTTCGCGTGGTGGATGAATCGGCCTGGCAAAAACAGGAAAAAATGCTTGCGAGCTTATCCGGGGGAATGCCCACCCCGGTGTCGGACACGGAAAAGAGGAGTCCGCCCGCTTCCTTGGAATCCGGGTCATTCTGGATCCGCACCAGGATTTCCCCTTTCTCGGTAAATTTGACGGAATTGCCAATGAGTTGGGTCAATACCTGCCGCAGGCGGTGCGCATCGCCGATCAGGCAATGGGGCACCTCGGGCGAGATGTGGCAGTTGAGTTCGAGTCCTTTTTCCTGGGCGCGCAAATCCTGAACCTCAATCGTTTTCTCCAACAGTTGTCTTGGATCGAATTCTATATGTTCCAACTCAATTTGTCCCGCCTCGATCTTGGAGAGATCGAGGATATCGTTGATCAGAATCACGAGATTATCCCCGGCGCCCAGGAAAATATCGACCATTTGTTTTTGTTCTGGGGTCAAAGGCGTTTCCAACAACAGGTCCCCCATTCCCATGATGACGTTCATGGGGGTGCGGATTTCATGGCTCATATTGGCCAGGAATTCGCTTTTAGCCCGATTGGCCCTATCCGCCTCCCAGCGGGCCTCTTCCAGCTTTTCCACCGCCGCCTTTTGATCGATGTGGGTTTGAAGATAGTCCAGGCATAATCCGGCGAGCGGCACCAGGTAGGCGATGATCTTAAGGAAATGGGCAATGTTGAAATGGTTATCGAAAAGCTCGGTGGAGCCAAACGCCATGTGCAACTGGGTGGCCACGTTGGGAAGAACGCCGATGATGAGCGTGTGGGAAAACAGACTGGGGAATTTTCCGTAAAAACGGGGGAAAACAATCAACCCCGCGAAGACAAAAAGGATCAGCGGGACAACATCCCAGGGCCGGGTTACCGGAGAACCCGGAAACATGGTGTGAGGGAGGTTCTTACTGGTAGCGCAATAATGAATTACCGCGTAAGCGATGAAACCGAGGATGACGCTGGTACTCAATACAAAACCCCAACGGGTATTTTCGTTTCGAGGATTTCCTGCGAGCAAAAACCCCACGCCCGCGATCAAAATGATGGCGTTGAAGAGTCTGCAAATGGCCCAGGTGAAGGGAATCAACTCCCGGTTATCGGCCACTGCGGCGATCAGGCGGTCCGCGGCGAGGGTATGAAACGCGTCCATGGTTCCCGCGCAAAATAGAGCGACGCCGATGATCGGTGTGGTGACATCCCGTTTGATATAGAAGTGGATGAAACTCAGGATGACAATGAACAGGGCGGCGCAAAATGCGCTCCACTCCAGGATGGTATGGGTGAAGCTTCTGGAAAGGTTTTGGTGAAGGCGGTCCCCGAGCGGGGACGGGAAAGACCCCGGGGAGACGTCCAGAGGAATTTTTGGGTTCCCGAAATCATAGCCCAGAAGGTTCAGGCAAAACGGCAGAACACAAATTCCGGCGATTCCCCAAACCAGCCCGGCGGGAATCTTTATTTTCTCCTTGGCTATTCCGGCCACCTTTTCCTTTTTCCTGAATATTGAAGTTTCCCGAAATTCCGGGCCGGGGGACACGTCTTCCGGGACACGGCCTCCCTGGGAAATCAATAAGCAATTACCTTGCCAGAAAAATAAAAGGAAGAGGCTTTCCAAAGCGTCGAAAAACCAAACGTTTTGAAGGATACTCGCTCCGGGAAAAGCCCCGGCCTGACCGGGAATTGACCCAATCATGGAAAGGGCTGGGCGGATTTTGGAACAGGGGGAAACCGGGAAACGGCGTGGTACGGATTTAAAGTTTGACGGCGGAGGGCGCGGTGTTTTTATCCTTGATCCGTTTGTAGAGGGTGGGGATGAGGGCAAACAGGCCCAAAAGGGCAAACGCACCCAGGACCCCGGGCGAGGCGATATCCGACAGCGAATCGATCGACGCCAGTTGACTCCCGGCATTGGCATAAACGAAGGAGCCGGGAAGTATTCCAAACATGGTGCCGAAAAAGTAAACGGGGAGCCGAAGCCGGGTCAACCCCGACACGAGGTTGATCAGAAAAAACGGAAACAGGGGCACGAGACGGAGAAACAGAAGATAATTCAGGGCATTCTTGGAGAATCCCTCGTTGAAGGGTTTCAGTTTGTCTCCATATTTGCGTTCGACCCAGTCCCGAAGCAGAAACCGGGCCACCAGAAAAGCCAGGGTGGCTCCCAGCGTGGCCCCGACATTCACGATCAGCGTGCCCATGACGGAGCCGAAAATCGCGCCGCCGGTCAACGTCAACAGGGTCGCCCCGGGAAGAGACAAGGCAACCACCGCGATGTAAACACCGATGAAGCCGAAAATCGTGAGAACCGTGTTCTCGCGGTAAAAAAGATCCAGGCGCTCCTTGTTTTCCTTGAGGCCCTCGAGGGTCAGGTATTGTCCCAAATCAAAATAATAAAACAATCCGATTCCCACGGCGAACAGAACCAGAAGGGATAACTTTTTTTTCATTGCCGGCTCTCCCTGAAAACCTCGGTGTCGGGATGAAACGCGTACCAGGCAAACCAGAAACCGACCACCGAGGGCAGGTCCTTTCCCTTGGCATCCCGAATAACGGCGGTCCTGGATTCATTATCATAATATACCCTAACCGGCGTCCCATTCAAATTATCCTCGACGGGCTGTTCGGCCCGGGCCAATTCCGAAAACGGATAGGCCTTGAACTTTCCCCCCAGTTCGATACCCAGCACTTTCTCTTTCGGATGAAAGGCGCGGCTGGTTTGATTCACCCCAAACATCAGCCGGGAGCTGGTGTAATATCCCTCGTAAGGATCGCGATCGTAATTTCTGTGATACCCCGTCTCCCGGGACAAGACCCGGGTATTGGGATACTTTTTCTTCCAGTTTCCCCAAGTGGTCTGCATGGAGCTGAGGAGTTTCAGCCGGGCGCCGGTCAAGGGACCCGTCACCGCCTTGCCCTCGATTTGCGACCAGAGGCTTTCGGTCTTGTGATCGTAAAGCAGCAGGTCGCTTTGATAAAGGAATCCGGACACGCCGAAAGTCAATTTCTTTCCCTGGACCCAACTGTCGAATACCATGCCGGTGCCGCAAAGGGGACAAAACGTGACCACGACAGGATGTCCGCCCACCTCGTCGTTCACGATTTCATGCCAATTGAGAATCTTGATCGGATAGGCTTTCGGTTCGTCTCCCAGAACCAGCCCGAGGATTCGATCACGATCCCGCATATAAGGAGCCGCGCCGGAGGCACTGACGAATTCAGGTTTGAGCAGCGCCGGGATCCCATCCTTTCCCGGTCCGCCGTTGTGTATTTCATCCAGGGGAATACTATGCTTGGAAAAATCGAACCCGGATAACAGGAGCAGGGTCATTCCCCAGGTTATGGCCTGAAGCATCCCACTGACGGATTTTCTAGTTGTGGAAGACATGATTCCCTCCTCGCATCATTCATTAGAACATCTTCATTGAACGGGCAGTTTCGCGCTCTCCGGTTCCACGCCCAGAGCGTCCACGTACCGGTTAATATCGTTAAACATAGAAGAAACCAGGGTGGCCTCCAGGATCTGCTCATCCGTCCAACCGGCTTTTTTTAAGCCTTCGATATCCGCGTCGACGATTTTATAAGCATGGCGGGTCATCTTTTCCACATAAGCGAGCAACTGTTTTTCCGCCTCGGAAATTTTGGCCGACCGGTAATCGGTCAATATTTGATCGGCAACCGGACCAGTGATTCCAAATTGTTCCATAAAATTTTTGTGATGTCCTACGCAATAATCGCATTGATTGATATTGGAAACGGTGCTGGCAATCATCTCCTTGGTGGACCGGCGCAACCGAGTATCGGAAAAGACGAGCGTCTTGATTTTGGCCGCGTAAAATTCCAGGGCATCGGGCCACAAACTGAGCACCTTGAGAACATTGGGCACGATTCCCATCTCCTTCTTGATCTCCCGATAAACCGATTCCACGCGGCCCCTGGCTTCTTCCTCACCCACGGTTTTTATCCGGAACATTCAATCTCTCCTTGAATTTCATTGAATTTTGATATTAAACCTTATTCCCGCGATTCCTTTATGGGGCGAAAATATCATAAGAGGGGGTCGAAAAACCCGGCTTTTCCTTACAGCAGGTCTTGAGATTTCACCTGGGTCCCATCCGTCCTCCGCGGAAGGCAACGCCGGGGTCCGATGCGGGCCAAGCCCGCGGGGAATGGGTCAAGGCATCTAGAGCCGTCCATCCACTAAAAAAGTACGGTTTGCCGGTTTGACAGAGGGAGGGAACATCCAGCCCTTCAAAGGCGGGGAGCGGAAGATCAACATTTCATTTGCCGGGAAAGTCTATTGAGCCGGACCAAAAACACCGAATGCAGGTCACTGCGGATTTTTTTCGCGTCGTATTCTATCAGGGAACCGCCGCCGTTGAGAAAAGCCAATTCATCGTTGATTTTAAGGCAGGCGGACCGGATTTGACCCGGGCCCTCACCCGCCGGGCGGTGAAGCATCAAGTCGCAAAACTTGATCCCCGCCTGAATGGAGTCGGTCAATTGGGGGTTGATGGCAAACCCTTTTTTCCGCAGGCCTTCGCTGATCTCGATAATTTTCACGAATTCTTTTCTGGCTCCGGAATAATCCTCATCCAGAACGAATTGAATGGCCCGCATCAACGCCAGTTCCTTGCTGCCCTTGAAATCCTTATAGGGAGGGTTTTTAAAATACAGGGATTCAAATTGGTCCATGAGTTCCACGGCCCTGGCACGCGACCGGGAAACAGACGCCCACTGCCCGGGTGGAATCCCGGCATTATCGGGATTGATCTGTTCGGAGATATAAAACCAGACCAGGGTTTTGAGCGCCAGCGGCCGCGAGGGCGCCCCGTTGCGGATCGCCAATTCGATATGTTCCAGCCCCACCCGGCGGAGGTCCCTGCCCCCCTGCATGATCAGGTTGCCCAAACCGCCCAGCCGGCTGTTGCCGTAGCGGTAGATGCCCAATCCGAAATGGGCGTCGATCTTGCTGGGGTCCAGCAAGAGGGCTTTTTCCAGATGGTTGTCGGCCTGGAACCCATTGATCAACGCCGTGAGAAGATGGCCCTCCCCGTATTCAAAGATACCGATGTAGCCCTCGGCGGCGCCCAGGATCAAATAGGTTTGCGCTTCCTGCCTGGGGGCCAACTCTGGATGATCCAGAATTTCCCTGGCTATTTCCTTGGACCGGGAACTGTAAAACAAAAACCGGTCCGAGATTTCCTTGATCCTGTATTTGCTGGAAAAGGCCAGGCTATGGCACAGTTCACCCAAGAGACCGGCATAGTAAAAATTATAGGTCATCAGCTCGATGCGATTTTCCAGGGTCCGGGGCAAGGCTTCCAGCGTTTCGATCCTTTTTTGAAACACATCGAACCATTTATCGAATTTGTAATACAGGGAATCCTTTAACGCCCGGTTGGCGATTTCCTCGAGGGGCACAGGGTCCCCCTCCGGGATTTCCCCGGCCGTGGGGGTGGAAGGGTCTCTTTCCATGGGACCGGCCCCCGTGGCCATGAGGAGCCACAGAACGGCGGCTCCCCACAGTATCATCCCGAATGAATGTGATCCACGTCTATCCATTACCGCCTCACTGAGAACCCGTGTTCCCCAGCCCTATACTTACCCCGCGCGGCAAGCAAGAGGGTTTCCCATGGGAAACCCTCAGACGGACGAGCGCGACAAAAGTTGCCGGATATGGGAAAGCCGGGATTGATCCTCCAATTTGATAAAAAGTTTTTCCGCTTTCCTCAAGTGGAAAACGGCTTTTTCCATATCGCCGAGTTTTTCTAGGTACAAATTCCCCAACATGAGATGCACATCCGCGAAATCGGGCTTGATCCGTACCACCTCCTGGAAAACTTCCGCGGCTTCCTGGCACTCCTGCAAATCCATCAGGGTCAGTCCCAGGTAAAACTGCACCTGAACGGAATCGGGTTGGAGCCGGGCGGCCTTTTTCAGATGCCCTGCCGCCTCCCGATGATGTCCCGACATCCGGCAGGCCACCCCCAGGTAGTAGAGAACCTGCGATTCACCTGGAGCGAATTTCAGGGTCTCCTTCAAAAGTTCGATCGCCTCTTCATATTCTCCCCGCTTGACATGCGAGGCTCCCAGCCCAATGTAGGCGTGGACGAAGTCCGGTTTGATGCGGATGACCTGCCGGAAGGCCCAGACGGCTTTGTGAATGAGTTCCAACCCGGTATCCTCCAGGCTGCCGTACGCGATTCCCAAATTGTAGAACGCATCCACGAATTCGGGCTTGAAGGCGATGGCCATCTTATATGCGTCGATCGCACCCTGGTATCGTCCGAACTGTTGCAGCCGCACCCCCTCCTTCAACCAATCCTCGGCGGCCCGGGCTTTATCCTGCACCTCTTCCCGGCCCGGGAAAAGTTGATGTACCAGGGAGGCCCGTTGCAGGTCGCCCTGCCGGATGAAAAGTTGTTCGGCCTTTTCCAGGTGTTTTTCGGCCCGTTTGGGATTTCGGAGTCTTTTAATGTGGATGGCGCCCAGTTCGTATTGGGCCTCGGCGAAATCCGGCCAGGTCCGCACCGCTTTCTTGAACGCGTGCCGGGCGGGAATATGGAGGCCGAACTCGAGGTAGGCATTGCCCATCCAGTAACACCCGTGAGCGATCGCCCGTCCTGAGGCCTGGGAACCGTTTTCCCCGGATTTCCCATTCCCGGTCCAAAACCGCCCCAGCCGCCGGATCATCAAATCCAGCCAGTCGCTTACGGGAGTAAAGTCCGGCGCCAGGGGAACCAACCGCTTGAATTGCTCAAAGGCCTTCTTTTCCTTGCCCTGCAGCCAATAGGCCATTCCCATGCTGGCATAAACCTGGGGATAATCGGGACGAAGCTTGATCGCCTTCCGGTAACAATCCATCTCCCGCTTGAACTTTCCGTGGCAGCCGTAAACAAAACCCATGAGATGCCAGGCGGGGTAGGCATCCGGGTTTTTCTGGAGAACCTCCTCGAATTTCTTGATGGCCTCGCGGTAGCGTCCTTCCAGCGAAAGCTCGACCCCCTCCTCGAACCATTCCAGGTCCTGCCAGGGATAGGGAAGCCAATCGTAAATATCCTCCACAATCCTGGAGAAGGAGGTTTCGGAGTCATGGAGGGCCTCCACCTTCTTCAGCATTTCCGGATTCTTCCGGCGGAGTTCCTCCCCTAGTTCCGCCAGGGAGACATAGCTGGACCGGGAGGAACCCGGTCCCCGGATTTTTTTGGTTTTCTTTTTTTTCAAGGGTCTGAATGATAATTGATTGTGGAATCAATTATAAGGGGTTGAAAAGCTATTTAAAAGGGGGGAGAAAAGAGAAATCAGGGATTCGGAGGTTTCCCGGAGCCGCCAAGGTATTCCCGGGTCTCCCATTGGCAAGGGCGATCAAAAAATTCGGCGCTGGCTCCGGATTCACAAACCTTGCCCTCGCGGAGAAATACCATATCGTCCGACACCCGCTGGGCCTGGCTCAGGTTGTGGGTCACCACCAGAATCGTGTGCCGGGATTTGAGGCAAAGCACCAGTTCCTCGATCGCCCGGGCCGATTTCGGGTCCAGCGCCGAGGTGGGTTCATCCATCAAAAGGATATCCGGGTCGATCGCCAGGGTCCGGGCAATCGCCAGCCGCTGCTGCTGGCCGAGCGACAGGGTGGGAGCCGGTTTGTGCAGCCGGTCCTTGACCTCGTCCCAAAGAAAAACATCTCGGAGGGTCTTCTCCACCACCCGGGGCCATTCGCGCTTGCGGCGGGGGAACAGGTGCTTCCACCCAAATATCACGTTCTCGAAAATGGAGCGGGGAAACACACAGGGGGTTTGAAAAACCATCCCCACCTTGCGCCGCAACTCATAGACATCGACCCCGTTGTCATATATTTCCTCCCCGAAGACCAGGACCCGGCCCTGCACGTGGAATCCGGGAATCCGATCGTTCAGTCGGCTGAGGGTGCGCAGCAGGGTGGTCTTCCCGGCACCGGAGGGGCCGATGATTCCCGTGACCCGGCCCTCATGAAATTCCCGGTTGATCCCTTCAAGGACGGGTTTGCCATTATAGAAAACACTGGCATCCTTCATTTGCATCACCACCCGGGACCGGCTCATCGTTCGAACTCCATGCGCAATCTGCCGCGGACCAGCAAGGCGGCACCGATCAGTAAAAAGACCAGGCAGAGCAAAACCAGCGCCGCCCCCCAGGCGTTGGAAAGGGCGCGGGGATTCACCGCCTCCTGTACCAGCACCAGGATATGGGTCTGCAAGGTGGGGACCGGATCGGTCCAGGTTCCGGGCAGAAGAATTCCGGAAAAGGCCGTGGCGGTGAACATGATGGCGGCGGTTTCCCCCGCGGCCCGGGCCAATCCCAACAGGATGCCGGTAACCATCCCGAAAATGCTCTGGGGCAAAACAATCGACCAGATCATGGCGGCAGGGGTGAGCCCCATCGCCAGGCCGGTTTCCCTGTATTTTTCCGGCAGGGCCTCGATCGCTTCCTGGATGCTGACTTGCAGGGTAGGAAAAATCATGACCGCCAGAATGAGCGACCCGGTAAGCCAGGACACTCCCGTCCCCAGAAACTCCCCAAAAAACACGTATCCCGCCAAACCGAACAAGATGGTGGGCACCCCGTTTAGCGAATAAATGAGGTTGCGGAACATTTTTTTGAGCCGCCGGGATTTCAGGTACTCCGATAGCAGCAGAGCGGTCCCCAGGGCCAGGGGCAGGCTGACAACCACGGCCCCGGTCATTAAAAGCCAGGTTCCCATGACCTGGTAAAAGATGCCTCCCCCGGAACCGAAATCGCGGGATGCCTCCCAAAGAAAATCACCGCTGACCGTCGGCGCCCCTTTCACGATCACCGTGCCCAGGACAGCCACTAAAATCAAAATGCCAGTGAACGTTAAAAGAAACAAGATTCCCACGGCAACGGATTCGAGAAGATGCCGTGTCATGACCGAACTCTTTTCAAAAGCAAGTTCCCGGCGAGGGTGAGGATCATCACCATCAGGAACAGGATCAAACCCAGTCCCATCAAGGCGTTCCAGTGCAAGCCCGACCCAATCGCCTCGGCGGCTTCGCGTCCCAGTTTAGAAGGAATGCTTTGACCGGGAGCAAACAGGTTGTACCAGGGAGCGGGGATCTTGTCGAGTCCGCCAATGACCAGCATGACTGCGATGGTTTCCCCCATGGCGCGGCCGAGCCCCAGAAAAATAGCGCCGCCGATGCCCGGCAGGGCCTGGGGAATCACCGCGCCTGCCACCGTTTGCCACTGCGTCATCCCCAGGCTCAATCCCGTATCGCGGACCTGACCGGGAACCGCGTGCAGGGCGTCCTCCGAAAGGGTCATGATCGTGGGCAGCACCATGACGCCCAGGAGCAGTCCCGCCGTCAGCAAGGTGTTTCCGTCGATCAGGCCGAAAAGGTTTTTCACGCCTTCTGCCAGAAGGGTCACCCCCAGGAGACCGTAAATGATTCCCGGAACCCCGGCAAAAAGTTCCATCATGGCCTTCACGATCAAACGGTACCCCGGTGAAAGAAATTCCGATGTGAACACCGCCCCCCCAAGGGCAAGGGGCAATACAAAAATCAGAGCTACCCCCGTCACCAGAAAGGAGCCGTAAATCATGGGAAGAGCGCCATAGGTCTCACCCACCCACCAGTCCCCGCCGCTCACGAAATTCCATCCTTCGGCGAACAAAACCGGCAGACTCTCCCAGATCAGGTACACGAAAAGAGTCCCCAGGATGAGCAGCGAGACTAACCCCAAACCGGTGACCGCCCAGCGGAACGGGTCCCCGCCGTGGGGACTTTTCCTTGCCGGCAAATCCGGTGTGACATCGGGAAACGAATTCATGGCTGCAATACAGGGACGAACCCACTGGACTCGACAATCCATTGTCCCTGGGGACCGCGCACGAAATCGATAAACTTCTTGACCCAGCCCTTAGGGTTCCCCCGCGTTACCAGGTTCAGGTTACGGGAAATGGGATACCGGCCGGAATGGATGTTTTCCAAGGTTGGCTGGAGAATTTCCTTCCCCTGCCGGATGCCCACGCCGACGACGCCATCATTGATCCAGGCGAAAGAAAGCATGCCGATGGCGGAATCGCTCTGCGCGATTTTGGTCTGTTCCTCGTTGTTCGATCCGGTCACCAGAAGCGCTCCCGGCGCGCGGGCGTATTCATCATTAAAAACATACTGCATGAACACGTGCCGGGTCCCGCGGTGCCTTTCCTTGTCAATCGCGACGATGCGCCGGTCCGGCCCGCCGAGTTCTTTCCAATTCCGGATTTTTCCCAGGTAAATATCGCGAATCTGTTCTCTGGAAAGTACTTTTATTCCGGCTTTGTAAACTTCCGAGGAAATCACGCAAGCCACCGCGTCGCGTCCGGCCACGTGCACCCGGAGATCGGCGCTTTCAAACCGTTTTCTTTCCCGCGCGGTGATCTCGCGCGAGGCCATTCCAATATCCACCCGGCCCTGGCCCACGGAATTGATACCCACCCCCGATCCCCCGGCATTGACGGTGATGGAAACCTCTCCGTTGTGGTCCGAGACAAATTTCTCCGCGGCGCGGGTGACAATGGGCAAGACCGTGGTGGAACCGGCCACGCTAATCCGAGCCGGGGCCTCTTTCCCGGCCTCGCCCCGGGGTGGAACCGCGAAAATTCCCAACATCGCGATCACAGGCCACAAAAACAAGGGTTCCGCGATTTTCATAAAACGCTTTATAACCATCATTCCCCTCGCCCCGGAAACTAATGAGTATTTATATCTATATATAGAGATTTTTATATATAGTCAATACGGTTTACCCCTGAGGGTGGCTAATGGAGGTTCATGGATTTACCCCGGGAGCGGGGATTACGGCTGGAGACAATATGCATTGATTGGTCGGACGCGTTGGCCAAACCCTACAAAAAATTCTTCCCTAGCGTGAAAAAATATTTTTAGAGGTGCCTTTAATCTCAATCCGGGAACCCTCTGAGGGCGCTTAAATCGTTGGAGGGTGTTTTATTTTGTCGAGGAACCCGACGGCGGGGAGGTGACCCTGTTCGGCGGCCCGGTGGAACCACCGGACGGCCTCTTCCTCGTTTTTTTGGACGCCAAGGCCTTTTTGATACAGGAGTCCCAGGTGGTAACGGGCGTCCGCGTTGCCGCTCTCGGCGGCCTGGAGATACCAGTCATGGGCTTTCCCGCAATCCTTCGCGACGCCCTGTCCTCTCTCGTACAACCTTCCCAGTTGGAGCTGCGCTTCGGGATTGCCCTTTTCGGCGGCTTTTAGGAACCAGGCCCCGGCGGAGGAGAAATCGGGGGATTTCCCCTGGCTGAACACCCGGCCCAGGTTGTAGAGGGCATTTTCATCCCCCTGTTCCGCCGCCCGGCGGTACCAGTTCATGCTCTGTTTGGGGCTTCGGGGGACGCCGAGGCCTTTTTCGTACAGAAGGCCCATTTGATTTTGCGCCCGGGGCACACCTTTTCGCGCCGCTTTACGCAACCATTGAACCGCCCTGGAAAGGCCGGGTGATGCGGAGTCCTTCCCGGAAAAATCGATGAGGTCCAGTTCGTCCAGGCCGTCGCCCACCCCTCTTTTGGCCGCCTTGCGGTACCATTTGGCTGCCTCTTCGTAATTCTGATCCACCCCCCTGCCGACAAAATACATCATTCCCAGGTTATCCTGGGCCTTGCTGTTTCCCTGCTGGGCGGCCCGGGAATACCATTTCACCGCTTCCGCCGGATTTTGGGGTCCGCCCTCGCCGTTTTCATACATGATTCCCAGGTGGTGTTGGGCGAGGCTGTTTCCCGCCCGGGCGGCCTGGCGAATCCAGTGAAAGGCCTGGCGGTAATCCTGGTGGACGCCCCGGCCCTCGTAATAAACCTTGCCGAGGCTGTACTGGGCATAATCATGCCCCTGCTCCGCCGCCTTGCGAAACCAGTATGCCGCCTGAACATAATCCTGTGGCACCCCTTCCCCGTGAAGATACATTCTTCCCAGATCGTATTGGGCCTTGGGGTTTTCCTGATCGACTGCCTTGCGAACCCATTCCGCCGCCCGGGAAAAATCCTTCGATACGCCCTTGCCGTGATAATAAAATCTTGCCAGGTGGAACTGCCCGTCGCCGTCTTCCTGCTCGGCCGCTTTCTGGAACCATTCCCCGGCCCGGGATTCGTTCTTCTCCACGCCTTTGCCTCTTTCATAAAGGAGGCCCAGGAATACCTGGGCGGGGGGAACATTGCCCTGCGCCGCCTTTTCAAGCCAGAACCGCGACTTCTCATAATCCTGGGGCACCCCTTCCCCCAGAAAGTACAGGATGCCCAGGCGGTATTGGGACTGGGGATGATCCTGCCCGGCGGCTTTCAGGTACCATTTCGCGGCCTCGGTGCAATCGGGCTCGATCCCCTTGCCGTGGTCGAACAGGACCCCCAACATGTTTTGCGCTTCCACATGGTTGAGCCCTGCCGCCTTGCGGAACCAGGAAACGGCCTCTTCATATTCACCTCGTTCGTAAAAGAACCGGCCTTTATCGAAGGACTCCCTGGCGCCGGTGATGAAACCGGGGCCGGCTTTTTCCAGAAATTCCTGGGCCTCCTCGTTTCCACCTTCCGCGGCCCGGCAAAGCCATTGCAATCCTTCCCGGGGATTTGGCGAGACCCCCTCTCCTTTATAGAACAGGATACCCAGTTTGAACTGGGCGAGGCCGAGTCCGCACTCTGCCGCCTTGCGGTACCAGCGCAGGGCCTTGCGCAGGTCCCGGGTCACTCCCTTGCCCTGTTCGTAACGATGGCCAAGGTTGTACTGGGCCTCCTCGTTTCCCTGAAGGGCGGCTTTACGGAACCACTCGCCGGCCTTGTCGAAATCCTGCGGGACCCCTTCCCCATTTTCATACAACACGCCGAGCATGTTCTGGGCGAGGTCATTGCCCTCTCGGGCGACCTTCAGAAACCACTTGGCGGCTTCCCAGGGAGCTTTGGCAACTCCCTTGCCGAAATAATACATTCTTCCCAGATTAAATTGAGCGGTGCGATCGCCCTTTTGGGCGGCTTTCCGGTACCATCGCAGGCTTTCCCGGTCATTCCGTTGCACGCCCATCCCGTTTTCATACATGATTCCCAGGAACCCCTGGCCCTGGGCGTATCCCTGAAGCGCCGCTTTCTGGAACCATTGGAAGGCCTTTTTTTCATCGCGGGGAACGCCGACCCCCTTGAAATACACCATCCCCAGATTATACTGCGCCCGGGACTTTCCCGATTCGGCTTCCCTGAACCAGCGGGCCGCCTCCTTGCCATCGAGCGAAACCAGGGACCCATCGTTCCGGCGATAGAATAATTGCGGACTGTTTTCCTCTCCCTTTGGGGGAAAACGATCGGGACCCCGTGTGGAAAGCCGGGAGGAGGGGAGAGCCGTCAGCGTGGCGGAGGCCGGGTCGGATGAAACGGTGGGGGGGGCTTCTTTTTTCATAATCAAAATGCTTGTCCTTGGATCCTCTAATCGAACTCGTGGGCCAGATCTCGGACCCTCGACTTGACCGCGACAATTTTTTCCTGGACCGCCTCGGCCATTTCCCGCAACAATCCCGTACCGGCCTCGCCGGCGGATTCAACCT
This sequence comes from Nitrospinaceae bacterium, assembly GCA_046754465.1. Taxonomy (GTDB): domain Bacteria; phylum Nitrospinota; class Nitrospinia; order Nitrospinales; family VA-1; genus JBHHVU01. The sequence goes on along the minus strand of JBHHVU010000005.1, from coordinate 4,805 downwards.
TTTTCATCAATTGAAACATGCCCGAATGGGTCAACTCTTCCAACTCATCGCGGATCCGGTTCAACCGCTTTCGTATTTGCGCGATTTGCCGCACGGTACGGACCAGCCGGGTTCCCAGGGTGACGTTGGCTTCCGCGGGCTGACTGGCCTCCCATTCGATGAGAATCGCGCGAATCCCTTCTTCATCCAATCGGTCATAGGCCTGGTTCAATCGGGCCATCAATTCGTGCCGGTGCGCTTTTTGCGTGGCGTTCGATGCCAGATCGGGGTGAATTTTTTTCGCCACCTCGCGAAACAACTTTTTCAATGCCTCGGAAGGTTGAAAATCCTCTTCCGGCGGTTCTTCCGATCCCGCGTTTTCCGAATGATCCGCCGACTTTCGGGCGCGCTCCCGGGCGGTTCTGGCCTCGGCCCGGAACTCGTCCGAGCGGGGATAAAATCGGCACGCCAGTTCCAGTACCTGGGCCTTGATTTCATCCAGCTCCGCGTATTTCGCCCCCAGAACCTGGTTGTACCGCCGCTCGAAGAGGTTCAGTTCTCCCTTGAGGGTGGAAAGCTCCAACTCCTTGTCGGCCAGTTCCTGTTCCAGGTCCACAAGCTCCTGCCGCTTTTGCTGGAGTTCTTCCTCCTCCGGGGATACGATAGGGGTCAGGGCTGGCATAAACACCTCCACAAAGGGTTTCATTGGCACCCGAATGGACGGTTAATTCGATAACTTCAAAAAAATCAAAATAATTATACCATTTAACCTTTTAGATGGAAATAGATTTACTATCTTAATTTCGGAAAACTTCCCCCCATGACGCGCCCCGAAATACACATCCCGGAAGACTCTCTGTTTCTTACAACCGATACCCGGCGGACCCGGTGGGCGGTCCCCTACAACTTTGAATGTCTGAACGCCCGCATAGACACACTTCTTGCCCGGCATCGAGATGCCATTTCGGGAAAAACCGTGCTCGATATCGGTTCGCATATCGGCACATTTTCTTATGCCGCGAACCAACTGGGAGCCAAAAAAGTGCAGGGCGTGGACGTGGAAGAGAAAATGGTGCACCGGTGCCGGGAACTTTTTGACCGGCATCGGATCCCTGAGTCCGCCTGCCGCTTTGAAGTGGCGGATATTTTTACCTTCCTGGAAAACGGTCCCGAGAACCGATTCGACACCATTCTCTGTTTCGGCGCCCTCTATTACACCCGGGAGCCCTACCGGCTGCTCGAACTCATGAATCGGGCGGCGCGCGAGACGGTGTTGCTCGACACCTTCACCGCAGGGTACGCCGCCGTGCAGGGAAAGGACGCCGCCGGTATTTACCCCCATATCACGGAGGAAACCCTGGACCTGCCCCTGATGCTGGTGTCCCTCACCCAACCCGGGAAAAAAGATTACCGCCTGCCCCATTCCTTCCCATTCCGCGGCAAAACCCTTAGCCTGATAAGTTTGCCCACACGGGCTCTTCTGGAAATATGGTTCCAGTCCCTGGGGATGGACTGGCATCTCATCGACTGGTCCGATCACATCCTCAGGCGGTGTTCCTTCCGTGACCTAACTACGCCGGAGCAAAAAAAGCAATCCCACTGGGCCGATGTGTATGCCAGCGGCATCCGGATTTCCTATCGATTGTCCGCGGGAAAACGCGCCGGGGGGGAGAACTACGGGCCGGAGGATTGATAGAGCCGGTTGGCTTCCTCGGCGATCTTATCGTGGATGTAAATATAGAGCCAACGTTTGCCCGCTTCCTTGACCAGGGTAAACGCGAAATCCTGGAAAAGGATTCCGGGATGTTTTCTCCGCACGGCCTGGAAAATGAGGCGGGAGAACTTCAGGACGCGGTGCAAATGGTATTTCCGAAACCAGGCGATAAACTCGCTGTCCCGCAAATAATCGGCGGTATCCTTGACCAGAAGCAAATGGGAGATCCTCAGGTCCAGCAGTTTGTTCAGCACCGGTTTGCCGCGGATGGCGGCGGCCTGGCCCGCCAGGCGGGAGACTGCCGTGAGAAGGCCGTAAAGCTTCACTTCATAAACCGGCTGGGCGGCGCGGGGATGGTAATATCGGGCGATATCCTCCACCAGTTGGAAATAAATATCCCGGACCTGTTCCTGATCGAGCGACCCGAAATTCAGCCAGATATTTTTCCGGGAGGACTCGGCGATTTTCCGGATTCCGGGAGGGAGATCGGGCGTCTCTTCCTTTTCCTCGATGGAGCCCAGGTCCTGAAGGATATCCTCGGCGGGGAGAACCGGTTCGGCCTCCCGGCCGCTGTAAACCTGAAGGGCCAATTCCCCAACGGTAAGGTACCAGCGTAAGAGAAAAATCTTGAAAATTACGTCCTGGAGGATGTATCTCAACATCTTCAAGGTCCAAAACGTGAGATCCATGAACCGGAACAGAAAGTAAACCCAGCGGAAAAAAGAGACCAGCCGATACTTGGCGATGGCCCGCCCCAGGGAGGATTGCCGCCATTCTTCCTTCTTTTTCCAGGCCCGGGCGAGCATGAGAACATGACGCACCCGGAACCGCGTCCACCGGTCCACGCCCGGCAACCGGCTCCATACCTGGATTTTACCCTTCAACGCCTCGAAGGCGTCCAGAAGCCGGCCCAGCCGGGCCTCCGCCAGGGGATAACTGGACAGGGGATGGTAGACGGACGCGATTTCATCGATCAACCTTTGGGTGTTGGCTCCGACCCTGATATCGGATTCACGGAGGATCCACCGTTTCCGGAGGGCTTGGCAATGGGTGATCACGGCGTCCAGGGCCTGACGTTTTTCAGGGTCGGAACATTCCCGCCGTTGCCGGTCGAGTTCCTTCATCCGGGAAAAATTCAACCACCCGATCCGGATCAATCCGAATCCCCGGAAAGTCAAAATCGCCAAGGTCAGCGCCAACCCGGCGGTGAATGCCAAAACAGACAGGGTTATGAGGGTTTCAAGGGTCATCCGATTTTTTCATTGAGAGACGTTGTGGAAATCATTGGCCGGGTTCCCCTGCGGTTGAACCCTCACGGTAGACTGGCATCTGGATGATTTCAGGAACCCGGTCTTTCAAGCGGTTACCCCAAGGCTCCACGGAGTGCGGTGGGGAAGGAATTTATCCATTGCCGCACTCATCGGGGGTTTGTGTGGTGATTATCCCGGGTTAATGATATAGTGGAGGCATCCCGGTGAAACCCCTCCATCTCGATAAAAACGGCCGGGCGAAACTATATACAAATTATCAGGGCCTGCCGCCTATGTCCTGCTCCCATCGACCCCTCAAACTTTTCCTCCTCGCCGCCACCCTTATCCTGCTGCCGCATTGCGCGGACAAAGGAAGCGATGAATACGTCCATGAAGGCATCGAATTCACCAACCAGGAAAAATACGACCGGGCCGAGGAATCTTACCTGAAGGCAATTGAAAAAAGTCCCGACAACCCCAAAGCTTATTATGGCCTGGGTGGAATTTACAACTACAAACAGATGTACCCGGATGCCGAACAAGCCTTCAAAAGGGTCATACGAATTGACCCGACCCATCACAATGCCCATTATAGCCTGGGATATACCTACGAGATGATGGGGAGGAAAGAGGAAGCAGGAAAAGAATACCAGAAGTACCGCCAGTTAAAAAAGAAGTTTGACGCGCTCGTTGAGAAGGACGGGGAAACACGTTGAAATTTCTCATTCCCGCCAGCATGATGCTGCTGTTGTTTTTTGGCTGTTCCTTGAAATCTTCCCCCTCCGATTCCAGGATGTCGGGATTTTATGATTCGGGGCCGGAGAAACATAAACATTTCTCGAAGTCCAGAAACGGTTCATCCCCAAAAACCGGAACCCCATCCGTGGGAAAATCCGTTTCGGTTCTATCTCAACCCAGGGCGAAACGGGTTTTCCGAAATACGGGGAATCCCCTTCCCGCCCGTCATCGGTTCCGCAAGAAAAAGGTCCTGCTGCCCACCATCATCCACCCTGGGGACCGATCGGTCATGGTCCTGGTCGATGCCGGGAAGCACTTGGCGGGTTTGCTGGACACAGCCCGGGGGACCCAGCGTCTGGACGAACCGGATTCGCGGTTGGCAAAACTGCCCCCGTTTTACATGGACCGGCTGGAAATCACCGTGGCACAATACAAAAATTTTGATTCCGGTTTCGACGAAAAGGCCTTCACGGAAGGCCGGGAATGCCCGGCTTGCCCGGCGATGGGAATCGATTGGACGGAAGCTTCCCGATATTGCCGATGGGCGGGCAAAAGGTTACCCACCGAGGCGGAATGGATCGCTGCGGCCCGGGGGCATTCGGGAAATCCCTGGCCCTGGGGAAATAAATATTTGCCCGGACGAGCCAATCTTCAAGGGGCCGGCGATGGTGCCCTCTTTGCCTCGCCCGTGGGGTCCTATCCCAAGGGAGCGAGCCCCTTCGGCGCCCTGGATATGATCGGCAATGTTTGGGAATGGGTCGCTACGGTGTATTCCCCCCCGGCGGGAAACAACCCCCCTTCGAAGAAAAAAATTCTCAGGATCGTTAAGGGGGGCGGATGGACCAGCGATGAAAAGACAGCCCGGATCTCCTTCCGCAACGTGGTGGCGCCGGACATAAAAAATCCTACTTTCGGATTCCGGTGCGTCAAACCGCTGGGAAAAAAAATCCCGGCGCGCCGGGATTTGAGAAAAACCACGAGGGATTGAACGCCATTTTATTTTTTCCGGGATCAAAAACCTTCAAGCCATGAAAAAAGGGAGGGCATCGAGCCGATGTCCTCCCTTTTGTTTTGTGCGCCCGGCAGGGCGCACCTACTTGGAGGTGCAAGTCCTCTACAGGCCC
>JBHHVU010000004.1:0-107958 GCA_046754465.1 Nitrospinaceae bacterium | reverse complement strand
TGCCGGGCCTGTAGAGGACTTGCACCTCCAAGTAGGTGCGCCCTGCCGGGCGCACCAAAAAAAAAGGTTTCACCCCCTCAGGGGTGAAACCCATCGTTTTCTGGAACCAATTTCAGGAACTAGTGTTAAAAACCGAACCCCCCCTGGTTGGCCGCAACCATGCATGCCAGCATCGGCAGGGATAGCCAGGCATTGGTTCGGCTGGCAAGAAAAGCATTTCGTTTCGCCTTGTTCAAGACGTCGCCTTCCAGTGCCCCCGCAATAATTTTCTTTTGATTGGGCCAAATGATGAACCAGACGTTACCGGCCATGATCAGGCCCAGAAGCATGCCGATCATGATTTCAGGGCTGGGGATGCCTTCGACGATTCCACGGCCGGCCATGTAATAGGCAATCCCGGTGATGACCGTCCACAATGCGGCGTGCCTGAACAGGAAAAGCGCCTTGGGAACGATGATCTGGGTATACGGTTTGGCTGCACCGGCTTCGGTCATTTTGGGCATGGACTGGACCTGGACCAAGTTGAAAAAGTAAAGCAGGCCGATCCACAAAATTCCGACCAATACGTGAAGAAATTCAATTACCCACATATGTTTTTCCCCGTTCCTTTCTGTGAAATTAATATTGATGGAAAGATGAATACCCGCCTGATCCTTGACAAGGCTGATTCAATTAAAAGGTTGGATGGAATTCAAGGGATCAAGGATTCAACTTTTGTAAAATTTTCTGCATTTTACTTTAAAATCGCCCGCAAAGCCACATTTATCGGCCAGGGATTGTTTCCATTTCCGGGTCATTCTATGTTTCCCGCAAGGCGGGTTTTTTGACGGCGGGGAACGAACGATTATTTTTGGAGAAGAAGAATCAGAAAAGCCGCGGCGGCGCACAGGTTGAAGATCAAAAGAAAAACCGCCCAGCCGGATGGGTGAGGAACCCGCGATAACGGCTGGGCGAAAAGACCGCTTTTCCCACGCACGCCTTTTTCCTCGGGGAACGGCGCCGCGCCCTGGACCGTCTCTTCCAGTCTTCGAATTTTATCCGTCAGTCCGGCATTTATCTTGCGCAGGGTCTCAATTTCGTCCCGCAACCGCAACCGTTCCACTTTCAGACTTTTGCTTTTTTCGGTTTCCCTTCTCAGGGCCTCTTCCGGCCCCAGGGTGACGCCGTTGTCTTCCAGGGGATCTTTCCAATCATCTTGCGCGTTCATGGCATTTCAACGGCATCCATTTCCGTGTGTGAAGGGAAACCGAAAAAAGCAGTGGTTTCTCTTTCCGTTTCCCCCGTGATGACAAACCGCATCCGCCTTCTTACCTCATGATGAAGGTGATGGTTTTCCGGGAATATCCTGCAGTTCCCCCGTTCATCGTATCCGCGTTCCATCCTTCGCTCCATTCAAAGGGGCGAACCTGGTTTTTGAGTTTCCAGATCTTGTACCCCAAAACCAGCGCCGACACCCCAACGAAGAGGAAAAAGGACGCGAAAATAAACGCCATCAGGTTGGGAAACAGAAAGATCAGGACCCCCAGCAAGGTCAACGAAACCCCGATCAGCAGGATCCCACCTCTCAATGCCTTGTACCCCTCATCAAAAAGGTCGTTTGAGCTTCCCCAGTAGCTGGTCATGGCTTCTCCTTTCCTTGGAGTTTATCGTTTCCATCTATTGGATAAAATCCTAATGGAGCTCTGTCAAGGTTCTTGCCCGTTTTGGGGGCTTCGGGAAGGGGTCAAAAGGCGCAGGATTTTTTTAAAATCGCGTTTCTGTCTGCTGAGGGGACGCCTCCAGTGGGTCACCCGGGGACTGGGATGATACAGGGGCAGAAGAATAAATCCGAAACCCGGCAAGGGCCGCGCCGCGACTTGTGAAAGACGGTATTTTGTCTTGAGAAAGGGGTTGAGCGCCTGCAAGGCCACCGTTCCCAGGGTGACCACGAGTTGGGGTTCGATGATTCCCAGAAGGGTTTTTAGATAATAAGAACAATTGTGAATTTCCGCCGCGGTGGGACGCCGATTGACGGTGTTCTGCAAGGGATTGCACAAGGCCGCGTTGGTGATGAAAACTTCGTCGCGGGTCAGCCCGGCGTGCCGGAGGAGGATCTCGAAATTTTCTCCTGACCGGTCTCCGGAAAAAGGGATGCCGGTCCGCCCGGCGCCCAGCCGGCCCGGGGCCTCCGCGATGAAAAGGACACGGGCATTCCAGGGTCCGTTGCCGGGACCCAGAACCGCGGGTTGGTCTGCCAACCTGGGGCAGGCGCGGCAGGAGGCCGCTTCCTCAACCAGGCGCTGGAACTCTTGCAATTTATCCCGCATGGCTCAGGTGGGGTCTTCCCTCTCCTCAACGGATTCCTCTTCCTCGTCATCACTGGACCGGCAGATGACAAAGAATCCGATGATCAATAAAATGCTGGCCACAATGGTGAGTAAAATATCCATGGGAAAATTTCCAAAGGGTGATATCTGGCTGGAACGTCCCTTCCAAGGCAGCCGGAAATCGCGCTTTTCTCATTCCAGCTTATTAAAAGGGTTTTATCGTGGCAAGGTAAATCATGCTGGAGCCAACAATGAAAATGGCGATATGGACCATCATCGCATATTTTTTTGGCAAGATATCCTTGGGAATTTGTTTCCCATTGAGAAATCCCAAGCCGATTAAAATAAACAGGAGGACCATTTTCAACTTGATCCAGCCCGCCTCCTGAAACACCCCTGTTTTAACGGCCAGAACGATGCCGGAAAGGAGGGTGACCGCCAAAATAGGATAATAAATAAATTTGTGAATGCGGACCTGGGTTTTTTTCAATCCGGCGACCTCATGGTCATTTTTCAGCTTCAGGCGAAATACTACCGAAAGGGATTGCAAAAACAGGGTGCCTATCACCAGGCACATGGAGATCATGTGCAACGTCAAGAAAAAGTTTTTCATGGGGACAGGTTTGGGGAAACGTTGGGTTTATGGGTTTTCCTCAACCGGGGCGCCGGGTTCCGCTTTCCAGTAAACTCGGCTGCCAACGATCAGAGCCAGGCCGATACCGCAGTATATGGGGGCGATAACGATATAACCGCCCAGATAGGTGTTCAGGCTGCGCAGGAGAATACCCAGAAACATCATGGCCGCGATAAACCCGTAAAACGGCTTAGAAAAAATATGGTGAATTTTCAACGGGGATTCCAGGTTGAGTATGCGGGACTTGTTCTTCCGGGCGGTTTTAGACAAAACAAAATGCCCTTTGGCGGACCCAATGACGAGGCATGCGATCACGGAAATCCACAGGGCCATTTTGGTGGAGTGTTGTTCATCGATGGCGATCTGGTAAAAGTGGATTCCCCGGTATATCAAAAAAACGCCAATAAAACCCCACAAAATGCCGGCGATGTTTATCAAGCTGTCTTTATTCAAAATGTTCTCCAGGTCCAAACCTTTCCATGATCTTGAGATGAGTTCAAGGCCAAAAAGTTTTGTTTAAAGTCGGCCTTTTATCATTTTTTCCGGGGAACGCCTTCCTCCCCACGCACGGCCCGGGCGGCCATTCTTCCACTTTTGCTTTTGTACAGGGTACGGATCTCCCCGTTGCGAAAATCCAGGATATATCCCTCATTTCCCGTCATGGACTCATGGACCCAGATGGTGGGGAGGGTACCGGAGGGGAAAACCGGATGCAAATGAATTTCGTTCCCGTATTTGTCCTGGTTTTTTTGGTTCGCATCGTACAAAGTCAGCGCTTCTTCCTTGGAAGGCAGACGCCAGTCGGGATGACCCCCAAATTTTGTATATGCAAGATTTTGAACGTGTTCCATGGCTTCATCCCACGTCACCCATTTGGCCTCGCTTTGCCAGGAATCTTCCCGGGTCCAGGTCAGGCCCGTCTCCGAATCATGGATCGTTCCGTCGTTGTTGTCGATAAAACGTATTTTCGCGGTCATAGCGGCGGTTCAAACCCCTGACGCACTGGAAACGAGAGTATCCAGGGGAATCCTGTCCAGGCGCCGGTGCAGGTTTTCCAGATCGAAACTCCGGTGACCCTGAAGCACCTGGTTATGGATTATTTTTTCAAAGGATCGTTTCAATAAAAAATTGGAGGAGGCGATCCAGGGGGTGGTCCGGAGTATTTTCTTCACCGCCCCGCGGGATATCTTCACCGGGGCCGCCGACGCGAGGAGGGCCTGGTTATTATGCAATACCGCGACCGTCTCCATGGCCATCCACAGGGGCCAGATGCAAAAAAGACGCAGCGGAATTTTATGCCGTGGGATGGCCAGCGTGAATTTCAAGGCATCGTTCAAATGTCCCGTGGTCTTCTGCAGGAGTTTTTCCAGGACCTGAAGATTTTTCTGCATCGACGTTCCCTTATGAAACTCCTCGACCGTCAACCCCTTTTCCCGGATGGATTCCTTGGGGATGTAGGACCAGCCCCGTTGCCGGTCCACCACCACATCTTTTGAAATATTGGTCATCTGAAGACCCAGACCGAAAGAAACCGCGTTCTGTTTCATGGTTTCCCTAGCCTCGTCCGGTAGGCCGGGCAGTTGGGTGAGGAACAGGTTGCACAGCATTTCCCCCACCGCTCCGGCGACAAAATAACAATATTCTTCCAGTTCGTCCTCATTTTCCAGGGGAGTGAGTTTGCCAAAGGCAAACTTTTTTTGAAAATAAGACATCCCTTTCGCCATTCTGATCACGGAGGGGATAATCTGTTCCTTGTGGCTGGCCTTCAGGGAATCAAACACATTAAAAACGCGGCGATTTTCGGAAAGAAGGGCCAAGTCGTTGGCGGCGCCGTCCACCACGGCGCATTGGCCGATCCAGGAGTCCAGGGCTTTTTCGCGGTACGCGGAATCTTCGAGGATTCGGGAAAATTCCAGAAGAAGTCTGATTTTTGTCTGGGGGTCCAGCTTGCCGGCATCTTCGATGGTGTCGATGGTGCGGCAAAACAGGTAAGCCGTCAAAATACTCCGGTGCAGGTCACCCCGGAGCACCCCGATATTCAACGCAAAGGTCCGGCTGACTTTGGGAAGGATATTTAGGCAATAACTCCAGTTGTCCATGAGGTCGTGAATCAAGAATCTTCCGCCCGCGTTTCTCGTAAACGCGAAAACCGGGCCGCTTCTCCTCTAATACAGCATGAAAACAAGGGTACCCGGCACCCGAATCCTACCATAAACCCTCCGGTTTAAGGCAAACCCCGTTAAAGGGGTTCGAGAAAATCCCCCGCCTCGGCCGCAATCGTTACGAGGCCACCGGGGCCTGTTTCTGTTTCTTGAATTCCTCCTCAATTTTCAGAATTTCTTCATGGACTTCGTTGATCACATTTTCCGGTGTGCTGGTACCCGCGGTGATGCCGACGTGCTGTTTGTTGCTGAACCACGCCCTTTGCAACTGGGATGAGGACTCGATATGATGGGCCTCGATCCGTTTTTCCTCACAAACCTGGACCAGCTTTTTGGTATTGGAGGAATTGTATCCCCCGATAACGATCATCAGGTCCACCTGGTCCGCCAATTCCCTCACCGCGATTTGCCGGTCCCGGGTGGGTTGACAAATGGTATTGACGAACGCCACTTCCTCGACGCAATCCATTTGCCGGACTTTTTTAACCAGGGCTTCCACTTTGTCCACCTGCTGGGTGGTCTGGCTCACGATCCCCAACCGGTTTTTTCCGCGATCGCGGATTTTCTGGAGATCCACTTCGTTGTTGATGACGAGGTAGTCCTCCAAATCGCCGACGATTCCCTTAACTTCCACGTGGTCCTTCTGACCGATGACCACGGGATAATAATTCTTGTCCACCAGGGATTTTATGGTTTTATGCACCCGCATCACCAGCGGGCAACTGGCATCGTAAACGATGAAACCGGCGTTCTTGAGCTTTATCTTGGTTTTTTCCGCGGCCCCGTGAGCGGTGATCATCACTTTTCGGGTCTTGATTTCCTTCATATCCTCCACCCCCTGGACCAGGGAAACCCCATTTTTCTTCAGGGATTCGTTGATCTGGGGGTTATGGACCAATTGTCCGATAATAGTCAATTCGGACCGAAATTCGGGCGCCATGGCCAGATTAATGGCATCCTGAACACCAAAACAGGTCCCTAAAGCACTTGCGAGCGATACTTTCATGCAGTTTCTCTTATTAAATAACAATCCGATGATTTATTTTCCGGGAGTAAAACCTAGTTATCATAACAAAAGCCCTTGGGGTTTTGAATAAAAAACCCGGTGCGGCCAGAAATCTTTTATTTCAACATAAGGTTTTTCAATAATTGCAGGGACGTTTGCCGTCCGACATCGGCGATCGATTCGGTCAATGGAATATTTTTCGGGCACACTTCCACACACACCTGAGCGTTGCCGCAATCGGCGATTCCCCCTTCCCCCATCACCGCTTCCAATCGTTTCTCCTGATTCATCGCCCCGGTAGGATGCATATTGAACAACCGGACCTGGCTGAAGGCCGCCGCCCCCATGAACGCATTTTCCTTGGAAAATTGAGGACAGGCCTCCAGACAGCTTCCACAGGACATACATTCCGACAAGGCGTACCTTTTGGCGCGGACGGATTCGGACATGATGGGACCTTCGCCGATATCGTGGGTGCCGTCGATTTCGATCCAGGCCGTGATCTTTTTCAGGTTCCGGAACATACGGCTGCGATCCACCTGCAGGTCCCGGACCACGGGAAACTTGGACATGGGCTCCAGAACGATCGGATGCTTGATCTGATCCACCAGCGCCGTACAGGCCTGGCGCACCCGCCCGTTGATCAACATGGTGCATGAACCGCAGACTTCCTCCAGACAGTTGCAGTCCCAGGTGACCGGATTGACCTTCTGGCCGCGGGTGGTCACGGGGAATCTCTGAATTTCCTGGAGACAGGAAATCACATTGGACATGGATTTGTAAGGCACCTCGAATTCCTGCCAATAGGGTTTGGACTTAACCTGATCCTGCCGTTTGATTTTTAACAGTATATTTTTCGGTTCCATGGTTTTGGTATCAATCATATTTTCGGGGCCGGGGGGTCAACAACGAGGTGTCCACTTCCTCGTAAGTGATTTCCGGCTGATTGTTCTTGAATTGGGCGATGGTGGTTTTCAACCAGTTCTGATTGTTATCCTCGAACCGTTTCATATAATCCAGATGATCCGAAGGAAAGGCATCCTCCTCGACCTCGCCGTAATTTTTGCGTTCTAGGTAGTCAATGTACTCATAGGGATCGAAATCCTCCGGCTGATTCAAGTCAAACTCGGGTTTGTAATGGGCGCCTCGGCATTCATCCCGCATCAGGGCACTTTTCGTAATCACCTTGGACAAATGGATCATACAATAAAGTTGATTGATAAAACTTGGAGTGGGGTTGGCCCAATCATTGGTATCCACGCACTGGATATCCTGAAACCTGGATTCAATCTCCTCAATGGAATAGAGGGCTTTCTCGAGGCTTTTGTTATCTCGCACGATCAACACCTGGGACATCATCACATCACCGAGTTCATGATGCAGCTTGTAGGGGTTTTCCTTGCCATTCATTTTTCCAATGGATTGAAACCGTTCTTTCCAATAGTTCCGGGCATTCTCAAACAGACTTGAACGGATGTCCTCCACGGCCTTGTCAAGATTTTCGGTGTAATTGATCACCCCCGGCGCCAGGGCGAGCCCGGTATAGATACAGCTCAAAAGGGAATTGGCGCCCAGACGGTTGGCACCATGGAACTGATAATCCACTTCCCCAGCGGCATAGAGTCCACTGATGGAAGTCATCTGGTTCCTGGGGGAAGCACGGTCGAGCATTCCCTGATTATTGGTTTCAAAGTCGGTCCACAACCCTCCCATGGAGTAATGGACGGCGGGAAAGATTTTCATGGGAATTTCCCGGGGGTCGTCCCCGGTAAACTTTTTGTAGATGTCGATGATCCCCCCCAGCCGGTTGTCCAGAAAATCCCTGGGTTTGTGGGTGAGGTCGAGGTAAACCATGGCTTTGCCGCCGATTCCCAGTTTCTGATTGTAAACCAGGTCGTAAATTTCCCGGGAAGCGACGTCCCTCGGCACGAGGTTTCCGTAATGGGGGTATTTTTCCTCCAGGAAGTAATAGCGCTCGTTTTCGGGAATGGATAAAGGATCGCGGACATCACCGGCCTTGAGGGGCACCCAGATGCGCCCCCCCTCGGCCCGCGCCGATTCACTCATGAGCCGAAGCTTGTCCTGTCCGGGAATGGCGGTGGGGTGAATCTGGATGAATTCTCCATTCGCGTATTTCGCCCCCTGCATGAAAGCCATGGTGGCGGCGGCTCCGGTATTGACCGTGGAATTGGTGGAACGCCCATAGACCTGGCTGGGCCCCCCGGTTGCGAGGACCACGGCGTCGCCGGCCAGGGAAAATATTTCGTTGGCGCGCAGGTCGTGGATGATGGCCCCCCGGCAAATTCCCCGCGAATCGAGCACCGCTCCGAGATATTCATGCCATTCCAGGGTTTGCGCCAACCCATCATGCTCATACCGCCGCACTTGTTCGTCCAGGGAATAGACCAACTGCTGACCGGTGGTGGCGCCTGCAAAAGCTGTCCGCGAATACATCGTGCCGCCGAACCGGCGAAATTCGAGATGCCCCTCGTGGGTCCGGTTGAAGGCGACGCCCATGCGGTCCAACAGGTGAATGATGGCCGGGGCCTGATAACACATGTCCCGCACCAGGGGCTGCTGAGCCAGGAAATCCCCGCCGCGGATCGTGTCGTAGAAATGTTTTTCCGGGGTATCCCCCTCATCCTTGGCGTCGATGGCCGCATTGATTCCCCCCTGAGCGCAAACCGAATGCGATCGTTTCAGCGATTGGTAAGCCACCACCACCACTTCGGAACCGAGTTCACACAGTTTCATGGCCGCCGACAGGCCGGCGAGCCCCCCTCCGACGATGATAATTCTTTTCCTGCGTTTCAACATTCGATTCACCTCACCGGGGTGGCTTCCACGGGAACGGGATGGACGGAAAATTCAAGGACCGTGGCCAGGCCCAATACGGTCAGGACCAGCCCCACCAGGGCGAACAGAATGCCGGCATTGCGCTGGGCTCTCCTGCCGATCACGATCCCCCACGAAATGCAAAACCCCCACAACCCGTTGGCAAAATGAAACGTGGCCGAGAGGATGCCGACCAGATAAATCACCATTCCCTGCCAGGTCTGAAACTCCGCGTTCAGGATGCCGATTAAAAACGGCGCGGCCTCAAACTGGCTTTTCCCCTGCATTAATTTGGGAACCACGGTGGTCCCCATATGATAAATCAAAAAAGCGAACACCACCGCCCCGGTGATCCTCTGAAGCAAATACAACCAGTTTCTGGAATACCGGTAACGGAAAACATTGGGTCTCCCCGACAAGACCACGTAAAAACCCATGAAAGAATGAATCAAAAGAGGGATGTAAATGAAGGTAATTTCTATGCCAAGCAGAAAAGGCAGATTGTTAATGAGATCGATGCTCAACTGGTATTGCCAGGCGCCGACGGTGCGCAGGGAATTGACCGTCAGGTGAAATACCAAAAAAATACCGATGGGAACGATGCCCGTCAGGGAATGAATTTTTAAAAGCAGAAAGTGGAGTTGGTCTTTTGTGCGTTTATCCATGCAAAGGAAGCCGGACCGAGCTGGCCGAATCGTACTCTACCCGCTGAAGGAAAGTGACCGGTATGAACAAATCGGATTTCGGAACTTGAATCGCCCCGTGGAAATATTCTCACTCAAATAATGCTGGAACACAAGAATTTAAACACAAAATCCAGTTTAGGACCCATGAAGCGGGTGACTGGTGGCAGGGATGGGGAAATTAAAAATCGTACTCCAAAATGGGACGCTGTTTGAAATCGGGATTGATGGGTTTATCGTGGGCGCTGATTTTCAGGTTCGCCGGATCCTGAACAAAAAATTCCACATAACCGCATTTGCCGCAGACCCTCGGTTGTAGAAGAACTTTTTTTTCCACACCGTGATCCTTGCGGACTACCATAATCAGCTCCAGGTCTTTACTGGTGCGTAATCCGATATCGCCCTTGACGATACTTTTATCCCCGCATCTGTTGCACGCGTTACCCGTTTTGGACATAAGACCCTCCCCGGCATGAAACCAAGCGTCAAAAGGATGGGATGATTTTCCCAAATAAAAAGCCCTCTTTCGGGAAGAAGTATATCACAGAAAGAGGGCGGATACTGAGGGGAGAGATTATTTGGATACCGGCGCCGATTGCGGAATCCCGTGTACGGAATTATAGGAGTGCCTCTGTTCTTTCATCCGCTGCGACTCGGTTCGGTTCTCCTCGGCAGTTACGGAATCCCGGTTGATGAGTTCCCGCAATTCCTTGCCCGCATGAAACACGGGTTTTCTCCGGACCGGCAGGTAAATGGGCTCTCCGGTGATAGGTTTTTTGGCCACCCGGGCTTTATGCTCATTGATTCTGAAAGAACCAAACCCCTGCATCACCACGCGGCCTTCTTTTTGCAGATTATCCATAATCGTATCCAAAAAGGCGGTCAAATACTTGTCCGCTTCCTTTTTGGAAACATTCATTCTCAAGGACAGTTTGGTTGTCAGGTCCGATCGGGTCATTGGATGCCTCCCCCCTGGTTATTGATAATGATTTTGGGCTGTGACAACTAGGGGAAGCAAATTTCGGGCCAAGAAATTTCTATCAAAATAATTCTATATTTTTCAAAAAGTTAGCTGGAAATGACTAAATTCCGCACATTCAAGGGTTTGCAAAAATAGTCAACATATGTGAACATTCACGTGCACTATTTTGTTCACCTTCCGGTCACCTCATTAATCCGGGAAATTTCGAATCTTTTGCCGATTTTTAGTGGATCCCCTTTTTTTGCCGAATACATTTTTATCGGGAGGTCCCGGAATTTCTTCCATTTGCAAAAAATTTGTTGTACATTTCTCCGGAAATGCCGATGGATAATGCAATGATATAAAGACCATGATGATAGAACCGATGAAACGTTATATAAGATGGATAGGGATATTTCTGGGGTTGAGTTTTCCTTTGGGGGCGGCAGCCGCGGAAAATCCCTCGGCGGTCATTTTTCAAGCGTTCCAGGAGGAGATGGACCGCTCCCTCAAATCCCTGAAAACCGATAATTTTCCGGCCCCTTATTTCATCAACTACCAAATCCGGCATCACCACCACATTGAAGTTTCAGGTAGTTTTGGCGCCCTCCTGAATTCCCTCGGAACGGAAAAACGGACTCTCTTCGTGGATGTGAGGGTGGGCAATCCCGGGTTTGACAGTTCCACTCCGGGCAGTCATCGACACAACGTCAAACAGTTCATCCCCCTGGATAACGACCTGAAATCCCTCAAACGCGCCATCTGGTACGAAACGGACCTGCGTTACAAACAGGCGGTCATGAATCTTCTCAGGAAAAAGGGGCGAAAATTCAGTGGCGTGGAACAGTACGGACTCCCCAATCTTTCCAAGGGCAATCCTCCGGTGAAGCGAATCGAGAAAATTCCACCGATGTCGGCCGATATTTCCAAATGGCAGAACCTGGTCCGTACCGTGTCCGGCCGGTTTAACAACTCTCCGGAAATTGAAAAGTCCAACGTTCGGATCATTCTGGACCGCGCAGTCCGCTACTACATGGATTCGGAAAAGAACGAGGTCCAGGATATCTACCAAGTTTATAAAATCCTCATTGAAGCTTGGACCAAATCCGATTCGGGAGTTCAAATACACGATGAAGAATCCTTCTATTTTTCCAATCCGGAGCGTTTCCCGTCGCGGGATGAAATGATCCAAAAAGCGGATGGGCTGATCCAGGAAATCATCGCCTTGAAAAAAGCGCCGAAAATGGAACCTTACGTGGGCCCCGCCATTTTCAGTCCGGAAGCGGCGGCGATTTTGTTTCACGAAGCGGTGGGGCACCGCCTCGAAGGCGACCGGTTGCGGCATGTCAACGATGGCAAGACCTTCATCCAGAAACTGGGGAAACGCATCCTGCCGCCGTTTATCACGGTGATGGACAACCCCCGGTTAAAAAACCTCAATGGTCAGGACCTGTTGGGGTATTACCTGATCGACGACCAGGGCCAGCCAAGCGAGGAAGTCCGTCTCATCGAACAGGGGGTGCTAAAAAATTTCCTGCTTTCACGCTCGCCGATTCTGAAATTCAAAAAATCCAATGGACACGGCCGCAGCGACGGCATCAAATTCCCTATCGCGCGGATGGGCAACCTGATTGTGACTTCGGAAAAAAGGCTGTCCCTGCCCGCCTTGAATCAAAAATTGATAGAGGAAGTCAAGAAAAGAAATAAACCTTACGGACTGATCATTAAAGAGATGATCAGCGGGGAAACCCAGACGGACAAGAGGGATTTCCAGGTGTTCAAAGGAAAACCTCTCTTTTTATACAAAGTTTATCCCGACGGACGGGAAGAGCTGGCCCGCGGCGTGGAGTTCGTGGGTACCCCCCTTTCCATGATCAGTCACATCATCGCCACTGGGGACGATACACAGGTGACCAATGGATTCTGTATCGCCGAATCGGGAGCCCTCCCCGTGTCCAGCATCACCCCCAGCATTCTGCTCTCCGAGGTGGAGCTGCAAACCTCTCACGGCCTCAACCTTCGGAAGCCGATTCTCCCGCCGCCCCGTTGAGGAACCCGGCGCGTTCCGGCCGGGTCACCTGGCGTCCCCCTTTCCACATTTGCCTTTTCGGGTGCTATTCCGCGAATAGATCAGCCCCGGTTTTCCGAATGGGAAACGACACCACAATTCCTCCCATGATGTCGTTCAGCTTGAAATCCTTTTTCGGGCTGGCGGAATGGGAATTATGGCATTTGACGCAGGCCGGGGTTATCGCAAAATCAGGATAAACCGCCTGGAAATACCGGGTATTGCCCACCTTCATCTTACCAATATAGGGCCGCAGCGGGTGGATGATCACCGACTCCAATCCCACCCTTTCAAACTCGTTGGCGGCGCCGTTATGAATATTGATCGGCCAAAGACTGATCAACCGAAAATCGATGCCCAGTTTATTTTTCTTCACCAGCAGGCTGACGTTCAGTAAAAATTGCGCCGGCAACGGCAGCGCGTTCTTCTTCCTCCAGTTTTCCGCCGCATCGACAATTTTTTTATTTTGCAGCCGGTCCACAATGTGCCTGGAATAAACCGTTCGGTCGGATTCAATGACCGAATGGACATAATCCGCCACGATCTCGGGCGGAACTAAAACAGTCTCCTCTTCACCGGGTTTTCCATATCCCCTCAAGGGCAGGTTGATCACGATTCCCCCCATCACATCGCCCACCTCAAAATCGTTCCTGGAGGACCGGGGATGGGAATTGTGGCAGGAAACGCAAGATTGCGCCACCGCCCGGTCGGGATAAATCGCCTGGAAATTCCATTTCCCCTCCCTGCGAATGAGCCAGGTAAAGGGTTTGTCCGGGTTGGTCCTGACCTCCCGCAACCCGATTTTCTCCAGTTCCGATTGAGGGAAATTTTTTTCATTAAGCGGCGACAAACTGATCAGGCGATATTTCATCCCAATCCCCCTGGCGTTGGAAACCTGGGAAGACAGGATAAGAAACTGGGCTGGTAAAGGAAGCGCATCCTCCGCTTCCCAGTTTTCCGTGGCGGGCAGGGAAATGGCCTTCCCCAACCGTTCGACGATTTGCCTGGAATAAAATGTCCGGCCAGCCTGGATGACGGAATGAATATAATCCGTGGCCAGCCTGGGAGGGACCCCTATTTTTTTTGGCGGAACCTGGGCTCGGGAGGATTCGCAAGGAAACAGCAAAAGCACCCCAATGGCACATGAAAGCAGGCACCTTAATGTTAAAGAAAACATGACACCACCTCCCGCTTTGGAATTCCCATTCCGCGAAAAAGGACCTGGGAACTCCAAACCAATAAAGGGATAAAACCCGAAGATGTGATGACTAAAAATATAGGAGCGTCCCCATCCGAAAGCAATTCTTTTTCAATGGCAAAACCCGTCGCCGGATCCCCCTTCCGGAACCCGGTGACTGCCGCCGGCGTTCCCGATGAATGCAGACGAAAACTTCCGGTTCAAAATCGCCCTGCCCGGCCACAAAAAAAGAATCCACGGCTCCGCGGCGTCATCCAAGAAGGCATAAGCTCTCAAACCCTCCGCCTCTGCAATTAATGGTTCCGAAATTCTGAATCCAGAAAGGAGGAAATACCATGAGGGGGGAAAAAACCTTATTTTTTGGGGCTTTAATCTTTTTCGTGATCGGTTTTGCGTTCACCTGTTCCGCCTCCCAGGGCTTCTTGGGAAGTGAAGATTCTTCCACTGAAGCAGTGGTATTGCATCCGGGAATGGCTATCAGCTGCCAAAATGATTTTGTGGTCGAAAACCTGGACAATACGGAAATAGAACTTAAGGTGATCTTGGGAAACGAGGAGTTTCTCAATGACCGGATCGAAGGGAAAAAAGCCAAAGCCTACGGACTGAGGCACAGCCTTTCTTCCGCTAAAATGCAAGGGATGAACGTGACCCAGGATGATATCGCGACGGTTATAAATACTGATGACCAGGCCAAAGTCCGTTTTTACTGTATGGAATAAGCTCAAGGAAAAGTAAACCCCAGCGGTCCAAATCCTCCGAATTCGTTGGGATAAAGAAGCAGGGATTTCAGATTCAGCGACAACCGCTCAGACAGGAATTGCATCTTCTGAGCGGTTTTTGCTTTTCCAGGATTTTTATGGTCAATTCATCCGCCATTGGTTAAAATCCGCCTGCAACACCCCGCCCAACTCAAACGCGGAAACATCCAACGGAAGAACATGGCCCAAAGCATTCTCGTTTACCTGACCCACCCCCATGTGGACGCCTGGAACTTCAAACCCCGGCACCGGGAGATCCTCCAAGAGAAGGTCCAGGATTTGGAAATTCACATCTGTCACCACTCCCGGGAATTCCTGGAGCACCTTCCCCAGTCGCAAGCGGCCGTGGTGTGGTATTTCAAAAAAGAATGGCTGGAGAAGGCTCCCCGATTGGAATGGATTGCCACGCCCGCCGCGGGGACCGACTGGATTGAATGCGCGCCCGGCGACGGGGTGAAAGTTCTTTTCGGCGGATTTCACGGCCCCATGATCGCGGAGAGCGTGCTGGGCGCGATCTTCTATTTCTGCAAAGCCTTTGAATTGTCCCGGAAAGCCCAGCAGCAACGCAAATGGGCGCGGGTAAAAATATCCCAACAGATTCAGTCCCTTTACCGCTCCCGGGTCACCATCCTGGGGTTCGGCAAAATCGGCCAGGCCATTGGCAGGGCGATCAAGCCCTTCGGGTGCCGGATCACCGGGGTGAGACGATCCCCGGGCGGGACACCGGATTATTTCGAGGAGGGGGACCAGGTGGTGACTCCCAGCCGGTTCCCCGAAGTCTTGAAGGAAACCGACCATTTCATTCTCGTTCTACCCGGTGGACCCGAAACCAGCGGATTGATCGGACCGGAGCATTTTCGGATGCTCCCTTCCACCTGCTACCTGTACAATGTCGGACGGGGCAATGTCTATAAGGAACGCCACCTGGCCGAGGCGTTGGCCCACCGGGAAATCGCCGGCGCCTACCTGGATGTGTTTGAATCGGAACCCCTGCCCGAGGATTCACCGCTTTGGATCCAGGACAACGTACTGATCCAGCCCCATCTTTCCGCCGCGTCCCCCCAGTACCTGGACCTGTTCGCCGAGGAATTGGCCGCCCGCCTCCTCTCCGGGGCCGGGCTTTGAATCCTGGAATATCGCGGATTCATGCCAACAAGCCTAAACAGGCATTTTATCTTTTGGCGCTTTCAAATCGGGACGGACCGGAGATGGAAATCGGTGTTTTTCTGGAAGGCGTGCCCGGCGGTCAGCAGGGTTGCTTCGTCGAAGTGCCGCCCCATCAACTGCAACCCGATCGGCAACCCCTCCCCCGAGGTAAAGCCGCAGGGAATGGACAGGGCCGGGATTCCCGCCAGGTTCGCGGAGATAGTAAAGATGTCCGACAAATACATCTGTAACGGATCGTCCATTTTTTCGCCCAGCTTGAAAGGGGGAACCGGGGAAATGGGTGCGATGATCAGGTCGCATTTTTTGTAAGCCTCCTCAAAATCATTCTTGATCAATGTCCGCACTTTCTGTCCCTTCAGGTAATAGGCGTCATAATAACCGGAACTGAGAACGAAGGTCCCCAGCATGATCCGCCGTTTCACCTCTTCCCCGAATCCCTCCTCGCGGGTGTTCATGTACATATCCAACAGATTGCCGGATTGTTGCGATCGGTAACCGTATTTGACGCCGTCGTACCGGGAGAGGTTAGTGCTGGCCTCGGCGCAGGCCAGGATGTAATAGGTGGCCACCGCGTATTTGGTGTGGGGAAGGGACACCTCGACCTTTTCCATGCCCAGGGATTCAAGAGTTTTCACGGCTTCCAGAATGGCCTGCTCCACCTCGGGAGAAATGCCAGAAGTAAAATATTCCTTTGGGATGCCCATCCTGAGCCCTTGCACGCCCCGGTTGAGGGCCTGGGTGAAATCGGGCAATGGTACCTCTGCGGAGGTCGAATCCATCGGATCCTTGCCCCCGATCACGTTCAGGATCCAGGCGGCGTCCTCCACGGTCTTGGTCAGGGGCCCAATCTGGTCGAATGAAGAGGCGAAAGCAACCAGCCCAAACCGGGAAACCCTTCCATAGGTGGGTTTGAGTCCGGTCACCCCGCAAAATCCTGCCGGCTGGCGGATGGAGCCGCCGGTATCGCTGCCCAGCGAGGCCAGGCATTCGTGCGCAGCCACCGCGGCGGCGGACCCGCCGCTGGACCCCCCCGGCACCCGGTCCATCTTCCAGGGATTCATCGTTGGGTGATGCCAGGAATTTTCGGTGGAGGAACCCATGGCGAACTCGTCCATGTTGGTTTTTCCCACGATCACCGCTCCGGAGGCTTTCAACCGGGCCGCCGCCGTGGCGTCGTAAGGAGAAACAAATTGGTCCAGAATGCGGGATGCACAGGTCGTGCGGGTGCCTTCCAAACAAATCAGGTCTTTCAACGCAAGGGGAATTCCCAGGAGGGGCGCATCCTCCCCGGCGGCGATTTTTTTATCGGCCGCCCGGGCCTGTTCCAGCGCCAGGTCCCGGGTCAGGTGGACGTAGGCCCGCACCCGGTCTTCCACCGCCTCGATGCGCTGGTAGACCGCCCGGGTCAGTTCTTCCGCCGAATATTTTTTTTGCCTGAGATCGGCCTTGGCCTGGAGGAGAGTCGCTCGATGCATCGCTGAAACTAAATGATCCGGGGCACTTGGTAATGCCCCTTTTTGCCGGCCGGAGCCTGGGAAAGGAAATCCTTTTCCGGCAGGCTTTTTCGCGGAACATCTTCCCGAAATACATTTTGAATGGGGATCACATGAGACGTCGGCTCCACATGCGACGTCTCCAGTTGGTTGAGCAGATCGATGTACTCGATGATGGTTTCCAGGTGTTGGCCCAAACGCTCTTTCTCTGAATCGGTGAGCCGGAGACGGGAAAGTGCGGCGATGCGGTCAATATCGAATTTACCGGACATGAGAGACGGGTGGGGATAAGTGTAAAAAAGTATCAGGAAGCCGCGGCCTTTCTATCCTTTTTGGATTTCTTCCTTTCCTCGGCTTTCTTTTCAAAATATGCGATTTTCGCGACTTTTCGGGTAAGACGCTTGACCCTCTTCTTTATTTTCCTGACTTCAACACACTTTCCCGGATCCTCGGCTTTTTTGATATTTTCCGTCAAGTCGTTTTTGGATTTCGCGATATGCTTCTTCAATTGTTCAAGAGTCGCCATGCTGTCCTTTCACTGAGAGGGAAGTTAAATGAGTGTATATAGCAAATTTTGATTTATTCCTCAATAAGAAACCTTTCCGGGATCCACATCCGCGAGGAAATCTTTACGAAAAAATCGCGCAAGGGGGAGGAAGGACTCATTATCGGGGAACCTTCAAATTCCAGAGGAGACCGCAAACGGGTCCGGTCTTACACCCGCGCGGGAGCGGAAAGGGGAACTGGCTTGTGCAGGGCTTCCACTTCGAGGATGACGAGGGTGTAATCGTCGGTGAATTTATTATCTCCCATGAACCGATGAATTACATCTTTCACTTTTTGACCCAGGTTGCCGGCGGGCAGGTTCTTTCCCAGTTCAAGGAGGGTGTTCGCCAGCCGTTTGGCCCCAAAATTTTCTCCTTCAGCATTTTTCGCCTCGGTCAGCCCGTCGGTATACAGCACCAGTTTGCTGTTCGGAATCAACTGGATCTCCCCCTCTGCCATCTCATTATTGGGGAGAATCATGAGAGGGATGCCTTTGTCCAGCCACAACTCCCGCACGGAACCGGAATCGTATTCCACGAGAATAGGCGGATTGTGCCCCGCCGAGGCGAATTTCATCTTTCGGGTCGGCAGATGGATCACCCCGTAGAAGGTGGTGATGAAATATCCGGTCTCCAGGTTCTGCCTCAGGATTTTGTTGAGCTGCTGAAGGGTGGTCCGAGGAGAATGATTTTCGGAGAGAAAAGATCGAAACAGGACACGCATCATGGCCATGATGACCGCCGCGGGCGTCCCATGACCGGAGACATCCGAGACCAGGATCCCCAGATGATCATTATCGATGGGGATAAAATCATAATAATCGCCTCCCGCCTTGGAAGAGGGTTGGTAATCCATGAAAAATTTCAACCCCGGGATTTTCGGCGGCGAATCGCAAAGAAGTCCCCTCTGGATATTGGCGATGACGTCCCGTTCCTGTTCGATGATGGCATTCGCGGCCTCCAACTGATTGTAGAGTTTTTTGGTTCGCAACGCCGCGCGAATCCGGGCGATCAGTTCCTCGGGAGCGAAAGGTTTGGTCAGGTAATCCTCCGCCCCGATCTGCAACCCCTTGATCAGGCTGTTCACGTCACTTTTGCTGGTGAGGAAGATGATGGGGAGAAAGGTATCCCCACTCATCGCCTTGACGCGGCGGCATACTTCAAATCCATCCATTTCCGGCATCTCGATGTCCAGAAGAATCAGGTCGGGTTTTTCTTGTTTATAGAGTTCCAGCGCTTCCATCCCATCGAAGGCAACGAGAGTTTCATAATCCTGCTCAAGAACCTTCTTGATGAAGTAACCCTGGGGCCTAGAATCATCTACCACGAGGATGGTCGACTGCTTGGTGTTTAAAAGGGTCATTCCTGTTTCCGCTCCGTTATCCCGATCGGGCCCGATTGATTTACAGCTATATCTCATTGTAAGTTAAATTCAACTCATTGAAAATATGTAATTTTTACAATTTAACCCCCGTGACTGGAAAGACTCGCCGCGATTTGGGAAATATTCACCGAATTCCATAGCTCTCAATCCGTTGTTGAAAACCATCCGTGGTGATTCGGATGGCCCCATCGAGGTCCGTTCTCCAAACATGAACGCCGGCCTTTTCATACCGCCGCACCACCTCCGGGGCGGGAAGCCGCATCCGGTTCAAATACCCGGCGGAAAAAATAACTTCGCTCGGTCCCACCGCCTTGATGAACCCGGGAGTATTGGAAAACCGGCTGCCGTGGTGGGGACCCTTCAAAATTCGGGATCGAAGCGGGGCGGATTTTTGAACCAGATAACTCTCGGTTTTCCGGCCGATATCCCCGGTGAGCAGCATGCTGAATCTCTTGTATTCCAGACGCAGGACCAGGGACAAATCGTTCCCCACCCGATTATGGGCGGCAACTCCGCGGGTCTCAAGCATTCGGGGTTCCGGAGAAAGGGGAACCAAGGCGGCGTTTCCAATTCTGAAGACCTTCCCTACCTTCAGGGGAACCCAAATAGCGCCTTTTTTCAATAATTTACCTTTCAAACGCGCTATCCGCCCATCCTTCGTGCCGGGAAAGCCGTCCAGATAATATCCAACGGAAAATAAATCCGCCAGAGACTCCAACCCGCTGATGTGGTCATTGTCCGAATGAGTCACCGCCAGGTAATCAATATGGCGGAGACCCTGATTCCACAGGAACGGGGCCACTACAAGTTTTCCCACATCCAGGACGTTCTTGAAAAACCCGCCGCCGTCAAGAATCATGGTTTTCCGGTCGGGAAATTCAATAAAAATCGATTCCCCCTGACCCACATCCAGGATGGAAACCTTCAAGGTGCCCGATTTCAGTTCCGGAAACCGGGGCCAGATGAACCACACGATCACCCAAACCGCCGATAAAACGAGGACCCCTTGCAGACCCCTCTCATTGAACACGTTCCGGGGGGCCGAGTCCCTGGAATCCTTCCTGGACCACCCCCAGGCAAAAATTCCTCCAAACAGCAGCGCATAATAGAGGAAGAACCACGGGCGCGGGGGGGTGGGAACATACAGGGAGGCAAAGGACCATGAGGAAACAATACCCGGCAGGAGGATAAATCCTTTCAGCAGATAATAAACGGGAACCGCGAGAATTCCCGCCAGGACCGGGGCCGCCGCCCCCAGGCAAATCAAGAACAACGCCAAGGGGATCAGCACCGAGGCGCAGGGGACCAGGATCAGGTTGAGAAAAACCCCCACCAGGCTCACGCGATTGAAATGAAAAATCAAAATCGGCAAAGTCCCAAAAAGGACGGCGAGGGAAATAAAGCCGCATCCCGCAAAAACACGCTGCAACCGCTGATGGATTCCCTGCCAGATGGAATTTCCCGCTTCTTGGGAATAGTCCCCCCGGATAATTTTTTGAGCCCAGGAAGGTTCTCCCAACCGGTCTACCGGGTCCCTCCACAATTGGTTCAAATGGTGCATGACGAACAGGATCGCCGCCAGGGCTCCAAAAGAAAGCTGGAATCCCACGTCCTGGACCGCTTTGGGGTTCCAGGCCAGGATCAAAAAAGCCGCCGCCAGCAGGGCATTGAAAAGATGCCGTTCCCGGTTCACCAGAATCGCCGCCAACACCGCCAGAACCATGATCCCCGACCGGACCACGGAAACCTTGGCTCCTACCAGAAACATGTAAAATATGACGGGAAAGAAACACAAAAACACCGCCACCTTGCGGGAGGTCCCGGATTGAGACCATTCTGGACGAATTCGGTACAGTCCGTAAAACATCATGGGCCAAACCAACATATACGCCGCGGCGGCCACGAACCCGATGTGCAATCCGGACACCGCCAGCAGGTGGGCGATTCCGGTGGCGATATAGGTTTCCCGGATTTCCCGGGACAGGGCGGTTTTGTCCCCAAACAGCATCCCCTGGAGGAGCGCTCCTTCCTCACCCGGGAAAAGATGATTCAACGTGCTCAAAAGCCGGTGCCGAAGGGCAATTCTCAGAGCTGTCATTACTGGCAGGCGAAACGTCCCCAGTTTTTGGATGGAAGTTTTTCGGCCCAGGCTGCCAATAACAGCGATCCCCCGCGCCTCCATGTAACGCCGATAATCGAAGCGGCCCGGATTCCTGAAGTTTCTCGGCCGCTTCAATCGCACGTTGACGAACCGGAGAATATCACCGGCGCGGAAGGTGTCCATTGAATCCGGCGGATCGTATCGGGTGATTCTCGCCCGGCCGGTGACGGCGATCTCCTCCCCTCCATATCGAATCCGGGTCAGCCGGACGAAGTACCGCACCTGGCCGCTGGACCTTCGGGGAGGTTCATACAGCCTCCCCTCGACCACTGCCGCGCGCCCCTCCTGGAGGTGGTTGAAGATATGATGGGAGGGCCTGAAACGCTCGTTCCAGTCCAGGGAGATATAGCCCAGGGGAAGGAGAAGGCCGAGAACAATCCACTGCCAGGGGGGAGGCCTTTTCCATCGCCAGGTCCAGTATTTTTCCGATGGCCCGGTTGACGGTATTTTTTTTAGCCCAAAAACAAAAATCCCCGAAACGATGACCGGCAGGGGAAGAAAGTAAGGCAGCCAGAAATGGACGGCGGCGGGTAGAGCCGCCAGAATCCCTCCCAGATAGACGAGGAAAAAAGGAAGCAAGGGAGCCATGGGGTTCCTGTCCTTTAACGGGATATCAGCGCCAGATCGATCCTGCGTTTGGCAAGGTCCACCTCCGTCACCCGGACCTTGACCGAATCCCCGATCTTGAAGGTGCGGTGGCGGCGCTGCCCCTGCCATTTGTGCTCCGCCTCAATGAAAATATAATAATCGTCGGTCAAACTGGATACTCTGACCAACCCTTCCACAAAAACCTCCGTCAACTCGACAAAAAACCCGAATCCCGTCACTCCGATGATGATGCCCGAGTACGTTCGCCCGACCTTGCCGGACATGAACTGAACCCGGCGAAGGTCCATGATCTCCCGCTCGATTGCCATGGCTTTTTGTTCCATGTGGGAAGACTGTTCGGCAAACTCGGCCAACCGGGGCAACAGGTGTTTCTTCTCCCTTTGAGAGCATTTCCGCTTTTTCAGAAAAGCTTTCACCAGCCGGTGGATCACCAGGTCGGGATACCGCCGGATGGGCGAGGTAAAATGGGTGTAATCCTCGAATCCCAAGCCGAAGTGACCGGATTTGTTCTCGGAATACAGCGCCTTCTTCATGGTTCGCAGAAGAAGGATATTGATCGTGCGTTCCTCCGGACGGTTGCGGACCCGCTCCAGGAGATGCTGAAGGTCGATCGACCGGACATTGCGGACGGATCGCAGCCGCAGGCCGAGGGACACAATGAATTCCTGGAAAACCGACACCTTGTCCTCGTCGGGAGGTTCATGAATGCGGTGAATAATCGGAACGTTCTTTTCCAGCAAATACCGGGCCACCGCCTGGTTGGCGGCCAACATGAATTCCTCGATGATCTCGTGGGCCCGGTTATGTTCCGCGATGACGATGCGCTCGATCCCTCCCTTTTCATTGAAAATCACCTCCGGTTCCGGGATGTTGAAATCCACACTCCCTTCCTGGAACCGTTTTTTTCTCAATTTCCGGCTGAGGGCGAGCATGTCCTTCAGTGAGTTCATCGCCGGACCATATTTTTTTCCGGGATCCCCTTCCTCTAGAAGCCGGGCAACCTGGGTGTAAGTGAACCGGTACCGGCTCTGAATAACGGATGGAAAGATGCGGGATCCCACAACGGTCCCGGCCAAATCGAAATCGATCAGAACGCTCAACGCCAACCGTTTCTCCTCCGGTTTCAGGCTGCAGACCTCGTTGGATAACTGGAACGGCAACATGGGAATCACCCCATCCGGATAATAAATGCTGGTCCCGCGTTCCAACGCCTCCCCGTCCAATACCGAACCCTCCGGAATAAACTGGCTGACATCGGCGATATGCACGCCCAACCGGTAACCCGTCCCCAACGTTTCTATCGAAACGGCGTCGTCAAAATCCTTTGCCTTTTCCCCGTCGATGGTGAATATCATCCAGCCGGTCAGGTCGGTCCGGTTATCGCCGGGATTGAGGGAAACCTCGGCCGCGGCCTTTTCCGCCTCGTCGACGGCGCGCGGGGGGAATCCTTGTCGCACCCCGTATTTGCGGAAGATGGATTTGATTTCCACCTCCGGGTCCTCGGAATTGCCCAGGACCTCGACGACCCGTCCCATGGGAGGTTGGTGCTTGGTGGGGTACGTTTCTATTTTGACGTCGACAATCTGACCCGGTTTCGCGCCTTTTTGGTTTTTCGCGGGGACGAACACCTCGTGGAAACATTTATCGTCCATGGGAACCACCCAGCCGTTCCCTCCAAACTGTTCGAAGATTCCCAGCAAGGACTCCGTATTTCGCTCGAGGACCCGTATGATCCGGCCTTCCGGCCTTTCTCCCCTGAGGTGAGACTCGATCCGCACCGTCACCCGGTCGCCATGCATCGCATCGGCAATGTTGGCCTGGCTGACATACACATCCTCTTCCTCAAAAATCTTATCGGGAACCACGAATCCAAATCCCTTGCGATTGCCTTGAAGAATTCCGGAGACGAGGTTCATTTCGTCCGGAATGCCGTACCGGCCGCCCCGCAGCCGGACCAGGGAACCCTTCGTGGCCATCTCCTTGACCTGGTTGCGGAATTCCCGGCGTTGATCATCCGGAACCGAAAGCTGTTTCACCAATTCGGAAATTTTCATTGGACGGCTGGTGGTTTTACGGAGACGCTGGAGAATGGATTCTTCGGTGAGTTTCATGGCGGAAAAGGAAGTCCTTTGGTTTGTTTATATCCGAAAAATGCGGTGCGTTCAACAGGGAACCCGTTTTCCGAACTTCCTTCCAGGCCGCCCGCGCGAGGAAGGATCACGGGGTGTCTCCGCGGATTTTTGCTTTTGATTGGAAATTTGCCTATAATTTCAGGAACAGGAATGACCTTCAACCCGTGCCGGGAAAACCCGTCCCGCGATTCCCCACCCCCCCATGCCTGAAATGACGCGAGAAAATAATAGGTCCGACAACCTAAAATTCTTCGGCGCATCCTTCCTCGGCATTTCCGTTATCAACCTTCTGGTTTACGGCCCTTCCCTGACATTCAATTTCTTAGTCCGATCGGACGACCAGGCGTACATCTTCAGAAACCCCTATCTCCAGAACTGGTCCCTGGACAATCTGCTCGCAATCTTCTCCCACGTTCATTTCGATTCCTACCTCCCCGTCACCCTGGCATCCTTTTCCCTGGACTACACGTTTTGGCAATTTGATCCGTTCGGTTACCACCTGACCCAACTGGTTCTGCATACGGTCAATGTCTTTCTCGCGCTGGTTCTCCTGATGCAAATAGGAGTGTCCCGCGGGGCCACCCTGGCCGTGGCTCTCGTGTATGCGGTCCATCCCATTCAAACGGAATCGGTCGTCTGGATATCGGAAAGGAAGAACCTGCTCTCGGCGTTTTTCATTTTTTCATCCTTCTTGTTTTATATCCAGCACACGCGGGAAACATCCCGGTTCAGCAAATGGCTTGGGGTCTCGTGGACCCTATTCGTCCTGGGCCTGTTGAGCAAGTCCGTTACCGTGATGCTGCCCCTGGTCTTCGTGCTTTACGATATCTGCCTGGCCCGCCGCGGCCTCCGGCTGATGGAAAAGATACCGTTTTTCGCGGGGTCCCTGGCCGTTGCGGCAGCCACGGTGGTGACCCAGGGCGCGGTGGAGGCCATCAGGGAATACGCCGGCGGAAGTTTCACGATGTCCTTTCTTTATACCTTGCGCGTTTATTGGGATTACCTGGAATCCCTGGGATTCCCATTCTTTTTATCGCCGCAATATTTCTACCGGGCCGGGGACTTGCACGCATGGCGCTCCCTTTTGGCGGATGCACTGGTTCCCTCCCTGGTGCTCGCGGGTTTGTGGAACATTCGCAAGCGGCCCTATTTTGCTTTTGGAGTGGGCTGGTTCGTCCTCTGGCTCCTTCCCGTGTCCAACCTCGTTCCCATCCAAACGTTGAGGCAGGACCGCTATCTTTACCTTCCTTCGCTGGCGATTTTTTCCTCGGTTCTTATTCCGGTGTTGAGCGCCAGGCGAATGCGGCAATATGCGGCCTTTCCCCTAATTTTGACCGGTCTTCTGGTCATTTTGCTGGGAAGTCAAACGGGAAAATATTCCACGGTCTTCGCCAGCAGCAGAGCCTACTGGCTGCATGTGGCGAAAGCCTACCCGCCATGGAGCCAGGCCCAGTTCGAGGCGGGTTACCAGTGCTGGCTGGTGAAAGACGAAGCCTGTTCGATCCGCTTTTATAATCGCGCGATCCAGGCCGACCCACAAAACGCCCTCGCTCTGAACAACCTGGGCGCCCTGATGATCGACCAGGGCCGTTACGGCGAGGCAAGGACTTATGTGGAAAAGTCCCTCAAGGCAGACCCCGGCTTGGCCAATGCTTATCGGAATCTCATCATCATCGCGAAAAAAACCGGGAAGGATCTCGACCGGATTCCCGAATGGCAGCGAAAATATGAGGGGATCCGGGCTTCCGTCAAAAAAAGGGACTACCGGCTGGGCAAATTCCGGTTCCGTTAACGCGTGGGGGTCCCTCCGGGCAACGGCGATAATCCTTCCAGCACCGGCGGAAAATCTTCCGGGAAATCCTTGAACGGTGCCCTCTTCACCCGCTTTGCTTTTTCAGGGAAGTTCTCTTATAATTCCAAATTTGCCCGGTTTTGCCGCTAAAAAGGAGCAGGAATGCTGATTCAACTGGATTGGTTAAAGGAATACGTGGATCTCGATATCCCCGCCGAAGAATTGGCGGAAATTCTTTCGATGGGTGGATTGGAGGTCGAGAGCCTGGAATGGGTAGAACTGCCGGAAGGGGGGAAAACCCAGGTCATGGAATTGAACGTGACGCCCAACCGCGGTTACTGCCTGAGTTACCGGGGTGTGGCGCGTGAGGTAGCGGCCCTGCTCGGTAAACCCTTCCGGTTTCCCACGCCGGAGGCGGATCTGGAAAAGGTCTGGGGAGAGACACCGGTGAGCCAAAAAATCACCGTCGAAAACCGCGAGGAAACGCTCTGTCCCCGGTACGCGGCCTTGGTTATCGAAAACGTCCGGATCGGGCCATCGCCCGGGTGGCTGGCCGGCCGCCTGCGCGCCATCGGTCTGCGCCCGATCAACAATATCGTCGACATCACCAACTACGTGATGATGGAATACGGCCAACCCCTGCACGCATTCGATGGAGAACGGTTGGCCGGACCCGCCATCCTCATCCGCCGCGCCCGGGAAAACGAATCCTTTCAAAGCCTGGACGGGACGGACTTGAAGCTGGGGGCGGATGCCTTGGTCATCGCCGATGCGAACAAACCCGTCGCCCTCGCGGGTATCATGGGCGGGACCAACAGCGAAGTTTCCGATTCCACCGTGACCGTGGTACTGGAGAGCGCCTGTTTCGATCCGGTAACGGTCCGCAAGGGTTCCAAAAAATACGGACTGCGCACGGATTCCTCCTATCGATTTGAACGGGGTGTGGACATCGACGGGGTGATATCGGCGCAAAGCCGGGCCGCCCTGCTCATCCGCGAATTGGCGGGCGGGCAAATCTGCCGCGGCAGGATCGACCTGTACCCCCAGCCCTTTTCATCCCCCCGCATCCCCCTGAGGGTTTCCCGGGTCAACCAGGTTTTGGGGACCCATCTCGATCGCCAAACGATCCAGGACTATCTCCAACGGCTGGGATTGACCTTGGCGGAAACGGGCGATACGGTCCTCCAGGTGGAGGTACCCCCATTTCGTCCCACCCTTTCAAGGGAAATCGATCTGATCGAGGAAATCGCCCGGCTTCATGGTTTTGGCAATGTGGACGCGGCCCATCCCCGGGCCGAGATCCTCACCGTCCGGTTGACGCGCAAACAAAACGCCGCCCGGCAAGCCAAATCGATTCTCTGTCACCTGGGTTTTTCCGAAGCGATCAATTACAGCTTCATCGAAAAAGAGAACGCCGAGAAGTTCAAAACGGCCTTTGGATCGGAGGAAGCAATCCCCATTTCCTTGAGCAATCCCCTGAGCAACGATTGGGCATCGATGCGGACCAGTCTTCTTCCCGGGTTGTTGAAAACCGCCGCCCGCAACATCAGCAAGGGGCAAAAACCCGTCAAGATCTTTGAACTGGGAGATGTTTTTTTCAGGGAACAGAAGGGCGAAAGCAACGTGGAAAAAACCTGTTTCGCCGCTTTCGCGGTTGGGCCCTATGAATCCAGCGTTTGGAAGGATACCGGCAAAGACTATGATTTTTTCGACTTGAAGGGGATATTGGAGACCCTCATGTCCCAGTTCAAACTGTCCCTGGAATTCAGGCCCTCCGGCCGGCCGTTCCTGAACAGGGAAAAATCCGTCGACTGCCTGGCGGCGGGACGGGTCGTGGGGTATCTGGGCGAGTTGTCCCCCGGCCTCGTCCGCCAATGGGAACTGAGCCGTCCCGGGTTCGTGTGGGAGCTGGATTTTGACGCGGTGGTGAGTTGCCTTCCCGAAAAACCCCGTTTTCAACCCATTCCCAAATATCCGGAAACCTATCGGGACATATCCATCCTGGTGGATCAATCGGTCCCTTCGCGGAAAGTGGCCGATCTTATCCTAGAAACCAGCGCGCCCCTGATCCGCCGGGTGGAGCTGTACGATCTTTTCGAGGGCAAAAAAATAGAGCGCGGCAAGAAAAGCCTGACCTTTTCCCTCTCCTTCCAATCGCCGGAAAAAACCCTGACCGACGAGGAGGTCAAACCCGTATTCGACAAGATCCTGCAAAGCCTTTCCGACCGGTTGGGAGCGACTCTGAGAGAGGGATAATCCCGGCCGGGGTTGATCATTGACAGCCCCTACCGCCAGTGCTACGATTCGCCTATGCGCCGGGAAAAGACGGAACAAATCGAAAAACTGGTTACGGCCGTTATCGAAACCCTACACCATCTGAAAGCCGAAAACCGGTGCCTGGCCAAAAAGATCGAGGCATTGGACCGCGAAAACGAGGCGATTCTGGCCCAGAATCATAAAGCGCTGGCGGAGTTGGACAAAATACGCACCCTGGAAAACTCCTGCCGGAAAATGGAAAAAGAGAAAATTTTAATCCGGTCGAAAGTGGAAACCCTGCTGGAAGACCTGGAAAAAATCGATTTTATCTGATTCTGTCATGGCCGCGAGCACCAAGATCACTATTTACGGGAAAACGTATCATATTAAAAGCGATTCCTTTTCGGTGGATCCTCACGAGGTCGCCGCCCTGGTGGATTCCAAAATGCAGGAATTATCAAGGGGCCGGAGCAATTTCTCCACCACCGATCTGGCCGTTTTGGCGGCGCTCAATATCGCACAGGAATTCCTGGAAACCCGGAAAAAAAATCAGGAGGAAGATAGAGATTTTGAGTCCCGGATGGATGGGTTGATCCGGAAACTGAATCTGGAGGTTCCCCAACCCCCATCCTGAAATCCGGATCATTATATCCCTTGAGAGGGTCAATCGTTTATGCTACGATGATTTTAGATTTGGGAGTTCTGCTTCCCTGTTGTGTTCGTATAAAAATTGTATTTTTTGAGCCAACATATTGTAAAAGGGGTTGACGACTCTGTTGTGGTGAGCAGGCCTTCATCCGAAGGAAGCCTAAAGCAATATACAGATACCCCACCTGTCCTTGACAGGTTCAAAAAATGGTTTTTGCACGGCACGAACGGGGAAGCAACCTTATTATAGTAAGGTTTATCGGGGTAGATGAGACCGAGCCAGAACCGGTTGATATTAGCTGAGAAGAAGGCATGGAATTGATATTGCGGCTGATCATTTGGATAAAGTCATTGCTGGCGGTGAAGGAGTGCCCACTTGGGATAGAAGATTCCAAACGGAACCCGAAGGACGGTTTCGTTTTTACCGATATAAATTTTTATGGCTGTTGCCGTAAGAACCCTTCCCGAATGAATCTCCTGTTAGGCAAAATACATCAAACCTTTTTGCCTTATCCTTGTTGCGATCAACCGCCGGTTTTGCCTTAAAGCGGAGGATGGGTTTCCCGCCATCCCCACACCCCTAAATTGTGTTCCTGGAAGATGTTCTGGACCGCGGTATTTTTATGCGGGAAGGATTTTCAACAGGAACCCATTTATTTTGAACGCTTTTTTCCGGATTTAAGCCCCAGGGCGGCTTCCCCTCGGGGGTCTTGAATACGGCAAAAGAGGATGTGGCCGGAAGGCGCCCTTTTTTTGCGGATCACCGGAAAAAATTTTAAGGTGGACCTTCCATGAATTATCAGGTCCGGTTTCCGAGTGGCCGGCTGAAATCCCTCGAAGCCGCCAAGGCCTCCATCCGCGAAGAGATGGCCAAGCGGCGAAATAGTCTCAAGGCAAGCACCTTAAAGGAAAAAAGTGAACAGATATTAAAAAACCTTGCCGGGCATGAGGAATTTCAAAACGCCCGGAGTATTTTATTTTATCTTTCCCTGCCCAGGGAGGTTCAAACCGATGCGATGATCGCGCTGGCGTTTCAATGGGGAAAGAAAGTCCATGTTCCCCTGATCGACACATCGCGGAGGGGGCTTAGGATTTCCGAATTGCCCGCACCGGACATTGAATTTGAAAAACGCGCGTTCGGTTTACGCGAACCGGGCAAACCAGATCAAAAGATCGTTTCTCCCGCCGTTTTGGATTTTATCCTGGTTCCGGGGCTGGCTTTTGACCGGAAAGGTGGAAGGATCGGATACGGAGCCGGGTATTACGACAGATTTTTAAAGGAGGTTTCCCAAGATACCATCCTTGTCGCCGCGGCATTCGATTTTCAGGTCCTGGAATCGGTTCCCCAGGCGGAATACGATGTTCCAGTGCATAAAATCCTTACCGAGAACACAACGATAAACTGCTGATATCGTTCGCGGCCGGCGGTTTTCTTCATACGAGGGAGTCAGATGCATATATTCTTCACCATCAAGGTCAATTTCATCACATTGCTGATCGGCATGTTTGTCGCTCTGTTGGTGGGGTATGCCATCGGTTATTTTCTGCGCAAAATATTCACGGAATACCAAATCAAGGAAACGGAGGAATTGGGGAAGAAAATCCTTAAAGATGCCGAAAATGAAGCCAGGAATCGGCTGAAATCCGCCGAGATCGAAGCCAAGGAAAAACATCTGATTGCCAAATCCGGCCTGGAAAAGGAAATCAAGGAAAAGCGAGATGAGTTGCGGGAACAGGAGTTGATTGTCCGCAAAAAAGACGATGAGATCAAACGCGAGGCGGAAAAAATCCGCGACCTGGGAAAAAACCTTGAGAGCAAATTGAACCAGGTAGGCCTTCAGAAACAAGAAATCGAGGCGGAGAAAATCAAATATCGGAACCTGATCCAGGAAGAGGTGAAAAAGCTGGAAGTGATCGGGTCTTTCACCGCCGACCAGGCCAAGGAAGAGATCAAGCAGAAAGTTCTCGATGAAGCCAAAAGGGACGCAGCCAAGGAAGTTAAGAAAATTGAGGAACACGCCAAGAGCCACGCCGAAGAAGAAGCCAGAAGACTCATCACCATGGCGGTGCAAAGGATCGCTTCCGACCATGTCGCTGAAACCACGGTATCGGTGGTGGAATTACCCAACGACGAGATCAAGGGGCGGATCATTGGCCGCGAAGGGCGAAACATTCGCGCCCTGGAACAATGCACAGGTATCGATCTTATCATCGATGATACCCCGGGCGCGGTCGTCCTTTCCGGATTCGACGCCATCCGCCGGGAGGTCGCCCGCCGTGCCTTGGAAAAATTGACCCAGGACGGAAGAATCCATCCCGGCCGGATCGAAGACGTCGTGAATAAATGTAAAAAGGAGATCACCCAACGAATCCAGGAAGCCGGGGAACAGGCTATTCTGGAAGTCGGCATCGACAACATCGCGCCGGATATGATCCGGCTCCTGGGCCGGCTCAAATACCGGACCAGTTACACCCAAAACGTGCTGGAACACGTGAAGGAAGTGGCCTGGATTTGCGGATCCATCGCCGCCGAACTGGGACTGGATGTCCAGCTCGCCAAGCGCGCCGGATTGCTCCACGATATTGGCAAGGCCATCGACCACCAAACCGATGGAACCCATACCCAACTCGGCGTGGAAGTGGCCAAGCGGTACAATGAGCACAAATACGTGATCAACGCTATCGCGGCCCACCATGAGGACGTGGAACCCGAATCCCTCTACTCCGTGCTGGTGGCCGCGGCGGATACCATCTCCGCTTCCCGCCCCGGCGCGCGCCGCGAAATGCTCGAAACCTATGTCAAACGCATGACCAGACTTGAAGAAATCGGGGATTCTTATAAAGGTGTGGAAAAAACCTACGCCATCCAGGCCGGCCGGGAAGTGCGCATCATCGTCCTGCCCGAAGGGATCACCGATGATGAATCCAACCTGCTGGCCAAGGATGTGGCCAAACGGATCGAAAAAGAAGTGACCTATCCCGGTGAGATTAAAATCACCGTGGTTCGCGAAAAACGGTTTACCGAATTTGCCCGTTGAACGGGTCGTGAACCAGCCGTCCTTGCCATGTATGGAAAAACGGTCCGGGATAGCAGCCCCTCCAGGCCTTTCCGGTCCGCGCCGGGGCGAATTTTCGGGAAAATCCGTGTTAGGACCGAAAACCTCCGGTCCGGGGCCGCCCATGAATTATATCCCGCGGCGTGAGTTCCGGTTCGCGGCCCGGAAACATGGTCCACTAAGGACCGGGCCGAAGGAATTGTTCCCATTCCAAAATACCCCACATGATGCATAACAGGAGAGGGCGGTTCACCCCGTGGTTATCCTTTGGCGGCGGCTCCGCTTGAAAACCTATTACCCTTAACCTTTTCCATTCAAAAATCCATGGAAGAATCAGGTCATCTCATCAAGCAAAGACAAGAAAAGCTCGACGAACTTCGAGCCCGTGGAATCCAACCTTTCAACAACCGGTTCAAGGTCAGCGCCGCGATCGGCGACCTTATCCGCGATTACGCCGGTCAAGGCCGTGAGGAACTGGATGCCTTGGGGAAAAAGTTCGTGGTCGGCGGACGCATGATGACCCGCCGGAAACACGGAAAAACGACTTTCGTCCATATCAAGGACCGGTCCGGCCAAATCCAGGTCTATATAAAAAAAGATGACATCGGCGCCGAAAATTACGAAACTTTCAGCAAGTTCGATATTGGGGATTTCATTGGCGTTCAAGGAAGGGTCTCAAAAACCAAAACCGGAGAACTCACCATTTTCGCTGAAACGGCGAACCTGGTCACCAAATCCCTGCTGCCCCTGCCCGAAAAATGGCACGGACTCAAGGACATTGAGCTCCGGTACCGCCAGCGGTACGTGGACCTCATCGTCAACCCCAAGGTGAAGCGGATTTTCGTTTGCCGAAGCCGGATCGTCCAGGCCCTTCGTAATTTTCTCAATGAAAGGGGGTACCTGGAAGTGGAAACCCCGATGATGCAGTCCATTCCCGGTGGAGCCACGGCGAAACCGTTCAAGACGCACCACAACGCCCTGAACATGGATCTCTATCTTCGGGTCGCTCCCGAACTTTTTCTGAAACGGCTGGTCGTTGGGGGAATCGAAAGAGTCTACGAGATCAACCGCAATTTCCGCAATGAAGGGATTTCCACCGAGCATAATCCCGAATTCACCATGCTGGAATTTTATACCGCCTATGCCGATTACCTCGACCTGATGCCGCTAACCGAGGAATTGTTTCGGGTTGTGTGCGAGTCGGTGTTCGAAACCTTCTCATTTTCCTATACCCACAAAGTGGATGGCGCCGAAAAGGAAGAGACCCTTGATTTCGGCAAACCCTTCCAGCGTGTCTGCTTTAAAGAGTCCTTGCGGGAAATCGGGGCCGTGCCAAGCCAGGCGGTGGATGACCCGGCCCAGGCCGTGGCCTTTGCCCTGGAACACAAAGTCCCCTTGGAAAAGAAAGACACCCATGCCAAGGTCCTGGCAAAACTATTCGACCATTTCGTCGAGCCCCGGTTGATCAATCCCACGTTCATCATGGATTATCCCGTCGAACTTTCCCCCCTCTCCCAGAAAAAAGAAGAGGACCCCACCCTGGTGGAGCGATTCGAGTTGTTCATTGGGGGGAAGGAAATCGCGAACGCCTATACCGAGTTGAACGATCCCATCGACCAAAGGCGGCGGTTCGAGGCCCAGGTCGCGGAAAGGAGAGCCGGCGACGAGGAAGCCCACTGGATGGATCACGATTTCGTTCGTGCCCTGGAATACGGCATGCCGCCGACCGCCGGAGAGGGAATCGGCATCGACCGGTTGACCATGCTCCTCACCAACTCGTCCTCGATCCGGGATGTTATTCTGTTCCCCCAGTTGAAAAAGGAATCCTGAACGGGCAAAATAAAAGAGGAGGGAAAGTGAACTTCCATTTCAGGAGCTCAAGGGAGCCGGCCCTTTTTAACCGGAAATCCACCCATGATTTTATCCGGGACCGGTTCCCGCGGGAGCGGATTCTGAATTCACCCCTTTCCAGTCAACTGCCATGTCATACGAACTATTTGTCAGTCTGCGCCATCTTCGCGCGAAAAGAACCCAGAAATTCATTTCGTTGAACACGTGGATATCGATCGGGGGCGTGGCCCTGGGCGTCATGGCCCTGATCGTGGTCATCGCCGTCATGTCCGGCTTCAGCAAGGACTTGCGCGACAAGATCCTTGGAACCAACAGCCACGCGGTGGTGACCAACCTCAACCAAGGGGGTATCGGCGATTTCAACAAGATCATTCAACAGGTCCAAAGTGTGCCGGGAGTGGTGGCGGCCGCCCCCTTCATCATGAACCAGGTCATGTTGACCTTCAGGGGCCGGGTATCGGGAATCGCCGTCCGCGGGGTGGACATCCTCCGGGAGGCCGGTGTGTCGGACTTGAGGAAAAACATGATCAAGGGCCAGTTGGATTTTCTGGAAACCGAAAAAAAGGAAAATAAAACCACCGCGGGGCCGCAGGAATTCAAACGACCCGGAGTCATCCTGGGAAAGGAACTGGCGAGACGGCTGGGCGCGCATATGGGGGACATCGTTTCCATGGTTTCCCCCGCCTCACGGATCACCCCCATGGGCCTGATTCCAAAAATGAAGCTCTTCCAGGTGGCCGGGATATTCGAATCCGGCATGTTCGAATACGATTCCAACCTGGCATTCATTTCCATCCCGGCGGCGCAAAAATTTTTCTCCATGAAAGAGAAAGTCACCGGCGTGGAGTTGTGGGTCGATGACATAGACCAGGCCCCACGCATCGCATCGGAAATCCAGCACAAACTGGGGTTTCCCTTTTTCGTGAGAGACTGGATGCGGATGAACAAGAATTTGTTTTCCGCCTTGCGCTTGGAAAAAATCGTAATGTTCGTCATCCTCATCCTGATCATCCTGGTGGCCGCTTTCAACATTGTGAGTACTCTGTTCATGGTCGTCATGGAAAAGACTAAGGAAATTTCCATCTTGAAATCCATGGGCGCAACGAAGAACAGCATCCTGAAAATCTTCAGCTTCGAGGGACTGATCATCGGCCTCACCGGCACGTTTTTGGGGTGCATCGGGGGTTTCACCATTGTCCCTAACCTGAACGAAATCGTGGGACTCATCGAAAAAGTTTTCGGCATCACGGCTTTTCCCAGCGACGTGTATTATCTGGACAAGCTGCCTTCTGAAATCCAATACATGGATTCCTTTCTCATCGTCGTCTTTTCCATAGTGATCTGCTTCGTCGCTTCGCTTTATCCCGCCTGGAGAGCCTCCAGGCTGAATCCGGTGGACGGGCTCCGGTATGAATGATCTCGCCACCCTCACGGCTTCCAAGGAACACCTGCTCGAAGGCATCTGCGTTTACAAAAGTTATAAAACCAAGCGGGAAGTCCTCCAGGTATTGTCCGGCGCCGACCTGAGCGTGGTGACGGGGGAAATGCTGGGAATCGTCGGCGCCTCCGGCGTGGGGAAAAGCACCCTGTTGCATGTTCTGGGGGGGTTGGACCGCCCCGATGCGGGGCAGGTGCTGTTCCGCGGGCAGGATATCTACCAGGAAAAAAACGGATTCCTGGATAAATTCCGCAATTCCAATATCGGATTCGTGTTCCAGTTTTTCAATCTCCTGCCGGACTTCACGGCCCTGGAAAATGCCATGTTTCCCGCCCTGATCCGCAACCAAAACAAAAAATTCGCCCGGGAACGGGCCGAATACCTCCTGGGTCAGGTGGGACTCAAAAACCGGATGCAACACAAACCCGGCGAGCTTTCCGGAGGGGAAAGTCAGCGGGTGGCCCTGGCACGGGCCCTGATCAATCAACCCGACATCCTGCTGGCCGATGAACCGACAGGAAATCTGGACATCCACGCGAGCGACTCATTGATCGAATTGATCGGAAACCTGAACCAGGAATTCCGGCAGACGATCGTGATCGTGACGCACAGTCAAAGAATCGCGAGGCGAATGGACCGCGTGCTCCAGCTCAGCGAAGGAAAGATTTTCCCCATCGACAAGGACGTGATTATTTGAACCGGCGGAAATCCTTCCCAGGGAGAGAATTCGATTCCGGTTTCCTTCCCCCTGTACGGAACCGGGGAGCCTTCCTCCGGATTCCGCACCCGGTC
The DNA here is from genome assembly GCA_046754465.1 of Nitrospinaceae bacterium. Classification (GTDB taxonomy): domain Bacteria; phylum Nitrospinota; class Nitrospinia; order Nitrospinales; family VA-1; genus JBHHVU01. The sequence continues at coordinate 72,023 of JBHHVU010000004.1, read as the reverse complement.
CCGCAAACAAAATTGTTCACTTAAATGGAGAAGGAAAGGCCTGATCATGAACCTGGAAAAAATCGCCGCCTTGGTGCAAGGCACCCTGAAAGGGGACGGGACCCTGGAAATCATCGACGTGGGTGGAATAGAAGATGCCGGGGAAGGCCACATCACCTACGTCACCCAAAAAAAATTCATTGAATCCTTGAAGCGCTCCAAGGCGGCGGCGGTCCTCGTCGACCGGGAAATCGAGACGGACAAGGCCCAAATCATCACCGCCCATCCCGCGCTGGCTTTTGCCAAATTGCTGCACCACTTTCATCCCGGCTCCCGTCCGAAACCGGGAATCGACCCCCAGGCGAAAATCGGCCGGAACGTCAAACTCGGGGATCATGTCACTTTGTCGGCCTTCGTGTCCATCGGGGATGATGTCACGATCGGCGACGAATCCATCCTGTATCCGGGAACGGCCGTGGGCGACCGTTGTTGTATCGGAAAACACACCATCCTCCATCCCAACGTCACGTTGTACCCGGATACCGTCCTCGGAAACCATGTGATCCTTCATGCCGGGGTGGTGATCGGCGCCGATGGATTCGGTTATACCCTCGACGAAAAAGGGGAGCATTACAAGGTCCCGCAAATCGGGAAGGTGATCCTGGAAGATCATGTGGAGGTGGGGGCGAACACCTGCATCGACCGGGCCACCCTGGGCGCCACCCTGATCAAAAAGGGCACCAAGATCGACAACCTCGTCCAGGTCGCGCACAATTGCACGGTCGGGGAACATACGATTCTCGTGGCGCAGGTCGGCATGGCGGGGAGTTGCACCCTGGGTCACCATGTGGTCCTGGCCGGCCAGGTGGGTCTCGGCGACCACGTGACCATTGGCGACCGGGCGGTCCTCGTCGCCCGAACCGGGACATTCCGGGATATTGAAAGTAACGCCGTTTATGGAGGGATGCCGGGGGTTCCCGTGAACACCTGGAAAAAATACGTCACCCTCTTTCCCAAACTTCCAGAAATGGCCCGAAAAATAAGAGCCCTGGAAGCCCGGTTGAACGCAATTGAAAAAAAATGAATGGCCCGTTAAAATAAAAACATAGATTAAAAAACCGCGAATTGATTTCGCCTTACTATAGCAGGCCGTTTATGCATCGATGCCGATGGACAGCCCTGGGGCTGGCTTTTTTTTATATTTTCTTCGCCGCCGCTTCACCTCCTGAATGGAGCGGACCCCGAATTGAAAAGTACATCAAAAAAAAACTGCGGAGAAATCCCACCAGCCTTAAAATCAACGCCAAGAACATCGGCGACGCCGGGGTTCGGGTCCTTGCTCGATCCCCCCTCCTGAAAAGCGTAACCAGGCTCGTCATTTACAAGGCGGGAATGGGAGATGAAGGTATCCGCGCCCTTGCCGATTCCCCACAACTCGGAAATCTGACATCGCTTTCCCTGGAAAACAATTCCGTCACCGATGAGGGGGTGAAAATTCTCGCCTCATCGAAAACCTTTTCCCGCCTGAAAACGCTCAACCTGTACCGGAACCGGATCAAAGATGCCGGCGCGGTGGCCATCGCCGAGTCCGATATCCTTTCCGGCCTCATCGAACTCAACCTCAATTACAACGAAATTCGCGACGAGGGGGCGATTCGGCTCACGACCTCTCCCAAACTGAAAAACATCCAAATCATCGGCCTCGCCTACAACCCCCTGGGAAAAGACGGGGAAGCGGCGTGGCACCGGTTCCAGGTCATCCAAAAGCTCAAGGAACTGCATACACAGAGCCAGCTTGAGGATATGGGGAAAATCATTCTCGGTGACATCGGCGTGTTTGCCTTGCTGGACCTGCCCTACGCCTCGAATTTGACCCGGCTGGACCTTCACGGCAACGGCCTGAGCGACAACGCCGTGACGGCGCTGGCCCAATCCCCGAAATTGAAACAACTGACCTCTTTAAACCTGGCCCAGAACAACATCACCGATGTGGGAGCCATCGCCCTGGCCCGATCCGAAACCCTGTCCCATCTGAAAAAATTGAATTTGAATTTCAACCGCATTGGTGACGCGGGAGCCAAGGCCATTGCCGATTCTCATAATCTGTCGAACCTGAAATCGTTAAAACTGGGACAAAATAAAATTGGCAGCGAGGGCGCCGCGGCTTTGCAGGAATCCAAACATCTGACGAAACTTATTCACCCCATCTTCGGGTTTTATTGATTCCAGGCCCCTCTCCCTCCCTTGGCAACCCACCACCGCCAACACCGGCCGGACCCAGGGAAAATGGAAGACGCCGTTGGAATGTGTTAAAATCACTTTAAAGGCAGTAAAGATCAATATCTTCTGAGTACCGATCCGCCATGGTCCAAATCCTGGATATCGAAAGAGAAATATTCGCGCTGGAAAACCAGATCCATGAACTGATTTCCCTTTCGCACATGTACGACAGCGTGGGCGACATCACCCATGAGATCGCCAAACTGAAGAAAAAACTCCGTCACATGAAACACGATGTTTTCGCCAATCTCAAAGGCTGGCAGAAAACCCAGGTCGCCAGGCATCCCGATCGGCCTTATACCCTGGATTATATTGATGAGATTTTTACGAATTTTTTTGAACTGCACGGAGACCGGCACGGGGGCTTTGGCCCGTCCATCGTCGGGGGGGTGGCAAAGTTTGACGATCAATCGGTGATGATCATCGGACATCAAAAAGGAAGAGACAACGAGGAAAAGGTTTCGCGGAATTTCGGGATGTCTCAACCCGCCGGGTACCGCAAGGCACTGCGCCTGATGAAAATGGCGGAAAAATTCGATATTCCCATCATCACCCTGATCGATACCCCGGGAGCCTATCCCGGAGTGGACGCGGAAGAAAAGGGACAATCGGAAGCCATCGCCACCAACATGTATACCATGATAGGCATCAAGGTCCCGATCATTGTCGTCGTCATCGGCGAAGGGGGCTCGGGGGGCGCGCTGGCGATCGGGATCGGTGACCGGATCCTGATGCTGGAACATTCCGTCTATTCGGTGATCTCGCCCGAGGGATGCGCCTCGATTTTGTGGGGAGACAAACAAAAGGTGGTGCAAGCGGCGGAAGCGCTGTGCCTCACCGCGGAAGACCTCCTGAAACTGAAAGTGATCGATCAAATCATCCGGGAACCCCTGGGGGGCGCCCATCGCCACAAAAAAAGGGCATCCATCCTGTTGAAAAAAGCCCTGCGCTCCAATCTAACGGACCTCTGCCACTCTTCCACCCAGGATTTACTGAGCCGCAGGCAGGAAAAATTCCGCGGCATGGGTGTGTTCACTAACGGCGACGGATGAACGATTCCCCACCCTCAATCCCCGCCGGCCCTCTCCCCCACACAGCGTTTACGGATGCCACCGGGCATCTTTCAAGCTGATGGGTGTGTCTTTTTTGGTTTCCAAATAAATTTTCACCGCCTCCAGTCCGGACAGATAATTTTTCGAGGCGAAAGCCGCCTCCCCGGGCCCGCGGTACCTTCGGGAAAACACGGCAAACCGTTGGGCCGTGCGAATTTCATATTGCCGGCGAAGGAGCCGTTCTTCTTCCCCGGTGATTCCCGTCACCGGGGGAAACCGGCCCACCCGGTAACGCAAAAGATTGAGAAATTTTTCGTCCGTTTGCCACAACAGCGGCGCCAATAGGGAAACCGGGGAAAACTCCAGGATCGGATGATCGTCGGTGATGACCGGAGCCTCCTGAAGAAGGGATTCCAGACGATCGGCATCTGTCAGGAAAAAATCCGTGAAATCCAGGAACGCCTGGACCCCCATCTGGCGCGCGGCTTCCTTCAGGGCAGGAACCCGCATCAGATCATCAAACCGGTTTTTATCCAGCCGGACCGGCCGGTCCGATCCCACCAGGAGAACGATCCGCGTCAGGAAACTGTTCCAAACCGAAACGTGGGGAAACACCGCCTTAAACGTCTTAACGATCGCCTTCATATCCTCATCCCCCACCAAATGGAGGGGAAGCCACTGTACCATGATTCCGCCCGGCGTCAGCCGTCCCAGCGCCTGTTCATAAAATTCACGGGAATAAAGATGAACCACCCCCGCTTGAACCGGAGACATCGGCTCCAGGGTGATTACGTCATACTGGTTCCGGGTCCAGCGCGTGAATGTCCTTCCGTCCTGAATCATCATGCGGGTATTGGAACGGTTGAGGACATCGTAATTCCAGGAAGAGAACCAGTGAGCCAAGGAAAGGACGTTGCGGTCGATTTCCACTCCATCCACGGTCACGCCGGGGAACAGGGAAACGGTACCCATCGTGTTCCCGGTCCCAAAACAAATCACCAGCGCCTTCCGGGGATCCGGATGCAGAACCATGGGGACAAAACCCATCGCCCGCATGTAAGCGCTGCCACTGAGTGACTGGGTAACCGTGGCGGTGCTGAACCCGTTTACATAAAGGGTGCGCTCTCCCGAATTCACATTCTCCACCACGCTGAGGGTAGCGAAATCACCTTCCCGGTAATCCAGAAGCCGGAGGCGGTCCTTGGAAACGGAGATCTCCACCCGTGCCAGATTGTGGTCGCCGAGCCGGTTAACGGATATGTGGGGCGTCGAATAGGCGTAGCCCCCGTAAATAAGCAGACCCGCCCCGGAAACCAGGCCCGCGAAACGGACCGGCCGCGCCTCGAGGTACAGGGCCAGGCCCACGGATGAAAGCAGGATGAGGATGGAATAAATCACAAACAGCGACAACCGGATCCCGAACAGAGGAATCAATACAAAAGGGGTCAACAGGGTTCCCAGAACCGCTCCCAAGGTATTGAAGGCGTAACAATTGCCCAGGGTCCTCCGGACGGTCCTAAACAGGGTGACATGAATGCGGTTAGCCAGGGGAAAGAGAAGGCCAAATCCCAGTGTGGGAAGAAACATCAAGCCAAAGGCGAAGAGCGATCTCACCAGGAGGGTCTGACCGGCTGAATTATCCAGATTGTAAAACAGGAGGTCCGCCAACCGGGTCCAATCCGGCAACCGATCGAACAGGGGCAAGATGCCGATGCAAACCAGTCCGATCCCCAGTTCGATGAGCAGGAATTTCAAAATCCACCGCGAATTCCCAAGGATCCTTGCCGCCACCAGGCTGCCCAGGGCGATGCTGAAAAGAAAGGTGGCCAGGATGAGCGCGAAAGAAAACAGGGTGCTCCCCATGGGAAAAACCAGGACGCGGGTCCAAAGTATTTCGCTGGATAACGAGGCCATCCCCGAGTAAATAAAAATAACCAGGATCAGAAAACCGAGGATCGTGGACTGCCGGGATGGGGGATCGGCCTCTCCTTTTTCCTCGATCCACTTTTTTCGGGCTCGAGGGGGTGCCTTTGTTTTCGGCGCGCGCTCGACCCCCGGAGGCAGGCAAATCATAAGGACGAGGAAGTTCATCGCCGCGGCGGACCAAACTGTCCCGCGAATCCCGAAATGCTCCATGGCGAAGAGCTGGGTATACAGGCAGCCGAAGACCGCCCCGAACGTGTTGATACTGTAAAGGATGGAAACATTGGAAAAAATCCTGCCGGTTTGTTCCCGTGTGGCCCAACTGGCGATAAGCGGGAGGGTGGCGCCCATGAGCACCGTCGGCGGAAGCATCAACAACGTGCTCAAAAAAAATTCCAAACCATGCAGCCAGGTTCCGGACCCAAACCCACTGTCCACGGCCAGGGGATAGATGCGTTCCAACAGGTGAAGTCCCAGAGGAAAACCCAGACCGTACAGCCCAATCCATCCCTCGATCATTCCATATAAACGGACCATCCGCGGGGTCCGGCCGCCGCGTTCCCGCCAGTTCAGGAAACGCACGATTCCCCAGGCTCCCAGGGCCAGTCCGATCATGAAAGCACACAGGACCGCGCTGATGGCGTAGAGAGTGGCACCAAAAACAAGAGTGAGTTGACGGATCCAAACCAGTTCGTAAACCAGGCTGGCGGCCCCGGAAAAAAACAGGCCAAAGTAGGGAATGACGCTATAAACAGGGTGACGTGTTTGATCCATGAAAGAGGGGCGCGTTCCTACAGTGACGGCGTTCGCATAAACGAGACAAGGGGACTCACCCGCTGCCAGTCCCGTGATTCACTTGGAGCTGGCCGGTGCCTGTCCACGTTTCACCAAGGCCCAGGGTGGGTTCTGGATACAAGGTAGAATGCTTTCACCGGATTTTCCCACATCCCCCACCGGGAGTCAACGCGGGTCCCTCAATCACGGAATCGTTGCATCGGTTTGATAGGAATGGTAACCTTTTCCAGAAATCGGTCCCTGCCGAAAGAGTCCAGGCAAGGGGGCCCGAATGGGGTAAACATCTTTTGGAGAATATCAATGCTCAAAAATTTTAAATTCGAGACGGCGGTGATTCTTTGTTTTTGGCTGTTGAGTTTGGCCGCCGTTTGCCCGGCAGCCCAGGAAAAACCCGCGGGTTCCGCCGCCGAGGTGGCTCTTCCGGACGTTGTGGCCCGCGTCAACGGGGTCCCGGTCGACGCCAATATCATCCAGTTTCAACTAAAGCGCCTGATGAAGAAAATCAACCAGCCGCTCAATTCTTCGCAAAAAAGGAAGATTATCCTGGATATGATCGAGAAGGAAGTGATCCGGGAACTGGTATACCAGCAGGGGAAGGAAGAACACATCCCCCTCGATCCGAAATTGGTTGAGAAACAACTGGAAGCCATCCGCAAACCCTATAAAAATGAAGAGGAGTTTAAAAAGGCCCTGATGGAACGGAATCTCACCGAAGACCACTTGCGGCAATCTATCAAAGTGGACATCGTTGCCCACAAACTACTCGAAAAGCAGATCCAGGGGAAAATAAATATTTCCCCTGAGGAAGTAAAAAAATATTACGAGACGAACCAGAAAAAATTTGTCCGGCCGGAAGCCTACCGCGCCCGCCACATTTTCATATCGATATATCCCCCGGAACTCATCCAAAAATCCACTCCCAAGGAGTTGGAAGCCCGCACGGACGAATTACGCAAAAAAGCGGAAGAAAAAATCCGCCAAATCCTTAAGGAAGTGCGCGCCGGCGCGGATTTCAAGGACCTGGCCAAAAAATATTCCCACGATACGGGCAGCGCCAAGAAAGGGGGCGATCTCGACTTTATCTACAAGGGAGTCTTCGATCCGGCCTTTGACTTAGCCGTGTCCAAACTGAAACCCGGGGAAGTCAGCGGTGTGGTCCAGACCCCCTTCGGTTTCCACATCATCAAACTCATTGAAACCAAACCCTCCGAACTGGCCCCGTTCTCTGAAATGGAAAAGGGAATCCAAAAGCATCTCTTCACCGAAAGAGCCAAAAAAAAGGTTCAGGATTACATCGCCAAACTTAGAAAGAACGCCAAAATCGAGATCTTATTTTAATTCCCGGACACTTCCCGGTTCCCCGCCTCCCTGGAGTATAATATACTCAACCAAAATATCAGGAGGGAGCAATCGGCACCCTCTTCCGGCTATCTTGATCCGGATTTTCCCGTCAGGAAAGAACCGGGTCATTGGAGAAGTCAATCCCGAAAACCCTTCATTCCACCAGGAGGAAGTTTATAATGGCAACCTATACCAAGGAAAAAGATGTCGCCTCAACCCTTGAGGACGATTCGGAAGCGCGTGCCGCTCTGAAAGAAGTGTTTGGCAACACCGCCCGATGGCCTTCGGGGTTCCCCGGTTTCACGGCCGGCATCACCGTAAACATCAACGGTAAAGACGAGCAAGGTACTGTGACCGTAAAAAATCCCAAAGAAATCGAAACAACCATTCAGGATGAAAAGGCCAGGGAATTCGTCCTTGAAAACATGGCTTCGATCGCCATGCACCGGGGACCGCGGTCCTTCGAGGAATCCGACGGCAAATACAAGCTGGCCTTCGGCGACGACGGCAAACACCCACTCGGCCGCAGCGTGATCATGGGAGGGGATGGCATGCATTCCTTTTATCGGATCAAGGACGGCCGCATCCAGCAGATCAATCGTAAGACCCCAAGGTTCTCTTTTTCAATCAATATTGAAGAGAGCGTTAAGAATCCGGAAGGAAAATTCCTCACTCACAAATACACGGTTTATTATTTCAATCCCGAAAATGGAACCCTGAAAGACGTGGAAAGTTATACCGATGATTACCATCGTGTGGGCGAGGCGGACTTACCGGCCTGTCGTCGAATCATTCATTGCGAGGACGGCCAAGTCGCCGTGGAGAGCATGACTTTGGACAATCACAAAATTCTTTGACGGTTTTTCCCCCAAAGACGCATTGTGGCCATCGACGGGTGATCCCATGGAATCCGCTGTGGGGAATCTCTTTCCCGGCCCATGGGATCACCCGCCCTTTCCCCCTTCGAAAGATGCTCTTCCCGCAGCTTTTTCACCTGTGAGCTCTCCTGGGTAAATTAACAAACCCCTTAAAAAACCCTCAGTTAACCGCAAAAATTTCCCGTCAATTAGTTTATCTGGAAAGTATATGTTATCATTAAAACAAGAGTTGTGAGTGGAAATTCCCGGTCCTGTTTGGGAATCCGTGTATGTCCATGCAAGCCGATTTCAGGTGACGCGCCATGCCGATCTTTTCACCATTCCATGGCAGGGAAAATCAATCTTTGCCGCGTATCATTTCTCTGCCAGGCAGCCTCATTATTGGGATGGCCGTGTTGGGAATCATGGGTTGGTACGGATTGAATGCCGTGAAGGAGGAATTGAAAAAAAATCTCTCCTCCCAATTGCAGGTCACTCTCTCCTCTAATATAACCGCTCTGAAATTCTGGATCAAAGACAGACAACAGGACGTCGAGGTTTTAGCCGCGGAACCGGGAGTGCGTAAAAACATTCTGAATCTTCTGGAACAAACGCGGGACGAGTATGTGAGCGCGGAACGTTTGAAACAATCGGATGAGCTCATTTGGCTGCGGGAAAACCTGGGCGCCGCCTGCCGGAAATACGGTTTCATCGGTTTTGTCCTTCTAGACCCCACGGGTTACCAGGTGGGCGCCCTTTTGGAAGAGCCTGTGGGAAAACGCAGTCTGGCGGAATCCACTGATTTTTTCTATCGGTCCATGCAGGGAGACACCGTGGTTTCCCTTCCTTTTCCCGGGGAGGTGGTGCTTCCGGACATTCATGGGGTTTGGCGGTCTGGCTGGCCCACCATGTTTGTATCGACCCCCATCCGGGAGCTGGATGGGGAAGTCGCCGGGGTCTTGTCCTTCCGCCTTCGCCCGGAAACGGAATTCACCCAAATGTTGGAAATCAGCCGCTGGGGGAAGACCGGAGAAACTTATGCGTTTAATAATCAAGGCGTGCTGATAACCGGCACCCGGTTCAATGATCAATTAAAGCGGGTGGGGCTTTTAACCGATCGCGCGGGAATCCATTCCATTCTTAATGTGGAAGCCCGCAACCCGGGAGGCAACCTGGTTAAGGGACATCGGCCCACCCTTCCCCGTAAGCGGCAGCCGTTCACGGAAATGGCCGCCAGTGCGCTGAGGGGCGAGAGGGGAGTCAATGTAGACGGCTACAACGATTACCGGGGTGTCCCCGTGATCGGCGCCTGGACCTGGCTACCGGATTATCATTTCGGCATCACCACGGAGATCCATGTGGCCGAAGCCTTTGCAACCCTTCATGCCATGAGCCGGGGATTTCTCATGATCTTCGGTCTTTTGGTCCTGGCTTCCGGAACGGCTTTTTTGATGCGGAGGCGGCAAATCGGTCTTTCCCGCGAACGTAACATCGCTCAAGAAAAGGTCCGCGAAAATGCGATTCGAATGGATGCGGTCATGAACAGCGTGGTCGATGGCATCATCACGATTGACGAAAATGGCAGCATCGAAACCTTTAACCGGTCGGCCGAAAGCCTCTTTGGTTACTCCAAATCAGAGGTCCTGGGAAAAAACGTAAAACTATTGATGCCGGAACCCTGGCACAACCGCCACGATGGTTACATCAATCATTATGTGAAGACCGGCCGGGCCAAAATCATTGGAGTCGGCCGGGAAGTGACGGGATTGCGAAAGGACGGTAAAACATTTCCCATGGAACTGGCGATCAGCGAAGTGCTTCTGGAAGGACGCCGTTTGTTCACTGGCATCGTTCGAAATATTTCGGAAAGAAAACAAACCGAACAGGAATTGAACCGGGCAAAAATTGAGGCGGAATCCGCCAACCGGTCAAAAAGCACATTTCTCGTCAATATGAGCCACGAAATCCGTTCGCCCATGAACGCGATTCTCGGTTTCTCCCAGATTCTGATGAATGACCCGGCCCTGAACCCCCATCAGATCCAATCCGTTGAAACCATCAAAAAAAGTGGGGAAAACCTCCTCGAATTGATCAACGACATCCTGGATTTATCCAAAATCGAAGCGGGACGAATGGAAATAATCCTCACCCATTTCGATCTGAATTGTCTGGTTCAAAATTTATCTTCGCTGTTCAAACTTGAGATACAAAAGAAAAATTTAAAATGGAACCTGCAAGGATTACCCGACAGCCCGGTTCAAATTCATGGAGACGAGACCAAATTGAGGCAGGTATTGACCAACCTCGTGGGCAACGCGGTGAAATTCACGGAATCGGGAGAAGTCGGACTGAAAGTCACAGCCGAAACCAACCACCGTTTCCGATTCGAGGTCTTCGACACGGGACCAGGAATTCTCCCGGACGCCCAGAAATTCATTTTTGAGCCCTTCCGCCAAGAGGAACAGGGAGCCAGACGCGGGGGCACCGGATTAGGGCTGGCCATTTGCAGACAACATGTGGCGTTGATGGGAGGTAAACTGAGCCTGGAGTCGGAACCGGGAACAGGATCACGTTTTTTCTTCACCGTTCCCCTGCCCCCCGCTGGAGAAGCAAATGAAAATCAACCCAACCCGTATGAGAGCTCCCACCCACCCAGGCAGGAAGAAAACGAAACCAATGGTTTGAATGCCGCCCACTTCAATATCCCCCATGCCCTTCTTTCCCGTTTGAAAGCGGGCGCGGAAGTCAACAACATCACCGAACTGGAAAGATCCCTTAAGGAATTATGCCAAATGGGCCAAGACGGCCGGGCATTGGAGCGGCACCTGAAAGAACATATCGACAATTACCAAATTGAAAAGGTCCTTGAAATTTTGGGGAGGATCGAACATGCACCTTGACAATAGCAGCATGGCTGGAAAAAAGATCCTGATCGTGGACGACACTCCCGCCAATCTTGACTTATTAAGAAAGACGTTTCAACAAGAGGGTTATGAACTCTCCATCGCCAGGAGTGGAGAGGTTGCGATTAAAATCGCCCCGCGCTTTTTACCCGACCTGATTCTTCTGGATATCATGATGCCGGAAATGGACGGATTCGAAACCTGCAAAAAATTAAAGGAAAATCCGGACACCCAGAACATTCCCATTATATTCCTCTCTGCCAAAAGCGCGCTGGAGGATATTGTCCAAGGATTCCGGGTGGGGGGAAACGATTATATTACCAAACCGTTCCACAAGGAGGAGGTGCTGGCCCGGGTTCAGACCCATCTGAAATTATACGCCTACATGAATTATTACATTCGGTCCGAAAAGGTGCTCAAACGTTACACCGAGGAGTTGAAACGCAGTAACCAGGCGCTCAATGATTTCGCCACCATCGCCTCGCACGACCTGCAGGAGCCCCTGCGTAAAATACTCGTATTCGGTTCCCGTTTGAAAGACCGGATTTCCGGGAATGACGAAAAAGGATACGACTTTCTGGCCCGGATGCAAAGATCCGCCGAAAGAATGCAGAACTTCATCAACGATCTTCTGGATTTTTCCCGGATAACCTCCGGTGAAAGGGTTTTTGAACCGGTCAATCTCGAAAAGGTCATCAAAGAAGAGGTGTTGGCCGATCTGGAAACCCGCCTGACCCAGACCCAGGGTATGGTGCATATGAAAAGTCTCCCCACTCTGGATGCAGACCCGTTTCAAATGCGTCAGTTATTCCAGAATTTCCTTGGAAATGCGCTCAAATTCCACAGGAAGGGGGCCCCTCCCGTGATCGATCTCCAAGGCCGGCCGGTGGGAAGGGACATGTGGGAAATTGAAATCAAGGATAACGGGATCGGATTTGACAACCAATATGCTGAAAGGATCTTAAAACCCTTTGAACGATTGAATGGGCGAAGCGAGTATGAGGGAACGGGTATGGGGTTGGCCATATGCCAGAGAATCGTGGAACGGCACGGAGGCACGATAAAGGTTGTAAGCGCCGTCAATGAAGGGTCCACCTTCACCATCACGCTGCCCGGGAAACAACCCCTTGAGGAAGAGCCCCTCCCCTCCAGGCTAAATTCCCCGGCTTTCCCGTCTACGCTGTGTCAGCAAGCGATTGCTCCCTGACCTGGCTCCCCCCGGGTATCACCACCCCTTCCCCCAGGATCGAGTCTTCCACGCGGGCACCGGCGCCCAGGGTCACCCCGTTCCAGGCCACGGAATTTTCAATCACAGCGCCCTCCTTGACCCGGCAACCATCGCCCAAAACGGCATATGGACCGATTCTCGCGCCGGACGCGATTTGGCAATCCCGTCCCAGGACCGCCGGTGGCACGATGAAGGAATCTTCCTCCCCGCCTCGATGATTCGTCCCCTTCAAATTCAATTTCCCGTTCAGGGCATCCTTGTGAGCCTGCAAATAACTCCGCCGGTTTCCCAAATCGATCCAATACTTCTCATGCAGATAGCCGAAAACAGGCAGCCCATCACGGATCATTTCAGGAAAGATGTCTTCCGCCGTCCCGCAAAAGGAGCCGGAGGGAATGCGGGAAAAAATTTCAGGTTCCATGATCTGGATTCCCGTGAACATGACCCGGGTGGTGTGGTTGGGCAGATCCATGGATGAAGCCCCCACGAAATGCACGATACGCCCATCGGGGCATATTTCTATCGGATCAAATTGTTCGGGAGAGGCGTCTTTCCGGACCACCAGCGTCAGACAGGAACCCTTGGCCTTGTGATAGGCCAGCACCCGGTGCAGGTCAATCTCCACCAGAACGTCGCTGTTGATGACCAAAAAGGAGCCCCCGTCGAGAAACCTCTGGGCGGCCTTGATTCCCCCGGCGGTGCCAAGGATCTCCTTCTCCCGGGAAAAATGCAGATCGACCCCGAACTCCGCTCCATCCCCGAAATGCCGGATGATTTTTTCGGGCAAATGGTGGACGTTGACGGTGATATCCCGGATGCCGTTGGCGCGGAGCAGGCCGAGGGTGTGTTCGAGAAGCGGCCGATTCATCACGGGAAACATCGGCTTGGGAAGAGCTTGTGTCAAAGGCCGCAGACGGGTGCCGAATCCGGCGGCGAGAATCATCGCTTTCATCATGGGCGTAAGAACCTTTCCCGCCGCCCATGGAATGCACCCGGCGTCTTTCTCGTGCCGGGGTTCCCTGGATACCTCTGAAAACCCGTCCTCATTTAACGGTCCGCCAATTGTTTCAGGGATTCGGGATACGGCGCCCGGGCGATGCCCTTTTCCGTGATGATCGCGGAAACCAGGTCGTTGGGGGTAACATCGAAAGCAGGATGAGCCGCTTCCGTTCCCTCCGGGGCAATGGGCTGGTTGTTGATGTGCCACACTTCATCGGGAGACCGCTCTTCGATGGGAATCTGATCGCCGGAGGCGAGAGAAAGGTCCAACGTGGAAATGGGCGCTGCTACATAAAAAGGGATTCCGTGTTTCCGGGCCAGAACCGCCACCATGTAGGTGCCGATTTTATTGGCCACATCGCCGTTGGCCGCGATCCGGTCCGCCCCCACCACCACCACGTTGACCTGTTTTTTTTGCATGAAATGGCCGCACATGCTGTCGGTGATCAGTTTCACCGGAATATGGTCCTCCATCAGTTCCCAGACCGTAAGACGCGCGCCTTGCAGGAAAGGACGGGTCTCATTGGCAAGAACCTGGACCTGCTTGCCCGATTCCACCGCGGCCCGGATGACCCCAAGAGCGGTTCCATACCCCGCCGTCGCCAGCGCCCCGGCGTTGCAATGGGTGAGAACCCGGCTGCCATCCTCGATCAGGGTTTGCCCGAACTTGCCGATGGATTGATTCGCCGAAATATCTTCCTCAAGGATGGCCAGGGCTTCTCGTTTCAATTGCTTTTTTAGTTCGGGAACCGTCAGGTGACGGAATTCCCGGGCAACGCGTTTCATCCTTTCCACGCTCCAGGCCAGGTTGACCGCCGTGGGGCGGGCGAGGATCAGCCCCCCGCATTTTTCCTCCAACCGGGCATAAAAGGATTCGAAGTCCTCCGCCTGAATTGCCTCGGCCGCCAGACTGACCCCGATCGCCGCTGCCACCCCGATCGCCGGCGCCCCGCGGATGACCATGGATCGAATGGCCTGTCCCACCTCCTCGACGGTGCGGCAGTCGACAAATACTTTTTCCCGCGGCAGCCGGGTCTGGTCAATCATGCGCGCGGCGCCATCGATGTATTCCACGGTTTTGATCATCGTTCCTTCAATATATTTTCAGTGGGCTTCCGGGATGAGCGGAGACAGTTTTTTCAGGAACCCGGCTTCGTCCATATCCTCGATCCGGATGGTCTTCCTTCGGCTGGTGAGACCGCTCACGATCCGGATCGAGGAAGGCCGGATTCCCAATTCCTTGGCAAGAAACTTGACGCAAGTGCGGTTCGCCGCCCCGTCCACCGGCGGGGAGGTCAGGCGAATCTTCAAGGAGTCGTTGTGCAAACCTGTAATCTCATTCCTGGAGGCGCGGGGCTGCAAGGTGGCGGCGAACTGGATCCCTTCCTTGCATCTGGTGATTTTCAATGGCATGGTGAATCCGGGAACGGTGACTTTATTTTTTGAGCCGATCCAGTTGTTGCCGGGCGGTGTCTTTCAGGGTTTGAATCAGGTTGGTTTTTTCCTGTCTCAGCCGTTGTATTTCCTTTTTCAGCAACGTCAGTTCGCTGTCGGCCCTCTTTTTCTGCTGTTCCGCCTGTTCCCGTGCCAGAAGGATGATCCGCTTGGCCTTTTCCTTCAGTATTTCTGGAGTGATCTGGGAAGGACCTCCGCCATTCGGGTTTTCCTTGAGCCTGGCCTTGAGATCCTGGAGGAGCGTGTCCTTGCCTTCGATCTCCTTTTTCAGTTGCTGGATCTCTTCCGCCATATCCTTGAAATCGTCCGCCACCAGTTGCAAAAAAGTATCGACTTCCTGTTTGCTGTACCCCCGAAACTTTTCGCGGAAACATTGTTCCAGAATGTCGAGATAATTTAATCGCATGGACTCATTATTGCAGTTGAATGGCAAACATTCCAAGGGATTTTACCAGAAATTCCTGGAGGAAAATAATGGCGAGAATCACTATAATAGGGGTAAAATCGATACCCATTCCCGACATGGGCAGCAATTGCCGGACTCGAACCATGACCGGTTCTGTGATACTGTATAGAAACTGGACGATGGGATTATATGGATCCGGGTTGACCCAGGACAATAGCGCCCGAATAATGATGATCCACATATAAAGACTGAGCGCGATATCCAGTATTTTGGCCGTGGCTTCCAGAAAGTTTCCTAAAATATACATAGGCGGATTAATAAGTCCTTTAGTGGAAAAGAATTTCTCCGAACGAGGCAGATCAGGCAAAATCTTTAATTTTCAACAAGATTAAAGTATCTCAATTCCCCTTTCTTGTCAATCGATGGGAACTCCTTCCCCCGGCGCGGCGTAGGAGTTCCGGACACGAACCAGGGGGAATAAGTTGCCGCCGGGCCTTTCGAAACGAAAAATACCATGCAAAAAAAAATTCGCGACCGGGTGAAAGACCTTTTACAAAGTGAGGAAGAGCGGTCAAACGTCATCATCAAGGGATGGATCCGCACCCGCAGGGATTCCAAGGGAGGCTTCTCCTTCATCGAAATCAACGACGGCTCCTGCCTCAGCAGCATTCAGGTGGTGGCGGACCATACCCTGGAGAGTTTTCAAGCCTGCACCCACCAGTTGACCACCGGAACCTGCGTGGCGGTGACGGGGGACTTGGTCCGGTCCCAGGGCAAGGGACAGTCCATGGAAGTCTGTGCGGGCGAAATCCGGGTCTATGGGGTGGCGGAACCGGAAAGTTATCCGTTGCAAAAGAAACGTCACTCGTTCGAATTCCTGCGTGAAATCGCCCACTTGCGTCCGCGGACCAACACGATGGGCGCGGTTATGCGCGTCCGCAACCGGCTCGCTTATTCCATCCACAAATTTTTCAACGACCGGGGTTTCCTATACCTCAACACCCCCATCATCACCACCAGCGATTGCGAGGGCGCGGGGGAAATGTTCCAGGTCACCACTCTGAATCTTTCCCAACCGCCCCGGGTGGATGGGAAGATCGACTACAGCCAGGATTTTTTTGGAGAAAAAACCAGCCTGACCGTCAGCGGACAGTTGGAGGGAGAAATCTACGCGCTGGCCCTCTCGGATATTTACACCTTCGGTCCCACCTTCCGGGCGGAAAACTCGAACACCAAACGCCACCTCGCCGAGTTCTGGATGGTCGAACCGGAAATGGCCTTCTACGATCTGGATGACGACATGGACCTCGCCGAGGAATTCATCAAAACCCTGTTCCGGGATGTCCTGGAAAACTGCACCGAGGATATGGAGTTTTTCAACAAACGGATCGACTCGTCGATCCTCGAAAATCTCCGTCAAATCGTCGAACACCGGTTCGAACGCCTTCATTACAGGGATGCCATTCACATCCTGGAAAAATCCTCCGAAACCTTCGTGTACTCCGTGGAATGGGGCTGCACCCTGCAGTCGGAACACGAGCGTTTCCTGAGCGAGAAGGTCTTCAAAAAACCCGTCATCGTTTACAATTACCCGGAAGAGATCAAGCCGTTCTACATGAAATTGAACGAAGATAATGAGACCGTCCGGGCCATGGATGTCCTTTTGCCCAAACTGGGGGAAATCATCGGCGGCAGCCAGCGCGAGGACAACTACGAAATCCTGCAAAAACGAATGGCTGAAAAGGGGATCGACTCAAAGGATTATTGGTGGTACACGGACCTCCGGCGGTTCGGGTCCGCTCCCCACTCCGGATTCGGGCTGGGATTCGAACGGCTGGTCCAGTTTACCACCGGGATGGACAACATCCGCGACGTGATCCCTTTTCCCCGCACCCCCAAGCACGCCCGATTTTAACGCGCATTCCGATAACCGGGGCGGCCCCCGGAACGGAATCGGTCCCCGGAACCGAACCGGTTCCTATTCCCGGCTCAGCAAGACCGCCGTCTCCACATGCTGGGTCTGTGGAAACATGTCGATCACATGCAGGTCCTCAATCCAGTAGGGATGCAGCCGGCCCAGGTCCCGCGCCAGGGTGGCGGGATTGCACGACACGTAGATGATTTTTCCGGGAGCGATTTCCAGAACGGAGCCGAGGACTTTTTCCGAACACCCTTTCCGGGGCGGATCGAGAACCATGGCCGCGATTTCGCCCGTTCCGGCCAACTGGGGGAGATGCTGTTCCACCGTCCCTTCAAAAAATTCACAGGATTCGATGCCGTTCAACCGGGCGCTTTCCCGGGCATCCCGAACCGCCGGAGAAAATTCCTCGATCCCCAACACCCGCCATCCCGCCTTCGCCAGCCAGAGAGCGATTCCCCCGGATCCGCTGTAGGCATCCAGAATTATCCCTCTGCCCTTCCCGGCCCAGCCTTGAATAATCCGGTACAGGACCAAGGCCTGCCGCGAGTTGACCTGGAAAAAAGAACCCAGGGATAGCTGGAACCGAAGGCCGCCGATTTTCTCGATCAAGCGGTTCTCTCCCCACAGGACCCGGTTTTTTTCACCCAGGATAATATTCGTATCCTGCAGGTTCAGGTTCTGGACGATCCCTGTCACATGAAACCGTTCATGAAATTCCGGGTCCCGGATCTCTTCGAGGAACCGGGTAGGAAAAGGGCCACGGGTGGTGACCAGCCCGATCAAGGTTTCTCCCATACTCTCGGAGTGGCGCACCACCAGGCCGCGGAAAAATCCCTTATGCTGGGTCTCGTCGTAAATGGAAACACGATGCTTCACAAGGAGGCGTCGCACCTCTTCCTTCACCTCGTTGATCGGGTCCAGAAGAATCCCACAGGTTCGCGAATCGACCACCTCGTGCGTGCCCTGCCTGAAAAATCCCAAGGTGGGATTTCCGGTCCCTCCCCCCACGGCAAAACTTCCCTTGTTGCGGTACCCGTAGGGATTTTCCGCCGGCACGGATTTCATATTTTCCGGAGGATCGATTTTGCCGATATGACGCAGGCTGTCCTGCACCACCCGGACCTTGAACTCCATCTGCTTCTCATATAGAAGGTTCTGGAACTTGCATCCGCCGCAATCGGGAAACACCGGACAAGGGGCTGCGGCCCGGTCGGGAGAAAGGCGAAGCGGCTCCACCACCCGGACCACGCCAAACCGCGGCGTGACACGCGTGACCTCGCCCACCACCACATCGCCGGCCAATCCGGAGGGAACAAAAAGGGTATATCCCCCGTGATGGGTGACCCCGTCGCCGCTCGATGCCTGGGATTCCACCGTAAGCTCCAGGCGGTCCCCGATTTTCACGGGAATTTCGTATTTAATTTTGGCCATGAAACTGGATCCGAAACAATGATCGAAGCCTGAGAATTTAACACAACCCCAAGGCAATAGGAAAGAAAGGAAAATATTCGTCTTCCCGGAAACCCCACATGCATGCGATTTCCGTTTCGAGAGCAGGAGGATTTTCCGGCCAAACTCTGATATTCTTTAGGCCGAAAATTACAGGAAGACGCTTTAAATCAGATTAAACCTCATACCACCCACGGGGGATTGGATCAGATGGAACCCGCCATTTGTATCCTGGGCGCGGTCCGGGAAGAGATATCCGGCATCCGGCGGCAAATGACCGTTCACCAGCAGACAAAGCTCGGCAAGGCCGATGTCTGGTCCGGCTCCTGGGAGGGGAGGCCGATCGTCCTGGTCCGGACGGGGATCGGGAAAATCCGCGCCAGGGATGCCTTGTCCCAGGTGCAGGGAAAATTCCGGCCTGCGATGATCGTGTCCATCGGCTACGCCGGGGGAGCCGATCCCCGTTTGCGGGTGGGCGACCTTCTGGTGGCCGACAAGGTTCTGGAATTACCCTCGGCGGATGACGGCAAAAGCGGCAACCCGCCGCCCCTGGAGATTCCCATCGACCCACACCTTCTCCGGCAGGCCCCGCGTGAGATCCCTTCCCTCCCGGCTTCCATCTTTAGCGGCGGATTGATCACCGTGGAGGAGGTGGTCCACGATCCTAAATTGAAGCATGAGATCGGGATACAGTATTCCGTTCTGGCGATCGACATGGAGACCGCTGCCCTGGCGCGGGTGGCCCGGGAAAAAAACCTGCCCTTCCTGTCTATCCGGTCCATCACCGACACCGCCAGCCAGGAACTTTTTGACGTTTCCTCATTTTTGGAGAAGGATGGTGAAATCTCCAGGTTGAAAGCCGGGTGGTACGTCCTCACCCACCCAGCCTCCCTGAAGTCCCTGAAAAATTTGAAGGACCACGCCCAATTAGCTACCCGGTCCCTCACCGATTTTCTTGCCGCATTCTTGAGAGTAAAGTCACCCAACGAAATCGGAAAATTTTGACGCACCCGGCAATATTTGCATCCTTGCCATGGGCTTTTTGACGCCGCCCCTCCCAGGGTCATCTTCTCCAAGCTATTATAAATAAACCGGGTTTTCAGGGTTTTCCCTGGAAATATTCGTTTGGCACGGGGATTGCTCATTAATGGAGTGAAGATTCGAAATGGCACTGCCTCCTCCAACGGATTGGGTCGGATCAAGACCCAATCCGTGGCGTGCCTTTTTTCGAGTCTTTTTTTGTTGGCAAACCCCGGCCACACAGCAGGGGCCCTTAATTGCCGGGAGGTCCCGGATAGAAAACAATGTGCGTGTCGCTGCCTCCACCGCCAGGGTTGGGTCCGCCGGTCAAAAGATGAATCCCACCGTTCCACACCGCGCTGCCCAAACCGTGCCGTCCCTTCGGCATCGGGAGCATGGTGTTCCAATGGGCCCGTTCCGGATCGTACGCCTCGTTTTCCCGGAAGGTGCCGTTTCCCGATTCTCCGCCAAACACATAAATGATGCCATTCAGCGCCTGGGACGTGATTCCGCTTCTTGGAGTGGGAAGGGGTTTGAGGCGGGTCCAGCTTCCGCTTGAAGGATCGTAGGATTCGTTGGCGTCCAGGTTCATGTTATAGTCGACGTTGACGCGTCCGCCGATGGCGAAAAGCTTTCCGCCCACAGTGGAGATGGTCAAATGGTCCCTCGGGGTGGGCAGGGGCGCGAGTTTTCGCCATCGCCCGGTTCGCGGATCGTACACTTCATTGGCATCGGTATTGACCATGCGGAAAAATTTCCGGTGCGCCCCGCCCACGGCATAAATCTTTCCATCGATCACTCCCGCGGCCAACGCTCCCCTTGGCGTGGGCATCGGGGCTTTTTCCGTCCACCGGTTTTTGACCGGATCGTATTCGTAAGTGGTGTGCGTGGGGGTCCATCGGCCCGAGTAGAACCCGCCGATGACATAGAGTTTGCCGTTGACGGCCGAAGCGGTGGTGTGATGGAGCGGACGGGGTAGCGGACTTCTCTCTTCCCAGCGTCCGGTAGCCGTGTCGAAGGCTTCCACCCGGTCGGTGATTCCTCCCCGCGCAAACCCTCCCAGGACGTAGATCTTTCCCTCCAATACCGCCACGGCCACCTCGGTACGCGCCGTGGGAGCCGGAGGCATCTTCTTCCAGGTTGCCGGCGGCGATCCAGAAACCAGACCGGGCATTCCTCCAAGCAGAATCACCGTCAAATACAAAATGCGCATGGGCTTCATGGTGAAGTACCTCCGGCAATAGATGGACCTGCGTTATATGGCGGACCAAGGCCGTGTGGCGATGATGCCCCGGCCCATTACCCTCTTTGCGTGGCAGGGCGGACCAGGTGGTCGATGGCTTTGAGCTGTTCCAGGAGTTCGGGAAGGTCTTCGAGCTTGAGCATATTGGGTCCGTCGGAGAAAGCGTGATCGGGGTCGGGATGAATTTCCATGAACAGGGCATCGCAACCTACGGCCACCGCGCCGCGGGCGAGGTGCGGTATCAATTCCCGCTGGCCGCCGCTTTTGTTTCCCAGTCCGCCGGGCAACTGGAGGCTGTGGGTGGCGTCGAACACCACCGGATACCCGTTTTCCCGCATCAGCGCCAGGGAACGCATATCTACCACGAGATTATTGTATCCGAACATGTACCCCCGTTCGGTCAGGAGGATTTCCCGGCTGCCGCTTTTTTCCACCTTGAGGATTACGTTTTTCATGTCCCAGGGAGCCATGAACTGTCCCTTTTTAATATTGACGGGTTTGCCTGACTGCGCCGCGGCCACCAGCAGGTCCGTCTGCCGGCACAGAAACGCGGGAATCTGCAACACATCCAGCACCTCGGCGGCGGCTTCGATCTCCTCCTCCTTGTGAACATCCGAAAGCACGGGGACATTCATCTTGCCGCGGATTTTCTTCAAAATCGCCAACCCTTTTTCCAGGCCCGGACCGCGAAACGAATCGAGGGACGACCGGTTGGCCTTGTCATAGGATGATTTGAAGATGAAGGGAACCCCGGCGTCGGCCGTGATCCGCTTCAATTTTTCGGCCGTATCCATGGCGAGAGATTCCGACTCGATCACACACGGACCAGCAATGAGGGCCATCGGATGCGCACCGCCGATGGTGACCGATCCTACCGCGACCTCTCGGGTTGGCAACGGATCCCGGTTCATGGTTTCAGGGATGGAATGGGACCCAGGTCGATTCCTATGGGGACCGGATGCGGCGTTTCGGTGCGGGGGGGCAAGCCGTCGGGAGCCAGAAGATTCAGAGTGATCTCTCTCACTTTTTCCAGGCTGCCCGCTTTAAATATCAATGGGAACCCCTTATCCTGCATATCGGCGAGGTTGGCCTCCGGAGAATCGGGAGTCTTCAAAAGAATAAAATTCAGCTTCTTATATTTTTTTTTGATATTCAGCAGATGCTTGATTTCCGTTTTGTTTTTCCGCAACACATAAATGACCAGATCGCCACGGATCGTTTGGGAATGTTTGAAACAATCGGCAACGGCCACAAAACTCATGACGGTGAAAAATTCCTGTTTGATGAATTTGGAAAGTTGGATTCTTTCACTTCGAACGGGATCGACGATGAAGATGGTTTTGTATTCCATGGATGACCTGTTTTGGGATGGCGATATTCCAAGATTCAGTCTACCACCAATCCCGGTACGGATGAACCCCCAAAAGACCGGCCCGGCGGGTGCGGGTTTTGGTTGGACTTTGCCTCAAACTGTGAAAAAATGGCAATGTGATGTGCGCTCCTATTTAAAGCGGGCACCGTGGAGAATATGAAACCAATACCCGGATGGATCATTCTGATATTTTTTTTCCTGCCAGTTCAGGCATGGGGCGAGGGCCGTATTGTCGTGGTCGAGATC
Organism: Nitrospinaceae bacterium; assembly: GCA_046754465.1. GTDB lineage: Bacteria > Nitrospinota > Nitrospinia > Nitrospinales > VA-1 > JBHHVU01. Next base: position 49,554 of record JBHHVU010000004.1, on the reverse strand, counting down.
GCCGGGGCCATCAACCCGGTCGTGGCCGAGTTCGTCACCCATGAAATCCATGCCGCCAACCTCTCCCGGGACGAATTGATCATAATCCGGATGGACACGCCCGGAGGCCTGGACACTTCTATGCGCCAGATCATCAAGGGCATCCAAAATTCCCGTGTCCCCGTGGCCACCTACGTGGCTCCAGGCGGTTCCCGGGCCGCGTCGGCGGGGACCTTCATCACGATCGCGTCGCACATCGCAGCCATGGCGCCGGGAACGAATATCGGCGCCGCACACCCGGTCAACCTGATGGGCGGAGGGGGTGGAGGCGATCAGGATAAGACCATGGAGAACAAGATCGTCAACGACGCGGCCGCCTACATCCGGTCCCTCGCCGAGCACCGTGGACGCAACGCCTACTGGGCGGAACTCTCGGTGAAAAAAAGCGTCTCCATCTCCGCCGAAGAGGCCAAAAAACTGAACGTCATCGACCTCATCGCCGCCAATCTCGAAGCTCTCGTCCTCGCCCTGGACGGACGCAAAATCAAAATAGGCTCCCAATCCGTCACCCTGCACACCAAGAACAAGGAAATGGTCTTTCGGGAAATGAGCAAACGCCAAAAAATCCTGGATATCATTTCCAATCCTAATGTCGCTTATGTCCTGATGATGCTGGGTCTGGTCGGACTCTATTTCGAATTGTCCAACCCCGGATTGATTCTGCCGGGGGTGATCGGGGGAATCAGCCTCATCCTGGCCATGTATGCCATGCAGACCCTGCCGATCAATTATGCAGGCTTGCTGCTGATTATCCTGGGAATCATTCTATTCATCGCCGAGATCAATGTCATGAGTTTTGGCCTGCTATCGGTGGGGGGAGTGATTTCCCTGTTGTTGGGCTCCCTCATGCTCATAGAGAGCGACGACCCCGCCATGCAGATTTCCAAGACCGTGCTCATCCCCACCTTGGGCTTTTCCATTGCGCTGAGTATCGGAATCGTTTACCTCGCGGCCCAGGCCCAACGCCGCCGCTCCCTTTCTGGCTGGGAAGGGTTGATCGGCGAAAAAGCAGTGGTCAAAACCGAACTGAACCCGGCGGGAACAGTTATGGTTCACGGGGAAATCTGGAATGCCGAAGCCGACGACCCCATCGCGGCGGGTGAAAGCGTTGTGGTAGAAGCGGTGGTGGGCTTAAAGCTGAAGGTTTCCAGGCCAAAGCTACCGGATCCCCTTGAAATTCCTGACGGCCGTACGGAAAAAATGTAAAAAACCCTTTCCGGCCCTTTATTTTAATTTTGGGCCGGAGAAAAAAAGCGACGCCGGGAAGGAGTTAGGGGAATCTCTCCCTCCCCGAGCAGCGAATGAAAAAGAGCATGTCCATTTTACAAACGGTGGGACTGATCCTGCTCGTTTTATTCCTCTACGCAGCGGTTTTGGTAGGATGCGAAAAAAAGATCATTTATCATCCCCTGAAATATCCCGAGGGTACCTGGAAACCGGGGTCCTTCGGGATACAGGTGGAAGATGTTTTTTTCCAGGCCGAAGACGGGGTCCGACTCCACGGATGGTGGGTTCCGTCTCCCGGAGCCCGGGCCGTATTGCTCTGGTTTCACGGCAACGCTGGCAACCTGACCCACCGGTTGGACAATATCCACCGGTTGATGCCCTTGAAGCTGAACGTGTTTATTTTCGATTACCGGGGGTACGGAAAAAGCGAAGGAGACCCGGACGAACCGGGGCTCTACCTCGATTCCCAGGCCGCGTATGACGTGGTGGTCCGGGAAAAATCCGCCGCGCCGGAGCGGTTGTTCCTTTTCGGCCGGTCGCTGGGCGGCGTGTGCGCGGTGGAAGTGGCGTCCAACAATCCCGCCGCGGGACTGATCCTTGAATCGGTTTTTACTTCGACGGAGGACATGGCGAGGAATCTGTTCCCCCTGTTTCCCCTGGGTTGGGCCATTAAGTCCAAATTCGACGCATTGAGCCGAATCCCGGAGGTGACGCTTCCCAAGCTGTTCCTTCACGGGACGCGGGATGAAATCGTGCCCTTCCGGTTGGGGAAAAAACTGTACGAAGCCGCCGCCTCCCCCAAGGAATTTTACGCGATCGAGGGCGCCAGCCATAACGACACCTACATCGCCGGTGGCCCGGCCTATTACCAGGCGTGGGACCGTTTCATCACCGCCACCCTTGAAAATTCCGCCAAAAAGCAATAAGGTGCCTTCCGGAACGGGGTTCCCGGAAGGGGAATTCCTGGTGACTTTCCCGTCCTTTCAGGGATGAAAATGATCGAAAACGAAATTCACAAAAATATCCTCAAAAACCTTAAGCGGGTTGTGATCAAAATCGGCAGCAGCGTGATCTCCCGCCGCGAACGCAAGGCCGTCTCCCAAGGTCCCGGCCTGTGCATGGACCGGGTGCGGCATTACTCCGCCAAGATCAAGAAAGTCGTCGCCAACGGCTGTGAAGTTGTTCTCGTCTCTTCCGGCGCCATCATGGCCGGGCGCGAACGGCTCGGCATCACCCGGAACACGTTGTCGATTCCCGAAAAACAGGCTTGCGCCGCCATCGGCCAAAGCAACCTCATGCGCGCATACGAAAAAAAGTTCGAGAGGCAAGGACTCCAGGTGGCCCAAATCCTGTTGAGCAGCGGCGACCTGGTCAACCGCCAACGCTATTTGAACGCCAAACACACCATCGAAACGCTTCTGAAACACCGGGTCATTCCCATCATCAACGAAAACGATTCCGTCACCGTGGATGAAATAAAGATCGGGGACAACGACACCCTCTCGGCCACCGTCGCCTGCTTGGTGGACGCCCAATTGCTGATCATCCTGTCCGATGTAGAGGGATTGTACTCCCGGGACCCCAGCCGGGCGGCCCGGGGAAAGTCCGATCCGCCCCAACTCATCCCCCTGGTCCGCCGCGTGACCCCGGAAGTCGAAAAACAGGCCGGGAAGAGCAAAACCCTGTTCACAGTGGGAGGAATGTATACCAAGGTCCTCGCCGCCAAAAAGACCATGAGTTTCGGCATCCCGACCCTGATCGTCAACGGACTCGATGAAGGGGTGATGGATAAAATATTCTCCGGGGAAAGGGTGGGCACCCTATTCTGGTCGGGGAAGGAACGCATCCGCAACCGAAAACACTGGATCGCTCATACCCTGAAACCTATGGGAACCATCACCGTCGACCGCGGCGCCCAAAAAGCTCTTGTCGAAGGGAGGAAAAGTCTGCTTTCCGCCGGCGTGATTCGGGTGGAGGGAAAATTCGATTTTGGAAATTCTGTCAGCGTCGTCGATGAAAAATCCGGTGAAATCGCCCGCGGTCTGGTCAATTACAGTTCCTCCGACCTGGAAAAAATAATGGGCATGAAAACGTCCGAAGTGAAAAAACTCTTTGGCAGTAATTATTATGAGGAAGTCATCCACCGCGACGATATGGTGGTATTTTATTAGTCATGGCCAAATGGTGGGAAAAAGAGCCTCTGCGGTTCGAATGTCAACCCGACTGCTTTAAATGCTGTTGTAAACCGGGGTTTGTCTATTTCGACCGCGAGGATATCCGCGAAATCTCCAAATATCTGAATTGCACTCCCAGTGAATTTAAATCCACCTACCTCAAACGGGATGATGGTGACTGGGTGATCGAGGTGGAAAACGACGCGCCCTGCACGTTTTTGACCTGCGAGGGATGCAGCATCCACCCCTCCAAACCCAAACAATGCCGCTCTTACCCTTTCTGGAAAGAAAACCTGGATTCCAAAAATATCTGGAGGCTGTTGGGCGGGTTCTGTCCGGGGGTGGACCGGGGCCCCATGGTGCCAGTCGAAGAAATTAAAACCATCCTGAAAAAGTTTCGGATTTGATTTTCCCGTTTTCCCGGGAGTGGGTTCCGTGTGGCATTCCTTTCCGGGAGAAAGGCGATTCCCGGTTTTCCCCTATTCCAGGATCATGGTCTGGAGATTGGGAAAGGCCTGGGATTCCTTCAAGGCGTGGATCCCTTCCCCGGTCAAATCGTTTCCGAACAATTCCAGAAATTTCAGTCCGGTCAGGGTCTGGCTCTGGGCCAGCGCGCGGGCTCCCTCATCGCCGATCTTGTTGTGTGCGAGGTCGAGGGTCTCCAGATTCACCAGGTGAATCGATTCGGCCAGCGCCTGGGCTCCTTCCGGTCCGATCCGGTTTTTCCACAAATGCAGAGTGGTGAGGTGGGAGAGCGCCGGGGATTGGGCGATGCTTTTTGCCCCTTCGTCCCCGATGGCATTGCGCTCCAGGTGCAGGACCTTGAGTCCGGTGATGATCCGCGATTGTGACAGGGCCTGAACTCCCTGATCGGTGATATCGTTCCTTTCCAGGTTGAGTTCCGTCAGCCGGACCAGTTCCTGCCTTTGGGCCAAATAGGCCACCCCGGGGTCTCCAAGGTATTTGAGGCGCAAATCCAGGACGGTTCCTCCCTGCGCCAGGAATTTTTCCACCAGGGATTCTACCGGTTCGTCGTTAAAAGGTTTATTCATGACCTCATCCTTTTTTGTTTCTGGTTTTGGTTTGGGTCTCCTGTTTTTTTTCGACGAGGTCCAACCGGTCGCGAAGGGATTTATTTTCCCGGCTCACCTCATCCAGTTCCGACCGGATCACGCGGATTTCCTTTGGTTTCCTGGCGGAATCGAACAAAGCAGCTATGGTTTCCTCCGCCCGGCGCTGAAGCCGGCCGTCGGTTTCGTTACCGGCGAGCTGCCGCAGGACGGGGACGGCGGCAAGGTCATCAAGTTGTTTCATGGCCTGGATGGCTCCCAGTTTTCCCCGGAAAACCGCCGCCGGGGTACCCCGGGTCTCCATCGCGAACCGCCTGAAGTGATCGATGGCTTCCCCTTTTCGATGCTCGTACAATTTGGCCAGCCGGGCCAGGGCGCGCATGGCGGCCCCCCGGCTGTTTTTGGGAGCGCCGTAATCGGCGCCGCGCACCAGGGTTTCCCAGGACGCTTCCTCTTCCAGATGACCCAGGGCGTTATAGACCGCTGATTGGGCCATCTCATTGTGCGAGGGCTTGTCCAGCGAGTCTTCCAAAAAGACCCGCGATTCCCGGTGCTTGATTCGACCCAAAGCTTCCAGGGCGGCCGCCTCGACCCGGTAGGAAGCATCCCCGGCCGCCACCTTTCGGAGGGATCGGGCGGCTTTTTCATCGTCAACGAATTCCCCGAGCGCCCGCACCACCCCCAAACGATTTTTGGGGTGGGCACTTTTTAATCCCTTGAGCAGTGCTTCCCGCGCCTTATCACCCCCGATCTTTCCCAGGGCCCGCGCTATCCGGTTGGCCACCCCCCAGAACTTTTCTTTCCTGAGACATTCGCCCAAAATCTTGATGTCGTTCATGGACGCCTTGCTCACCATCGCCGCCGCCGCCTCGATTCGGCCGACAGGATCGGTATCTCTCCTCAACTGCGCATGCAGCAGTGGCCGTGAAACCTCCAGCTTCACTTTTTTGCAGGGACAGGCGTAATCGGGATCTAGACGGAAATAGAGCGGCTTGGCCCGCAGTTTAAAACAAAACTTCTCTTCGGCGTTTTTGATCTCGATGGGAAACCGTTCGGCCCCGCGGGAAAAACAAAACTCGATTTCGAGGGGCAGTTTGAACAAAAGTTTCTCGTCCTTTTTATCCGCTTTCTGCGTTTGCTTGACCGTAACCACTGCCATCCGGAATTTGCCGTCCCACTGGTAGCTCACCTCCAGGGAAGGATACCCGCCGCGGTATATCCACTGGTCCAGCCATTCATCGAAATTGCGGGCGGTGACTTCCTCCAGGCAGCGGACAAAATCGACCGTCTCCACGACCCCGAACTCGTAACGTTTCAGGAAAATTTTCAGAGCGTCCCGGAAAAATTTTTCCCCAGCGAGGGATTTCAGGTAATGCAGGCGTACGGCCCCTCCCGGGTAAAGATGGGCGTCAAACAGGTCGATGGGTTCCTTATAAATATGCGTCACGATCGGGCGGCGGTACTTGGCGTCTTCACTAAAATAGGTCTCCGCGTCCTGCAGAAGTTGATACCGGAACTCCTCCTCCCCCTTCGACTCGCGGGTGTAAAGGGCATCGAAGTAGGTGGCGAACGACTCATGCAGCCAGGCATGGGACCAGTGTTTCGCGGTGATCAGATCCCCGAACCAGGTGTGGGCCGCCTCGTGCGCCACCAAACCGTTCGAGTCCATGTCCAACGCGGCGCGGTCGTCATGCAGGGTCAGGTCGGTCTGGGTGGTCACGGTGAAGTTTTCCATGCCGCCAAACACGAATTCCGGCACGGCGATCTGGGTATAATGCTCGTAAGGATAAGGATAGCCCGTGTACTCGGAAAAAAACCGCAGGATCCTGGCGGTGTCCTGGAACGCGTTTTGGCCCTCCTTTTCGCGGCCTTTCTGGACATACCACTTGACCGCCACGCCATTGGACCGTATCACGTATTCGGAAAATTCGCCCGCGACAATTGAAAGGAGATAGGTGGAATAGGGAATCTCCATTTTGTAATGGAACAGGGCTTCCCGCGCCGTGGTGCGATTCCGAAGCAGCCGGCCGTTGGACAACCCGAACATTCCGGGCGGCAGATGGAGAAGGACCTCGGTGGTCTGTTTGAAATTGGGCTTGTCGAAACAGGGGAAATAATACCGGGAATCCTCATCCTGACCTTGCGTCCAAACGGTCCGAAACCGCTCCGGGTAGTGGGCATCGGGTTTGGTGAAATAGATCCCCGCCGCGGGCCGGGTCACGGAATGCCACAGTTTGACCTTGACGCGGCTGCCGGGTTTTAACGGTTTCTCCAGCGGGATCTCGACCCGGTCTCCGGTATTTTCAAATTCCCGGGTCTTGCTTCCCACCCGTACCTCGGACACATCCAGATTCACCGCATCGAAACAAATGTCCCGCGCCCCGGCTCCCTTGACCAGAAGCTGGCAGGTGGTGGACCCCCAGACCCGTTCCTCATCCCAATCGAAATACAGCTCGAGCAGGAGGTGCTCCGGCAACACCGGAGTATCCGGGGAGAAGTGAGGTTTCGAGCCGGATTGGGCAAAGGATTTACGGTCCAAAACGCCCCAGTGTTCCGATTCGCCATCCTGGAAATGACACTTACAGTAACGGATCGCGCCCATAATAAAGCTATCGATGGATAGATGGAATTCGCGGATGGGTTTAAAGGGTTGATCCTATTGTATAAACCTTTTCCCCAATGTCAACCGGCAACCGCATCGAGGGGGCCCTCGGGGGCCGGCGTGTTTTTTTTAATTTGCCAAAGTACGGGGGGAACCCTAATATTAATAGAAGGAACTCCTGCCGCTCATACCGGCACCCGTAACCATGGAAAAAAAAGAAACTCCAACATACGATCCGGACATCCTCTCCCGGGTTTCCACCCTGAAGATTCGGGCGCTGAACCTCGTGGAGGGTCTCTTGTCGGGAAACCATCGGAGCCGCCACAAAGGGTCCAGCGTGGAATTCGCGGAGTATAAGGACTATACGCCCGGAGACGAGATCCGCCACATCGACTGGAAAGTGGTGGGCAAGACGGACAAGTATCACGTCAAGCAATTTGAACAATCCACCAATCTCAAATGCACGATCCTTCTCGATGCCAGCGGCTCCATGGGCTACGTTTCTCCCGATCAAACGGGAATGACCAAAATGGAGTATGCCAAGAACCTGGCCGCGTGCCTGACCTGTATTTTTCTGAAACAGTTTGATGCCGTGGGCTTGACCCTGTTCAACGACCGGATCATCCAACACATCCCTCCCCGTTCCAAGGCCTCCCATTTTCAGCATATCCTGCATGGCCTGGAAGCCATGGAACCGGGGGGCGTCACGCGAATCGACCGGGTGATAGACAAAATCGTGGAACGGCTGCCCAGCCACGGCATGCTCATTCTGATTTCCGATCTGCTGGCCAGGAACGACAACGTTGCGAAAGATCTCAAGCTTCTCCGTTCCCGGGGCCTGGAGGTCATCCTCTTTCACATTCTTCATCCGGATGAGGTATCGCTGCCCTTTGAAGGCGATATCCTCTTCGAATCGCTGGAAGACGACCCTGTCCTGGGCCTCGACCCCCAGGAAATCCGGGAAGAGTATCAAAAACTAGTTCGCGGTCAGATCGAGGAGTACAGAAAAACATGTCTGGGACTGGGAGTGGATTACATTTTCCTGGAAACCACCATCCCCCTTGACCAGGCGCTGAGCTATTATTTGTTGAGACGGCAAAGCCTGAGCAAAGCATGAACCTCAATTTCCTTTCACCTATGTATCTCCTGGGCCTCCTCGGCATAGGGGTTCCGATTCTGATCCACCTTTTGACCCGCCGCCAGCAAAAGCGAATTCTATTTTCCGCCATTCACCTGCTGTTCCAGTCGCAAAAACGGGCAGTCAGGAAGTCGGTCCCCAACCGGCTTCTGCTCCTGCTCATCCGGTGCCTGGGAATCGCGCTGCTCAGCCTGGCCCTGGCACACCCCATTTTTTCTTTCGGCGGGCCGGCGGACCTCCTGTCCTCGGTTTCCTCGGCCAATGTCTTCATCCTGGACGATTCCTACAGCATGGGGGGCCAATCCGGGGATAGCACCCTGTATGCCAATGCCGTTGCGGCCCTGCTGCCCCCTTTGCGAAAGATTTCCGGGGGGGACCACCTGTATAGCCTCGTCCTGGCTTCCGCGCCGGCGCGGGTTCTACAGGAATGGACGAACGACCCCTCGATCGCCGAGAAAATTCTCAAGGCATCCCAACCTTCCTATCGGACCACGAGTATCGGCCAGGCGGTCACCCTCGCCCTCGGGCTTTTGGAATCCACCCCTCAAGAGGAGAAACGCATTTTTATTTTAACCGACCGGGATAAAAACGGCTGGAAGGAGGATGAGTTTCCGGAAAACCCGGGGCCCCTCCACATCCCCGTGACCCTCATCGATTTTTCCGGCCTGCAAACGACACCCAATCGGGCGGCCGTTCAAAACCTGGAGGTGAGACAGGAATTTTTGACCAACAGCCGCATCATCCGCGTCAAGGGCCGGGTGGTCAACCTGTCGGCCCGCATTCCGGTCCACCGGCTGAACCTTTCTCTTTTCGTTCAGGACAAAAAACAAACGGAAGGGTTTGTCGATGTGCCTCCCGGGGAGGAAGTGGAAAAAGAATTTTCCTTCCCTCTTTTGGAAAATGAGCCCATCCAGGGCACGATGGATATTCCCCGGGACGGACTTTTGGTGGACAATCGCCGGTTTTTCTCCTATCAACCCGACCAGAAGATCAAGGTCCTGGTCGTCGACGGGGATCCCAAGACGGTGGCCCATCAAAGCGAATCGTTTTACCTGGAACGCGCCCTCAATCCTTTCTCGGCCGCCCTTTCCAATATTGAATCCACCGTTTCCACCCTGGAAGAACTGCCACGGAGAAGTCTCCTGGATTTTTCGGTGGTCCTACTCTGCAACGTTCGGGACCTCCCCCTGGGATATGAAATTCAGTTAGAAAAATACGTCATGCGCGGCGGCGCCCTGTTCATCGCCCTGGGCGACCAGGTGGACCCCAAGTACTACAACGAAAAACTAGGCAATCTTCTTCCCGTCACCATCGATGCGCTGCATCAGGTCGGGAAACAGGACGAACCCTTCCGCCTGCGGTTTGAAAAAAGCGAACATCCGGTGCTGAAGATCTTTTCCGGCAAAACCCTGGAGGAGATGAGGGACATCCGCTTTCACTCCTTTTACAGCGTGACTCCCCGGGAAAACCGGAAGTACATCATCCCGCTGTGGTTCCTGAACAAGTCCCCCGCCCTGGTGGAATCAAATTTCGGGAAAGGAAAGGTCCTGCTTTATGTTTCCAGTATCGACCGGGACTGGAACAATTTCCCGATCCAGCCCACGTTTCTTCCTTGGACCCAGCGATGGGTCAAATATTCCGCGCGCGGACTGGAAAGCATCGTGCGGCAAGATCTCCGGGTAGGCGAACCCTTTGTATGGAAAGATGATTTTTCCGGAAGCCGGGCGTTCATCGAATCGCCCGGTGGCAGAATCACTCCGCTTTCCGTTGACAAGGGGGAGGCCGCCTTCAAGGACACCTCCCGTCCGGGGGTGTACCGCCTGTACCGGAGTCCGCTGGTGAAAGGCGCAAAACCCTCTCCCCCCAACGGGGAAGAGCCTTCCACAATCCGGCTGCCTGAAAATGCGGAGCCGGCGGGGGCCTTCACCGTCAATCTCGATACCCGGGAATCTTCTCCCGAAAAAATTTCGGAGGAAGAAATAAGAGATCAGTTGGCGGACATGCCGGTTACTTTCAAATCCGGCAAAACCCCCCTGGAGGCGGTGAGTGCGGGGGAAGGATTTCCCCTGACCACCCCCTTCCTCCTGATGGTCGCCTGCATGCTGTTCTGGGAAGGGTGGATGGTAAGGCGGGAATGAGGGCGGGCCGCAACCGGATTTCCGGTTTGGCGGACCGGGCCGGAAACGCGAATACGAGGCCATTCTATCAGGGAGAAAAACTTTCCCCTTTCAAATTTTGTTTGAGTTCGCAAGCCAGTTGCATCACTTGATCCTCAATGGATTTCACCAAAGGTTCCAGGGGCAGTACGAAATCGGCCAATCCCGACCCTATGACGGTCTGGGGCATGGAAGAAGCCACAGCCGTTTTCGGGTCCTGCACCAGGACCACCCCTCCGGAGGATTTTATTTGCCCGGCCCCCTGGGTGCCGTCTCGCCCCATTCCCGTCAGGACGACCCCCACACAGTACTTCCCAAACACCGAGGCGGCACTGCGGAATAAAGGATCGGCGGCAGGCCGGACGAAGTTTTCCATGGGGTCCCGGTTCAGGTCCAGGGTCAGCGCGTCGGACCGGAGGCAGAGGTGCTGTTCTCCGGGAGCCAGATAAACCTGCCCCACGACAGGCTGCAACCCCCGGGAGGCCAGTTGAAACTTGAAAGGAGTTTCGCGATCCAATTGTTCGGCGAACATTTCCAGCATCCAGGATGGACCATGTTGAACCAGAAAAAAAGCTGCTTGACAGGAAGGGCTTAAGGATTGAAAAAGCCGAGTCACCACGGGAGGTCCTCCGGTGCTTGCGGCGATCACCACCCCGACAAAGGGGGGCAACCCGGAGGGCCGGACTCCGGCGGCCGTGGGTGGCCGCGGCACGGGCTGCGCCAACCGGGCCAGCCCCTCACTCAAACTGCTCAGGACCTCCTCGGGCTGATAGGGTTTGATCACATAATAATCCGCACCGGCCTGGAGGGCATGCCCGCGGGCGTTTGCGTCGCTCATGGCGGTCACCATGACGATCAAAAAGGATTCCTTGAATTCCTTGCGAACGCGATGGACCAGGCCGATACCATCCATTCCGGGCATCAACCAATCGGTGACCAGCGCGTCGAATTTTTCACGGCGCAGGCGTTCCAGGGCCAGCAGGCCGTTTGGTTCCACCGCGAGGGTGTACCCGGCTTTTTCGAGAAGGTGTTGAAGGAGCCTGGCGCTGTCGGGATCGTCTTCGGCAATAAGAATTCTCATAAGAGGGAATTAAAATTTTATGAACGGGTGAATGGAATTTCATAAATCCATCTATGTTCCTGCCCTCACCCCGCGAATTTATCACGAAAATCATAAAAACAAAATCTTCCCTACCTCGGTTTTTCGCAAATTCCAGGGAGCGGGCCGCGGACACTTTCTTCAGGGAAGACCTGCTTCCCCCGGGGGCATCTGATATAATGGTCCGGGAAATTCTGACTTGGGGGAAAATAGATGAGAAAAATCCAGACTCTGCTACGATCACTTGCGGCGTTGTCCTTCCATTTTCTACTTATCCTCATGGCGGTCACCCCGGTTTCCTCTGGTGCTGAAGCTCTCCCGGCCCATGAAATCGAGCAGAGGCTACAGTCGATCCTTTCAGCATCCGAAGATGGAATCGACCTGGCGGAATCAGCACTCCTTATTTCCAGACACTGGGACCCCACCATTGACACCGTTGCCCTGGGAAAGGAACTCGACCGGCTGACGGCCTCCGCCCGTCAAAAGATAAAAGAGAACTCCTCCCCGGAAGAAATTGTCAGTGCACTCCGTAAAACCATTCATGAGGAAGGGGAATACCGTTATACGGAACGGGTCGACCCACAGGGGATCCCCCTGAATCCGGCGGAGCTTTTCCTGCATGGAATGCTGGCCTCCCACCGGGGATATTGCATGAACCTCTCCCTTTTGTATCTCATTATCGGAGACCGCCTGGGGTTGCCGCTGTTCGGGGTTCCCATGCCAAATCACTTCTTTGTCCGTTACGATTCCGGCGGATTCCGAATCAATATCGAAGCCACCGAGTTGGGGGCCAGGTTTCCCGACAGCTTTTACCGGAAGCGGTTTGGACTGGAAACGGATTCTTCCCGGCGCTTTTTCATGCAAAACATGGGAAAGAAAAAAACCTTGGGGGCCTACTTCTCCAACGTTGGCATGATATTTTACAAAAACAAACAACCGGACACGGCAGTGTTTTACCTGGAACTTTCCACCGCGATCAACCCCGAATCGGTGGAAGCGCAAAATAACCTCGCCAACATCTATTCGGAACAGAACCGGAGGGAGGATGCGATCCGGCATTACCGGCTGGCCCTAAAATCGGATCCTAACAATTCGTCCACCTTATTCAATCTGGGTCTCGCTTACCAGAAATCGGGCGAATCCCAAAAGGCCGTCGATGCGTTTTTACAGGCAGTGCAAATCGATCCCGCTTTCATTCCGGGGCATCGCGTTCTCGTGAAACTTTATCTGGTAGAAAAAAAATATACCTCTGCTCTTCTGCATTTGAAAATATTGACGCGGCTCGATCCGGGAGATTATCAAACCCAGATCACCCTCGGTAGGGTTTATCTTTTCCTGGGTCAAAACCGGCTGGCCCTGGACAATTTCAATCGGGTAAGGGAGCGGTTTCCGGGAAACCCGGAGGTGTTGGATGCCCTGGCGGAAACCTATTACCGGCTGGAGGATTGGGACCGGGCGATCCGGCTTTACCGGTATCTTATCGAGAACCAGCCGGACCGGCTCAAGGCTTATATCCAACTTGGGTGGACCCATTACCGGAAAGGCGAACTGAAACTGGCCGCCGCCTGGACCAAACGTGGATTGAAAAAAGGGGAAGCTCAGGAGGGTCTGCTCACCCTGGCGCACATGAACCTGGGATTTTTCGCCCTGATGGACCGGAATTATTCGGAAGCCAGAAACTGGTACCTGAAAGCCATGGAGGATAAAAATTCCGGCGTGGTGACAGGGATGGCCGGGGATATCCTGGACGCGGAAAAGCGGTTTTCGAATCGTCCGGACCTGGAATTTTTCGCCGGATGGATTTATTTTGAAGGGGGCTACCGGGAAGACGCCCGGTTGCATTTAAAACAATACCTGGATGGGAACGCCTCCGGTGAGTTCGCCCAGGAGGCGAGGGACCTTCTGCAACAACTCGCGTCAAAAAAAACCACCACCCCGGAAAATTCTTTCCCGCGGTTCCAGCGGGCCGCGAAAACCCCGGACATCCCCGAGGATATGGTTCTGATCCCAGCCGGATTTTTTTTCATGGGTTCCAATAAAGGGGGGGAGGATGAAGCGCCCGAACATAAGGTGTATGTGGATGCCTTCCTGATAGACAAATACGAAGTAACGGCCCGGAGTTTCGCGCAATTTTTAAACACCGTCAACAACGTCAAGGGGTATTACCTGGACAACAAATTCGGAATGCTGTTTTACAATGGGCGATTCGAGACCCGGCCCGGCCTGGAATCCTATCCGGTCAATAACGTGAACTGGGTTGGAGCGAAGGCCTTTTGCAAATGGAAAGGCAAACGGCTGCCCACCGAGGCCGAATGGGAAAAAGCCGCTCGGGGACCCAATAAATTCCGTTATCCCTGGGGAAATGAGCGGCCCACCCCGCAACGCGCCCGGTATTTTCAAAGCTGGACCGAGGAGCTGGGCCACCGGGTGATGGTCCCCGTCAACGCCCTTCCCGAGGGAAAAAGCCCCTTCGGTCTATTCAACATGGCCGGCAACGTTAAAGAATGGGTGGACGATTGGTATGATCGGGAGTATTATGGGGAAAAGTCCCATACTGTGAATCCCAAAGGTCCCATCGGCGGGGAGTTCAAGGTCCTGAGAGGCGGCTCCTGGAGGGATTTGGGCGGTTTTATTTATTCCTCGTTTCGGAACAACAGTTATCCGGACAGCCGTTTGGATGACTACGGATTCCGTTGCGCCAAAAGTCTGGAGGCGTCCGAGGCGCCCAAGAAGCTCATAAGATGGCCTTTCTCCATCGACGATGAAAATTATCAACCCACTTATTTGGATGCGAACGCGAAATTAGGACATGATAGGCGCTATTGAAATTTTGATGATCGCGGTCATTTTTGGAATTATTTATGGAAGGGACGCGATCGACAAGACTTTTAAAAAACACCCCGATGAGGGGGTGATGGAAAGTTTCGCTGAAGACGTCAAGGAATTCTATGAGTCAGATCCGAAGCGCCTGTTCAAACTGATCATATTCATAGTATCCACGATCGCCTTTTTGGCGGTTCTGGGATATTGGGCCGCCACCAAAACGGAACTGCCCAAATTGCTCGGCTGGAATTAGTAGTTGAATCCATTCGACCGCACATGGAAATAAGGGTCGCCGCCTTTCAACAGTTTCCCCCCCACGACTTCCCCGACATATATCACATGGTCCCCCGCGGGAACCGACTGGGTCACTTTGCATTCCAGATACGACACTGCATCGTTCAAAATCCTTATATCGTTAAGCCCTTTCGAGGTTTTGAGTCCTTGAAAGACCGATTTCTCGGGCGGTTTGCTGAAATGCTTGAGGAGTCCGTTGGCGTCTTTTCCAAGGATATTGAGGATGAATGACCGCGACCCTTCCACCAGAACCCGGGCCGGACGCACGGTGGCAAGAGCGATGGAAATAGCGGGCGGTTCAAAAGAACATTGGTTGACCCAGCTTGCCAGAACGGCATCTTCCCGGTCTCCGCATTTGGCGGTCACCACGAACAGGCCGCTGGGAAGGCGGCCCAAGGCTTTTCCGACTTGTTTTTTGTTTTTCAATTTTTTCTCCTGGAAATAAATTCAAAGAAGAAATTCTAATATCCCAAAGGGTTCACATCAAGTTTAAAAGAAGCGCCGCGAAAGGAATGGCGGAACGCCGCCGGCCCATGGAACCGGGAAACTACCAACTGCCGGGAATGGGTTCGCCGCATTCCGGGCAGGCACCGCGTTTGAGATGGTTGGCAGTCACCCGGAATCCACACCGCGCGATCACCGTCTCACCGCACCCGGGGCAAAACGTGTTTTCGGTGCCTTCCACCCGGCCGGGAAGATTGCCCGAATAGACGAACTTCAGTCCGGCCTCTTTTCCGTGCCGCCTCGCCCGCATCAGGGTTGCGGCGGGGGTGTGCCCCCGGTCCTGCATCTGGTAATCGGGATGGAAGGCGGTGACGTGCCAGGGAATGTCCACCGATACGGAAGCGATAAACTCAGCAATCTGGACCAGTTCCTCGTCGGAATCGTTGTAACCGGGAACCACGAGGGTCACGATTTCGGTCCAGAATCCCATGGCATGCACCCGGCGGATCGTTTCCAGGACCGCATTCAGGTTGCCTCCCAGCCGGCGGTAGTTTTTCGCGGAAAAACTTTTCAGATCGATCTTGAACAGGTCAACCCAGGGGCGAATATATTCGAGCACTTCGGGTGTGCCGTGTCCGTTGGAGACGTACCCCGTCAGCAACCCGCGCTTTTTGGCTTCGCGAAACACCTCGACCGCCCATTCGCTGGTGATCAAGGGTTCGTTGTAGGTGGAAACAACGGTTTTGGATCCGCGGCGTTGGGCCAAATCGCAAATCTCCGCGGCGGTGATTGAGGAAAAATGGAGGGTGGATCCGTCGTCTCTCAAGGATTGGGAGGTGAACCAGTTCTGACAGTAGGCGCAATGAAAATCGCAGCCCAGCATGCCAAAACTCATCGCCAGGCTGCCGGGAAGAACATGGAAAAAGGGTTTTTTTTCGATGGGATCGTTCTGGACCCCGGCGGCATAACCGAAGGGCACGCGTAAAATCCCACCTTCATTAAAGCGGACCTTACAGACCCCGCGTTGCCCGGGCCGCAACTTGCACAAATGGCCGCACGCCGTGCAAATCAGAATCCCCCCGGAAAGGTGTTTGACCAACTCCCCCGGACGGGTCGACGCGTCGAGTTCGTTCTGAAGGGTTTTGACGGCCATGACAAGGGTCCACCTCCTTTCAAATATCCCGCGGAACAGCCTGGGACGGACTCACCCAATTATTCCGTGCTGACCCCTTCGGACTTTTTATCCAATGCCCCCACCATGGTGTGCCAGGGCAGACTGGCGCACTTGGTTCGGGAAGGGTATTCCCGGATCCCCATGAACAGGGTGAGTTTACCGAGATGATGTTCCTCTTTTTCGGGGTCCATCTCGCCCAAAACCATTTTATGAAACTCATCGAAAACGACCCGGGCATCCTCCAGGGATTTTCCTTTCAAGAAGGCGGTCATCAGAGAGGAACTCGCCTTGGAAATGGCGCATCCGGTACCGACAAAACTGACGTCTTTTATGACCCCTTCCTGAGTATCGACATCCATATAAACCGTGATATCGTCCCCACACAGGGGGTTGATGCCGTGACACTGGTGGGTCGCGTTCTTGATTTCCCGAAAATTCCTGGGATTCCGGTTATGATCCAATATCACCCGTTGATACAGTTCATTGTCGTACGACATTCACCCTATCCTTTCCACAAAACCCCGGAGGCCCCTTGGGGAAACCTGCCGGCGCCAGATCCGCCGTCAAAAACCTCTCCATCATTAATATAGTATTTCAGGCCCCGGGAGCCAACTCATTCCGCGGAAACGGCGTGAAAATTTCCGGCGGACGGTGGGGCCTCTGAATCAGGAAAACAACTTGATGATCTTGCGGATGCTTTCCGCCAGGGCATCCAATTCCTCGAACTTGTTGTAAAACGCCATGGACGCCCGTGTGGTGGCGGCAACGCCGAAACGGATCATCGTTGGCTGGGCGCAGTGGTGCCCGCCCCGGACGGCGATACCATCCTGATCGAGCAGGGTGCTCACATCATGAGGATGGACGGCGTCCAGAACAAAGGAGATGATACTGGCCTTGTCCCCAGCGGTGCCGATGATCCGCAAACCATCGATCCCACTCAGCAACCGGGTGCCATATTCGAGAAGACTTTTTTCGTACGCGAAAATTTGATCCATGCAGATCCCATTGAGGAAGTCGATGGCCTCGCCCAATCCGATCACCTGGGTGATGGGGGGGGTCCCGGCCTCAAAGCGGGCGGGCGGTTTGGCGTAGGTGGTCTTATCGAGCGTCACCTGCAAAATCATATCGCCCCCGGTCACATAGGGTCCCATCGACTCCCAAAGCTCCATTTTTCCGTATAGTCCGCCCACCCCGCTCGGTCCGTACATTTTATGTCCGGAAAAGGTGTAGAAATCGCAGTCGAGGTCTTTCACATCGAGTTTCATGTGCGGCGTGCTTTGGGCGCCATCGATTAAAACCCGCGCCCCGGCATCATGAGCTTTTTTTATGATTTCCTTGATGGGGTTGATGGTTCCCAAGGCATTGGACACATGGTTCACCGCCACCAGCCGGGTTTTATCGGAAAGCAGTTTGCCGTATTCATCGAGGAGGAGTTCCCCGTGATCATTAACGGGAATCACCTTCAAACGGGCGCCCTTTTCCTCGCAAAGGACCTGCCAGGGGACAATATTGGCGTGGTGCTCGATATTGGAAATAATGATCTCGTCCCCGGGCTGGACGAACTTTCTCCCAAAACTGTAGGCCACGAGATTGATCGACTGGGTGGTGCCGCTGGTGAAGACGATTTCCTTGCGATCGGGGGTCCCCAGAAAATCGGCTACTTTCTGTCTCGCCTCCTCGTACAGCTGAGTGGCCCTTTCGCTCAATTTGTAGGTGCCCCGCCGAACGGTGGCGTATTCCTCCGTGTCAAACCGCCGCACCCGTTCGATCACCCGTCCGGGTTTTTGGGTGGTAGCGGCGTTGTCAAGGTAGATCAAGGGTTTCCCGTTGATCTTTTGGGATAGAACAGGAAATTCCCGGCGAACGTTTTCCACGTCTATGGCGGATTTGTCGGCCAAAAGGGTATCCGGATCTGGCATGTCAAGCCTCCAGTTTTTTCAGAAGAAAGTTTTCAAGGTCTTCGACGACGGCGGGGAACTCGATGGTCTGGATGATGCTTTCCGCGAAACTCTTGGTGAGAAGTTCCTTGGCGATTTTCTGCGAAAGACCCCGGGTTTTCAAATAAAACATTTGATCTTCATCGATCTGCCCGATGGTCGCCCCATGGGTGCATTTGACGTCGTCCGCAAAAATCATCAAATTGGGTTTGTTGTCCGCGTGGGCGCCATCGGAAAGCATGAGGTTGTTGATGAGTTGATCGGAACTGGTCAGTTGCGCGCCGGGGTTGACGACGACGGTTCCGTCCACGCTGGACCGGCTTCTCTGATTGACGATATTCTTGAAATGCTGGTTGCTCGTGCAATGAGGCGCCTCGTGATGAATGCGGATAAAATTGTGGACCTGCTCTTCATCGGTCAAGACGCTCACCCCGTTCAATCGCAGTTCGGCCCCGGCTTCCTTAAGATGCACTTCGTAATGATGCCGTGTCAGTTTGCTTCCCGACGAGGCATTGGCCGCCATGAACCGGCTGTTGGCTTCCATTTCGACCCGGGCCTTGGAAAAATGCCAGGCATCCGGCGCATCTTGCTGCACTTGGGTGAAGGTCACCCCCGCTCCTTCTTTCACCAGGATATCCTGAACGGCATTGACGAAGTAGTTCCCGCGTACACCGACGAACTTGACGATCATTTTTAATTCCGCCAGCATTCCCAGTTTGACAAGGACCCGGGGACGGGTCATCACCAGACGGGATTTCGACCCGCCGGAGACGTGCAGAATCTGCAGAGGATTTTTCACCTGGGACTTCGGCTCGACCTCGATCATCATGCCCTGCTTGAAGAACGCGCCGTTGATCGACGCGAACACATCGTTCTCCTCGGCAATCGTGTGAAGCAGATAATCGCGGATATCGGGATCGGAAACGGCTTCGCCCAGGGTGCGGATTCTCAGGGCACCGTCAAGGGCGGAGGTATCGGAAAGTTCGGGACGGTGGATGCCATCGACCAGGGTGAGATGACTTTTTTCGCATCCCGGATAAATGTGCCGTTGGATGAATTCGCCGGGAATGTTATTTTCGGTTTGCAGATCGAAGGGGGTGGCGGCCAGTTCCTTCGTATTCACGAAGGTGTACATTTCGTGTTTGCGGTGGGGAAATTTCAGGGTTTCAAACCGCTGGATCGCGGACTCCCACAGGGCCGTGAGGGCCGGATTGGAGCCGCCCTCCTCAAGAAACTTCTTGTGGAGACCCAGAACCGCCGATACCGCCTGATCCCTCGCTTCAGCTATCGTGCCTTCCATGGCTCCTCCTCAAGCTTTGGTGGTGAGCCAGTCGTATCCCTGAGCCTCCAGCTCCAGGGCCAGACTTTTTTCGCCCGACTTCACAATTTTTCCCTGGCTCAGAACGTGAACATGATCGGGCTGGATGTATTCCAGCAACCTTTGGTAATGCGTGATCAGGATCAGCGCATTATCTTCCCTCCTGAGCTTGTTCACCCCGCTGGCGACCACCCGCAAGGCGTCGATATCCAGGCCGGAATCGGTTTCGTCCAGGACCCCCAGTTTGGGTTGCAGGATAGCCATTTGAAGAATTTCGTTCTTTTTTTTCTCGCCTCCGGATAAACCCTCATTCAGGTTGCGGTCTTTGTATTTTTTTTCAATTCCCAAAATCTTCATTTTTTCGTCGAGGATTTCATCGAAATCCAGAGGATCCAGTTCTTCCTTCCCCTGACGAATCAACCTGGCGTTATAAGCCATCCGCAAAAATTCGGCGTTGTTTACCCCGGGAACTTCCACCGGATATTGAAACCCCATGAACAATCCTTCCAGAGCCCGTTGTTCCGGTTCCATCTCCAGAAGGTTTTTCCCCTCAAACAAAACCTCCCCCTTGAAGACCTTATAGGCGGGATGCCCCGCCAGCACCTTGGCAAGCGTGCTTTTCCCGGAACCATTGGGACCCATGATGGCATGGACTTCGCCTCGTTTTACCGAAAGGGAAATCCCACTAATAATTTCGGCGTCCTCCAGGCCAGCGTGTAAATCTTTAATTTCAAGCATCAACCAGTTACCTCTGCGTTAGGATGTTTTTCCATGAAAGTGATCCAGGGACCCGGAAACAAACGTACCGGACAAGTCCTCCGGGAAGAGGAACCCACAGACACACCGGCGCGCCCTCCGGGAACCCATCCGGCCTGCCGCCTTTCCGTGTTATTTCAATTTATCCGACACTGTTTTCGAGTTTCAGGGTCAACAGCTTTTGGGCCTCCACGGCGAATTCCATGGGCAACTGTTTGAAGACCTCCTTGCAGAACCCGTTGATCACTGCGGCGATGGCGTTTTCCCTGGAGATCCCGCGCTGTTCAAAATAAAAGAGCTGGTCCTCGCTGATTTTGGAGGTGGAGGCCTCGTGCTCGATCTGGACGGAGCTGTTCGCGCTTTCGATGTAGGGGAACGTATGCGCGCTGCTCTTGTCCCCCACCAGCATGCTGTCGCACTGACTGTAGTTCCGGGCATTGGAAGCGCTCTTGTTCACCTTGACCAGTCCCCGGTAACTATTGCTGGAGACGTCGGCGGAGATTCCCTTGGAAATGATGCTGGAGCGGGTGTTCTTGCCGATATGAATCATTTTAGTGCCGGTGTCCGCCTGCATATGACCGTTGGTCAGGGCAACGGAATAGAATTCCCCTACCGAATGGTCCCCTTGAAGGATACAACTCGGGTATTTCCAGGTGATGGCGGACCCGGTCTCGACCTGGGTCCAGGAAATCTTGGAATGGTTGCCCTGGCACTTGCCGCGCTTGGTAACGAAATTATAGATGCCTCCTTTGCCGGTTTCCGGATCGCCCGCGTACCAGTTTTGAACGGTGCTGTATTTGATCTCGGAGTTCTCATGGGCGATGAGTTCCACCACCGCGGCGTGCAACTGATTGGTGTCAAACTGGGGAGCGGTGCAACCTTCCAGGTAAGAGACATAACTGTCATCGGCGCAGATGATGAGGGTGCGCTCGAACTGGCCCGTCTCTTCGGTATTGATGCGGAAATAAGTCGAAAGCTCCATGGGACAGCGCGTGTTGGGCGGAATGTAGACGAAGGACCCGTCGGTAAAAACGGCGCTGTTCAGGGCGGCGTAGAAATTATCCCCGACCGGGACGACGGAGCCCATATATTCCTCGACCAGTTCGGGATATTCCTGAATCGCTTCCGAAATGGGGCAAAAGATCACCCCCACTTCCATCAATTTTTTCTTATGGGTGGTCGCCACGCTCACGCTGTCAAAAACCGCGTCCACCGCCACATTGGCCAGCTTTTTCTGCTCATCGAGGGGGATGCCGAGTTTTTCGAACGTCCTCAATATTTCGGGATCCACTTCATCCAGGCTCTCCAATTTCTTCTTGGGCTTGGGTGCGGAAAAATACGAGATATTCTGGTAATCGAGGGGCGGATAATGCACGTTGGGCCAGGCGGGCTCCTTCATGGCCAACCATTTTTCATAAGCCTTGAGCCGGAAATCCAACATGAAACGGGGTTCCTTTTTCTTCTGGGAAATCGCCCGTATCACATCCTCATTCAGCCCTTTGGCGAATGTTTCGGTTGGCACGTCCGTGGTGAACCCGTATTTATACTGTCTATCCTCTAAAACATCGGGGACTGACTTTTCCGGGGGTTTCATGTTTGTTGACACTCCAAAAAAAGGAATTATGAAATAACGGGCAACGGAAACCCGGGAGCAAACGCAAGGGACTAAATTCCCTTCTCCCTCAACCCGTTAAATGTTGGGAATCACAATCAATTCATTATAAATTTCATCGCGGAGAATCTTCTCCATGAACGACAGCGTCGCTCCCAGAGACGAACCGCAACTGCCGCAGGC
This sequence comes from Nitrospinaceae bacterium, assembly GCA_046754465.1. Classification (GTDB taxonomy): domain Bacteria; phylum Nitrospinota; class Nitrospinia; order Nitrospinales; family VA-1; genus JBHHVU01. Next base: position 27,508 of record JBHHVU010000004.1, on the reverse strand, counting down.
GCCCTGGTATTGGATCATCACCTTTTCTCCGTCCACGACGTCGAGGACCTCCACATTGCCGCCGTCATTCATCAGGGCGGCACGGATTTTTTCATCCAGAACCAGGTTGATCTGAGCGATCTGGTCTTCCTTGCTCAACCCGAGCCACGCCTTTTCCGCAATCGACAAATCGGACGCAGAGTGCTTGGGCTTGCCGTCCTTTTTAATGGAAGAACTCGCCACCGCCAGCGCCTTGGCCGCGGGATACTGCTCCTTGATGATTTTCAGCAATTCTTCCACCGCGCCGAACGCCGCCATCCTGGACTCCGGCACCGCGGGCTCTTCCGGCCGATCCCGAAGCTGGCTCTCAACGTCCGTACCCAGCAACGAGCATGCCTCGTCTATTGTCAGCCCCTTGACCATGGAACACAAGATTTCTCCAATGGCGAGGGAGACTTTTCCACCATATGCGAAAAACTTAGCGCTGTAAATCCGGTCTTCCTGGGGGTCGACCAGCCAGTAGAGTTTGGTATCCTTGTATTTGGCTTCCACCAGGGCCATCCCCTTTTCGGAGGCATCTTCCTGATAATAAGCGCCCCGGTTTTTCAACTGGGCGGTCACTTCCACGAATTTCTTCGAATATTGGTCTTCCAAGACAGACATCAGCTTCCCCTGCACCTTTCCCAATTCCAAAGGGAATTTACATGCTATTTTCGTTTCAGGCTCTAGTGAGCGATGAATTTAGATGTTTTACAGTTTCAGTATAATAATTATATCCCTTCAACTCAACACATCATTAGATGCACGGGCACGGCTAAAGTTCCTTTCCCATCCGGTATTTCAAGAGTCTGGCGGAAAATAATTATTCAATGACCTGCATCCCTTGTCCACCGCCGAATGAGGCACTTCCACCAGAGCGCCCGCAACCAGCCGCGCCGGGTGATGGACAAGAGTTATCCATTAAAAAAACAATGTAATACAACAAAAACCCTCCCTTGGTAATCTTGACTACTCATCGGAAAGGGATCGGAATTTCGGGAATGGATGGAACAAAAATATCTCCCAACAACTATTCATGTGCACAAATGGGTTGAAAACGCTATAATCTTTATCACACGTTTTGGAAACGGGTTGATGGAGAATGGGATCACACGGCCGTTCTCCATGATTTTCGGCAAAGAGCCTGGATTGACCAGCAAGTAAACTCAGGAAGCCAGTCATGACTGTAAAATCGGATCAGAGCAGACCAAAATTGGTGGACGGAATGGGTCGGACCATCGTCAACCTCCGCATTTCAGTAACGGACCGCTGTAATTTCCGGTGCACCTACTGTATGCCTGCGGATAACGTGGAATTCATGGACCGCGGCAAATTATTGACCTTTGAAGAGGTCACCCAGGTGGCTTCCCTCGTCGCGAAAATGGGAATCCACCGACTTCGCCTGACGGGTGGGGAACCCCTCATGCGCAGGGACCTGCCGAAGCTGGTCCAGATGCTCTCCCAGGTGGAAGGCATCGACGACCTGGCGATGACCACGAACGCCTTTTTTCTGAAAGAACACGCGAAAAGCCTCCGGGAAGCCGGGTTGAAGCGGTTGAACGTCAGCCTCGACGCCCTCGACCCGGATAAATTCAAACACGTCAACCGCCGGGATTGTTTGCAGCAAGTCCTGGACGGACTTCAGGAAGCCGCGAGAGTGGGATTCGATTCCATTAAAATCAACGCGGTCGCCATCCGGAACTTCTCCGAATCAGAAATCATGGGACTGGTGGAAATGGGCCGGTCCGACGGATTTGAGATCCGTTTCATCGAATTCATGCCCCTCGATGCCGACCAGGCCTGGGAACGCGAAAAGGTTCTCTTCGGCCATGAGATTGTGGAACTGATCCGTAAGAAACACGAATTGATTCCCATCGAAAATTCCCTGGAAATCGGCCCGGCCAGCGAGTACCGGTTTTCTGACGGCAAGGGAAAAGTCGGTATCATCACTGCGGTGAGCAACCCCTTTTGCGACCATTGCAACCGCATCCGAATGACGGCGGACGGTAAATTGCGCACCTGCCTGTTTTCGGCGAGGGAAACCAATTTGAAAGCATTGATTCGGTCCGGGGCATCGGATGATGAAATCATGGAGACCGTGTATCAGGCGGTGTTGATCAAGGAACCCGGGCATAAGATCAACCTGGATGGCTTTGAAAGGCCCCACCGGGCCATGCATGCCATTGGCGGGTAACCGGTCCCGGAAGACCCAGATCGATAGGCGGTTTAGATTGACCTATCTCCCTCCCCTTTGGGTTACCCTGTAGTCGGACGGAACCTTAACCTTTTAAATAATGAAACTTACCAAAAAACGCGAGACCCTGGAAGCATCGATCCGGGAAATGGGAAGCGTTCTGGTAGCGTTTTCCGGGGGAGTGGACAGTACCCTCGTCCTCGCCGTGGCGCGGGGGGTCCTCAAAAACAAAAACCGAACCCTGGCGGTCACGGCCCGGTCAGAAAGCCTGCCCCAGCGGGAACTTCGGGAGGCGCGGCGGCTTGCCCTGGAAATCGGCGCGGACCACCTGGAGATCGAGACCCGCGAGATGGCCCTTCCTCAATACCGTGAAAACCCGGCGAACCGGTGCTATCACTGCAAATCCGAATTGTATTCCAGGCTTTCGGCCCTCGCCCGGGAGAGGAAGCTTTCCTGTATCGTGAACGGGATCAATCGGGACGACCTCGGGGACCATCGCCCCGGAATCGTTGCTGCCAGGGAGTTCGGGGTACTGAGTCCGCTTTGCGAGGCCGGATTCACTAAAGAGGACGTCCGAGCCCTGTCCAGGGAAATGGGACTTCCCACATGGCAAAAACCGGCCATGGCCTGTCTTTCCTCGCGCGTCCCCTATGGAGAACCGATCTCCCCCGAAAAACTTTCCATGATCGAGCGCGCGGAAGATTTCCTGGTTTTACTCGGATTTTGCCAAGTCCGCGTACGGCACCACGGGGATGTGGCCCGAATCGAACTGGAGAAAAAGGATATTCCCCGTTTTTTCAGTGGCGGCCATTGTGAGTCCGTTCAAGAGCAGTTCAAGGAGATCGGGTTCAAATATATCACTCTCGATATCGAGGGCTTCCGCTCGGGAAGAATGAACGAAGCGATTCTCCCTAAACCCTAACCCCCCCTCGCCCCATGTGGAAAGTCGAGCTGAAGCCGGAATTTAAAAGAGAATTGAAAGATCCGGAACGGTTCGCGAAGGGTTTGTCCACGGTCTATACCGGCCTGACCTTAACCATGTCCGGCGTGGCTCTGATGCTGGTTCTCTATTTCACCCGGCCGGAGCATGTTCTGCACCCTACCTGGCTCCTGTTGCTGGGACTGGGAGTGGTTGCCTGGGGGGAGTGGCAGAAATTTCGATCCAAATAACCGGGACCCCGGCTCAGGAAATTCAACCGGCTACTCCTCTTCATCCCCTCTTTCAGAAAATTTCCTTTTTTCCTGGGCACACCGGCCCAGGGCCACGGACCTCTTGGTCGCCATTTCCACGGCGTTCATCAAGGTGGTCCTGAGCCCACCCTCTTCCAGAGTGTGCAATCCGGAGATGGTGGTTCCCCCGGGGGAGGTCACCATGTCCTTCAGTTCACCAGGATGCTTCCCGCTTTCGCGGGCCAGTTTGGCGGAACCCAGAACGGTTTGGATCGTCAAAATATTCGCCACATCGCGGGACAGGCCCATTTTCACCCCGGCATCCGAAAGGGCTTCGATGACAAGAAAGATGTAGGCCGGTCCACTTCCGCTCAAACCCGTAACGGCGTCGAGGTGCCCTTCTTCCACATCGACGGTTTTTCCGATGGCTTCGAAAAGGCGGTGGGCGATTTTGACATCCATTTTGGAAACGTGGGGTCCCGGGGCGATGGCGGTAACCCCTTCCTGCACCAGGGCCGGGGTGTTGGGCATGGTCCGCACCACACAAAACTTTTTATTCTGGCCATCTTTCAGCACGTCATCGATCGTGCGGATGGAAACTCCGGCGGCGATGGACACCAGAAGTTTTTTCGAATCGAACAGGTCGCGCACGTCTTCCAGGACCTTTTGAACGACCTGCGGTTTCACGGCCAAAATCAAAATATCGCTTTTTTCCACCAACTCCCGGTTGTCCGATGTGACACGAACCTTATATTCCGAATGTATGAATTGCCGCCGGGCAGGAACAACGTCGGACACCAGAATATTTTTCGCTTCAATGAATCCGGCGGAAAGCAATCCCTTGATCATGGCTTCCGCCATATTGCCCCCGCCAAGAAAACCCAGTTTCTTGCTCGTCAACACAATATGATCTCCCGAATGGAAGAGCGTTTTTGATCCCGTCCCGGTAACGGGACGGGTGCCTCGTCCCATGATGCCGATGGATTCATGGCGGGGCCGTCCGCTCCCCAAAGATGGCCGTACCCACCCGGACGAGAGTCGCCCCCTCTTCCACGGCGACGGTAAAGTCATGGGACATGCCCATGGATAATTCTTTCAGGGAAATTCCTGGGATGCCCAAATTAGCGTGTCTATCACGCAGATCCCGAAGCTGAACAAAATATTTTCTGGATTTTTCCGGATCGGGATCGAAGGGGGGTATGGTCATGAACCCCTCCACGCGAATCCCCCCGAATCGGGAAACCGTCCTCAAGGTTTCTTCCAGTTGACCGGGAGCGAGGCCGAACTTGGACGTTTCGCCGGAAACGTTGACCTGGATCAGGATGGGCGTCACCCTTCCCTCTTCCAGGCTTTTCTTATGGATCGCCTGGGCCAGCAAAATGCTGTCCACCGAATGGATCAACTCGAAGAACCCCGACAGGTATTTGACTTTGTTCCTTTGCAAATGCCCGATAAAATGCCAGTGAAATTTTTCCCGTCCCAGGCGGTGGATTTTCTCCAGAGCCTCCTGGATCCGGTTTTCACCAAAAAGGGCCGCTCCGGCATTATGGGCCTGAATTATTTTTTCAACGGAGACCGTTTTGGTCACCACAACGAGCCGGATGCTTGCCGGATCACGGTTCCCCTTTCGCGCGGCTTCGGCAATGCGGTTTTTGACGGTTTCCAGATTTTCCGGAATCAATGGAGTATTGTTCTGCCAAGGATTTGGGGCACTCTGGATCCAGCCCCGGGAAAAGACCGAGGACCCAGCCGCTAATACAGGGCTTGCTCGCCTTTTTCTCCGGTCCGAATACGGAGGGCGTCTTCCACCGGCAGAATGAATATCTTCCCGTCACCCAAATTTCCGGTCCGGACGGTCGAGACCAGCATAGCCACCACCTCGTTCACGGCGAGGTCTTCCAATACGATGGTGATTTCCACCCGGGGATGAAATTCCGGGACTTTTGAGTGGGGGTCGGATTTCAATTGGCTCATGGGTTTGCCGATTCCCTGAACATCATGCACCGAAAGGCCAGGGACACCCAGTTCAAACAATTTCTCCCTCACTGCCTGCAATTTTTCTTTGCGAATGTAACAACGGACCATTTTCATAGCGACTATACCCATTTTGGGACCAATTTAGACCAAAAAAAAAGGCTTTGCAACCGTTAATGGTTGCAAAGCCTTAAGTAAAACCTTTAAAAATCAGTCAGCACGAACGGCCACGGACCGCCCCTGCCCCGATTTTATAATTCAATATCCTTGCCAGCAGAAATGATCTTGTTGACCGTTTGGAGCAGTTTTTCTCTTTCAACAGGCTTCACCAAGTACTCTTTCACACCTTTTTTCATGAGGTAGCTGGCCATTTCGGCGTCTGGGTAACCGGTAACAACCACAACGGGAATTCCTGGCGCTTCCTTCTTCAAAAAATCGATGCACTCAATGCCGTTGACCTTGGGCATCCGGATATCACACAGAATCAATCCGGTATTGACCATATTGTCTTCTTCCCGCAGAAGGTTTATGGCCACTTCCCCATTTTCGGCCTCCAAGACGTTGAATCCCCCTTGTTCAAGATGCAACCGGATCACGTCCCTCACATCCTGTTCATCATCCACAACCATAATTTTGCCTTGGACCATGCTCTCCCCCCTTGATTAATATGAAAAATTTAACCCATCATATAAAAGAAAAACAGGAAACCTTCGAAGTCAAAAATACCATCGCCCCTTTCAATAAATCCGCTAACCTATTTCAAATCAACCGGTCCAGAAATCCTTCCCCCGCGAAAACTGGATCCGGCAAAAAGGGGCTCTTATATGTGTATGAAAAAGCTTGCAGAATGACAGGGATATGATCTATCTTTTGAGTTAAGGACTCAAAAACCAGCGCTTAAAAGCTACTTTAATTCACTTTACAAGTCAAGGCTAAAATCAGGGTGAAGGACAGAGTTGATCCATTTTTGCGGATATTCGATCGTATGGTGAATCCATCTCCCAATTAAATTTGTAAAACAAAATGGCCAGAAATGAAATTTCCCCTTCCGAATCAGTAAATTTTCCTCGAAAGGGATTGAAAAATAAACTGATCCTGACCATGATCGGAGTGGGAACTTTTCCTCTGGTGCTGGCTATGGTCATTTCCTATATTCAGGGAAATAAATCGCTGCAAAATGTGATTGGAACCAGTTTTCAAGCCCTGGCTTATGAAACTTCCACCAAAATCGACTTTATTTTACAGGAGGAGATCCGAGTCAATTCGCGCCTGGCCACTCATCCGACCATAATCCTGACCGTTCAGGAGCATAACCGCTCCACCGGAGATATGGACGCATCGGAAACCTCGTCCCACTTTAAAGAACAAGCGGAATTGTGGCAAAAACAGGACCCAAAACTGGCGCATCTTAAAGATAACTCCATCAGCCGGGTCCTCAAGGGTTTCCTGAATCGAGACAGCCGCACCCATCAATCCACGCAAGCGTTGTATGTGACGGACGCCAAGGGAGTTCTGGTCGCCAGCATCAATTCTTTTCCCGATTTTCTCAATGCGGAAGAGCCTGATTTCGCGAAAACCATCGCGGGGGGAAAGGATTTTGTCTACCTTGGCGAATTGACCTCCAAACCTCATTTCAAGGGGCCTCTGTTTCATCTCGCCCTTCCCATTCACGACCCGGATCAAAAAACGATTGGCGTTTTTCACCGTATCTACCTGGCCAAGGAGTTTTTCTCCGCCTCCATCGAGCCCATCGTTTTCGGGGAAACGGGACATGTCATGATGATCGATTCCCACGGGGTGGTGATCGATTGCCCCATTCTGCCGACGGGCTTTCGCCTCAAGGATCCGAACCTGGTCCGCAGCGTCACCCGCCCCGAAGGGAGCTGGGTCCTGTCCAACGGCAACGGTCACGGCACGGATGAACTATCGATCATTGGATTCGCACCGCTGTCGCGGACCAATAAAATCACGGAGGGGTCGACCGGGTTGTCCTGGTACACTTTTACCTGGCAATCGTCGGATGAATTGTTCGCCCCCACGGAAAATTTGTTCCTGTGGATTTCCGCGGCGGGATTTTGTTCCATTCTCCTGATCGCGCTCATGGGTTCCCTGGCCTCGAACCGAATCGTCCAACCCATCCGCCTGTTGCAGAAAACTACCGCCCGCATCGGGCGCGGAGAAGATGTCGAACCCCTCAAGATTCCCACCGGCGATGAAATCGAATCGTTGGCGAACGAAATCAACACCATGAACCAAATGTTGCGCAAATCCTTTTCCGGCCTCGAAGAACAGGTCCGTGAAAAAACCAAGGAGGTTCGCTCCCTGCAGGAATACACGGAAAGCATCTTGAGGAGCGTTCCCGATATCCTGATTATTTTTAACGAAGACCTGAAAATCGAATACGTGAACGATGCGTTTAAGAAGCTGGTTAATAAATCCAACGACGCCCTCGTTGGAAAAACCCTGGGGGAACTCGATCTCGACCTTAAGGACCGGTGGAATTTCATGGCCAGGGAATTGTCGGCGTATTCCCAAGGCAAGGTGAATAAAAAGGACCGGGATACCTATTCAATATCCACCCCGCCGCAAAAGGTGCAGGACCCCCTGGCCCCGAAACATGCCATCAGCGCCGAGGAAACCAAAACGACGGTGACCCTGGGGACGCGAATTTTCGCTTACCAGTATTTCGATGTCGCCATTACCGTGGAAGAAAAACGGCGGATCGGACTCCTGATGAAGGAAATCAGTGAAGAAAAAGGGCTCCAGGACCAGTTGGCCATGGCGGAAAAGTTGTCCGGCCTGGGAACGCTCGCCGCCGGCATCGCCCACGAAATGAATAACCCGCTTTACTCCATCATGGGGTTCACGGAAGCGATTCTGGAAGAAAATGACCCGTCTAAAATAAAAAATTTCGCCAACAAAGTGCTGGCCCGGGCCAGACACATGGCTTCCATCATACTAAACATGTCGGGTTATTCCCGGGCCAGCGCCAATGATGAAAATCGGGATGTCAATGTGAACGAACGGCTGGATGCCTCCATCGAAATGGCCCTGATGGCGTCGGTTTCCAACGACATCCAGATGGAAAAACATTATTCCACCCTTCCCCTTCTCAAGGCAAAACCCGAGGAAATTCAGCAAATCTTCCTGAATATCATACTCAATGCCGTTCAGGCCATGGAAGGGAAGGGAAAAATTACGATCACCTCCAGCCCGGACCATGGAAATATCGTGACCATCATTCAGGATACCGGGCCGGGAATTCCTCAAGAATATCTTGCCAAGGTTTTCGATCCTTTTTTTACCACCAAGGAACAGGGGAAGGGAACTGGCCTCGGACTCAACATCGTTCACAGGTTAGTTGAAAAATACGGAGGACACATTGCCGTGGAATCTAAATTGGGAAGCGGAACCACCTTCACGGTTTCCTTCCCGTGTGAAAAATCCAACGGCGAACCGAAATAATTACCGGCAAACAAACCTCGACCCGGATAAATGAAGGGACCCATGAATGGAAGACCTGGATCTGTTTAAAAGTGAAAAATTATCGAAGGCCATGGAAGCCCTCGCGGAAGCCGTGATCATTACGGATCCCGGTGGAACCATCACCTACGTCAACCCAGCGTTCGAAAAGATCACCGGGTATCCCAAGGAAGAAGCACTGGGCCAAAACCCCCGTATTCTGAAAAGCGGCCAGAACCCACCCGAATTGTACAAGGCCATGTGGGATACCCTGTTGGCGGGTAACGTCTGGAGAGGCAGGACGATCAACAAACGCAAGGATGGCTCAACCTATTCCGCCGGATTGACCATTTCCCCCATCTGGAATGATCAGGGAAGAGTCCTCAGTTATGTGGCTGTCCAGCGGGAAGTGTCCAATGGAACCGAGCCAGATGAAATAACCCGGCTGGTCACCGAGGAATACAAAGTCCTGCACCAAGTGGCACAGGAGCTGCACAAAACGGAAAGCATGAAAGCCACGTTGAACGGCGCCCTGGTGGCACTGACCCAATTCAAAGAACTCCAGGTGGAATATAAAGCGGGAATTTTCCTGGCCGATGAAGAGAATAAGGTGTTGCGCCTTTTCACCACGATCGGAAAATTCTCCGAGGAGTTCATGGAAAGGGAAAAGGAAATTCCCTTTGGGGACTGCCTCTGTGGACGCGCGGCGGAGTCGGGAGAAATGCTGGTGAGCAACAGCTGTTTTACCGACGGCCGCCACAACAGAACCTTTAAGGATATGACCGCTCACGGTCATTACATTGTTCCACTGAAAAGCCGGAACAAACTGATCGGCGTCCTGTTTCTGTATACCGACGAAGATCCGCCGTGGTATGAACGGAGCCAGGAGATCCTGCTTTCCATAGGGGGTTTGATCGCCGATGCCATCGAGCACAAACGCGCGGAAGAAAAAATGCAGGAGCAAAATAAAGCGTTGGCCGCCGCCAACAAAAAATTGGTGGAATTGAACGACCTCAAGAACAAATTCCTGGGCATCGCCTCCCACGACCTGCGAAATCCCCTCCACCTGATTCTCTCTTACAGCGAAATTCTGAAGGACGGCACCTTCGGTCCGTTGAACCAGGATCAAATCCGAATCATGGAAAAGATCTTCCGTTCCAGTGAATTCATGAGTGCCCTTCTCAATAACCTTTTGGACATTTCCAAAATCGAGAGCGGAAAAATTGACCTGGATAAAAAAGAGGAGGATTTCAACAGCCTTGTCGAAAGTCAGGTCGAGTTTTACAGGTACCTTGCTAAAAAAAAGAATATCGAAATTCAGTTCGATTCCGGAAATATTCCTCCCTTGTATTGCGATAAAAATGCCATGATCCAGATTATTGGCAATTTCATGGGGAATGCGATTAAATTCTCCCCGCCGAACACCCGTATTTACGTTTCCACAAAATTGGAAAATGACCATGTCCGGTTTTCAGTGAAGGATGAAGGGCCGGGAATTTCCGGGGAAGATCAAAAACTCCTGTTCGGAGAATTTCAAACCCTGACCGCCAAACCCACAGGCGGAGAGAAATCCACCGGACTGGGACTCGCCATTGTCCAAAAACTGGCCTATCTTCATGGAGGGGAAGTGGGTGTCACCAGTGAATTGGGAAAGGGGAGTACCTTTTTCTTCATGCTGCCCCGGAATCATTCCTTCTGAAAATTTTGTTTTCAGGGTTTCAGAAGTTTTTGCCAGTTTTGTTTTTCCCATCCCCGGGCTGCCCCATAATCGTGATACTCCCTCTCCTTCTTCTTGAATTTCGCATGGTGGGACTGCCACATTCCATTTTTTTTGACCGACGGAAGCCATTGGTGGCACATCTCATGGTAAATCGTCAACTCAACGACCGAAAGGGGAACAAAATCCTGGTTCAATCGCGGGTGAATGCGAATCAGCTTCTTTGATGGATCGTAGGACCCGAACCGGAACGTCCTTCGATTGGGCGTTTTGCTGTTTCTTCCCCAAACCACTTTCGCCTTCACCTTGCCGTCAAAATACCGGGAGTTCAGCCGGGTGTAAATTTCCTCCAGATCCAGACCTTTACCCCTTTGATCGTCCCCCCTCTCCGCCAAAGGGCTGGAACATGTCTTCGCTTCCAGCAGATTCTGGATCAGGGACCGGCCATCCGCCGGGAGCTGTCCGTGACTCAAAAGCCGAAGAAGCAGGAGAGTTTCCAGGGACTCCCTCACCTTTTCCTCTCCCTCGTCAAAATGCAAAAAATAATTCCGATTGAAAATTTCCATCCGTACCGCCGGTTCGCCGGACTGAATCCGAATCTGTCCTAAAAAGTCGTATCCATTTTTTCGGCAACGGAAGACCAGAGAAATTCCAAACGGATGGTGCCCCTGGTTTCGGACTTTCCCCAACACCAGGGCGCCCGGACGGCTCCGTTTTCCAGGCAAGTTCTTTTTCGTTTTAGTCATCACATCCCTTTGACATTTTGGAGGTTTGCTGAAACAGCCGAGGTCGATATTACGCAATCCTCCGTGCGTTGTCCACCCATCCCCCTTGCAACACTGGATCCTGAAAGCAATTTTTCCTGGGGGATTCGCCGCGAACATATCGACCCGGAAAAGGCTCTTCCGGTTCAACTTTACATTAATTCCGAATTCATATAAGGTCTAGGATATGAAATACGTTATCGTATTTATTAGCCTGGTCTCCACCCTTGCGTGCGCGCCCTTGAAGGAAACCGCTCCACCCTCCCGGATTTCCGGCGACATTCTTTCGCAGACGAAATTGGATGTGGGTCTTTTTCTTTCCACCAGCGATCCTATCGTGGAAGCGCAGGTTCTGAACCGGCTGAAACGCCTCCAGGTTCCCGTCGAAACCGTAAAAACCATTTTGCTCGATATCGCCAAGGTCCAAGGGGGCCCCGTGGGCATGTTACACGGTCTGGAAATCGAGGCGGATGGCGAAAAATATCCCTACGCGCTTTTTGTTCCGGAATCCGCCAAACCGGGGGATGCCTTACCTCTGGTTGTGGTTTTACACGGTATGGGAGGAACCGGCGATAGCATCCTCGAGCCTTGGGTGAAACGGCTTTCCCGGGAATTTATCGTGCTTTGTCCCACTTATCCCATGGGCGCATGGTGGGCGCAACGGGCGGAGGACCTCGTCCTCAAGCTGGTGCAAACCGTCCAGTCCGCTTATCCCGTCGACCTCAATCGCGTTTTTCTGGTAGGTGTCTCCAACGGCGCCATCGGCGCCTACATGATCGGAATGTTTAATCCGGACTTGTTTGCCGGCATCGTGCCCATCGCCAGCGGAATCACTCCCCGGTACATGCATTTCCTCGTCAATCTCAAGAACACTCCCATATATATTATCCAGGGAGTGTATGATCCGATATTCCCCATCCAGCTCAGCCGGCGGGTTCACAAGATCCTCACCGACATGAAATATCCCGTGGTTTACCGCGAACACGACAAAACAGGCACCGCTCACGGAGGGCACTTCCTGCCGAAAGAGGAAGTCGGCCCGCTGGTGGAATGGATAAAAAAACAGAAGCGCGATCCCCTTCCCCGGGTGGTGCGGATGACGCGGGAAGCCAACCACCTCGGCCGCATCAACTGGGTCCGGTTGGCCAAGGGAGTCCAAATGGCCGCCCTGCAGATTCCCGGACCGGAAAAGGAACGAACCCGCATCCGCGATGGAAAAATCGCGACTCTTTTCGCCTTCCGGACCGATCCCAACGAGTTCACCGTGATGGGAAACAACATGCTTGAGTTCGAAATATTTCTCAATTCGGGAATGATCGATTTCAACCAGCCCGTCCGGATTACCACGCAAAATCTCCGTGAGGAAAAAACCAAAATGGTGCCCGAGGAGAAGCAATTAAGGTTCAACCATAAGGTCAAAAAAGATTTGAACGTTCTGTTGCGCAGTTTCAAAACCTCCCGGGATCCCAATTTGCTGTTCGATGCCAAAGTAACCATTTCGATGGAAAAAACCTTTGCCTTCCTCGCCCAACCATGAATCCCAGCCGGCCCCTTCGCGGCCGGGTAAATCCCAACTCCTCGAAAAATCCAAGTTTCTCCTGGGATGGGAGCTGATCCAAAAGGCCCTGGCGGATCGGACGTGTTCTCCGGTCACCGCCGCCCGCTGCCATGCGCTTCTGCCCGAGTCCGATTTCGACCGGTCTCAACGGGCGCTCGATGAAACCGCGGAAATGACCGCCCTCCTGGAATCGGGGGAAAGTTTTCCCCTGGATCGTTTTGATGACATCCGTCCCATCCTGCAAGCGGCACGGGAAAATCATATCATCGAACCCGTACAAGGACTTAAGCTGTTAAAACTGTTGCGCCTGTGCGGCGCGGTCCGCCGGAATCTGGAAAAAAGAACCGATTGCGCCCTGCTCCAAACCCACGGTCAGGGCCTCGACCCGCTCCCGCCCTTCCTCAAGGAATTGGAGCGCTGTATCGGTGATGAGGGCGAGATCAAGGAAGATGCCACCCCGGAACTCAAACGGGCCATTCGGGAAGTTTGGGCGGCGAAACAAAAGCTGGAAACCCGAATCGGGAAACTTTTCGCCTCTTCGGGCTACAAGGATGCCCTCCGGGAAACGTATTTCACGGAACGGGAGGAACGTCTCGTCATCCCCATCCGCGCCGAGTACCGGTCCCGGATCGATGGAATCGTTCACGACAGTTCCGGAAGCGGTCAAACCCTGTTCATGGAACCCACCCCGATCATTCCCCTGAACAATCAGTTGAAGATCAACCGGCTCCAGGTCGAGCACGAAAAACACAAAATTCTCCAGGCCCTTGCACGAGGGGCGAACGGGCATGAAAAACCGTTGTTGAAAAACCTGGAAATCCTGACCGCGCTGGACCTCATCCATTCCAAGGCCCGGCTCGGCCAGGCCCTGAAAGCAAAAAAATGCCCCATGAACCGTGAGGGGAAACTGAATCTCCTGCAGGCCCGAAATCCCGAACTGATTTTAAACGGCCAGAAGGTCGTTCCCAACGATATCGCCTGGGACGCCTCCACCCACGTCATCATCCTTTCCGGTCCGAACACCGGCGGAAAAACGGTCACTCTCAAGACCATCGGGCTGATGTCCCTCATGGTCCGGGCGGGCCTGTTCCTGCCGGTTGCGGAAGGTTCCGAAACGGGGTTCTTCAGTGAAGTCTATGCGGATATCGGGGACGACCAGAACATCCAGTTGAGTCTTTCCACCTTTTCCGCCCACCTGGAAAAAATCATCCATATTCTCAACAACGCGAGACCGGGATCCCTCGTGCTCCTGGATGAATTGGGAATCGCGACCGATCCCTTCGAGGGAGCCGCCCTCGCCGAGGCCATCCTGCTCGAACTGAAACACAAACGTGTGATGACCCTCGTCTCCACCCACTACCTCTCCCTGAAAATCCTTGCCCAGACCCAGGAAGGATTTCAGAACGCCTGCACCGAATTCGACCCCGATTCCATGGCGCCCACCTACCGCCTGATTTTTGGCGCCCCCGGACACAGCGCCGCGCTGGATACCGCCGAACGGCTGGGATTGGGCCGGGCTATCATTCAAAAGGCCCGGGAAATTCACGAAACCGAGGACAACCGCGCCGAAAGCCTCCTGCAATCCCTCACCGAACAAAGACTCCAGGTCGAGCGGGAAAAGGTTTCCATGCAGAATAGAAGCGAGGAAATCGAAAAACTGGCTGAGGAACAACGAATCCTCACCCAAAAACTGCTCGAGGAAAAAACGGAGTTCCAGAAAAACAAATCCAAACGGCTGCAATCCTATATCCGGGAAGCCAAAAAAGAAATCCGTAAAATGATGCAGGAGATCAAGGGAAGCCGGGATCCCCATAAAATCCGCCAGGTGGAAAAACAGCTCCGGTCGATGGGAAAACCCCCGCCGTCCGCCTCCCTGAAGGACGTTTCAGGATGGGAAGTCCTGCCGGATCAACTGAAGGAAAAGGACCCCGTCCTGGTGGGCGGGTACGGCGCCATCGGCACCTTGCTCGAAAACCCCCGGGGGAAAAAAAAGGTCCGCGTTCAACTGGGCAACCTGGTCACCCTCATCGAAACCGAAAAACTGAAGGGGCATGTGAAAAGAAAGTCCCAGGAAAACATTCCTGAAAAAAAATTTCAGGTCAAGGTCCATACAGAGTCCGCATCCGAGGCGCGAACCTCATGCGATTTGCGGGGGATGAACTCGGACGAGGCGATGGCCGCCATGGAACAGTTCCTCAGCCAGGCCATCGTCAACAACTTGAACCGGATAACCCTCATCCACGGCCATGGCATGGGAACGATCAAAAAACTCGTTCGCGAATATCTCGAAACGACGAGGATGTGCAAGTCCTTCGGGCCGGGCGGCAAGCTGGAAGGCGGGGACGGAATCACGGTGGTGGAGCTTTAGTGGCAAAACCTTCCCCCGCCCGCGATGGGAAATTTCTTATTAATGCCTTACCTGAAAAACAGCGTTTGATACTATCATACAACCAACGGGAAGGACCCGGGGAGGGAGAAACCCCCCAAGGGATCCTCCCGGATTTTCAATCCGACTTCAGGAGGCACGGCCATGATTGGACGCGCATTTTTAATTTTGAGTATTGCTTTCAGCGGATTCCTCGCCGGGGTCTCCCCGGCGGCGGCGGACGATGCAACCCGGGTGACCATGGGAGGCCAGCCCCTCACCCTGATGGGTGAAACCTTGCGGGTGGGTCAACCCTTGCCGGAACTCCGGCTCCCGGACCGGTCCCTCAAATGGATCGACCTGAAATCCCTGAGAGGGAAAGTAACCATTCTGAGCACCGTCCCTTCCCTGGACACCCGCGTTTGCGAGAAACAGACTCACATTCTGAGTGAGAAAAACAGCGGACTCGACAAAACGGCCAACCTGGTGACCATCAGCCGGGACCTGCCGTTCGCGCAGAACCGTTTCGCCCAGGAAGCCAAAATCGGAAACATTCTCTTTCTTTCGGACTACCGGGACGCGGATTTCGGGAAAGCCACCGGACTGCTCATTAAGGAAAACCGCCTGCTGACCCGCGCGGTGCTGGTGTTGGACCGCGAAGGAGTGATCCGCTACCTGGAAATTGTTCCCGATCTGGGGCAATTGCCGGCCATGCAGAAGGCGTTCGATTTCGCCCGCGGTCTGTAAACCGGGAGCCTGGAGGTTTCCTTGACCGGAAACAACGCGTTCAGTTGAAGACGGGCACCAGTCTGTCGAACAGGGGTTTCGCTTTTTTGATCTTTTCCTCGTTGCCCAGCACGCAGACCTTGCCCGATTCCTGGACTTTCCGGAACAGGGCTGCATAGGATTTGAGGTCTTCCAACCGCGTCGCGAGGAGTTCATCCCGATACTTCTGCTTGAGCGCATGGGTCCGCCCCGTCAAATGTTCGACCATGGAGACCGAGCCAATTCTGTCCGGTGTCAGGGGCGGGTCGAGTTGACCGACACACCCGATGATGATCTTTTTCAATGCCTCGTTGGAAATGTCCAGCTGGGCCAGATAATCGGCGATCTGATCATAAACGGCCAGGGTTTCGGTCAAATTGGGATCTCGGTAAGAGACAAACCCAAAATCGCCTGTATAAAAATCAAACGCGTTCATGCTGCCATAGGCGCCGCCCTGCATCCGCACCTTTTCCCACAAAAACCCGGTGCTGAGCAGGGATTTCAGGGCATAAAAACTGCCCCGGTACTCGAACCCGAGGTCATAGAGATTGGCGCCCTTGCCCACGTATTGCACCGTACTCGCGGTAAGAAAAGCTTCGTTGGCGGGAACCGGGGCCAGGTCCAGATCAACCGGTTTCCGGGATTCGCCGGACAATACCTGCATCAGCCCGGGAATCCGTTTTTCAACCGCGGGATAGTCCTTCCCCTCCAGCGTTACGTTGTAAAGGACATTTTCCCTGGTAAATAAAAGCCGGGCAACCTGCCGAAAGGTTTCAGCGACCTCTTCCGGATCGGTCTCCGCCCGTTTCAACAACTCATCGAGGAACCGGAAATAGGTGATTCCGTCGGTGAGTTCGTCATACCTTCCCAATCGGGACTGGTAAGACTGCAGCCGCGACAGAACATACTGGTTGCCGTGGGGGATGATGGAATCTTCCATATCCGCCCTGGCGCTGCGAATGATTTCCACCAGACGTTTGTGGTTGTCGAAATTATATTCCCCGAACAACTCGGCATAAATATCGAACAGGGAATCCACTTTCTCCATGAGGGCCTTGCCGCTGAAAAAGATGTAGGAGAGAATCTTTTTCCGATCTTGAACCGGAGCGGACGTAAAGTGCCAGGGACGAATCCCTCCCGTATGGATCCCCAGCATCTTGGATATTTCCACGTAGTCGTGCCGGCGGGTTCCCATGCCCAGGATCAACTTCCCCAGAAGGGGCAGGTACTGGATCCTCTCCCGTGGCACGGTATGGGTGTTGAACCCGATCTGGATATATAGGATGTGGTTGGTAAACAGGTCATGGAACAGGATTTTAGAGGCCTGTCCGTTTTTGATTTCCAGGGGATATTCCTCGGCCTCGCGCCGGATGTCCTCGATTCCCAGGGTGGGAAGGGTGGCAAGGGCTTCGGGAGGGTCCGGCGTCATTTGCAGTTCCTGCAGAACACGCGTCCGTTGGGCCATTCGTTCCAGTTCTTCCGGGGGCAGGGAGGTTTTCAGGATTCTAAGTTTTTTCCGGATTCGGCTTTCCTGTTTTTTAGCCAGCCCGGGCTTGGGAATCGCAACCAGAACGCTCTGGTGATTGTTGTCCAAAAGATAGCGCCGGATCAATTTTTCAAAGTAACCCTGTTTGGATCTCTTCTTGATCTTGCCCATGAGCTTTTCGTATTTCAGGTGCATGGTGGGGTCGGCATCGTACAACCACGATCCCAAGGCCTGAATGTTGTAGACGATCCCCTTGGCAAAACCGCCGAAATTGGCTTCCCGGAGCTTGAAATCGAACGAGTTGACGGCGGATTCCACCATATCCGCCTCGATCCCGTTTTCCACCAGCCCGCTCAGGGTGGAAAAGATCAGATCGATGATTTTCTGTTCGTGTTCCGGCTCCGTCCCTTTCAATCCCACGGAAAAAATGGTTTCCGCCCGATGATCGTCAAACCCCCCGCCGATGATTTCACTCCCGAGTTCGGAATCCATCAATGCCTTGCGCAGGGGCGATGCGGAGGTCCCCAATAGAAGATGGCTTAATATATTGAAGCCCAGGCAATGCTCGTAATCGACCGATTTGCCGAGTTTGAGTCCGGTGATCACGAAGGTTTTCTTTTCCAGGGACTCCTCCCTGGAGACGGGATAATGAATGACCCGGCGCTTGGGTTTTCTGAATTTCCTCTGGAAATGGATGGTGGAATCCACTTCCGCCCGATCGAAATCCTTCAGATAATTTTCCTGGAGAAACTGGAGGTATTCCCGCGTGTCACCGTCGCCGTAAAAGAATATCCGGCTGTTGGACGGATGATAATACCTGCGATGAAACGCCTTGAACTCCTCGTAGGTCAGATCGGGGATGGCCTCCGGGTCGCCCCCAGACTCGTACCCGTAAGCGGTCCGGGGAAAAAGGGAATGGTCCAGATGCCGGTCGATGAGGTTCTCCGGACTGGAAAACACGCCCTTCATTTCATTAAAAACCACTCCCTTGTAAACAATCTCCTTCTCTGGCGCCTCCAGTTCGTGATGCCATCCCTCCTGCATGAAAATTTCCTCGGTGATCCGGGGATAAAACACCGCGTCCAGATAAACGCTCATCAGGTTTTTCAGGTCCTTGGGGTTCCGGCTGGCGACGGGAAACATGGTCTTATCGGGGAACGTCATGGCGTTCAGAAAAGTTTGCAGGCTCCCCTTCACGAGTTCCATGAAAGGCTCTTTCACGGGATACTTCTTGGACCCGCACAGAACACTGTGTTCCAGGATATGGGCCACCCCGCGGTCGTTCTCCGGGGGCGTACGGAAGGTAATGCTGAACACTTTATTGTCATCATCGTTTTCCAGGATCAGCACCTCGGCGCCGGTTCCCTCGTGCTTGAACTGCAGGGCCAGGGATTGGATCTCCCCGATGAATTCCTTTTTTACCAATTTGAACCCGTGGAATGTCTGGTCAATTTCAAAACTCATTATTTCCTCTCTGCTGGAAACAGCATTTGTTGTTATCAAGTCGAAGGGAATGGATTTCCCCCGCGGCCCCGTCCGGAAGCTCTGTCAGGAAGACCGGATGTCCAGCCCAATGGGACAATGATCGGACCCCATCACCTCCGGCAGAATGAACGCGTCCTTCACCTTGCCGGCCAGGTCGCCGGTGACGAAAAAGTAGTCGATCCGCCACCCGATGTTTTTCTTTCTGGCGTTAAAACGGTAAGTCCACCACGTGTATTGATCCGGTTCGGGGTGCAACCGGCGAAAGACGTCCACATAGCCGTGGGCGATGAATTTATCGATCCAGGCCCGTTCTTCCGGGAGAAATCCGGAGTTTTTCTCGTTGGCCTTTGGATTTTTCAAGTCAATGGGCTTGTGGGCGGTGTTCACATCTCCCGTGATGACCAGTTTCTTGCCGTGGGCCCGCAGCGATTCACAATGCTCAAGAAATGCCTCGTAAAATTCTATTTTATATTGCAGGCGTTCCGTGCCATTCGTCCCATTGGGAAAATACACATTCAGCAGGTCGAAATCCTTGAATTCCGACCGGATGATGCGTCCCTCCACATCGAACTTTTCGATGCCCATTCCCAAGGTAACGGATCGCGGCTTTTTTTTTGAGAATGTGGCCACCCCACTGTAGCCCTTACGCTGCGCGGGATTCCACACGGCATGGTAACCCTCGGGCGGAGCCCACTGGGATTCCACATCCTCCGGTCTCGCCTTGGTTTCCTGCACGCACAAAACATCGGGAGCCTCCGCCTTCCACCAATCCGCCAAACCTTTTTTCAACGCGGCCCGGAACCCGTTAACGTTCCAACTCAGTATTCGAATGAAAACCTCCCATTTCAAAAAGTCGTCCTTACGAGATGAACCCGCCGGACATTATCCACATTTTTTCAGATATCCACAATCCTAGGGAAAGATGGGCACACCGTGCCCGTAAAACAAGGAGACCCACCCTCACCTCAATCCGGGCTAGATTTTTCTTCGATACAGGCCATACACTTCCTGCAGGGCGCGGGTCCATTCATCCAGTGTGACGTCCTTGACGATTTCCAGGGTGGTTTCGAAAACATTTTCCCCCTTTTCCGCCACCTGTTGCAACCGGCGGATCTGGTCACGAACCTTTTCCGGGTCTCTCCGTTGTTTGAAGCGCCTCACATCCTCGACCCGTTGCTTTTTGACTTCATCGGGAATTTCCACCCGGGGCACCGTTTGGGTTTGTTCCCTTCCCTCCACATAACGATTGACGGCGATAACGCGCCGCTTTCCCGAATGCACCTGATCGTCGTACAGGGCGGAGGATTGGGTGATCTCATCCCTGAAGAAGCCGTCCGCCTTGGCCTCGAGGGTTCCGCCACATTCATCGATCTGCCGGAAATAATCCAGTACTCCGCGAATGACCCGGTGGTAAATTTCCCGTCTTCCCGAACTATCGCTCAAATGAGTCATCATATCCTTGAATCCGCCCATTTCCTCGAACAAAATGGCCTGTGCGTCGGAAGCAATGCGAACGGCTTCTTCCGTGGGCGTCGTGATGGGTTCATCATACGAGTTGCTGTGCAGGGCCTGCGGGTAATTCAGCAAGGCGTGGAACAATTCCAAGGCCGTCCGGGTGATGTTGTTGAGGATTTCCCTTTCGTACAGACTCCTTCCTGAAGTTTGAACATGGGCTTTTAATTTTTGCGCATCCGGTTCGTCCGCTCCATAGACATCCCGGAGCGCCACGGCCCAAATTCTTCTCACGGCGCTCAACAGGGAAATATATTCCAGATCCAATCCGGAGGTGAAAAAGAAGGGGAGCCGTCCGCCGGCGGTGTTGACATTCATCCCGCGCCGCAGGGCTTCCTCGAGATAAACGAAACCGTTGGCCAAGGTGAAAGCCGCCTGCTGGATGGGCGTGGCGCCTTTCTGCTCGATGTGGTATCCACTGACGTTGATCGGATAATACAGGGGCGCGTGACGGCAACACCATTCGAACATGTCCATGGCGATCTTGATGGATTTATCCAGCGGAAACAGGAGTTCGTTTTGCGCATCGTCTTCCTTGCAGGGGTCGGTCTGGGACGTTCCCCGAACCTTTTTCAGGTCCTGTCCCCGCTGTACCGCAGCCTGCAGCCGCGCCGCCGTCATCCAAAGCGAGGGGCCGTTGATGGTCATGGATATGCTGGCGTCCTCTTCCAGGAATCCGTCATAAAGGGTCAGCACATCCTCATAGGTCGTCACCGAGACCCCGCCCTCGCCGATATCGATGAAATAATCTGGATGGTCCGCCCCCCGGCCGAGAAGCGTGTTGGTGTCGAAGGCCGTGCTCAATCGTTTGGATTGCTGCCGCGTCATGATGGACCGGAACCGGCGGTTGGTCATCTCCGGAGACCCGAGGCCCGCGAAGATGCGGGTCGGTTCCTCATGCTCGCGCTTGCCGTCAACGATCAAAAACGACCGGGGATAAATGGACAGACCGAAAGGGAACTCGCCGGGAAATCCCCATTCGCCGAGGTAACGCGCAATCTGCGTCGGGTGATCCATGCAAGGGACCGCGACCAGGGGAACGCAGAGGCCCGTGGGGAGGGAATGGGATTCGATACCCCGCAATTTCCGGTTCCAAGCGTCCCGCAATTTCTTTTGATACGCCTCTTCCCGCGCGGCTTTTTCAACCGATGCTTCGACCCATCGGCTGTACTGGTCATTGGCTTGAATAATATCCGTTAAAGACATCTCAGCGGTAATGTTCCGTCAGCGCCCGGTAGAGTTTATCCACCCCCGGGTTTTTATGTTCGATGGCGGTGGTGAGAAATAAACGGTTCCCATTGATTTTGCCTCTCAGGAGACCGCTCACGTGTCTGGCGCCCCGCAGTTCGTTTTTGTTCAACACGACGTAAACCCCGGGCACGTTCAGCATTTCTTCTTTTCCTATTTGCGAGGCACCGCCTATATCCGGAGTGGTGACGTAGACCGGTTTATCGACCAGCCTCGCGATTCCCGTGTCCGGTTGTCCCGTCCCGTAGGATTCGATGAAAATATCGTATCCCGCGGCAGTGAGGATTTTTATCATGTCCGGCAGCGCCCGGGCAATACCGTTGCCGAATCCGCGGGCAGCCACGCTGCGGATGAAGATTCTGCCGGTATCGACCCAGTTCTTATCGGTGGCGTACATATAAGCGACCCGGTCCGCCAGAAGAGCCCCTCCGGACCGATGAGAACTGGGGTCCACCGCCAGAAGGGCCACCCTTTTGCCTTGGTTGCGCTGGTCGTGGAAGAACCGCAGAATGAGTTCATCGGTCAACGTGCTTTTTCCCGCCCCTCCCCGCCCGGTAATTCCATAGACCGTCGTTGGACGATTTTTATCCAGCGGGTCCAGGCGGGACATGGCGGCGGCGCAGGACTCTATTTTCCCGAGCACTTCCCGGACGGTGGTTCCGGCCGGGTCCACGGGTTCGTTCAGAAACTCGTTCCCCTTCCGCAAACTGGAAGCGAGATCCAGCGAGACCTTTTTTTCATCGATCAGCGATTCCAGGCGGGCTTTTTCTTCCGCCAAATTTAGCCACCCGGAAACGGCCAGGGTATCGGCGCAGCGCAAATCCTCGATACTTTCTTCCGGATGTTCCGGAACCACCGAAAAATCGTAATGCTCGCGGATATAAGGGACGATTTGAGGACCCTCGCCGCTTTTAAAAATTCGGTCGATGCCGGGCTCCCGTTCGAGAAATTCGATATCCTCGGGAGTGATCGTTGCTCCGCCGCCGCCGATGATGTGGATGTGCGGGCAGCCACGTTGTTTCAGGGCGTCTCTCACCCCTATAAAAAAGGGTATGTGGCCTCCGTTGTAGGAACTGATCCCGGCAAAATGCACACCCTCCTGGACAATCGCTTCGACAAATTTGTGGATGGTTATATCGTAACCTCCGAGGATGACTTCCACCCCACCCTTTTTTAAACCATCGGCCACCACCAGGATGGCGGCATCGTGCCCGTCGTTACTCTTGACTCCGATAAAACCGCGAATTTTATTCCGGGTCGTCATGAATGAATTTCCATCGAGCGCGCCGCCCTGGGGGCGTCGCGGGGTTGCGGATGAATCGCGGGAATTTTACCGGTTTTCCAGGGGGATATAGGTTTTCATCGCCTCCACCCCCGGCCCGGTATATTTCTGCGTCGGCCGGTAGAGGGGTCCCTCGTTTCTTCTTTGCCGCGCGTTATTGGCCACCCACCCAAAATGACGGCTGGCCTGGAACACCGGGGTATTCCATTCCCGGGGGATGCCAATGATTTTCAACAGAAGACTGATGGGCAAATCAGCGTTGGGGGTCCGGTTCTTTTCCTTCAGCATGATTCGGCTGATGATATCGTAAATCTCGAAGTAATGCCCCATTCCCTTCTTTTCCGCCAAGTCTCTTCCGAGGCGTTCGGCGATCTGCACCCTCGATTCCAGCCTGTTTTTATAATGTTTCAACCGGTGGCCGAATCCGAACACGATCTCCCTCCGCTTCAACCTGCCATAGATATAAGCTTCCGCGTTTTCCGGAACTCCGATTTCATCGAACATTTCCGAAGCGAGTTCATTGGCCCCGCCATGGACCACCCCTTTCAGGGCGGCCCCCGCCGCGATCAGGGGGGAATAGGGATCGGTCCCGGCGGATTCCACCACGAGGGCGGTGAAGGTGGAACAATTGATGGTGTGATCCAGGTAAAGAATGAGGATGGCATTCAAAACGTCCACCACATCCTTCTCCGGGGCGATGCCCAGCATGTGCAGAAGATTCGCCGCGTGATCCAGGGAAGGATCGGGAGGGATGATTTTTTTCCCGGTCCGGATGCGGTGCCCCTGGGCGATGATCGTGGGGATTTTCGCGCCCAGCCGCGTCCCCGCCTGAACGATGAGGTCCGCCAGTTGGTCCGGGTGCGATCTGCGATTCCGCCACAGGGGGTTTTGGTAATCCTCATCGAACATCCTGGCGTAAGACAAGGTGGTCAGGAGGAAATCCATCATGGAAATTTTTTCCGGGTAACGACCCATGTGCTCGATGACAGGTTCATCGAGCTTTCTCCAAGTTTTCAGTTTTTCGGTGAACGAGGCGAGTTGGTTCCTGCCGGGGAGATCCCCTTCGAAAAGGAGGAAGACGCTTTCTTCAAACGGACCCTTCACAAGGTCATAAATACTGTACCCCCTATAGAGGAGGATTGGATTCCCCTCTGCTCCCAGCGCCGTCTGGGAAATATCGGAAGTGCACACGGGCACTCCATCCAGACCTGTATCCACCGTTTCAATCATCGGCTTCCCGCGGTTTGTAGTTGATTAAAGAATTGATCTCCGCCCGGGTCATCATTTCCCGTGCCAGATTTTCCTGGTGGCCATCCTCCCTCAATTGGGAAAGAAAGTTTCGGGTCCTTCCCGCCTGGTACCGGAACAGGGAAACGGGAAAGATCACGATGTTGTAGCCCAGGTCAAAAAACTCCCGCGCCTGGATGAAGGGGGTATTACCGAATTCGGTCATATTGGCCAACAGGTAGCCCGGAACTTCCTCCCTGTATCGTTTAAACTCCTCCCGGGTTTTCAGGGACTCCGGAAAAATCATATCCGCCCCCGCCTCCCGGTACAGATTGCCGCGGCGGATGGATTCCTCCAGTTGATGGTCCCCGTCGATATTGGAAGCCCCGCGCGCATCGGTCCTGGCGATGATGAAGAATCCGGGCCCATGGCGGTTCCGGATCTTGCAGGCCTGCTCAATCCTGCCGGCCATTTCATCCTTCGCGACCACTTCCTTTCCGGGAAGATGGCCGCAGCGTTTCGGGGAAACCTGATCTTCAATGTGCAACCCGGAAAACCCCGCGCCAATGTACCTTTGCACCGTTTCCCCGATATCCTCGAACCCGGTATCCGCGTCACATATGACGGGAACGTCAACGGCCTTGGCGATCCAGGTCCCGGTATAGATAAAATCGTCGAGGCTCAGCGTGCCGTCATCGGGAATGCCCAGGCTGTTGGAGAGTCCGGCGCCGGAAATGTACACTCCGTCGTATCCCGCCTCGGCGATCTGTTTCGCGCTGAACGCATTGAACGCCCCGGGCATGATCAAATGTTTTCTTTGCCGCAACAGATCCCCCAGGTCTTTCCTCTGCATTTTATCGCACCTCCAACATTCGCATCAAATCCCCGATATCCTGGATCGTTTCCAGGTTCCACACTGCGTCTATCAATCGATCCTGCTGTTGCGGGGGGAGCAGATTTTCGGCGGCGTTCCGGAATTTCGCCTCCAGTTCCTCCCGGGTCAACGGCTGCTTCGGGTGGCCCTTGGGATCGATGACCTCATTTTCAAACACCTTCCCGTTTTTCAGGGTGACGGTCACCTTGTTGGGAAAAGAGGTCCCATACATCCCGGTGTATTCCCTGTTTTCCGTCACGGAAACTTTCTGAACCAGCGCCTGAAGATGGGGATCCTCAAGATGTTTCTTATCAAACTGCGCCAGAGTGATCTCCCCATCCATGAGGGTCGCGGCGACAATATAGGGAAGGCTGTGGTCGGCGGTCTCCTTGGTTTTCGGCGTCCATTTCTCCCTCTCCTTGCCAATGATCTCATAAGAATGAAAACTGGTTTCGACATGAATTTTTCCGATGGCCGGAATCGCGCCGGGTCCCATCTCATCGCGAAGGTTGAGCGCGGCCCAAATGGCGCTTTGGGAATGGTACTCGGCAGGAAAATATTTGATGTAGGTGCCGGCGATCTTGAAGGGCTCATTTCCCTGTCCACCAAAACATGGGGCTAGATCGAATTCCCCCTGGGTGATTTGGCGGATCAATCCATGCCGGCCTTCGAAAATATCGCTGGGCCCGGTAAAGCCGTGTTTCACATAGAGGGCGGCGCGAATGGCGTTCTGCGCGGCCTGGGCAAACGCGGCCGCCTTCCAGTTGGAGAGGGTTCCGATCCTTGTCTGCCTCAGATAATTTCCGGTAGTGATTGAAATTCCCAGCGTATCCCGGATTCGATCCCTGGAAAAACCCATGAGCCGGGCGGCCGCCCCCGCGCTGGAAACGGAACCGTAGGTGACGTGGTCCCAGCCCTTTTTCCGGAGAGCCGCGGCATCACACAGCCTGCAATGCAACTCATAACCCAGGACCGTCGCCAGGATAAGTTCGGTTCCCGTCCTTCCCTCGGCTTCGGCCACGGGGAGGCAGGCGGCGATATTATCGCTGGGATGGGCCGGTTCTTTATTGAGATAAGTGTCGTTCCAGTCCAGGGCGCGAATCAAGGTTCCCAGGTAAACCGCCGCATAATCGACCGGCGCCTTATGTCCCGTTCCCAAGAGGAGGGCGCCTTTCCTGGAGGAAGATTCCATGGCGAAATTTCTCATCGCTTCGCCCGGAACGGAATAGTAAGCGGCCAGCGCTACCGCCAAACTGTCGAGATAGCGCTCCTTGGTTGCCTGGATGGCCGCGTCCGTTAAATCTTCATAAGTCAGTTCCGCGATATAATCCGTTATCCGGCTTTCAAATTTATCCATGGACAACCTCGATCTTTAATATAAACCCGAAAACAAATTTAGCCACCGCGAAGCCGTTGCATTCCAAAATCCTTGAAATTCCGCCCGGAATCAAGAGACCCACCAGAACGACGCCGCCACGCTCCGCAGGGCGCAAACCAAATAGCCGGTTTTTCAATGCCTTTCAGGCACCTCTTTCGGCCTGGTTGGCTTGCCCGGAGAATTTTTCCTTCCAGTTTCCCGCGTCTTTTCCAAAATAAATTTCCCGGATAATCGCGGATGGTTCCCGAACGGTTGATATATTCCGCGGGAGGCCTATATTGTTTGT
Organism: Nitrospinaceae bacterium; assembly: GCA_046754465.1. Lineage (GTDB taxonomy): Bacteria > Nitrospinota > Nitrospinia > Nitrospinales > VA-1 > JBHHVU01. Next base: position 743 of record JBHHVU010000004.1, on the reverse strand, counting down.
TTGTGTACGAATTTAAAATTCTTGTCTTTCCGCGCATTGAAACTCACCTTTCAAAGGGACTCGTTTTTCAGGAATCCACCGGCGCCGCAACAACATCTAAATATAAGATGACACTATCCAAGAGCTTCAACAACAATAATTTCCAGAATTTTTAATCGAGAAAAACCGACCTTTAAAAAAACAGTCAAGTTCCCACGGCGTTGACTAAATTCTACCGCATCCGGAACCATTTCCCGTCCCCGCTGACTCAGGCAAGAGGTTGGAACAACCATTCCATTGTGGATGGTGGGAACCCGCAACCCGATACAAGGGGGAAAAAATGAGTTTTTTCAAGCATCCGGTCCTCCCCTCGGATAAGACCTTCCAAAAGGGAAAAACCTTTCTCGATACCGAAAGATACCTGAGCACGAAAGGCAGCATACATTTAACGGGCATCCAGGCCCTTGTGAGGCTTCCGTTTGACAATCTCCGGCTTCTCAAAAAAATCTATCCGAAAAAGGAATTCGCCTATTTTCTGTCCGGGTACGAGGGCAGTCCCCTTGGCGGATTGGACATCAATCTGAGGAAAATTTATCCCCTGTTAAAAAAATGGAAGATCGTTCATGTGCCGGGGGGCAATGAGGAAGCCGCCGCCAACATGATCTGGGGAAGTCAATTGCATCGCCTGTTCGGCCCCCCCAAGGCCGATGGGGTCATCGGCGCCTGGTATGGAAAGGGTCCCGGAGTGCGGCGGATCGCCGATG
>JBHHVU010000003.1:0-110699 GCA_046754465.1 Nitrospinaceae bacterium | reverse complement strand
TTCATCAGGTTTTTCAGTCTTGCAATCGCCGATTGATAAGACTTGATGCGGTAATAAAATTTCCCAATCTCGAAGGAACTCTTCGCCAGGATACGGAGACATTCTTCCTTTTTCTGGACCGCTTTGGGATGGTAAGGGCTGTTAGGAAAGTTTTTGACGACGGTTTCAAATCCTTCCAGGGCCGCATGGGTATGGGTTTGATCGCGCGAAGCGATTTCCATCATTTGGTAGTCGGACATGGCTTTATAGTAATGGGCGCGGTCGGCCCGGGGGTTGGCCGGGTACAGTTCAATGAATTTCTGGTTATGAAATTTGGCTTCTTCGTATTCCCCGTCACGGTAATGAACGTCGGCCAGATACAACAGAGCGGCTTTCCGCTCCTTACTGTCCGGAAAATCCTCCAAAACCTGTTGAAACACTTCCTTGGCTTTTTGCGTTTCTTTTAATTTAACGAAATTTTTTCCTTTTTTCAGCAGCTCCGCGGGGGAAAGCGTCTTCTTTTCCTGGGTCGAAGCACACCCGCCAATCGAAAAAATCCAGAAAATCGAAAATATCAAAAAGGTGGGTAAACTTAGTATAATGGATCCTTGGGTCGGCCGCATGGTCCTTCGATCGAGTCAAACAGTTTCAATTAATATATAATAGTTCAGTTTATAATAAAAGGGTTTAAATGGGGGGTGCCCGGCTATTGCAACTTGCCATGGGTGATTTTTTCATGATATAAATGCAAGGTGCCGGTCCATCAAACCTCACACATGTTCTGGACGACGGGACGCGCTCCCGACGGTTAATTCCTCCGATATAAAATATGATTCGGCTTTTTAAAATCATGGTCCTCTTGGTGGCGGGGGGGGTGGTTTTCCTGCCGCGGGCGGTGGCGGCGGCGGAGTCCCATCCGGCCACCCAGTGGAAAATCCTTTCATTGATCGAGAAGGGTGGGATCATGATGTACCCGATCCTGTTCTGTTCCATCCTGATTGTGGGCATCGGCATCGAACGGGCTTACAATCTGCGCCGGAAAAATATCATCAATACGGAGTTCTTGAAAAATGTCCGGAACCATTGGGACTGGAAGGATGTGCAACTGGGTTTGCAATTATGCAATTCCCACGATAATTCCCTGGCGCGGATTCTCAAGAACGGGCTTCTCCGGTTTGGCGGCAAGCTGGACGAAATTGAAAGGGCCATTGAGGGCGCGGGCCAGCATGAGGCATCCCTGATGAATTCCAACCTTCGCGTCCTGGGGGCCGTCGCCAACATCACCCCCATGATGGGTCTATTGGGAACGGTCTTTGGAATGATCAAGGCCTTCAATGTCATTTCCCAAAGCGGGACGGGAAATCCGGGGCTTGTGGCCAGCGGCATTTCTGAAGCCTTGATCACCACCGCTGCCGGAATGGTCGTTGGTATCCCGGCCTTGGCCCTGTATCATTATTTTCGCGGCAAAATCGACCGCTATGTTTTTGAAATGGAGGAAATCTCCTTTCAACTCGTGGAAGAACTCTCCTATGAAGCGGTGCGGGAGAAAAAAGCCCAGGACCCCGATTCTTCCCCCAAAAAATCCAGGCCGGGGGTCCGGGCCGCCTTATAATTCCTTTACGGGGCGCCCGGCCCGGGAGGCCTCGCTTCCCAAAGGGCCGTGCGCGGAATTCCAGAACCCTTTTCCTTGAACCGCCATGCGATTCCGAAAAGAAGAGGAAGAAAATTTTGGCATGGATATGACACCCATGATCGATGTGGTGTTTCTCCTCCTCATTTTTTTCATGGTCTCGACGGTGTTCGTGGATTTTAAGCACCGGATGGATCTCAATCTGCCCACTTCAAAGTCCTCCCTTCTGGACGAAAACTCGAAGAAGCTCGAAATCGAAATGACCGCGGACAAACAAATCTTCCTGGAAGGGCGGAGGATCGCCTTGAATGGGCTGGAATCCGGCTTGGTCAAGGCCGGGATGGATAAAAAAAGAACCGCCATCATCCGGGCCGATAAAAATCTCCCCTATGGAGACGTGATCAAGGTTATGGGTATCCTTCAAAGCTCGGGGGTGCGGGATATCAGCGTGGCCGTGAAATAAGTCCCCGCCGTGGTGATCCCGGCTCCTTCCATCATCCGGCGGTGTCCCGCCGCCGTTCCTGTATGAAATCCAATGCCGAAAACAATCACTCAAACTGAATCCGAAAAATCCATCCCGAAGAAGCCCCCTATTTTTCCGGGCCGGCAAATGTTTTACCTGTCTATTTTCTGTTTCCTGTGCCTTCTGGCATTGGGCGCTTGGGTAAATGTCATGGTCCAGAAGGAGATGAAAAAAAATCTCGCGCAACAGCTCCACTCCACCCTCAACACCAATGTCCGGGTCTTGATTCGCTGGGCGGAGGAAAGGAAATCGGATATTAAAACCTGGGCGGTGGAACCGAGGGTTCGCAACAATATTCTTTCCCTGGTTCGGAAAACCCGGCCCCAGCAAATAGTTTCGGTGGACACCTTGAAATCCATTCCCGGGTTCGCTCGCCTTCGAAATGCGGTGAGTCCCCTGATTAAAATGCACGCGTTTACGGGGTTTGTGGTTTTTGACCGCACCGGACTGCGGATCGCCTCGGACCGGGATGAATATATCGGGAAACGCCGCTTGATTCGGCCTGGAGATTTCCTAGAGCGGTCCCTGAAGGGCGAAACCGTTTTTTCGGTTCCCTTTATCAGCGATGTCCCTCTCTATGGTCCGGCTGAAATGCCCCGGGAAAACCAGCCTACCCAGTTCGTTTCCACTCCGGTCCGGAATGAGGCGGGGGAGGTGGAGGCGGTTCTCGCTTTTCGCCTTGACCCCATAGAAGACTTTTCCGCCCTGATGAAATACAGCCAAACCGGGGAAACCGGTGAAACTTACGCCTTCAACCGTGCCGGCCTGATGGTCTCGGACAGCCGTTTCAATGACCAGCTCAAGGCCCTGAAGCTTCTCCCCAATCAGAAAGATACGCGGGCCATGCTGCATCTGCAAATTCGGGAACCCGTTGCCAGGACAGAGCCATTGAATCGCGGGGGCTTTATGCCGGGGGGAGAGTGGCCCCTGACCCGGATGGCCGCCAGCGCGGTCAAGGGGGAATCGGGAATCGATGTGGAGGGCTATCGCGATTACCGTGGGGTGAGGGTGGTGGGCGCCTGGACCTGGCTGAAGCAATATGGATTCGGGGTCGCCACGGAAATGGATGTTACCGAGGCCTATGCCCCCTTGATCACCCTTCTAAAGAATTATCTTTTGGTTTTCTGCTTTCTGGTTTTGGCCACGTTATTTTCCCTGGTTTTGCGTTCCCGCCAGATTCGCAGCGAACGAATGCGATGTGAAACCTTGAAAGCCCTCGAGGAAGCCAGGGATAGCCTCGAAACCCAAGTCAGGGAGCGCACTGTGCACCTTGCCCAGGCCAACGAAAAACTGCACCACCAGGTCATCAATCATCGTGCGGCAGTGATGGCGCAAAGGGAAAGTGAATTGCGCTACCGCACCGTCCTGGAAAACGCGGTGGACCCAATTGTCATGATCGATGAATGGGGCCGGATTGAAAACTTCAACCCGGCAGCGGAAAAGGTCTTTGGGTACCGGGCCAGGGAGGTGATTGGGAAAAACGTCAACCTGCTGATGCCGGAACCCTACCGGAGCGAGCATGACGAGCATTTGCGGAATTACCTGCGCACTGGCAAGGCCAACATTATCGGAATTGGACGCGAGGTGGTGGGCCTGCGCCGGGACGGGACCACTTTCCCCATGGACCTGGCGGTCAGCGAAATGTTTTTGGGAAAAAAGAGAAAATTTGTCGGCATTTTGCGCGACATCACCGAACGCCATCAGACCCGAATGAGATTACAGAATTACACGGATGATCTTGAACAAATGGTGGAGCGGCGCACCCAGGACCTGCACCAAGCTCTCAATGAGGCGGAAAAGGCCCGGGACTGGATCGACCGGATTGTCATGTCCATCAGCGACGGCTTGATCGTTACCGATGGGGATAACAGGGTGGTTTTAATGAACCGGGCAGCGGAAAAAATGCTGGGTGTCCCCATGAACCAGTCCCTCGGACGGCCCCTGGATTCGATCGGTCAAGACCCCACCCTCCGCGAACCGTTGAAATCCCTCCTGTTTTGCGAGGATCGGACCCACCCGGTTGAAATCGAATTGCCTGGAGGAAATTCCCCGCCGCAAAAAATCATATGGGCAAGAACCTCGATACTTGAAAGCAAATCCGCAACCCTTGGTGAACGGATCATCACCCTGAACGATGTGACGGAAGAGCGGAAACTGGACCGGATGAAGGATGAATTTGTATCTACCGCCGCCCATGAACTGAAAACCCCCATGACCTCGATCCGGGGCTATTCTGAACTCTTGATCAAGAGGGATTACGCAGATAGTAAAAAAATGGTCCGGTTCGCCACCCTGATCAATCGGGAAGCCGAAAATCTGACCCACATCATTGACGACCTTCTGGATATTTCCCAACTGGAATCAGCAATGGGAAGTACCTTGACCCTATTATTTGCCGATGTCCGGAAAACCTTGGAATCCGAAATCGACTTTTTCCGGGAAGTCTATTCCACTCATCGATTTGAGTTGGAGGTGCCAGAAACTCTTCCGAAGTGGAGGGTGGACTCTGGAAAGATTGGCCAGATTCTGAAAAACCTTCTGAGCAACGCAGTGAAATATTCTCCCGGCGGGGGAACCATCCGGGTCGAGGCGGAAATCAAAGGAGAAATGGATTTCCTGGTTTCCATCATGGACGAGGGGATCGGGATGACCCAGGATCAGGTGGCGCGGGTGTTCGATAAATTTTACCGGGCGGACGCCTCCAATACCGCCATTGGGGGAACCGGACTGGGAATGACCATCGTCCAGAAACTGGTTCATGCGCATGGGGGAAAGGTTTGGCTGGAAAGCCAAAAGGGAAAAGGAACCACGATCCGGTTCACCATTCCCAGGACCCGGGAATCCCAACCCGCCGTGAAAAAGGACGAGGATGCAAGTTACGGTCTTTAACTTATTGATTATTATTGTATAATAGATGTCAAGGGGGGTGGGTTTTCAAACGTTACGGAGGGTCCCGGAATGAAAAAAATCCTTATCGTGGATGATCAAACGGATATTCGCGAACTGATCGCGGAAACCCTGGGTGCGGATGAGTTTCGGATTTTGAAATCAGGGACGGGAAGGCAGGCGGTGGATACGGCCAAAATGGAAAAGCCCGACCTGATTATCATGGATATCATGATGCCCGGGGAAATCGACGGCTTGGAGGCCACCCGTCTTATAAAGGCCGACCCGCGGACCCGCGAATGCCACATCATTCTCTTGAGCGCCAAGGGCCAGGAAGCTGACAGGATAAGGGGAAAATCCGTGGGCGCCAATGATTATTTCGTCAAACCCTTCAGCCCCACCGATTTGTTGAACAAGGTGGAGGAGACCCTCAATTAACCCCACTGGGCCGAAAGACCGTGTCCGGAAATTTCTCCCCATGGACGATTTGCAAGTTGAAAATGACCTGAATACCCGGCAGTTGATAAAATATGCCCGGGAATTGTCCGCCCTGCACCGTTCCGAAAAGGAAAAAAGCAGGCAGTTGGGCGAGACCAGCCAGCAACTCAAGAAATTATCCCAGGAACTGCGGGAAACCCTTGACGAACTCAAGGCCAAGGAAGAATTGTCTCACCGCCTGGGACGTATTCTGGACCAGACATCCAACGAAATCTTCCTGATCGACCCCGAGTCTTCACTCATCCTCCAGGCCAATTTCGGCGCCCGGGAAAACCTGGGGTATTCCGGTGAGGAACTCTCCCGGATGACCCTCTATGATTTGATGCCGGACTACAGCCGGGCGGAGTTTGAGAGTCTCATCAAATCCCTGATTTCCGGGAAGAAGCCGTTGCTGATTTTTGAGGCCACCCACCGGAGGAAGGATGGACACTGTTATCCGGTGGAGGTCCGGTTGCAGATTTCCCAGGCCGAAACCCATCCCTTATTCGTCGCCGTGGTTCAGGATATCACCGAGCGGAAACAGGCGTATGAGGAGATCGACCGGCTGCGAAAACAATTGGAAAGGGAAAACGCCTATCTGCGGGAGGAAGTGCGGTCGGAACTGGCCTACGGGCAAATCATCGGCCAGAGCGCCCCGCTGCGAAAAATGTTGAGGCAGACCGAGTTGGTGGCCGTCTCAGAGGCGACCGTGCTCATCCAGGGTGAAACCGGCACGGGCAAGGAACTGGTGGCCTGGGCGATCCATGAAAAGAGCCGGCGCAACCGGCATCCGCTCGTCAAGGTGAATTGCGCCGCCATTCCCCGCGATTTGTTCGAAAGCGAATTTTTTGGCCACGTGAAAGGGGCCTTCTCAGGTGCCTGGAAAGAACGCACGGGAAGATTTCAGTTGGCCCATGAAGGGACATTGTTTCTCGATGAGGTCTCGGAGATCCCCCTCGAACTGCAGGGAAAACTCCTCCGGGCCATCCAGGAGGGCCAGTTCGAGTGTGTGGGCGGGGACCTCACCCGGCAGGTGGACGTTCGTATCATCGCCGCGACCAACCGGGATCTCGAGCAGGAAGTCCGGGCCGGACGGTTTCGGGAGGATTTGTATTACCGCCTGAGCGTGGTTCCCATCGAGGTGCCCCCCCTCCGGGAACGGGGCGAGGATGTCCGACTCCTCGCCGACCACTTTCTGATCCGTTCCTGCCGTAAGCTCAACCTGAAGCGGTCCCGGTTGCGGGAAGCGGATTACCGCCTCATGGAAAGGTATTCCTGGCCGGGAAACGTGCGCGAACTGCAAAACGTCATCGAGAGGGCGGTGATCGTTTCCACCGATGGAACGCCGCGGTTCGATCTGCACCTGCCGTTAAGCCGGGAAGACCAGCCATCCCCGGACTTGAATGTGGAAAAATCCCTTCCGGTGACGGATTTCACCGGTTTGAAAGGCCTCAAGCAACTCGAATATGACACCTTGCGTTCCGCCCTCGAAAAATCCAACTGGAAAGTCTATGGACCCCGGGGTGCGGCGGAGCTGTTGCAAATGAAGCCGACCACCCTGGCTTACCGAATGAAGAAAATGGGTCTCCAGCGCCCGCGTTGATGCGCCTCCCTGCCTGTTTGTAATAGGTCCTGTCCCCTGTATTTCCAACCTTTTTCACAAAAAATCTGGATTTTCCACAAAATTCTGTGGTTTTTCACAAAACCAGCGCCGGGTTTTTCCCCGGCACCGAAAGCGCTTATTTATTAACTTATTGAAAATAAATAAGTTAATAATGTTCTGGGCTGGGATGGGTGCGGTGGTATGGAAAGTGCAAATTACATTTACAGAGATTGTTCTATTTTTCATTTCATCGGACCGTCTGCATTTTTCCCTGCCGATGAAAGTGCTTTTCTATTTCGCTTTAAAAAATTTGATTCAATAGACTGAATGCTCCAAAAAAAGGAGGGTGCATGAAATCAGGAATGGATTCATTTTCAAACTCAGCATTGATGGCCTCCCCAAAAACGGAAGTCCCATCCAAACGGTCCTTCATGAACATGTTTGGCGGTTCCAAGGGAAACGGATCTTCAGGAACCGGCATTGTGGAAAACCTTTCTTACCTTCGGGCTAGCCTCAACAGCCTGGCCACCAATGTTTTTATCGCCGACGCGGACCTGAACCTTGTTTACCTGAATGACCGGGCGGAAAAAACCGTGAAGGCCATCGAAACGGAAATTTTCGATGCTTTCAGTATCCGGGTGGTGGACTTGCTTGGCGGGTCGATTCACAGGTTTCACAAGGATCCGAACGCAGTGGAGAGGATTTTGCGCAATCCCGCCGCCCTGCCGCATGAAGCCGTGTTCAGCTTTGGAAATGTGACGATAAAATCCAGTATCAATGGAATTCATGGACCCGAGGGCCGGATTTTGGGCTACATCGTCAACTGGGAGGAAGTTTCGGAACAGAAAAAAGTCGACGCGGAACGGGCCCGGGTTTTGTCCATGATGGAGAACGCGCCGGTCAACATCATTTTTGCCGATCGGGATTTGAAAATTCAGTTCATGAATCCGGCCTCGGCAGCCACGCTGAAAAAGCTGGAACAATATATGCCCATTCGGGTGGAGAACATAATTGGCGAGTCGATCGATATTTTTCACAAGAATCCTTCCCATCAACGGCGCATTTTGGAGGATCCCCGCAACCTGCCGCATAGGGCTCAAATTCAACTGGGACCCGAAACGCTGGATCTGCTGGTTAGCGCGATATATGACCAGGAGAAAAATTACATCGGTCCCATGGTCACCTGGGAGGTCATCACCGAAAAGGTGGAACTGGACCGCCAAAACAAGGAAATGGCCGAAAAAGAACAACAGCAGGCGGATTATTTGAAGGAAAAAGTGGACGAAATGCTGGAAGTGGTTCATGCCGCCGCCGAGGGAGACCTCACCAAACAAGTCAACATCATGGGGACGGATAGTTGCGGTCAAATGGCTGAGGGGCTTTCCCGGTTCCTGGTGGACCTGAGGAGCAATATTTCGGAGATCGCGTTGAGCGCGCAAAACGTCACCGCCGCTTCCAGCCAACTTTCCAGTCTGAGTCAGCAGATGAGCGCAAACGCGGATGAGACCTCGGCGCAGGCGGGGGTGGTTTCCTCCGCCTCGGAAGAGGTCAGCACCAATGTCAATACGGTGGCCACCGGGGCGGAGGAGATGAGCGCCAGCATCAAGGAAATCGCCCAGAATTCCAGTCAGGCGGCCAAGGTCGCCCTTTCCGCGGTGAAAATCGCCGAGGAAACCAACAAGACCATTTCCCAACTGGGCGAGAGCAGCGCGGAAATCGGTCAGGTCATCAAGGTCATCACCTCCATCGCCGAACAGACGAACCTGCTGGCATTGAACGCCACCATCGAAGCGGCGCGTGCCGGGGAAGCGGGCAAGGGATTCGCCGTCGTCGCCAACGAGGTGAAGGAACTGGCCAATCAAACCGCCAGGGCGACCGAGGATATCAGCGAAAAAATCCAGAGCATCCAGAAGGACACGCAAAATTCCGTCGAGGCGATCGGCAAGATCACCCACGTGATCAACCAGATCAACGACATCTCCAGCACCATCGCCAGCGCGGTGGAGGAGCAAACGGCGACCACCAATGAGATCGTCCGCAATATCACTGAGGCGGCCCAGGGCAGCTCGGAAATCGCGCAGAACATCACCGGCGTTTCCCAGGCCGCCGAGAGCACCTCCCAGGGGTCGAACGATATCCTTGGCTCCGCCCGCGCGTTAACCCAGGTCGCGGAAACCCTCCAGAAACTGGTCGGAAAATTCAAGTATCGGGACGATTCCATGACCCTGATGACCTGGAACGACTGCTTTAGCGTTAATATCCGGGAAATCGACAATCAGCATCAGAGGCTCATCGAACTCATCAACCAGGTGTACCGGGGTATGATGATGGAGAAGGGCAAGGAGGTTACCGGGCAGGCTTTGGAAGCCCTGGTGGATTATACGAAGACGCATTTTGGATACGAAGAACGGCTGTTCAAACAGCATGGGTACCCGGAAACCGAGGATCATCTTGCCAAACACAAAAAACTGGTGGCGCAGGTGATGGAATTTTACAATCAGTTCCAGAAGGGCGAGGCGAGGGTCAATAACGATCTGTTGACTTTCCTGAAGGATTGGCTGACCCGCCACATTATGGGAACCGACAAAAAATACAGTGCCTTTCTGAACGGCAAGGGGGTTCATTAATTCTTCCTCCCAGAGAATTCGGGCGAAACTCCAGGGACCTCCCAGGGGTATCGCCCGCCCCCTTCTCTTTCCCCTCAAAATCTGAATTGGAGTTAAAATTGTTGATCGATCATCGGGTGTCATGAGCGAATCTTCCGGGGAACCCAACCATCCTTTGGATGAAAAAATCCTGTTCGAAAAGCAGTTGGCGAAATACGCGAAGGAATTCTCCAACTTGTACCATTCGGAAAAGGAAAAACGGATTCAATTGGAGGAAGCTCATAAGAAATTGAGCCGGTATGCGGCGGAACTGGAAGAGACCAACGAGGAGTTGCGCGACTTTGCCTTCATCGCCTCGCACGATCTACAGGAACCGTTGCGGAAAATCCTTCTCTTCAGCGACCGCATTCAAGACTGTGCCGGGCAGTTGGATGCCAGGCAACGCAATTATTACGACCGCCTGCAAAAAGCGGTGGAACGCATGCGGCAATGCCTGGAGGCTCTGCTCGATTTTTCCAGGGTCACGAGAACGTCCCTAAAGGTCGCCCTCACCAATTTGACGGATGTGACCGCCGAGGTTCGGGAGGACCTTGAAGATCTTCTCCGAAGAACCGGAGGCCAAATCGAAACCCAGAATCTCCCGGCCCTGGAAACGGACCGGATTCAGATCCGCCAATTGTTTCAAAACCTCCTCTCTAACGGCCTCAAGTTTCATCAGCGGGATGATACTCCTCTTGTGAAGGTTTGCGGCCGCAAGGTCAATGCGGATCTATGGGAAATCACTTTTCGGGATAACGGGTTGGGTTTTGATGAAAAATACCTGAATCGTATTTTCAAACCTTTTGAACGGCTTCACAAATCCGAGGAGATACCCGGCAAAGGGATGGGATTGACCATTTGCCACAAAATCGTAGAGCGTTTGGGGGGAACCCTTTCAGCGGCTAGCCGGGTCGGGGAAGGTTCCATTTTTACCGTTACCCTCCCCGAAAAATTCCCGGGAAAAAAAATGTAAACACCCTGCTGTCCGGGGGCGGCGAACCGCCGCTGGTGGCATTGTCATACTTTATATGGCGGACCCGGGTGGGCTGGCGATGATGCCAGGACCTATCTCCCCCCAGGGGCTGGGGGGGGTTATTTATTTTTTACCACGGAAGGTTTGTTGTGCCGGTTCACAATCCACTTATTCAGCATCCGGATCTCTTTCGGACTTAAAATTTCCATGAGCGATTGGGGGTCGGGATGATCCTCGTCATTCACCACCACGCAATAGTTTCTTTCCACGTAAGCGGCGACATGGGCCTTGAACTGGGGAAAATCGAACAGTTCAGAAAAGACATCCGCCTGGTACCGGGGTTGGGTATTTTGGGGATCGTATTTGGATAGTTTGGAACTCAGTTTGGTTTTGAAGTCGGCCTTGAGCAACTCTCCCATGGCGATTTCCTTAAAATAAAATGCCCAATTCAAGCCATTTTACGATACGATTCCTTGGGGCCAAACAAAAATCCCGGTTTCAGTAAAAGCCTTGTCCCGAAAGAGCCCGCCCGCACCAGGAATAACCTCCGTTTCCAGGGGCTGCCGCTTCATCCCGGCCGGGGAACCGGACAGAATTTGATACTATAAAAAACATCCCGGGGTGGGTGGAGAAGAGGGCCGGTTCCCCCCGGGAAAATCGGAACTCCACCGCTCTCATGAAATGAGGGAGGGGGTGGAATGGAAGAGGACGCCGAATGACCCCAGGAAAAAATTCCCATCTTTATGTTTGCCGGTCGCTTCTGGATTTTATCGACCGGTCTCCCACCCCCTTTCATGTGGTCCACGAACTGGGGACCTTGTTGGAAAAGGACGGTTTTCTCCAGGTCCGGGAGGAGGATGCCTGGAAACTGTCTCCGGGAGGAAAATACTATGTCACTCGGAACGGCTCCTCCCTGATGGCTTTCATCACCGGAACGAAATCCCCGGAAACCGCCGGATTCAAGATCATCGGCGCGCACACTGACAGCCCCAACCTGCGGTTGAAACCCAATCCTGTTTACCAGAAATCCGGTTATGTCCAATTGGGCGTTGAAGTGTACGGCGGGGTTTTGTTGGCCACCTGGACCGACCGGGATTTGTCCGTGGCGGGGCGGGTGATCCTCCGGTCGCGGCGGGGTTCCCGCTCCCGGTTGATCCGGTTCGGAAAACCGCTTCTCCGTATTCCGCAACTGGCGATCCATTTGAACCGGGAGGTGAATACCAAGGGGCTCATCCTGAACAAACAAACGCACCTGCCGCCCATCCTCGGCCTGTCCGGTGACCGGGTGGCGCCGGAAACGGTTTTAAAGGACATGGTGGCATCCGAGTTGAAATGTTCCGCCGGGGACATCGTGGGCATGGAGTTGTCGCTTTATGATGTTCAACCGGGCGCCCTGGCCGGTCCGGAGTCGGAATTCCTTTTCGCGCCGCGTCTCGACAACCTGGCCTCCTGCCATGCAGCGGCCCTGGCGTTGCTTGATTCCCCAGCGCGGACGGTGGAAACCCGTGTGCTGGCCTTTTATGATAACGAGGAAGTGGGCAGCGAAACGGCCCAGGGGGGCGGGTCGCCTCTTTTGAAAGATACGCTGGAACGGATTCTTCTGAATTATGAAGGGACGCGGGAATCTTTCATGCGGGCGGTCGCCCGGTCGATTTTTATTTCCGCCGACATGGCGCATGCCGTTCATCCGAACTATACCGAACAGCACGATAGCAGACATTTGCCGGTCCTCAACGGGGGGCCGGTCATCAAAAGCCATGCCGGGCAAAAATACGCCACCGAGGGCATCTCCAGCGCCTGTTTCGAACTCTTGTGCGAGCGGGCGGGCGTCCCCGTGCAAAAATTCGTGACCCGGTCCGACCTCGCCTGTGGAAGCACCATCGGTCCGGTCACCGCCGCCAATCTCGGTATCCGCGCGGTGGACGTGGGAAACCCCATGTTGTCCATGCACTCCATCCGGGAGATGGTGGGGTCGGAGGATCACGCCAATATCATCCGGGTCTTTATGGAATTTTTCAAGTCCTGAATCGGCGGGCCTGGGGAAGAAAAAGATTCCTCTATCCGGAATTCAACGAGTTCTGGATCGTTTCGATGATTTTGGATTGAAGGGAGGCCCAGCGCATCTTCTCATCCTTGGTTACGGCGATTTCGTTTCCCAGGATCCAGACCGACCGGACTCCTTTAATTTGGAACAAGGCGTGGGCCAATGGGTGAAATTGGGCCGATTGGGCGTCCGGGAAGGAAAGGCCGGTACCTGGGGGAATCAGCGCGCGGTCGAGGGAAAAGGAGACGTTATTTTCATTTCGCGAGGGGGTCACTGTAATTTCAACGGTCATCGTTTTTCTCTGCCCTTTGATCGGTTGGTATTGGTGGTTGCTTATTCAGGGGGAGGGGAAACCGAACTTGGCGCGGGCTTCCTCCAGGACTTTCCGGGTGGCCTCGGCCGCTTCCGGCTTGTTTTGTTCCCGGAAAAGATCCACGGCTTTTTGCAGGTTGAGGATTACCAGGTATTTGAATTTCGGGAAATTTTTGTAATTATAGTAGGCCCACCCCAGGTTGCCGTGAGCTTCCGCGTCGTTTTGTCTGCGGTGCACCACGATATTCAACTGTCCGACGGCGTCCTCCCAGTGCTCCATCAGGTTATAAACATTGCCCAGGGTCAGCCGGGCATCCAGGTAGGTCGGTTCCAGGGCGACGGTTTTTTCCAGCGCTTCCGCCGCCTTTTCGTATTGATGCAGGTTTTTGTACGCGATTCCCAGATTGTAGTGAGTCACCGGAGACTTGGGATTCTGCTTCAGGGATTTTTCGTATGCGCCGACGGCCTCTTCAAACTGGCCCTGTTGGCTCAACTGGTTGCCCTTGAGAAACCATCCTTCCGCATCCAGGGCGGCGGCCGGTCCGGGAAAAATCTGCTGAACCCATAAGAATCCCAGGAGCAAGATCCCCGGAGGGATCTTCCTGAACGAATCTCCGCCAATACCCCGATCAATCATGCGCATATGGAGTGGTATAGATGACCCCGAAATCCCCGCGGGAGCAACCCCCACGGGTGGATCGGCAAACTTGACATCCTTTATGGAGAAAATTGAAATTTTACCCCATTTCCCCGTAAATTGCCATGAGGATTGAGGTGGGAAGAGCCTGGAAACCGGCGGACCTCAGCGGGACCGGGGATGGGGTTTGCCGGACGGGGTTTTCCCGGATATCCGCGGACCGCTGCCGGTGATCCAGTAACGGCCGGAATTTTTTTTCAGGGTGATGTGGCAGCCGAGCGCCCCGGACAGGATTTTTTCCCGGAACATATCCTCTTTTTTCCCCTGGGCATGGATGCCTCCCTTTTTCAGGAAAAGGATGTGGGTGGTGGAGGGGATGATCTCTTCGATGTGGTGGGTCACGTAAATAAACCGCGTCCGGGTGCTTGACAGTTTTTCCAGTGTCTGGAGAAACAGTTCCCGGGTGGGAATGTCGAGTCCGCCGCAGGGCTCGTCGAGGATCAGGAGCCGGGGATTGGGCACCAGAGCCCGGGCGAGCAAAACGCGGCGGGCTTCGCCGTAGGACATCCTCTGGAACCCGGTGCGCGCAAGCTCTGAAATTCCCAGAAAATCCATCCATTCCAGCGCCGTCTTTTTCTGTTTCGGCGTCACCTTTTCATAGAGGCCGATGGAAGAATAAAATCCCGAAGCCACGACCTCCCATCCGGAAAGGTTGTAGCGGTAATTTTCCTGGTACTCGGCGGAGACGAACCCGACCTGGTCCCGGACTTCCTGCAGGGGGAACAGATCGCTGCGGCCGAACCAGGTCACTTCGCCGCCGTACACGGGAATGAGTTCACCGAAAATGAGTTTCATGAAGGTGGTTTTGCCCGCCCCGTTGTTTCCCACCACGCCCCAATTCTCGTTTTCCCGCATGGTCCAGTCGATCGAGTCCAGCACCCGCACCCCGTTCACGTAAACCCGGGCGTTTTTTACTTCGATCAATGGAGGTTTCATGATGGATCGGCGGTCACTGGATGGGTAATTTTTTTTGGGGGGGATCGTTCCGGTAATGTGATGATGGGTGCCGCCGATCATCTCCACGACGGCGTCTTCCCCGTAAAACTGGATGATGTTGACCGCCCCGTAATCCTGGTGGATCCGGAAGATCTTTTTCAGGGGAATGCCGAGAATATCCGCCAGAATGATCCGGTTGACCCCGCCGTGGCAAACCATCGCGAGGGTTCCCTCCGGATGCTCCGCCACAATGGTCCGGAATTTGGGAAGGACCCGCTCCTGGAGTTGGTGGAAAGTTTCCCCGCCCGTGACGAAAAAGCCTTCGATGTCTTTTAAGCGTTTTTCCAGTTCATGAGGAAACCGGGCCTGGACCTCTTGCACGCTCAAGCCTTCCCATTCCCCGAAGGAAAGCTCCCTCAGTTCGGGACAGGCGGCGGGTTGGAGACTGTGGGGCCGGGAGACCTTTTCGGCGCAGAGGCGGGTGCGGCGAAGATCGCTACAATAAACTTTTTTCAGGGGAATATCATTCATGGCCCGGGCGATGTGGTCGAACTGCTTTTGGCCGTGAGGGGAAAGGTCGACATCATTGTGGCCGTTGAAACAAACCTGACCGGCGTTGGCGGTTTCTCCATGCCGGAAGAGATAAATGCGGCAGGTGGGTTTACCATTCATGGTGTTCGCGGGGGTTGGGTTCTGGAGTCTTTCCGGCCCTGGAGGAGCGGAGTAACGGTGAGGTCTGTCGATCAAACAAAAAAAATGACAGGCTTCGGGAAACCTGTCATTTTTTTTATTTCGAGGGACTCAGAACTATTAACCGGCTCCGCCCGATCCGCTTGTCCACAAGTAGAAAAAATCCAGCCCCTGAACTTTCATCAGGCCCACGTTGATCAGAAGGAAGTAAAATGCCATGCCGATCAACGCGATGATGAACCAGATGATCGATTTGGGCGTGATGAATTTTCTTGTTTCCTCTTGAATTGGTTCATTCATTGTTCTCTTAATCTCCTAAACGGTTAACTGGTTTGTGGAAGGGATTATCCGGTTGTCATCGCCAAACGGACGCGAACCAGTAAAAAAACCACAAACAAAAGATAACGGTTCCGATATAAATAAATGGTCCGATTTTTTCCTTTATTTTTTCTATATCCATTTATAAGTCCCTCGTGGTTAAAAAATTCACATCAATTTATTCTTGACAGTTTTCCTTGTCTAAGGTAATTTTTTTTATCTAAACTGTAATGACTTTTGAGGATTATATGGCCGGCAAAGACGGAAAAATTTTCGACACCATCGTTTACATTGGCCTCGGCGTCAATGGCTTGACCGCAGCTTATTTATTGTTAATGTACTTTGAGATTCTATGAGCCAAGGGAAAGTTATCACAGTCATTTGAAAAGTGTCAAGGGGAAAACCTCTGGATTTCGGTATTTTCCTTCCCGATTTCTTTTTCACTCATCAAATCACCCACGAAGCAGGGAAAGGCCCGTTTTCGGGCAAGGGGAAGGTTATTTCGCCGGATAAATTACGTAAAGCATCAGGTAGGTGGCGGTGCTGGTGACGAGGATCAGGGCGAAAATCACCATCGTTCCTCTCCCCAGAAGGCGATGACGCCTGGCGCCGTCGGGAACCAGTTTCTCGATGAGCTTTTCAATGCTGACCACCCCGGCGATGGTGGCAAAGATCAACGCCCACGCCAGGTTGGCCCCCCAGGAAGCGTGGCGGACCACGGTCAGGATGATTTGGTTGACCGCCCAGAGCCCCAGAATCGTGTACAGGACGATTTTAAAGGTTTTGGGGCGCATCTTCAGCTCGCCGGATTTTAAAGTGTAGATTCCCTCCTTGTTTTCGCTCGCGCGGACCCCCTCGACAAGCATGTAAAAGGCCAGGATCAGGCCCAGGGTCACCAGAACGAGGTGAGTGGTCAGAACCGGGACAAAGACATTATTATAAATCTCCTGGGGTCCGCCAAATCCTTCCTTCCCCTCCAGCGCAAGGACTCCCAACTGTCGGGCGTAGTAATAAGCGCAAAAATAAATCACCATCGACAGCATGGAGACGAAGATCAGCTTGTGGTGCCGGGTACCCTGGCCCTTTTTGGCCAAACCCCACGAAACCAGAAACAGAAGGGTGAATATGACCGCGAGCAGGTAGCTGACATCGGCCCCGAGGGTTCCTGAGGGCGCCAGGAATCCGGGCTTATGAAGCAGTTCCTTCATGGTGGAGTTCTTGGGCTTCCCCGGATTGGTTTGATAGGTGTGATCGGCTGAGGGATCAGGGTTTTCCCTTCCCGCCGTGGTTCTCCCTGGATGGATCTGATGGATCTATTTACCTATTTTCCCTAAAACGAAAGTCCCACAATAAAATTCGCCGATTCCCAGGAGAGTCTTGATCAAAAGGGATTCCATGCCTTCCTGGGTAAAAAACTGCATGACAACGAGGGTGATGGTGGCCAGCCCTAAAACCTGCAGGGCCCGTGCCAGAAAGTATAAGACCTGGCGCATGAGATCAGTGGGTGATGACCGCCCTCACCTGTTTGTTGGCCGCGATCAATTCGTCGATATGTCGCCTGCCTATCGCCTGAATATTTTGACGAACCATATGCAGCACCAGCTTCCCCTGCGGGGTGAAGGCGCTGGCGATTTCAGGAATGGCCTCCTTGGTTTTCCCCTGGTTGATTTCCTCAAATTTATTTATGACTTCGCCCGTATCGAATAAATCGTCCAGGGGAACCTGGTAAGCGAGCTTGACATAATCTCTCGTCTTTTCCGTTTCCTTTTTGGAATCCCACACGATATTTTCCATTTCGATCGAGCTGGGTTTCAAATCTCCCTTGGAGAGAATCTTCTTAATTTCCTGAAAATAGGTTTTCATATCCTTGGGGTTGTCGAGTTCATCTTCGGGAATTTTCGAGCTGATCTCAAATTCGATATGGCAGTCTTTCAATGTGGGCCGGCTGATTTCGTAGGTGATGTTGTTGTGATTGAACCTGCGGCCCCGTTTCGGCTTGTATTTGGCCTGCATCTCCTCCAGCAGGTTATTCAGTCCCTCGGCGGCAAGTTGGCTGAACAACAATCCTTTTAAACTCGGCATCTATTTTCCTCCATGGTTCCTCGTTCAACAAAATATTCCGCATGATCGCGGTGGTTTATTTCAGGCCCCGTGTCGGGGGCGGGTTTCATTCCATGCTCCTGGATGGCGGATTGGATGCCACAGCGGGGGAGGAAAATCCCTCCTGGTTTTTCAGGAAACTGGTGGTCCCGTTATTCTGGTAAATGTACCGCATCCGGATGCACCCCGTTTCCTTGTTGTCGCAATAAAAATTCAAGAACTGCACCTTGGCGAACTTGTTGTCGGCGGTCCGCAGGGCGTAAACGTTCTTTTTCGCGCTCAGTTTGTGGGTCAGGTAATTGTATTTGTACCATTTCAGGAGAACGGTATTTTCGGTTTCGGTCCGGGTGGTGACATCCTGAACGTAGTCCTCGTTGGGAACCTCGGCCACCGAGTCGAATTCGGTCACCCCCAGATCAATCAAGCCCGCATTTCCAAACTTGTTGGTAGCGCCGCCGTTACTGATCACTTTGCTCCTTCTGAATGCCAGGTCCCATTCCACCGAGGAGGGATCGAAAATCCGCACCACCGCGCCCCTGGAGAAATCGAAATAGGTCCACTCCTTTTCCGAGGACGCGTTGATGGCGACGTACCGGGTTTCCATTAAATTAGGGTTCCGGGACGGGGGGGCCGGCTGGGACGGCGATTTGGCGGTCTTGCCCTGTTTCGGGAGATTGACGCTGGGCGAATTGAAAAACTTCTCCATTTGAACCAGTTTGGCCGGCAGCCAGAAAATGCCGATCAACAACAACGTGACACACAGATTCAAAAGGAAAAGGTTTCTCCACAACCTTTTCTTCTTTTTTTCAGGGTCCTTATTTTCGTGGGGAGGCGGGCCCGCCTCCGTGAAGCCATCAAACATAGGGTTCGCGTCCAGGTAAAAATCTTGCGGGAAACCGATAACATCGACCCGAATGGGCCGGCGTTCCGTCTCCCGATATCAGTTTTCCGCAGCCGATTGACTTATCGGACGGAGTTCCGGGTGGCATAAAAGGCCTTGAGGACATATTTCATGGCCGCCTTGGATAGCTCTTCCTTGTTGAGCCAATGGGTTGTCTCGCCGGAAAGGAATCCCACCAGATTTGGGGATTGGGTGCCGACGAAGCGGGCTCCCCAGATCACCTCTCCCGTTTGGGTGTTGACCAAATACGCTCCGAACTCGACGCCGCTGGAAAGGCTTTTTTTGATCCTGCCCCGGTTATCGATATAAGAGTCCATGTATTTGGTGACGGCCCCGATCATCACCGCATCCACTTTTTCACCGGAATAGGGCAGGCCCGGCACGTGATTGCCCGTTTTGGACTTTGGCGGCCTTTTTTCCTTGCCAAGGGGCTTGGACGGGGTGGTCATGATCTTTAAACGGGCGTCTTCCCTGAATTTGCTGGGAGGGATCACGACGTAGTTGTTATTCTTCTGCAATTCCCTTGAGATTTGGTTGGCGACGATCTCCCCGGCGGTTTCATCCTTGAAAGGAGCTTCCGTCTTGTTTTCAAAACCCGCCACGCCAATTCGCCGGGTTTTCCTGAAGGCCTGTTTGTTGAAAATTTTGCTTTGCACCTGGTGGACCGGGGAAACCTCCAATAATTCCAGATAATACCTGGGGAAGGGGCCGCCGCCGGGGAACTTTTTAATATAATCGGGTATGGGATGCGGTTCGTTGATTCCCGGTGTCAATGTGGGACGGATCGACCGGTCGACCGGTGGCGCCGTATCATTCATCGGTTGAGCCCCCAGTTCCTCGTCTACCGACCCCTTATACAGACGTTGATACGCATCCCCCACGGGTATCGCCTCTCCCCGGCCTACGAACACCATGGCAAGAGAGGTCAGAACCATCAACAATCCGAGTTGGGTGCGCCAAGATAAAAACACGGCAGCCCTTTCATTTTCATTGAAAACGGGAGTCTCTTTTATGTCCTTCTCAATAATAGCACAGGGCCGGACAGATTCAACAGCCATTCCTGCCGATCAAATAGGATGAAGGAAATTAATAAGGATCCGCCCCGAAAATAAGATGAAAAATCGGGACGGAACGGTTTCACAATGTTTCTTTTGGGGATATATTAGTCAAATCTGGGCATTTTCCCCGGAACGGCCACCCTGGCAAAGGACCTTCGTATGCAAGTCGCTGGCAACCGGGCTGTGGATTGGATCTCCTCCAGCCTTCAACCCCTCCTCTTGGGAATATTGACCCTGGTGGCGCTCGGAATCTTCATGGCCGCCCTGGGGCCGAAATTGCGGGTCATGATGCAGGCCCGGCCCGAAAACCGGTTCGATCGGCCCCTCAAAAGAATCTGGACCACCCTCCGTATCGCCTTCCTGCAAACGAAATTGCTGAAGAATGCGGCCGCCGGATGGATGCATGCCCTGATATTCTGGGGATTTCTGGTCCTCCTTCTGAGAGCCCTGCATTTTTTTGTCATTGGCTTTTTCCAGGACTTCCCCATCCCCTATCCCGGATTCGAATCGGTGCACTATCTCTACAGCGGGGTCAAGGACGTGTTTGTTCTTCTGGTGACGCTGGCCGCCTGCTACGCCCTGTACCGGCGGCTGATCGTTCGTCCTCGGCGGCTCAACCTTTCGGGGGAAGGGATTCTGATCCTCGTTCTGATCCTGCTCATCATGGTCAGCGACGTGGTGTTCGAGGCCGCCTGGTTTGCCCGGCATCCGGAGTCCAAAGACTTGACGGAACCCCTAGGCCTGGCCGTTTCCTTTTTGCTGGCGCCGCTTTCCCCCAGTGCCGTTACCGGACTCCACAACCTCGCCTACTGGACGCATGTGACGAGCATCCTCTTCTTTCTGACCCTTCTGCCCCGGAGCAAGCATTTTCATATCCTCACGGCCATACCCAACGTCTATTTTTCCAATGCTCCCGAAGGGAAGAGTCCCCTCGCGCGCATCGATTTCGAGGACGAGGAAAACGATTCGTTCGGGATCACCCGCATCGGCCAGTTTTCCTGGAAGAGCCTGCTCGACCTGCACACCTGCACCGAGTGCGGCCGCTGCGATCTCTTCTGTCCCGCCCTGAAAAGCGGGAAACCCCTGTCGCCCAAGGAATTCACCCTCAACCTGAGAGACCACCTCAACCGGGCGGACGCTCCTCGGAGCGGCCGGGAAACAGCCGCCTCGCCGGATCCCCAGGACCCGCCCGCACTGCTGGGCGGGGTGATATTGGACGAGACCCTCTGGTCCTGCACCACCTGCGGGGCCTGCGAGGAGGAATGCCCCGTCATGATCGAATACGTCGCCAAAATCATCGATCTGCGGCGCGGCCTGGTGATGACGGAAGACCGCTATCCCCAGGAATTCGTCCGCGCCTTCAAATCCCTGGAGACCAACAGCAATCCCTGGGGATTTGGCAAGGACAGCCGCGCCGATTGGGCTCGGGACCTCGGCGTCAAGCTGTGGGACAAGGACCGCCCCACCGAATACCTTTATTTCGTCGGTTGCAACGGCGCCTTCGACAACCGCGGGAAAAAGATCGCCGCCGCCACCGCCGCCGCGCTCAAGGCCGCCGGAGTGGATTTCTCCATCCTCGGCGTGGATGAAGGCTGCACCGGCGACCCCGCCCGCCGAGCCGGGAACGAATATCTTTTCGACCTGCTGGCTTCCAAAAATGCCGAAACCTTTAAGGAAAAAGGAGTCCGCAAGGTCGTCACCCATTGTCCCCATTGCTTCAACTCCCTGAAAAACGAATATCCCGATTTCGGCGCCCGTCTCGAGGTGATCCATCACTCCCAGCTTCTCGATGATCTGATGAAAGAGGGAAAAATTCCGGAGGGGAAAAAATCAGGCGAAAAGGTCGTCTACCACGATTCCTGTTACCTGGGCCGGCATAACGGCGAATACGACGCGCCCCGGGATGTGATCGCCGCCAAAGCAGGGAAAACGGCCCTGCGCGAAGCGGAACACCACCGGGAACGCGGGACCTGCTGCGGGGCTGGCGGCGCGCGGTTTCTCCTGGAAGAAAAGACCGGCACAAAAATGAGCCATCAACGCGTGGACGAACTGATGGACACCCAACCCGGCACCATCGCCGTTTCCTGTCCCTTTTGCGTCCTCATGCTCGAAGACGCCCTCAAGGCCAAGGGCCTGCAGGAAAAGGTCCAGGTCAAGGACATCGCCGAGTTGTTGTGACCGGCTCTCTCGGCTAGTTTGAATCAGCAGGTGAGGAAAGGTACATTATTATCTCTGCGCAAGCCCGCCTCTTTTTGAAAAAACGTTTTCATCTAAAGCGTTCGGGTTTTGCCGGCGGATTTGGTAGAATGAAGCGCGGGAAAGCGTTAAAATTATGAAATAAGATTAATTTAATCAATAGTCTCTGTGGAATCCCCCAGAAAAGGAGTAGCCGATTTGAACGAAACCAAGGCCACCCAACCCTCCCATTTCATCCGCCACCTCATCGAAGAGGATTTGCGGGCGCAAAAATTCCCCGCTCCGGTGCATACCCGGTTTCCCCCGGAGCCGAACGGATTCCTCCACATCGGCCACGCCAAATCCATCTGCCTCAACTTTGGCCTGGCCGCCGAGTTCGGGGGGACCTGCAACCTCCGGTTCGACGACACCAACCCGATCAAGGAAGAGGAGAAGTATTTGGAATCGATCCGGAAGGACGTCAAATGGCTCGGATTCGATTGGGGCGAGCGGGAATTCTACGCGTCGGATTATTTTGAGCAGCTCTACGAGTACGCAGTCCGGTTGATCCGGGACGGCAAGGCTTATGTCGAGGACCTGAGCGCCGACGAGATTCGAGAATACCGCGGCACCCTGTCCGAGCCGGGCAGGGAGAGTCCCTGGCGTGGCCGCTCCGTCGAGGAGAACCTCGACCTCTTCGCCCGCATGCGGGCGGGCGAGTTCGACGAAGGCGCCAAAGTCCTGCGCGCCAAGATTGACATGACGTCCGGCAACCTCAACCTGCGCGATCCGGTCATGTACCGCATCCTCAAGGCCACGCATCACCGCACCGGGGATAAATGGTGCATCTACCCCATGTACGACTGGGCGCACGGGCAGTCCGATTCCATCGAAGGGATCACCCATTCCATCTGCACGCTGGAGTTCGAGGACCACCGGCCGCTGTACGACTGGTTTCTCGACTCGCTTGGAATTTTTCATCCGCGGCAGATCGAGTTTGCCCGGCTGAATCTCAGTTACACCATTCTCAGCAAACGCAAACTCCTGCAACTCGTGCAGGAGGGCCATGTGAGCGGTTGGGACGATCCCCGCATGCCGACCCTCTCCGGAATGCGCCGGCGCGGTTACACGCCGGAATCCATCCGGGAATTTTGCGACCGCATCGGCGTGGCCAAGGCCAACAGCACGGTCGATCTGGCCTTGCTCGAACACTGCATCCGCGAGGATATGAACAAACGCGCGCCCCGGGTCATGGCCGTGTTGCGGCCCCTGAAAATCGTTCTCGAAAATTACCCTGAAGGCCAAGTGGAAGAACTGGAGGCCGAGAATAATCCCGAGGACCCCGCGGCGGGCAATCGCAAGATCCCCTTTTCCCGGGAACTGTATGTCGAGCGCGACGATTTTATGGAGGATCCGCCGAAAAAGTTTTTCCGATTGGGACCGGGACGCGAAGTGCGGCTCAAACACGCCTACATCATCAAGTGCGAGCGGGTGGTCAAGGACGAGGCCACCGGAGAGGTCACCGAACTGCACTGCACCTACGATCCCGAGAGCAAGAGCGGCGGCGCCACCGCGGGACGCAAGGTCAAGGGGACTCTGCACTGGGTCTCCGCGGAACATGCCATCAACGCCGAAGTCAGGCTGTACGATAATTTGTTTACGAAAGCCAATCCAGGCGATGAAAAAGAGTGTCCCGATCTGGAATCCGGACTGAATCCTGGTTCGTTGACCGTGTTGCGAGATTGCCGCATCGAGCCCGGCCTGGCCGATGCGGTTCCCGGAGCCCATTACCAGTTTTTGCGGATGGGATATTTTTGCGTGGATTGCGTGGATTCCAGGGAGGGTGCGCCGGTGTTCAACCGCACCGTGACCCTGCGCGACACCTGGGCTAAAATTGTCAGGAAAACGGGTGGGAAGTAAAGAAACCCCCCTTTCGTAAAGGGGGTTTGGGGGATTTGTCTTTACCGCAAAGGCGCAAAGGGCGCGGAGGAAAAAATTAGGTAGAAGATTGATTTTTTCTAATTTCTTCAATCATCTTGGAAAAAGGATTATCCAAATTGTTAATTTTTTCTGATAAGTCTAATTGGGAAAGTTTATCCTCAAAAACCAGGTTGAAAATTATAAGACTTGCTATTCCAATTTGGTAAACATCATAAAGAAAAGCAAAAAATTGGCCCGGATTTTCTCTTGGATCTGGAACAACAAAATAATCTTTTTGTGTCCCATTTGTTGAATTAATATCCAAGTTTTCTGTTAATGCCTCGATATTTGGATGGCCTCCCTTATCGATGGTTAAATCGTACAATTCGTTAACTTTTTCTGCGAGGTTTTGATCCTGATCTTTTAGGGTATTTTTTGCATTATAATATGTAAATTCATTTCTAAAATTTTTTTCTACTTTCCGAATTTTTGCTCCTTCCTTTCCAAATATTTAGGGCTTCTGATTTTTTGAAAATATGAAAACAACAAAGGGCATTTTCCAAGCAACCTCTTGCGGTCATATAAGCTGGCGGTCTTTGCCCTCCAAAAGCCAAACGAATGGTGGCTAAATATGCAGTTACTGACATAGAGGGAAAATAAGATAAGTATCTTTCAGTATCATTTTTTGATTCCGATAAAGCCTCAATTAAATCCCCAAAGGTGTCACATATTTCCTGAAAAAAACGAAAGAACCTTTCCTGATTTAACCGAATGGATAGAGTATTTTGCTCCTGGCCTTTAAGGAAATACGATAGGCGGTCATCCCCCCAATCCGGTGGTGGTTTTAAATCAGTTAATTTATTCATATTTTTCGTTTTATCCTTTAATTTATCAATTAAAGTTACCTTTAACAGGTTCAATTTTCGACATATAGGATTTTCTTTGCGGTCTCAGCGCTCTCTGCGGTGAAATCCCCCCGGTCTATACACCCTCGGGGAAGGGGCAGTCCATTGTCTCCACTGCAATTTTGCTCAAGCCACGCCGTGAATTCCTGCTCAGTCATCCTGCCGGCGGCGAGGCCGATTGCTAACTGGGTGGCCTGGGGTTCAGGCGCGATTAATTGTTTGCCGTTTCGGGCGAGAAAGACGTAGCCGGTCATGAATCCGGTGCGTTTGTTGCCGTCAATGAATGGGTGGTTGCGAAGGATCCCATTGACATAAGCCGTGGCGAGCCCGAAGAGATTTGGGTCTCCGTAGGAAAGCAATGGTCTGGGCCGGGCGAGAGCGGAATCGAGAAGGGCGTCATCCCGGAGTCCCCATTGACCGCCATGTTCGGAAAGAAGGGCATCGTGAAGGGCCAGCACGACGTTCTTGGGAACCCAGACGGGCTCCTTTTTCATTCGGCAAGCGCCCGCAGGGTGTTGCGGTAACGGGCCATGCCTTCTTCGGCGATTCGCATTTGTTTTTCAAATTCCGGATCGTAGGGGGTGATCCGGTAATTGCCATCGGGAGCCTCAGTCAGGAATACCTTGTCTCCATCCCGGATATGCAGTTTTTTGAGCACTTCACGCGGCAGGACCACGCCCAGCGAATTCCCGACTTTTCTGATTTTCAAATCCACCATGACTTTAACCCCGGATGTTATTACCTAAGTTATAATATCGTTGATGGGCAGGATCAAGGTCCTGTTGGGGGTTTCACGCCCCTGCTCTACAGGGAATCGATCCAGGCGATGGCGTTCTTGAGGCGGGATAGGGTGGTCTCGCGGCCGAGTAGAAGAATGACCTCGTAGATGCCGGGACTCTCCTTTTTGCCCGTCAGGGCCACGCGCACCGGCTGCGCCAGCTTCCCCAGCTTGATTCCCGCCTTCTCCACGATCTCCTTGAACAGAGTCTCCACCGTTTCCGGTGTGAATTCCTCCAGGGCGGAAAGTCCGCCGGCCAATTCCTCCAACCGCAGTTTGATTTCGGCGGTCAGGAATTTGGCGCGGGCCTTTTCGTCGAACTCCAATTCTTTTCTGAAAAAGAACCCGGCTTTCCTAGCCATCTCCACCAGGGTGGTGGACCGCTGGTTGAGGGCGGGGATGGGACGCGCGATCTCCTCCAAGCTCAATCCGTGACCTTCGGGAAGAATGTTTTCCTGCACGAGGATCGGTTCGAGATGCTTGGCCAGTTCCAGGGGCGGGGTGGATTGAATGTACTGCTGGTTGACCCAGAGCAGTTTTTCCGGATTGAATACGGCGGCAGAGGTGGTTACGCTCTCCAGTGAGAAATGCCGGATCAGTTCCTCCCTGCTGAATAGTTCCTGGTCGCCGTGCGACCAGCCGAGCCGCACCAGGTAGTTGACCATCGCCTCGGGCAGGTAGCCCATGGTCCGGTAAGCGAGGGTGGATGTGGCGCCGTGGCGCTTGCTGAGGCGGGATTTATCCGCGCCCAGGATCATCGAGATGTGGGCGAATTGTGGACGCGGAACGTTCAAGCTGTCATAAAGCAGCGCTTGCCGGGGGGTGTTGGAAAGGTGGTCGTCGCCCCGGATCACGTGGCTGATGCGCATGTCCGCGTCGTCCACCACCACGACGAAATTGTAGGTGGGGGTGCCGTCGGTCCGCTGGATGATCAGGTCGTCGAGTTCTTCGTTGTTGAAAACGATTTTTCCCCGCAGCGCGTCGTGGATGGTCACCGTCCCCTCCCGGGGAGTTTTAAAGCGCACCACGAACGGCACGTCCTGGGGGCGGTCCTTGCGGTCCCGGCAACGACCGTCGTATTTGGGTTTCAGTCCTTTTTTCTGTGCTTCCTTCCTTTTTGTTTCCAATTCCTCCGGCCTGCAGAAGCAGGGGTAGGCTTTATCTTCCCGAAGCAGCAGGGCCACTTTTTCTTCATAAAGTTTTCTGCGTTCCATTTGCCGGTAGGGACCTTCATCCCAATCCAATCCGAGCCATTGCAGCGCTTCGAGGATCTCCTGGATGGATTCCTCGGTGGACCGTGAGAGATCGGTATCCTCGATCCGAAGAATGAATTTTCCTCCCTCGTGCCGGGCGAACAGCCAGTTGAACAGGGCGGTGCGGACGCCGCCGATATGGAGATACCCTGTGGGACTGGGGGCGAATCGTACGCGGATTTCGTTGCTCATATTAAAGAATCACTAAGGGATTTTTTCATGGGGTGGAAACGCTGGGCTTTCAACAGCGGCCTAGGTTATCAGATAATGGTCAGAAAATTAAGCCTTATCGTAAAACATTCAATTTAAATATGTTATGTTATTTCCTGAAAATGGGCCGCGGCTTATCCCAGGGCTGTCATGGGAGGGAGGAACCGAAAGATGCCGCATTTTTTTCGGAGGGGGTGAATGGCAAGAAAAGGGAAATGGACCATTTTTATTCTACTGGCCGTCGGCGGCGTGGTTTTTGCTGAATGGTTCATGAAGGTGAAAAATGAGGTGGCCGGGGAGGTCATTCGTCTTTCCGGAAATATTGAGGTGACCGACGCGGAGGTTAGTTTCAAAATCGGCGGACGGGTGAAGGAGCGGCGGGTCAAAGAGGGAGAAACGGTTCGGGCCGGGCAGACGGTCGCCCGGCTGGAAAGCGAAGACCAAGCCCATGAGGTGGAAATTCGCCGGTCCGAGGTTCGGGCCGCCGAAGCGGACCTCGCGGAACTTTTGGCGGGGTCGCGTCCGGAAGAAATCGCGCAAGCGGAAGCGGCGGTGGAAAAAGCCCGGGCGGCTTTGGACGAGCTGCTGGCGGGATCGCGCCCAGAGGAAATTGCCGCCTCGGAAGCCACCGTCCAGCGCGCCAAGGCGGACATGGAAAACCTGGCGATCGAATTGAAGCGGTACAAAAAACTCTTTGAAGATGGCGTGGTGTCCGCCGAAACCTATGACAAGGCCCGAACCAACTTCAAAATGGCCCAGGCGCAGGTGAGGCAAACCGAGGAACTCCTGCGCATGGCCCGGGAGGGTCCGCGGAAGGAAGATATCGACCAGGCCCGCGCCGCGTTGAGGGAGGTGCAGGAACGCTACGCGCTCATCAAGAAAGGACCGCGTAAGGAAAAAATCGATCAGGCCCGGGCCCGCCTGGAAAAGGCGAAAGCCTCCCTGGCCCTGGCCCAAACCCAACTGGGTTATACCCAGGTGGTGTCACCGCTTTCCGGGGTGGTCCTCTCCGAAAATATCGAACCGGGAGAATACGTGGTTCCCGGGACTCCGGTCGTTACCGTGGCTGACCTGGGAAACGTTTGGGTGCGCGGCTACATCAACGAAACCGATCTGGGACGGGTCAAGGTCGGACAAACCGCGCAGGTGACTTCTGACACCTATCCAGGAAAAGTGTATTCGGGCGTGGTTTCGTTCATTGCCTCCCAGGCGGAATTCACACCCAAAAACGTTCAAACCGAAAAAGAACGTGTCAAACTGGTTTACCGGGTCAAAGTAGACATTCGGAACCCCAACATGGAACTGAAACCCGGTATGCCCGTCGATGTGGAAATTTTCCTGACGGAAAACACCTCCTGATGACTGCCATCCGGCTTGAAAATCTCACTAAAAAATTTGGCTCCCTCGTTGCGGTGAACGACTTGAGCTTTAGCGTTAATGAGGGAGAAATCTTTGGTCTCGTGGGTCCCGACGGTGCGGGAAAGAGTACCATCATGAGGCTGTTAACAGCGATCATGGACCCGACTTCCGGAGACGCGTGGGTTTGTGGTCACCACGTGGTAAAAGACGGTGAAGCCCTCAAGGAAAAGATCGGCTACATGAGCCAGCAATTTGGGTTGTATGAAGACTTGACGGTGATGGAAAATATTCATTTTTATGCGGATATTTACTCCGTTCCACGAAAGGGAAGGGAGCAAACAATCGCCCGGCTTCTTTCCTTCAGCAACCTGGCTCCCTTTAAAAGACGGCTTGCGGGAAATCTTTCGGGAGGCATGAAGCAGAAGCTGGGCCTGGTTTGCGCTTTAATTCACACCCCCAGGGTTCTCTTTCTCGATGAACCTACCAACGGGGTCGATCCCGTGTCGCGCCGGGATTTCTGGAATATCCTGGATCAACTCCTTCGCCAGAACGTCACCATTTTTCTCTCGACGGCATACTTGGATGAAGCCGAACGCTGCCACCGTGTTGGCCTCATCCATAAAGGCGGGCTTTTGACCATTGGTCCGCCCAAGGAAGTGAAAAAACTGATGCCCGGCGCTGTCATCCAGGTCCGAACGATCCAGTCCAGGGAAGTTTTTCACCTCTTGCAGGAAAAGCCGGGATTAGGATCTGCCAGTTTGTTCGGTGACCGGGTGCATGTCGTCAGCCAGGATCCGGACCGGACCCTTGCGGAAATCGAATCTTTTCTGCGATTGGCCGGTTTTCAGGTTCAGGGGATCCGTATTATTGAACCCAGCCTGGAAGATATTTTTGTTTCCATTCTAGGAAAAGAAAATGAACTCGGCGGGCGCGCGAATGGGTAACCGGGAAAACGCGGTGGTCGTCAAGGAACTGGTGAAACGGTTTGGCGGATTCACTGCTGTCAATGGAGTCAGTTTTGAAGTTAAAACGGGCGAGGTGTTTGGGTTTCTCGGACCCAACGGCTCGGGAAAGTCGACGACCATCCGGATGCTGTGCGGCATCCTTCTCCCCTCGGCAGGGACGGGGACCGTTGCGGGATACGATATCCTCACGCAAACCGAGGACATCAAATCCCACATTGGCTACATGAGCCAGAAGTTCTCGCTTTACCAGAACCTGACGGTGGAGGAGAACATTGATTTTTTCAGCGGCATCTATCAAATTCCCCAGAAAAAGAAAAAGGATCGAAAAGAATGGGTCATTGAGATGGCACACCTCCGGGAATATCGCGAATCGCCCACGGGAATTCTCCCTGGCGGATTGAAACAGCGGCTGGCCCTGGGATGTGCAGTCCTTCACGAGCCCCGCATCCTTTTTTTGGATGAACCTACTTCGGGAGTGGACCCGATTAACCGCCGCCGCTTCTGGGACCTCATTTATGAACTTTCCGAGCAGGGAGTCACCGTTTTCGTCACGACCCATTACATGGACGAAGCGGAAAACTGCAATCGGTTGGGCCTTCTTTACAGAGGCGAACTAATCGCCTGCGGAACTCCGGAACAGCTTAAATCGGAATGGATGCAGGGAACCGTTTGGGAGATTTTATGTGATCGGCCCCAGGATGCAATGATTGACCTGGAAGGACAACCGGGAATTCAAGATGTCTCCCTGTTCGGATTGAGCCTCCACGTTGTCATGGAGGACGACCCCTCCGCGGAACAACGAATTTTCCATCTGCTGGATAAAAACGGTTATCGGGTGGATCGGATCGAAAGGATTCCACCTTCCCTGGAGAATATTTTTGTGGCGCTCATTCAGGGCCGGGAGCGGTCCCTGGATGCCCAGGAGGAAGTGAAGCGATGAATTATGGCCGCATCCGGGCCATGACCCGGAAAGAATTCATCCACGTCATCAGGGATCCCCGCAGTATTATAATGGGCGTCGTCATCCCGGTCATTCTTTTGTTGTTATTTGCTTACGCGCTGACCCTTGATGTGGATAATGTGCCGATCATGGTTTGGGATCAGAGCGAATCGCCTGCCAGCCGGGAATTTATCAGCCGATTTAAAGCCTCGCGCTACTTTCAGATAAAAGGTCACACGGAAAATTACCGCGATTTGGAACGAGCGATCGATATGGGAACAATTCTTGCCGGGTTGATTCTTCCCCGCGATTTTGCTCAGCGGCTGGAATCCAGACGGCCGGTTCAGGTGCAATGGATTGTGGATGGCAGTGATGCCAACACGGCCACCATTGCGACGGGGTATGCGACGGCGGTCACTCTGGCTTATTCTGAAGAAGTGGTTTTGCGGGACATTCGCAAGGTAATGGGAAAAATTCTGGAGAGGCCTGTGGATGTTAGGCCGCGCGTCTGGTTCAATGCCGATATGGAATCGAAGAATTTCATCATTCCCGGACTGATTGCGGTGATCATGATGGTTATCGCCGCGCTTCTGACTTCCTTAACGGTAGCCCGGGAATGGGAACGCGGGACCATGGAACAGCTCATTTCCACCCCCTTGACGGGACCCGAACTGATACTGGGTAAACTGGCGCCGTATTTTGCCATCGGGATATTCGACGTTTTGCTGGCCGTGCTCATGGGCGAATTTCTTTTTCATGTGCCCCTGCGTGGGAGCGTGTGGCTGCTCTTTGGCCTGGCATCAGTGTTTCTCGTGGGGGCGTCCTCGATGGGCATGCTGATCAGCATCCTTACCAAAAACCAGCTCCTGGCCAACCAGCTGGCCTTGCTCACCACCTTCATCCCGGCATTTCTGCTTTCCGGATTCGCCTTTCCCATAAACAACATGCCGGTGGTGGTCCAATGGATCACGCACCTGGTTCCCGCGATGTACCTGGTGCATCTTCTCAAGGGCGTTTACCTGAAAGGAGTGGGGTTGGAAGTGATGTTCCTGGAGGCTGGGCTTCTCACCCTTTTTGCCGTAGTCATGATCGGGCTGGCGGTCATCAAGTTCAAAAAGAAACTGGGGTAGTAATGTTTGAACGTCTCAAGTACATGCTGATTAAGGAGTTCATTCAGATATTTCGTGATCCTCGAATGAAAACCATCGTTTTCATTACCCCGGTGATGCAAATGATCTTATTCGGATATGCGGTGAATACTGACGTGGACCATGTGGCAACGGCGGTCCTGGATCTGGATAACAGTGTCGCGAGCCGCGAGTTAACGTCCCGGTTCGAGCATTCGGGATATTTCGATATGGTTACCCGTGTGTCCAATGAATCTCAGATGAGGCAATTGATGGACCGGGGAAGGGTTCAGGCCATTTTGCGGTTCAACAAAGGGTTTGAAGCAAACCTGCGTGCCGGGAAAAAAGCGGCTTTGCAGGTGATCGTGGATGGGACCGATTCCAATACTGCCGGAATTGTGCTTGATTATAGCAATCAGATCACGGGTCGGTATTCGCAAGAGCTTTTGAGGAAGCAGTTTTCCCGGTTCGTCGGGTCGCGGATAGAACCTGGAAAAGTAGAACTGGAAAATCGAGCCTGGTTTAATGAAAACCTGGAAAGCCGCCTGTTCTATGTCCCAGGCGTGATCAGCCTGCTCGTTCTGGTGGTGACGGTCATGCTGACCAGCATGGCGGTGGTGCGGGAAAAGGAAATCGGCACGATGGAACAGATCATGGTGACACCCATTCGACCGGGGGAATTCATTCTGGGGAAAACGCTGCCATTTGCCCTCCTGGGTTTTATGGACGTTTTCATAATTTCCCTGGTGGCCGTCTTCTGGTTTGAAGTTCCCATACGGGGAAACCCGTTGGCCATGCTGGTATCCGCCGGTCTTTACTTGATGAACACTCTGGGTGTGGGACTTCTGATTTCCACCATCAGCAGGACGCAACAGCAGGCCATGATGAGCGCTTTCTTCTATATTTTCCCCGTCAACCTTCTCTCTGGATTCTTTTTTCCTATCGCCAATATGCCGGAAATCGTTCAATGGATGACTTACCTGAATCCCATGCGGTATTTTGTCATTATTTCCAGAGGAATCTTTCTCAAGGGACTGGGTTTCAATATTCTCTGGCCTCAAATGGCGGCGTTGCTGCTGCTGGGTACGCTCACCCTCTGGTTGACGATCAAAAGGTTCAAAAAGACCCTTTCCTGATTCGGTCCCTTTTGGCGTGGGAACCGGTTCGGCAACCCATCCTGCGTCAAAATTCCTGACAATACCTGAAATTACGGCGAAGTGTTTGTCGCGGCGCGAGCCCGTTCTCTAGCATAACTTGTTTAATTATGGGCTGTTATATTATTGTGTTGAGAATACCCCGTTTGTGGTATATATTTTGCTCATCCCTGTTATCAAGTTATTCCAACAAACCTTCGGGTTCTTTTTCCACGAGTTTTATGAGGGGAAAGAGTGCATAAGATCGAGGAAAGAAAAATTTATTCACTCAAAACCAACTTGGCCGGGGCGGAAAAGAGGCGCCTGGTTTTAGTCGCTAAGAATAACGCCCGGCCGGGAATTTTTGAATCTCTCGGTGCTTATAATCTGCATCAGGATGACGCTGAACTTTTTTCGGACGACCATTACCGCCGGCTGATGAATATTTTGATCTACAGAAGCCAGATTTAACCCTCGCCCCCTGCGGCCAGGGATCGTTTTTCTACCCTCCTTTGTTTTATTATCTTTCTCTGGCCATTCCCACGATTATTCCCATCCGTTTAACCTGAAAACCCGGTTTTCTCTACGTTGACTTTCCCGGGAAACCTGGAAGGGAGGCTTATTCAAATCGATTTTACAGAGGCAACCGGGGTTTCCATGAGGGGGCGGTGGGAGAGGAAAAAAAACAGCCGGCCAAGGGCCGGCTGTTCCAGGGTAAGGACCTTACTCGCTATAAAGTCCTTGAATTTTACTTACAGGTGACCGTAACGGGAACGGTACCGGTGTTGGTGATTTTTACCAGGCCGCTGATATCCCCAATGGAGTCACCCCGGCTGAATTTCGGCTGATGGGTCAAAACAACTTTGCTGACGCCCATGGAGCCGATGATGTCCAAGCCGGTTCTCCCATGATCCTTGCCCATGACGGTCTTGTTGCTGTCGTTCGGACCCAGGGTGAGCGGGATGGTGGTATAGTTGGAGGATTTCCAAATCACCAGGTTGGCCGTGCCCCTGTCGTTGCTGGTGTAGCCGAACTTGTCCTTATAAGCCGGGGTGGTTTTGACAATGGCGATTTCAATGGAATTCGCGTCCTGACAGCTGGCGGACTGATTTTGGTTGATCTGCGCCGCGAACGCGGAAGCACAGAGACTGACGATAAAAATTGCCGTAAACAAGATGATCTTTTTCATTCCCCTTCTCCTTTCCAAAATTGACAGTTGAAGTTGGTCTTACGGTGTGTAACAGAAAAATGCTAACGTTTTACTTTCCGGCCCAAGGTATCAAACCGGCTGCAATCCCCCCACGTTTATTTGCAGACACATATCGTTCACCCGCTGGACCTCGGGCCCGATCGAATAACAGATCACATAAGTTCCTTCTTGGTTGAATTCGAGCTCCATCGTCTG
The DNA here is from genome assembly GCA_046754465.1 of Nitrospinaceae bacterium. Lineage (GTDB taxonomy): Bacteria > Nitrospinota > Nitrospinia > Nitrospinales > VA-1 > JBHHVU01. The sequence goes on along the minus strand of JBHHVU010000003.1, from coordinate 76,757 downwards.
GCCGGGAAGAAATTTACGGACACTGATAACCTTGCGTCCGGAAGAAACCTCAATGATCATCAAGTTGTGGAGAGCCGCCTTGAAATCGTTGCTCAGCTGAACCGCCGCGCCTTTGGAAATGCTGACACGGGAAATTCCCTTGTCCGGCGGATTCAACGAAATAGTCCTTGCCTGTGCTTCAGCGAGGGAAAACACCATCCCTAGCAGAATCAACCCCCCCAGAAAACTACCCAGATATTTCCTCCCGTGGGAAACCGGCTGGGAAACCCAAAACCCGAAAGGGTTTGCCGGCTTGGCACGATTTAGCTTTTCCTGGTTGGGGCGTAGTGACCTCATGGGATCCCTCGCGGAGGGTTACGAATACCGGTCTGATTCCAGACACGGATCGTCGAGGTCTGGTTTCAATTTCCGGATAGGCAGTGGAAGTCTAGGTCATTTTAATTTTTAGCGGTATCGGATAATGTCTGGTTTTTTTTTGGGCGAAACACCGAATGACGATAGGAAAAATACTTAATGGGGCGGAAACCCGATCTGACGGATTAAGAATCCGTAAAGGGCCGTTAGGGGATTCATCTTTTTTCCGGGAGGGGAGAGGAAATGCGAAAGGAGGGTAGTCGATTTCAAGCATTCCCCGGACGGCCATACTTTTCAGGCGTGAACATTCTGGCAGGGCGGGGAAAATCCTTTTCCGGTTGTTTGCCGGGGGGCCTCACAACAGGTTGTGAGTGATAGCGTAATGGATCAATTCCGCGTTCTTTTTCATTTTCATTTTTTCCAGGATGCGTGTCCGGTGGGTGCTGATGGTTTTGACGCTAAGGGAAAGTTTTTTGCCGATTTCCGTCAAGGATTGGCCGGCGGCGATCATGGAGAATACTTGGTATTCCCGGTCGGATAAATTTTCGTGCGGAGGTTTGTCCAGGTTGGCGAAATCGAAGGCCAGTTTCTCGGTAATCCGGGCACTGGCGAATTTACCCCCGTTGGCCACCTTGCGAACGGCTTCCACTAACTGTTCGGGAGCGCTCTCCTTGGTCAGGTACCCCGATGCGCCCGCCTTGATGAACCGGACGGCGTACTGGTCTTCCGGGTAAACGCTCAACACCAGAATAGGCAGTTTGGGGTTTTCCGTCTTCAACTGTTTCAGGATATCAAGAATATTTTTGCCGGGCATGGAGATATCGAGTAAAACCAGATTATAAGTTCCCTGCCGCGCTTTAATGAGCAGATCATCGCCGTTTTCCACTTCATCGGTGGCCAGAATATCCTCTGTTTCCGAAAATGTATGTTTCAAGCCCTGCCGGAAAACCGGGTGGTCGTCCGCGATCAACACCTTGATTTTTTCCTCATTCTGTTCTGGTCTTATCATGGTTCAATCCCGATGAATTTTAATGGTTACCGTGGTCCCCTGGTTGGGGATGCCCTGGATATCCACCTCCCCTTCCCAGACCAGGGCGCGTTCCCGCATCCCCAAAAGTCCCAGGGACCGGATATTGGAAATCTGTGAGGGGGTGATACCGATTCCGTTATCCTTGACCTGGAGGGTAATAACATCCGCTTGATCTTTTAGCTTAACATAAATTTTCTCGGCTTTGGCGTGGCGCGTGACATTGGTCAGGGTTTCCTGGAAAATTCGAAAGATGGTGGTCGACCTTTCTTTATCCAGGGAGAAGTTGTATTTGTCCATTTCCAAATCGCACTCGATGCCGGTGCGTTGTTCGAATAGCTGGGCCTCCCATTCGATCGCTTCCGGCAACCCCAAATCGTCCAATACCGGCGGCCGCAGATCCAGGACGATATTTTTCCCGACCTGGATCGTGTCGTTGATCAACCCCAGCATCATTTGGGTGGAAGGTTGCAAGGGAGAATCTATTTTTAAAAGTTTTTTATCCAGTAAAGAGAGTTCCAACTTCAAGGTGGTCAGGACCTGCGCCAGCTCATCGTGAATTTCCCGGGCTATCCGCGTCCGTTCCTCCTCGCGGACCAGTTCGAGGCGGCGGTAAAGATTGCGCAACTGTTCGCGGGACCGTTCGATCTCTTTTTCCGCCTCCTTGCGCTCCGCCGCCACGCTCAAGAAACGGGCCAGGCCGTCGATCATATATTGTTCTTCTTTCAGGAAGGGACCCTTGCCATCGGCCGTGGGAGTGGGTTGGGTGTAATACACTTCGATGCGGCCCTGACTCCCTTCCTTGAGCGAAATGTCTCCTGACAGTTTCCAGGGAGTTTCCTCGAAGGGCTGCGGACAGAAGGTCTCCCCTCCGAAGGTGACCTTCACCCGGGTGATGGCGGGATATTGCATGCCGGGAATAATGAGGGATTCCACCTTTTGAAAGACCTCCCTCATGGTTTTGGACGTGCCGACCAGGTTGGCCACCCCGTACATGGAGGTCAACTCCTTCACCCGTTTCCTGAGCGAGTGCAGCAGTTTTTCCTGATCATCCTCCGACTGTTTGCGTTCGATCACCCTTCCCATTTGGGTGCCTATTTGGGCCATGATCGCGAGCATTTTCCCATCCGGCTCCACGGGTTGGGATGAGAAAAATTCCATCACCCCAACAATCTCCTCGCCCACCAGAATCGGAAAAGCGAAGCCGGCCTTGACTCCGATATTTTCCGCGAGTTTGGCGCGGGGGAAGTTGGGGTCCTTGGTGACGTCGATGATCCAGTTGGGTTTCCCGCTGGAAAAGACCCGGCCGGGAAGTCCGATACCGGGATTGAAGGGGGTCGCCTCGGTGATCCGGCGAAAGGTTTCAAACCGGTCCGCGTCTTCCAGGTACCATATGCGCGTCGGAACCAGGCGTTTCGAGGAAAGGTCGGAAATCAGATACAAATGACCCACCGGCCAACCGGCGTGAGCGCAGATGCGCTTGAGGCAGTACTCCATGATGTCTTCCAGAGCCCGGGTTTCGTTGGATGCGACGGCGATATCCTTATGCAATTGGACGAACTCGCTTTCCTTCCGCAAAAGCTCGCTGGTTTGGTCCAATTGTACGATGCTGTTCTTTGCGCGTTTTTTCAGTTCGTCGTGCGCCTTTTGAAGCTTACTCCCCACACGGATTTGCCACAGGCAGAGGAAGGCGGTCATCCATATCGTGAAGACGCCCAGAGCCCGGTTGGCGACTGCCTTCCAAATCTCTCCTTCCGAGGGCGAAAGATAAAATCCGATCACCGTTAAGACCGAACCAGCCAGGGCGCCCCAGACGATCAATTTCTGGCTTCGGGAACGCAGGCCGATGAGGACGAGCGCGACGTAAAGCACCCCGTCGGCTACTCCCAGGGGAAGAATCCTGTCCAGCCCAAATATCAACCCCGCCACCAAGACCGCCATCCAGACGAACCGTGAAACCGATTTAAAGGCAGAGCCAGTACGGGATCGTACACCCTTCGCGGCGTCCGGTGCGGATGTCATTGGAGAGGAGCCGCCCGCGGGGGTGGGGTCTTGTTTGCGTTCCGCCGCAGAGGGCTCTTTTTCAGCGTGGGAAGGGGAGGACATATCCTGAGTGGAAAAGTTGTTCTTTGGGAGCATTGTTGGGTTTATTATAATTGAAAAAAAAAGACAATTTCCAATTAGTTTTTTTCCGCGGCCAATGATTGAGGAAGGAGGGGGGAGGAAGCAAACTCATTGCTCATATCGGCCCGGCCGGGCCGCGACCCTTGGGAGGGTGTCATGAAAATTAAAATCTTATTTGGAATCACGGCGGCCGTTTTATTCGCATCCAGTCCCGTTCTGGCCAAACAGGAACTCATGCTGTCGAAGGAGCAATTGTTCGATGGAGGCCCAGCCATTGACGGCGAACTTCATCACGACTGCGAGCAGTTATTCTATGTTGATGCAGGTAAGGATGTCAGGGATATGAGATATTTCCCCTATTACTTTTGTGAGGGGATGTATACCCTCACCCTGGACGGTCCGCCGGGCACGGTCGTCACCCTGTTCGGAAGTTTCTTTTTTGGAAAGGAAAGAGGATATCTCGTTATTCGGAAGAAAGACCATGAGAAGGTTTGGATATTACAACTGGAGGATTTTCCCCCCGGACAATGGGTCACCACCCAGGCGGAAAGAGATTCCGGTGCGTATGAGGTGTATTATCAGGCGGCGCCCAATTTCAGAAGAAACGTTTCCTCCATCAAGTGGGGTAAGTGGTGGACGGGCGTAACCCCCCGGGACGTTGGAAGCCCGGTGCGATGAACCCGGGCCTTCAAACATCCATGGAGGTTCGTTCCTTCCATTGCAAATCCATACTCACCCGGGTTTCGGGATATCTCAAGGAGGTCTGTTCCCATTCGCTGAATCCCTATGTCGGGTGCGGGTTCGGCCGGTCTTCCTGCGGTGAGGGATGTTACGTTCGTTTCAATGCCTGGCTCACCCGGGGTCGCGATTGGGGACGCTTCGTGGACGTCAAGGTAAACGCCGCGGATGTCTATTCCCGGACCGTGGAAAAGGAAAAGCGGTGGGCCCATGGCCGCTCCAGGCCCTTTGCCGTATTTTTTTCCAGTTCGACCGATCCCTGGCAGCCCCTCGAGCGGAAATACAGGATCACCCGCCAGGTGCTCCGGGCCATGCAGGAGGCTCCTCCCGACCGCCTGATCCTGCAGACGCATAGCCCCGCCCTGCTTGACGACATCGAAGAGATCTGCTCTTTGTCAAAAAAATGCGGCCTGCGGGTGCATGTCACTATTGAGGGGGACCGGGATCGTCTACCGGGTCTGCCCCCTCCGCCCAGTTCCCTGGAAGACCGGGTGGCTGCGCTCGGCGCGTTGGCCGGCCGGGGGATCCCCACTGTGGCCTGCCTGTCACCGCTTTACCCCCTTCGCGACCCGCACGCCTTTTTCGCCCGTTTGGCCCGTGAGGGAATTATGGCGGTGGTGATCGACCATTTTATACTGGGCGATGGAACCCCCGACGGGTCGAGAACCCGGAACACCCGGCTGCCGGAAGCCATGGCCCGGGTGGATTCCGCATCCGTGCATCTGTCCTACCGCGACACCATCGCGAAGATTGCCGGAAAGTATCTTCCCGTCGGCATCTCGGCCGCCGGGTTTGCCGGCCGTTTCAACGGACGGTCCCAATGAAGATTGAAGTTCCCGCTTCATTCCAGAAGATCCTGGCGGCAATCGATCGCAAAGGGTACAAGGCCTACAAAACCCTGCAGGGGAAATCGTTCGCGTTCGGTCCGTTTACGGTGAAATTCGAGCATGTGCAGGGAGACCCGTTCGCCTTCCCGTCCCGGATTTCCGTAAAGGTGAGCCTGTCCGACGCCGGGTTTGCCCCTTCCTGTTTCGATACCGAGTTGAGGCGGCTCGCGTTTGAAGATCACCTGCTCAGAATTCTTCATGACGGCATCGGGCGGATCGGGGTGAAAATTCGCGGATCGGGAAAAAGCGGCGTGGTCCGGATTCAGGCTCCGGGCCAGAAGGTCCTCAAACGCGACGCGGTTCGGGTCCAGGGAAATACTCTGACCTGTATCCTGTTTGCCGGACTGCCCGCCGAAGGCCGGACGGTTCTCGGCAAAGAGTGCCTGCGCCTGTTCGCCGAGGGTCTGGCGCCTCTTTGGGTCCGGTCCCTGCTCGCCGCCTCGCTGGATTTATCCAGCCTCCAGCGGTCGTTGGACACCCTGGAGGATTATGAAGCCCTTAAGGAAGAACTGAAGAACCACGGCTGGGCCGCGTTCGTGGCCAATGGATCCCTGTTGCCCCGCCGGTCGGGGGTGAGTGATTGTCCGCTGGAAAAAGGAGGGATCGTCTTTTCGGCTCCGGAGGATCTGTCCGCCCGTGTCCGGCTGCCCCATGGAGGATGGATCGAGGGCATGCCGGTTCCCCGCGGAATCACCCTCATCGTTGGCGGTGGATTCCACGGCAAGAGTACGTTGCTCCGGGCCATCCAGGGGGCGGTTTACCCGCACGTGGCGGGCGACGGACGCGAAAGGATCGCCACCGTTCCCTCGGCGGTCAAGATCCGCGCCGAAGACGGGCGGCCCGTCCACGGAGTGAATGTTTCCGGGTTCATGGACCGTCTTCCCCTCGTCGATTCGACGGAAAACTTCTCCACTCAATCTGCCAGCGGGTCCACCTCCCAGGCGGTGAACATTCTCGAGGCCATCGAGTCTGGGTCGGAATTTCTTTTGATGGATGAGGATACTTGTGCCACCAACTTCATGATCCGCGACGCCCGCATGCAGGCGTTGATTCCCTCCTCCCTGGAGCCGATCACTCCGCTCCTTGACCGGGTGGGGGAAATTTACGAAACCCTGAGGGTGAGCACCCTTCTCGTGATGGGAGGAAGCGGGGATTACTTCGATGCCGCCCACCACGTGATCGCCATGGAAGAGTTCCGGCCGCGGCTCGTTACGTCGCACGCCAGAAAAATCGCTCATGACAGCCCCGTGAAAAGACGCCGGGAAATCCGCTTCCCCTTTCCTCCGGTAACGCACCGGCGGACGGACCCCAACCGGTTGCAATTTTCCCGGGGGAAAAAGGACTGCGTGATTCAAACGCAACGATTGCTGGCCCTGACGATGGGGACCCATGAAGTCGATACGCGCTACCTGGAACAGCTGGTGGAAGAGGGACAATTGGAGATGTGCGGCTGGATTCTGAGACGGCTGAAAACCCTGCTGGAAACGGGCACATCCTCCAACCGGGAAGGATTGGAACGCATCTTCGCGGATATAAAAAAGGAGGGCTTCGAGGCAGCCACTCCGAGCAACCATGGCCTTCTCGCCCTGCCCCGCATTCAGGAAACCCTGGCCGTCCTGAACCGGCTGCGTTGATGAAATGGACCTCCGATGCCACCCCCGGCCGGCCGGTGTTACCGCTAGTGTCCCGCCTGGGACCGGGGCCGGCCCCGGTAGTTTCGTAGCGGGGAAATCCGGGATTTGAAAAGCTCATCCGCTCTCTTGACCAGGGCTTTTTGGGAAATCACTTTCTTCAATTTTCCCGTCCGGTCAAAAACCCTAACCTCGTAGACGCGCATATCATTTTTTACCTGTCCTTGCATAACCTGTCCTTGACAAAAATATGAGATTAAGAGTTTCAGGCCCCCGGATTTCCCCCCATTTCCCTGAAACCGGAGGAGAGAAAAGACCCACGGAGTTGAAAGTCCTTTCCTCCCAAAAGATGATGCAGATGTTGAGCTATTTTATTATTTGGAAATTAAAAGGGTGTTAACCGGACATTAATTAATTTTAATGATTCGGGATGAAAAAGGACCCCGGTGGGAAAACGGGTCTTGGCGGGGACCTTTGGTGTCAGTGATGGTGGCCGTACCCGTAATAATGGCCGAAGGGAAATAAATCAAGGAATGAAATAATACGGGGAGGAGTCATAACGGGCGGTACCCTGATTGGCACCGCCGGTATAACGGTTGCAGATTTTTAACCCGTCGCCCCATCCCCGTCGGTAGAGTTCGTCCCGCGAATAACGGCGGGAAATTATTTTTTCTCCCATTGGATGGAGGCGATGTTATTTTTGAAATTGGGATAGGGTTTGAAAAACGCCGAATAACCGCCTTTCCCCTCCTTGCCGGAAGAAAAATCCACCCAGCGATCCTGTGGAAATGCTTCCAGATCCTCAATCTGGACGAGGGCGTCATCCTTCTTGACAAGAATCAGGTATCCTTTTTCTTTTTTGAAATTCATGGCCCCGTAAAGGGTCACCACCGTACCGGCCGGTCCTTTCAAAACAACGGAATAATAACCCGTCTGGTCGTAAAGGGAAAACTCAGTGAACTCGGCCCTGTTTTTGTTTTCATGGAAGGTGATGAAATCTCCACAGTGGCCGCACATTCCGTACATAAAAGGATCGTGTTTCCATAAATCGAGTTCGGCCCTTTCGGAAGCCCCGGCCCACGGGGACATTGTGAATACCGCCAGAAATACCAACATCCTGATCGAATAGGTCATGAAAAGTTCAGTTTTTCCGGTTTTCATGGGACGCCTCGAAAAAAGAGGTGATATTGTTGGATACCGCCATGTCGTCTTTCTGAAATAAAGTTTACACGAAATTTTTCCATGAAGTCCATCGATTTCAAGAATCCCGGCCGCCGGGCGGGCAACAGGAAGGGCGGAGTGACCCGGGAATGGCCGCAAAAGATTTTTCCCAATCCCTATTTAACTGATTAAATGGTTCTACACGTTTTGGCATTTACAAAATTTCCTGACATGATACCGTGTCCAAAAAAAATGAAATTCCCTAAACGAAAGGGGGAAAAAATGAGGAGTTTTAAAGCTCTTTTTGGGTTTGTGGTTGCCTTGCTTGTGACCGTTTTGACTTTTTACATATCTCCGGTTGGGGCGGATACCGGTTCGGCGGTGAAGAAAGGAGATAAGGTGACGGTTGAGTATACAGGGAAGTTTAAGGACGGAACAGTGTTCGACAGTTCGGACAGACACAAAACTCCGCTGATTTTCGAAGTGGGGGCGGGCCGGGTGATCAAAGGTTTTGATGACGCCGTAATGGGGATGAAAAAAGGAGAGGAAAAGGAATTCACTCTGCAACCCAAGGAGGCCTATGGCGAACGCAATCCGCAACTGATGCAAAAAGTGGCGAGAAAGGAACTTCCGCCCGAGCCAGACCCTAAGGTGGGAATGATGCTCATGGTGGCCAACCCCAAGGGGGGCCATCGCCGGGCCATTATTACTGAGGTGACGCCTCAATACGTGATTCTCGATCTAAATCATCCTCTCGCCGGAAAGGCGTTGACTTTTAAAATCAGGATCGCCGACATTTCCTCTTGAATCCGGAGCCCGCAGCGGGACGGTTCAGGAGTGTTCAAAGCCGGTGTACGGACCCCAAACGTGAAGATTTATGGGCCGGGCTTGAAATCCACCAGTGGCGGGGGAGGGGGAAGGGTGTATTTGCCCGGATAAAACGTTTTCATCCGTCCCATGGCCTGGGACGGCCAGGTCCCCTTGAGAACGTTTTCCGGGGCATCTCCCTTGAATACCAGGAATCCGTAGTTGCCGTAGTGCGGGAGTTTGCGAATCAATCCGGGAATGGATTCCCCGGACCCGGCGATCACCCAGGTGGCGGAACCTTCGCGATTGCCCGGACGCCGCAGGGTGAATACAAAAGAGTGTCCCTCCCATGAAAAGCTTTTGCCTTCCACGATGACTCCCTTCGCCTCCATCCGCACCCCATAATTTTTGAGTTGAGGTTGTAGGTGTCTGGCGAATTCATTCTGCCTGCCAAATACCCAAAGGCTCCCTTTGGGCACCGGACTGAACTTGCTGTCCTTGATGATCGGGCGGGAAACCGGGGCGTTTTCCACCAGGGACTGCGCGAACTGGTAATACCCCAGGAGGACGTCGGGAAATTCTTCCACCGAAGGCAAAATCCGTGACGGATTCACCGATCCGTAAGTCTGTCCGATGCTGGGAGGAACCTCTTTTCTGTCTAGTTTACGAAAAACGTCCGTGTAGGGATCGATGAGGATTTTCCCGGGTTCCCGGGGCAGGTCCAAGGTAAAGGTTTGGAGTTTTTTCTCCAGGTTCAGGATTTCGATTCGAGGGGAGAGGGACCCCTTCAGCCAAACCGCCACGGGAAGAGGGACGGGGAAAGGGGGACCGGACTGCCCTTGCCGAATCAGGATCCGCAGGAGAAACCGGCCGCCCCGAGAAACGGTGGAGGCCTCTCCCAGTTCGAGAACCGGAGCCCCCGTCCGATGGATCCATGGCTTGAAAAAACCTTGCAGGTCCTTTCCGGAAGCCGAGCTGAAAGAGGCCGCGAGATCATCCAGTCCCGCGAACCCGAACCGGTGCTTCGCGTAAAAATTCCGGACGGCTTGCAGAAAAGCTGCGTTGCCCACCCGTGTTTTTACCATATGGAGGAGGAAAAGCATCTTGCCGTACCCGATGGCCTGCGAGGCCACGGTGGTTCGCGACTTGAACTCGGTTAAGGGAAAGTCGTTGGATTCGTTTACATAGTTCAGGTATTTCATCAGTTCCCGGAAGCGGTATTGCGCGCCATGACCGTCCAACTCCTGAAGGAGATGGTCGGCGAGGTAGGCGGTGAGCCCCTCGGACCAATTGCCGCTCCGGGGATCAATGTAGACGCCGTTACCCCACCAGTTGTGTAGAATTTCGTGCGGGTAAGACGTATTCAGGATGAACGGGAACCGTATGATGGTCGAGCCGAGCAGGGTGAACGAAGGCATCCCGTATCCCGTTTGACGGGAGTTTTCCACCAGCGCGAATTTGTAATAAGGGTAGGCGCCCAGCAGTTTTTCAAAGAACGCCAGATACTTCCTCGCCCCGTCCAGATAGCGTTTCGCCAAACGGGGATCCTTCTTCAAAAGAAAAGCGTATAAAAGAATATCTCCATCCCGTTCCCTGAATTCCTCGAACCGGTCGGCGATCAGGAAAATTTCCTCCATGGGGTGAATCGATTCCCAGGTCACCGGCTGACCCTCCCCGGGTTCCTCCATTCGCCGGCCCTGGCTCACCGCCTTCCATCCCGGAGGAAGGCCGACGATCATCCGAAAGGTCAGCAGGCCGGGCTCGGAGGGCTCGATCAAGGTTTGCGGGTAGAAATAATCGGCGCCGGAAAGCTGGATCCCGGGGGTTGGGGAATCGGGGGGGGAGGGCGGTTCGGGATGAGGGAGCGGTCCCCTGTATTCCCAAACCATTTTCAGAGGATTGGGCCAGGGCCGCGTTGAGGATTTACGGATCTCGATCTCGGTTAACGCTGGGTCCCGATTTTCCCGCCGTGATCGGGAGATATTCAAATCGGTCCGGTTCTCCGGCTCGACGATTTCGATTTTTTCCAGGTGGAATCCGCCGTTCAGCACAAGGAAAAGGACCGGACTTTCATCCCCTCCCGGGTGCAGCGTCAATTCGTCACGGATGTGGGCGGTCGACCGTGCCGGGTCGAGTTCCACCGACAACTGGTGATGGATGGGTTCCCGGGCGGTGAGATTTTCCGCTCCAACGGCGGATTCATTCAATCCCGACAGGAGTACCAGGGTCCACCAGATCGATTGGTTCCGCATGGTCAACCCACGACCGCGTCCAACCCGCGATGGGGTTTCCCGGCGATCCGCACCACCACCCGGTTGGGGATACACGCGACCAGGCGGTCGGCGTACTGAATCGGCCCCGACTTGATACAGATTTTATTTTTGCACGGAGAGTGGCGAATGCGCACCCGGCCGTTGTGGATCACCACCTCGGTGATTCCCAGCCGGCCCTTCACCGGGATCACCCGTTCCCCGGAAAGCGGCAGCCGGGCGATTTCCTTACGGTCGAGGTCGATCACCACCCAGTCCCCTTGGGCGCCCCCCCAGCTTCCCATTCTGACGAAGAGGAATCCGTTCAGGAGGATCAGCAAGGCGATCAGAATTTTGTCTCCCAAAGTGGTTTTCATTTCATTTGTCTCGCTCTCCCACACTTGGGAGCCCCCAAGGGGTGACGGGCCGGGGAAAGTCTCCAACGGAATTCACGGCCCGGTTATAAATCGATTCATACGATAGGCCGGTTAATCCAGCAAATCCCTGACGGAAACAATACCCGTGATTTTTCCATCTTCCGTCACCGGCAGCCGTTTGATATTTTTCTCACGCATGAATTTTACGGCGTCCGCGGCGGGGGTATTGCCGTCGAGAGACAAAACACTTTTCGTCATGACGGCGGACACTTTTGTTGTTTCATGATCCAGTTTCTTCCCGGCCACCTTTCGGATCAAGTCCTTTTTGGTGACAATTCCCACGAATTCTCCGGATTCCCGGACGAGCAAGGAACCCACCCGGTGAGAATTGATTTGTTGAATGACCTCCTGAAGGTTCCAATCCGATGGGATGCTCAACACGGGGGAATTCATATGTTGGCGGATTTCCCCGGCTCTGATTTTCCCTTCATACAAAGCCTTTCTTTGTTTTCCTTTCGAGGCGGCCTTGCTTATTTTGTCTTGCAGGACCTCCAGATTCAAATGGTCCTTGGAAATAAAATCAAAGGCTCCCTTTTGAATCAATTCTTCCCCCCAACCTTCGTCGCCAAAGGCCGTCATGATGATAACGGGGGTATGGTTTCCCGAATCTTTCAGGGTTTTAAGGACTTCAAGGCCGGTGACGCCGGGGATGATGTAGTCGGCCAACACGCAGTCAAAATCACCGTCATTTAATTTTTCCATTCCTTCCCGGGATGAAGAAGCTGATTCCATCTCAATGTTCCAGGGGGATTCCTCCAGCCAATCTCTTATCAAAACGATGTAATCCTCGTCATCATCAATGATCAGAACTTTAATTGTGCTCATTCTCGTTTTCCTCCATGGCCAATACTTTTCCCGTCCACATTCCTCTTGTAATCTGTCCCGCCGTTCGGGAATGGCCCGCTCGGGGGCCTTTGGGTTTCCCTTCCTTCCCTGAAGTTGAATTACGACAAAACCGGCATAATCGCAATCACAATATCACAGGAAAACTCAATCTCAAAACGGTTCAATTTTTAAAAGAAAGTTACAACTGTGAAAAGGGCGGGTAAACCGATTGCATAGCGAGGATCAAATGATGTTCATCAGGTTCAGCTTATCCCCCATCTGCTGTAACAGGATTTGTTTGAGTTTTTGGTGATCGGCGCGGGTGAGGCGCGGGTCCCGGTCTACCAGCGCGAAAGCCTCCTTGCGGGCGTACTCGAGCATCTTGATATCGCGCAGCAGGTTGGCGGCCCGCAGAATGGGCATCCCCGACTGACGCGTCCCCATGAAATCCCCCGGCCCGCGGATTTTCAAGTCCTCCTCGGCGATGACGAATCCGTCGTTGGATTTGCCGATGGCTTCGAGCCGGGCCTGGGCCTCGTCGGAAAGGGGGTGGTAGGCGATCAAAAGGCATTGGGAGGGGTGTTTTCCCCGTCCCACCCGGCCCCGAAGCTGGTGGAGCTGGGAAAGCCCGAACCGTTCCGCGTGCTCGATGATCACCAGGGTGGCGTTGGGCACGTCGATGCCCACCTCGATCACGGTGGTGGCCACTAGGACGTGGATTTTTCCCTTCAGAAACTCCGCCATGATTTTGCGCCGTTCCTCTTTTTTCATTTTGCCGTGGATCAGGCCGATGTTCTGGCCGGGGAATCTCCGGTTTCGCAGATCGTCGTGGACCTCCATGGCCGTTTTCAATTCCAGGGTCTCCGATTCCTCGATCAGGGGACAGACCACGTAGGCCTGACGGCCCTGGTCCATTTCTTTCCGCAAAATGTCATAGGCCTGGTCGCGGGTGGATTCGTAAAAGAGACAGGTGGTGATGGGTTGCCTTCCGGGAGGAAACTCATCCAGAAGGGAGACATCCATTTCCCCGTAAAGGGTGAGCGCGAGCGACCGGGGAATGGGGGTCGCCGTCATGATCAGGATATGGGGATGCCATCCCTTTTTCCCGATCGCTTCCCGCTGCAGGACGCCGAACCGGTGCTGTTCGTCGATGACCGCCAAGCCGAGATTGTGGAATTGCAAAGTTTTTTGAATCAACGCGTGGGTCCCGATGGCGATATGGGTGGTTCCTTCCTCGACCTTTTTCTGGATGGATTTCTTTTCCTTAGCGCTGGCCGCGCTGGTGACGAGTTCCAGGTGGAGCCCCAGGGATTCACAATAGGGTTGAATGTTCAGGAAATGTTGTTCGGCGAGGATTTCCGTGGGTACCATGAAGACGCCCTGGGCGCCGTTTTCCACGGCGGTGAGCAGGCAGATCAACGCGATCACTGTCTTGCCGCTTCCCACGTCCCCCTGGATCAACCGGTTCATTGGCCGGTCCTGTTCCAGGTCGTCCATGATCTCTCCCAATACCCGGATTTGCGCCTGGGTCAATTGGAATTTCAGGAGTTTGATAAACTTCCGGATCAGGGACCCACGGGTTTTGAAGCCCCGTCCCCGGACCGTTTGATCGGCGTGCTTTCTCTTGAAAGCTAGGCCCAGCTGGATGAGGAACAGTTCCTCGAAAATGATCCGTTTTTGCGCCGGGGTGTGGAACCGGTTGAGGTCTGGAAAGGATGCGTCCGCGGGCGGGAAGTGAGTCCATTGAAGGGATTGGGAGCGGGAAGGAAACCTGTGACGCCGGACGATTTCCTCCGGCAGAATTTCCTCCGCCAGGTCCGCGTAGCGGTCCACCACGTTTTTAAGGATGACTCGCAGGGATTTCAAATGCAATCCTTCCGTGGTGTGATAAACGGGCAGGATGCGGCCCATTTCCAGGGAGACATCCCCTTCCCCCGTAGCCGGTTCGGAATCCGGATGCACCAGTTCCAGTCCTGATCCGCCGTAGCGGCTCACATCCGGCTTACCGGAAAAGATCCAGAGGGAGCCGGTTTGGAACCGGTCCAGCATGTAACGTTTATTGAACTGGAACCACTTGGCCCGAATCGTTCCCGTACCGTCCTGGATAACGATCTCAAAGATTTCTTTCCGGCGGCCGATGCGGATAGTTCCCGCGTCGGCGATTTTGCCGGAAAAGGTGACCTGTTCCCCGCGCGTCAGTTCGGCGATTTTTTTGACCCGGCTGCGGTCTTCGTAACGGAAGGGGAGAAAATACAGGCAATCCTCGATATCCCTGATTCCCAGTTTTTCGAGAAGGAGTGCCCGTTTCGGTCCCACTCCCTTGATGTATTGAAGGGGATCGCTCAACGAGGGTTTGTTCCTGGAACGGTCGGTCATGGAATTGGATGTTAAGATTGGGAGTGATGGCCCGGCCCATGGGAATCGAGGATCCGCCTCGCCATCCCGGTCCTCAAGACCGGGGTTATCCTACTAAGAAACGGGTCATTATCAAACATGAAATCGGACGCGGAAAGCCCGGCACGGGACGCCAACGGTTGGGGCCGATTTTCCAACGGGAGCGGGAACGAAAACCCGGTTCCCGGGTTTCACGGTACATCATTGGTTAAACCGCCGCAATCACGGGAGAAAGAAAGTTGACATGGAAGGCGAAGGAGAAGTATTCTTACTCTGAGGTAGACTATACCTACGTAAAACCCATAGCGACAAATTGGAAAAAATTTTTCCCAGGGACACCCCGAAGAAAGCGAGCGTGGCAGTTTGACAGGTATGCATAAAATTCAGGATATTACCGATGCCCTGCTGAAATATCATCCCGGTGCAGACGTGGACATTGTGCTGGATGCCTATGTGTATTCCGCCAAGGCCCATAGGGGCCAAAGCCGGTGTTCGGGGGAGGCGTACATCTCCCACCCCGTGGAAGTGGCTTTTAACCTGACCCTCTTGAAAATGGACGAGAAGACCCTGGCCGCGGGCCTTCTTCACGATACCATCGAAGACACCCTGGCCACCCCCGAGGAAATCCAGGAATTATTTGGAGAGGAAGTCTGTCAGCTGGTGGACGGGGTGACCAAGATCAGCAAGATGGAATTTTCGAGCCGGGAGGAAACCCAGGCGGAAAATTACCGAAAAATGATCCTGGCCATGGCCCGCGATATTCGGGTCGTGCTGATCAAGCTGGCCGACCGGGCGCACAACGTGAAGACCCTGGAGTCGCTTTCCGAGGAGAGTCAACGCCGGATTGCCCGCGAAACCATGGAAATTTACGCTCCCATCGCCAACCGGCTGGGGATAGGATGGCTCAAGACGGAACTCGAAAACGGGGCCTTTCAGTATCTTTATCCCGAAGACTACCGGTTCATCAGAGAAAAGGTGTCCCACTGCCAGGAACAACGGAGCAAATTCGTCGCCCACGTCTGCGAAACCATCGATCGGGAAGTCAAGGCCGCGGACATTTCCGGAACGGTCGTCGGCCGGCCCAAACATTATTACAGTATTTATAAAAAAATGATGGAACAGAACATCAACTTCGAGGATGTCTACGACCTCGTCGGAGTCCGGGTGTTGACCGAAACGGTGAAGGATTGCTATGCCATTTTGGGCTTGATCCATTCTTTATGGAAGCCGATTCCCGGGCGGTTCAAGGACTACGTGGCCATGCCCAAGCCCAATTTGTACCAGTCCCTTCATACCACCGTCATCGGGCCCAAGGGGGAACGGGTGGAAGTTCAGATTCGCACCCGGGAGATGCACCGCGTTTGCGAGGAGGGTATCGCTGCTCACTGGCAATACAAGGAAAAGGGCGATAAAAAGACCAAGCCGGTCGATCATCAACTGATCTGGGTGCGCCACCTTCTGGAAAGCCAGAAAGACCTCAAAAGTCCCAGGGAATTCCTGAATGCTTTCAAGATAAACCTGTTTCCTCAGGAAGTGTATGTGTTCACGCCCGAGGGGGATGTGATCTCACTTCCGTACGGGTCGACCCCGGTGGATTTCGCCTACGCCGTGCATACCGACATCGGGAACCACTGCCTGACCGCCAAGGTCGACGGCAAGATCGTTCCCCTGCGGTACAAGCTGAAAAACGGCAACCAGGTCGAGATCATCACCTCCAAACAAAAACATCCCAGCCGTGACTGGCTGTCCTTTGTGAAAACTTCGCGTGCCCGGAACCGAATCGCAAATTATATCAACAGCCGCGAACGAGCCCGCGGCCTCGGTCTGGGGAAAGAGTTGCTGGAGAAGGAAATCCGGCGTTATGAATTGTCCCCGTCCGTGGTCCTGAAAGGAAAAAAACTGGAGGAGGCCATCCATGCCTGCGGGTACAGTTCGTTGGACAGCCTCCTTGCCGGGATCGGGATCGGAAAAGTTTCCATCAACCATGTGGTGGAAAAACTCCTGCCCCGGGAAAAGTTGGCCGAAAAGCGGGATAAAGAAGAGAGCGCCCGGATCAAACTGAAAGAAAAGTCCCCCCCAAAATCGCGTGAGAGCGCCATCAAGGTAAAATGTTTTAACGATGACATCTTGCTACGCGTCGGCAAATGCTGCAATCCCGTCCCTGGGGAACCTATCCTGGGATACATTACTCGAGGACGGGGGGTGACGGTGCATCATATCGATTGCCCTAGTGTCAGCGGCTTTAGCGACGAAGCGGAACGTCTGGTGGAGGTGGAGTGGGGTTCCGGACAGAAAACCAGCTACCCGACGCGGATCTCCATAGTGACCGAGGACAAACCGGGGCTCCTGGCCAATATCAGCAGTGTTTTCGCCGATTGTGATATCAATATCATCCGGGCCAATGTGCAGCAGGGACCCCATAAAAGGGCCTATTTCGATCTATCCATTGAGATTCAGGATCTCGCGCAACTGAACCGGACCCTGGAAAAAGTTCGGGAAGTGGATGGAGTGATTTATTTGGAAAGGGTCAAGGAATACAACAAGAAAAAAAGGCCGGTTCGGCCCAAGGTCCCGGGGATGGGTGAGAACGCAGGCCGCCCCGAGGACGCGGAGATTTTCGTCAATTAATTCAGCACGCCTTCACGGCTTTTCCGCTCTTCAGGCACCGGGTACACACCTTCATCGTTCGGATCGCGCCCTCGTAAATCACCCGCAGTTTCTTCAAGTTTGGGTTCCAGCGCCGTCTTGTCGTGTTGTTGGCGTGGCTCACATTATTGCCGAACATGGGGCCTTTATCGCAAATCTCACACCTCTTTGCCATGAAACTCTCCGTAAAAAAAATTGTTTCAAGAAAACCAAAATGCTAACATACCAAGTCAGCAGGGGCAAGTCATTTTGGGGGGGTCTTGATTATGATCATCGGAAAAGATACCACCATCAATGAAATTATCAGCGCCTATCCCGGAGCGGTGAAGTTTTTCACCGACCTCAACATGAGTTGCGGCAGTTGCTTCGCGGTGAATTTTGACACGCTGGAAAACGGAGCCCTGATGCACGGGATGGATGTGAATGTGTTGATCGATAAACTCAACACATTTCTTTTAACGCTTCCCTCTCCGGCCACCTCCATGGACTCCAAATAATCCTTTCCTTTCTCCGTTGTTTTCCCCCGGCGCGGGTTGGGGAAATCCGTTGGTTAACCCGTAGAAAAATTCTTTTTCCATCCTGAAAATAGGTGCGCGCGTCTCGTGGATTGGGGAGGCGGTGATCTTTTTGCCTGGAGTCAGGCGGGCCGTTTTCCGGCTTGGAGCGTCAGGCTGAAGGAGAGGGGAATTATGCGTGGGGGGAGAAGGTTTTATGAACGAAATAGAAAGGAGGTAAACCTGGGAGGAGAACCGCCGGTCAGCCGAGAAATTTGGCTTCGGTAATGATATCCCTTAGAATCTTTTCGGCGAGATCACGGCTATCCACCTTGAACCGCCCTTCCTGGATTTCTTTTTTAATTCGGTCCACTTTATCGACACGGACCGCATCGGGCTCGGCCTTGACCGTATTCACGGCTTTTTGAAGGGCGACCGCCTGCGGAGAGAGAGCGGTTTTATCGGCGCCTTGAACGTTCCCGGAAGAGGAAGACCCGCCTTCGCCGCCCTTATTGGCGACCGGCTGCTTGGCCCCAACCTTAATTTTACCCTGAATGGATTTATTTTTGATTCCGGGGATTTCCATGATTCACCCCAACCTGCCTATAATAAGACCTAATTTATCAATAGCTTAACGCTTCCGGCGACCCTTGTCACCCGAAAAATGCACATTCGCTCGCTTTTTGCCTGGCAATCTTCCCTGTAAACCCTATCGGATAAATCAAGGAAAACTTGAGTGGCGTAAAGCAATTACCCCTCAGGCGCGTCGTTCCATTTGATTTTATGTACTTAAAATATCCGGAAAGGCGTCCCTTGTCAAGATAAAGAACCCGTCCCGGCCGGGAACCGGGCCTGTGGGGACCTGCGCCACGAGCGTACAATCGCACTTTATTTTAGGGCGGCTCTGTGGGAGTATGGGAACCGGTTGAATGACAGGGCTCACTGGGTGTATCGCGTTATCGGGGGAACCCCATGGTGGAACATAGGAATCCCATTCCCACCGTCGATGTGATCATAGAACTTGGGAATGAAAAGATCGTTTTGATCGAACGGTCCAATCCGCCCCACGGTTGGGCTTTGCCGGGGGGCTATGTCGATTATGGGGAATCCCTGGAAGCGGCCGCGGTGCGCGAAGCGAAGGAGGAAACTTCGCTGGACATCGAATTGATCGGGCAATTTCACACCTATTCCGACCCGCGCCGGGATTCCCGTCAGCATAATATATCCACGGTTTTTGTGGCCCGAGCCCGGGGAACCCCGCGGGCGGATTCCGATGCGCGAAATGTTGGTGTTTTTTCCAAGGATTCACTGCCCCAGCCCCTGGCTTTCGATCATTCGGATATTCTGAACGATTATTTTGAAGTCCGGGACCGGGTTGGGTCTCCTCTGCCATCCAGACAGATCAAACCTTGAAATTATCCTGATTATCCCGTGAAGGAATTTATGAAAAAGGCCAGCCTGATTGTTTTACTGATGGGAATGGCCTGGGTTTCGGGGAGGTCCTACCTCGAGGCCAACGACGCGGGGAAATTGCGGCCTTATCGCCAGATCGCCTGGAACCACTTGAAAACCCTTACGGGCTATGGCCCCCGGTTCCCCGGCAGTCCCGGCTACTTCCAAACCGTGGAACGGATCAAGCAGGTGGGCCGCGAATATGCCGACGAAATGGATGTCCAGAAATTTTCCCTTCCGCGGGCGAAACATGGCCCATTGACAATGTCCAATATCCGGCTGAAGTTCCGGGGGACCCGCTCGGAAGAGCCCATTCTGATTGGCGCCCATTACGACACCCGCCCCTTTGCGGATGAAGAGCCCGATCCCGCATTGCGTTCGCAGCCTATTCTCGGGGCCAACGACGGCGGGTCGGGAACCGCCGTGTTATTGGCCCTGGCGCAGTATTTCCACCGTCACCGGCAGGAAAGGCCCATCCACCTGGTTTTTTTCGATGGCGAGGACTATGGGCGCAAGGGATCGGGGGAAAACCTTCTCGGCTCCAGCCATTATGCCCTTAGCCTGAAAAAAGGGGATACGGAGAATTGGCCGTTCCTGGTCCTGATCATCGATATGGTGGCCGACCGGAACCTGGAAATTTATAAAGAAACGATTTCGATGAAAAGCGCGCCCTGGCTCCTGGATCTCCTCCTTAAAGTGGCCCGGGAAAAAGGGTTCCCCCAGTTCCGGATGAAAAGCAAATACACCCTTTACGACGACCATTACCCCTTTGCCCAGCGAGGGATTCCCTCGGCGGTGTTGATCGATTTCGATTATCCCTACTGGCACAAGTTGACGGATACCCTCGATAAATGTTCGCCCGAGAGTTTGTTCGCGGTATTTTCGGTGGTGGTGGAAACCTTGGGGAAAATATGATTTTAAAAATTTATGGGTGGGGCGGGGAGAAGAGTTCCGCGAGTTTTTTACGCGCTTTCGGATTTTGCGGGTCAATCTTCAGGATAATTCTCAATTGCCGTTCCGCTTCCCGGCTTTTTCCCTGCTGAAAGTTGGTCTCAAACAGTTTCCAATGCAGGGTCAGGAAGTCCACCCCCAACCTGACGGCTTGGTTGTAAGCCTTCTGGGCTTCCTCGACCTGGCCCAGGGCAAAGCGAGTGTTGCCGAGGTTATAGTAGGCGATGGCAAATTCCGGGTCCAGAAGCAGGGTTTTCTTTAGATGGGGAAGAGCTTCCCCGGGGCGGTTCAGTTTGTTCAGGGCGGCGCCCAGGTTGGAATGTGCCTGGATGAAATTGGGATAAATCTTCAGGGCTTTTTTGAATAACTCCACCGCTTTTTCGATCTTCCCTTCCCGAAAATAGTACCCCCCCAGGTTGGACAGGGCTTCCGGGAAATTGGGATTGATCTCCACGACCTTTTCGTAATCGGCATTGGACTCGGAGATCCGTCCTTTTTCCCGATGGGCGACCGCCAAGTCATAATAGGCGAGCACGAAATTGGGGTCCATGGCCAGGACCTCCCGGAAAAAACGGATGGCCCGGTCCGGGTTGCCCTCCGCGTAGAGCGCGTAATTACCCCGGTAATACTTGGCTTCCTTGGAATCCCGGTCTTTTTCAAAAAGCTGGGCCAGGGTCATTTGGTGTTTTCCATCGAGAAAGGGTTTGATCTCATTGATCGGCAGGGCGAGGTTGATGGAGCGTCCCTCCACCGTGGCGATTCCCACGACCTTGTTATCCTTCCCCACGACCGGGCCCCCGCTGAAACCAGGTCCGAAGGGAGCGGTGGTATAGATATAGGGAAAATCGGGGTAGGCCTGCGGGTGGATTCCCAGGACGAATCCATAAGTCTGAACAATGATTCCTTTCAGGCGCCCTCCCGAATTGATCACGTTATGCGAGGAATACCCCAAGGCGCTCGCGTAATCGAAGTCCCGTATCCCCCCCGAATCCCCCAGTTCCAACGTGGAATAAAATCCCTCTTTCAGCTTCAATACCGCGAAATCCTTGATCCGGTCTATTTTTAAAATCCCTTCCACCGGAACCCGGCTTCCGTCCGGGAAAATGGCGTCCATCGAGGCCGCATCCACCAGAACGTGGTAATTGGTGATCAGGATTCCCTCCGGCTTCACGACGAAGCCGGTTCCATTGGAAAACATTTTTCCCGAACGGTCTTTCGCCGCGAGGAGCACCATGGCGCTTTTATTGACTTCGTGGGACAGCGTGTCCGTGACCCCCAGGGTCAGGATAAGAAAAAAAGCAGTTAAAACCGCTTTGAGTTTCTTTAACCGAAAATTTCTCATAACAATTTTTTTGGGTGAACCGCTTTCCCCGGAGAAAGGGCGCTCCGGGGTCCCGTTTGAAAAACTTTTTGATTTCACTGGTCTAAACTGGGATACCGTGATTTTATAAGTTGAGGGAAGGGATTACAACTCAATTCGATCCTAGGGAAGGTGAAAATTTTTTCCGCGGACGGATAAGGTTTCAGGCGCTGGAAATATCTGGAGGGGAGGAAGCCTTGGGTTGGCGGCGGGGCAAATGAAGACCGGGGAGGGAATCCGGAAGATCGTCCGCCAATAAAAATGCTACCCCGAACCTCGGGGTAGCATTTTACAAGACCCGAGTGGGGTTGGATTTACTTGACCGTAACGCTGACGGCGTCCGTAAGGGCCGGACTGTAAGGGACGTGGTTCCCCTTGGCGAAGAGGGTACGGAGGGTGTGTTTCCCGGCATCCAGTTTGACTTCCTTGCAGGTGGACCCGTCACCCATGTGGATATGATGGGCATCCTTGCCGATGGGTTTGCCGAGGTCCGAGGGAACATCCACATCCACAAGAATGTGATGATGGCCCTTGCCATCGTGGACACCCATTTTGGCTGGCTGCACTTCAACCCCGTGAACTTCCATGCAGACTTTTACTGGGCTGGAGACGGTGGCGCCATTGGTCGGTTGAGTGATTTTGATGGAATTGCCCGCATACGCTGTGGAAAGGCCCCATACGAAAACGAATGCCAATAAAGCCCCCAATTTTAAAGAAAGATTTTTCATGATGCCAAGACTCCTTCAATACTAAGGTTGTTAAAATTTACCCACCCCAAAGATTGAGTGGACATGAATCCCCCGGAAGGCAACAAGCCCCCGGCCGCTTCTTCGGATTTTGACGGCGAGGCTTTCAAACCCCGGTTTCTGGTTCCGCGCCGGACTTGAGAGGGAACCTTAACTTTATAGCTCCCGCTTTTGCCATGATTTTGTATAATTTGGAACTCATATTTTGAGAATGGGTTTTTTTTAGATAACCGAATCAGGAAAAAGATTCAGGATAAATCAAAAAGGCAATTGAAGTCGATTCGGGCCCAGCAGTTCCGTCGAGGAAGTCGCGAAGGTCCCGATGCTGCCAGGACATTTTTTCGGGGATCCCAGCATTTGGATATTTTCCCGGCCAGGTATTTTAAACTCAACGAGCCGGAAAATCGATTCCGGTCCCCGTCGTGGCGGCCCAACGGCACGATGGATGAGTCCCTTCGCCGTCCGGAAACCATCTATTTCCCTTGACATGGAAAAGATTGTTACATAACCTCATAATAATCTGATTATTCCAAAGCAAGGACAGCGATCCTTACGGTATCGGGGAGGGCCGGGTCACCGGCGCCCCGGGGATTTTGAATCTTAGGAGGTTCTGATGGTCGTAACAGGAGAGTGCAGGCTCCTTCACACCTGTGAAATGTGTGAATTCAACAATGACACGGATTGCAAGGCCGACAAGAATGAACATAACCGTTGGCTGGTCAATAAGCGGATGAACGATATCAAGCACAAGCTCATCATCGGCAGCAACAAGGGGGGGGTGGGGAAAAGCACCGTCACTACCAATCTTGCGATCGCCCTTACGGAAAAAGGTTTCCAGGTCGGTCTGGCCGATGCTGACCTTCACGGTCCCAATATTCCCAAATTATTGAACGCCGAAAATATCCGGTTGAAGGCCACCGACGAGGGGGTGGCGCCTTACGAGATGAGAAACGGACTCAAGGTGGCTTCCCTGGGATTTTTGATTGAGGATCCCAACATGCATATTGCCTGGCGCGATGCGGTGAAATATGACTTTATCATCGAGCTCCTCGGCAATATTACCTGGGGTCCCCTGGATTATCTGCTCATTGATCTGCCCCCCGGCACGGGCAACGAACAGATCACCATCATCGATTTTATCGGGGAAGTGGATGGAGCGGTCGTGGTCACCACGCCGCAGGATTTGGCCCTGCTGGATGCCAGGAAAATGATTTCGTTTGCCCGGGACAGTAATGTGCCCATCGTGGGAATCATTGAGAACATGAGTACCTTGACCTGCCCTCATTGTAAGGGGGAAATCGACGTGTTCAAAAAGGGAGGCGGAGAAAAACTGGCCCAGGAATTGGTTCTGCCCTATTTGGGTAAGATTCCGCTCGACGCGGAGATCACGATTCGGTCGGATAGTGGAGAGCCGGTGGTGCTTTCGCGGCCCGATTCCGCCGCCGCCAAGGCGTTTTTGAACCTGGCGGATAATTGCCACAAATTTCTCAATCCCGAGGCCTCCATGACCACCGGTGGGTCTTGATGGTTTATTCGGCCCCCGCCGGGAAAATAATGGAGGCGGGAGTTTACGCGGAATGAGTTTGTATGACCCCGTCCCCAAGCGTTGGCCGGGCACCTGCTCCGAAAAAGGGAACTTCTTTCAAACTTGCCGCCGGATCCTTTTCCTCCATTCATTTGGGTTGAAATCCATTTGCTTAGGGAATGCCATTTGGGAGATAATAGAAGCGTGAAGGCAAATCCGCGGATGGCATCCTGCGCCGTGTTAAGGATAAAATGAAAACCCTCAAGGTGTTTTCGGAAAGACCATCGCCGTGAAAATATATTCAGTGAAGTTTTCCAGGGTCCCCGCCCTGTGTTTTCTGTTGGCGTTTTTTGCAATAGGCCCCTCAAGCGTTCTGGCGCAATCCTCGAATTTCCAGCCTTTCACCAACAATCCCACCGTGGCTGTGGTCGATGGCGAACCCATCATGTTGGATTCCCTGAAAAACGCCCAGATGCATGATCTGATGTATCAGCTTTATGAAATGGAAAGCCGAGCCTTGAAGGAGAAGATCCTCCAACTCCTTTCAAAAAAGCACCCCGAATTCCAGGAAGATAATGTCCCCCCGGTGACGGAAAAGGACATCGTCCGGTTTTACCAGAACACTCCGGGAGTGAAGGACTTGGGAAGCCTGGATCAAATGAAGGCTGAAATCCGCCAATATCTTCAAACGGCCTCCAGGGATACCTTCATTGAAAAAAAATTCCAGTACGCTCTGAAAAAGAAATGGGCCAAGGTTTTTTTGAAACCTCCCAGTCAGTTCCGCGTGGTGGCCGGTATTGGTTCCGCCATGTTGTTCAATGGGGGTTCAAAAAAATCAAGAAAGGTGTTTCTCCTGGAATATTCCGATTTTCAGTGTCCCTTTTGCAAGCGGGTGCAACAGACCCTTCAAACCCTGCGGAAAATTTATGATAAGGATGTTCAATTTGGTTACCGCCATTTCCCCCTGCCTTTCCACAAGGAAGCGAAAAACCTTTCCGAGGCGGTGGAATGCGCCCGGGACCAGGGTCGGTTTTGGCAGCTTCAGGCCCTCTTCTTTGAAAAAAATAACGACTTGTCCCCACCGTCCGGCGAGGGGCTCGTCGCGGTTGCCAGAAAAGCGGGAGTGAAAAACTTGCAGGTTTTCAAAAAATGCCTGAAGGAGAGAAAATATCAAGAGAGGGTCAAAAATGATATCCAGGAAGGAATCCAACTGGGAATTCAAGGAACGCCTACCTTCGTCCTGGGGCTTTACGATCCTGAAAACGATACCGTTTCCGGCGAGATGTTTTCCGGCGCGCTCACCAAGGATAAATTCGTCGAAGCGATAGAAAAATATCTTTCCTTGTCACGGGCCGAAGCGAAGCTGGTTCGGTGACGGCCGAAGGGGTTCCACCCCGGGCTTGAGGGTGTCAGGCGCTGGAATGATATTCCTTGTCCCTCCACAAGCGTTGATCGCGGTTTGAGTCCTAGCCTTTTCCGCATGATGTGAAACCCGGTTGAGTTGAGAAGGTCCATGCCATCGATCCCATGGATTCGCCGATTCAGTCCCCCATTTCCCCGGTGGGGAGTTTTATTCGCTTTCCTTGCGCTGATTTTTTCCGGGCTTCCCGTTTGGGCGCATTCCTCCCTGGAAGCGTTCAGCCGCTCCCGCAATCCGGCGGTTCCCGTAGAAGTCCAATCAATTACCGATCCCGGCCGGTTGAAGCCCGGTGAATCCTTCCACCTGCATGTTCTCGTGAAACTCGGCGGGGGATGGCATATATATTCCATGAAAACCCCCGGGGAGGATGAATCGCTTGCCACCCAGATCCAATTCTTGAAAAACATTTTCCCGCCGCGAGGTCCCTGGCGGGAACCGGAACCGGAAATTATTAAGGATCGAGCCCTGGACAAGGTGGTTCGAACCTTTCATGGAACGGTCGAATTCATCCGGGTTCTGGGGGTTCCCAAAGATCTCGAGCCCGGCCTTTATTCCATTGCGGGACACGTGGTGTTCCGGGCGTGTGACAATAAAATATGCAACCTGCCCAGTAAAATCCCCTTTGCCGCGCAAGTGCGCGTATTGGGAGAAAAGGCACCGGAATAAGACCCCCACGAACGTATCCAGTATGCAAATCATCACGACCCATTTGAACGCGGATTTTGATTGCCTGGCTTCCATGGTGGCGGCGAAAAAACTTTATCCGGAAGCCCACATGGTTTTTTCCGGGTCCGCGGAAAAAAGCGTCAATCGATATTTAAACGAAATTAACACGGCGATTGACATTTCCCGGATTAAGGATATCGATCTGGACCGGGTCACCCGCCTCATCCTGGTCGATACCCAGGATCCCGCGCGAATTGGAAATTTCCAGTCCCTGATTCGGAAACCCGGGGTGGAGATCCATGTTTATGATCATCATCCGGAAATCGCCAACAAAATTCCCGCCGGGCGCACCACGATAAGAAAACGCGGGGCGGCGGCCACCATCCTGTTTGAAGTCTTGTCCGAAAAGAAAATTCCCCTGACCCGGGAGGAAAGCACCCTGATGGCCCTGGGAATCTATCAGGACACCCATTCCCTCATTTCCCCGTCTACGACGCCGCAGGATATTAACGCCGTGTCCAGCCTGGTGCAAATGGGAGCCGATTTGAACGTGGTGGCGGAATTCGTTCAACCTCGGTTAAATACGGAGCAGGTGGACGTTTTCAATGATCTGATCCGCAACCTGGAAATTTCCAGCTTCAACGGGGTCGAGGTGGCCCTGGCTTCGGCGACCGTCGATTATTTCGTCGAGGACCTGGCCTATGTGGTGCATCGGGTGATGGAACTCGAGAATTTCCAGGCGCTGTTCGCGCTCGTGCGGATGGACCGGCGGGTCTACTTGATTGCGCGCAGCCGGACCAAAACGGTCGATGTCGCGGAAATCGCGCGGCAGTTCGAGGGGGGAGGGCACATCTATGCCGCATCCGCCAGTATTCGGGATATGACGATGGTCCAGGTGAGGGAAAAACTTCTCCATC
Organism: Nitrospinaceae bacterium; assembly: GCA_046754465.1. Lineage (GTDB taxonomy): Bacteria > Nitrospinota > Nitrospinia > Nitrospinales > VA-1 > JBHHVU01. The sequence goes on along the minus strand of JBHHVU010000003.1, from coordinate 49,946 downwards.
TGCTGAACGCGGACGTCCAGCCCCTTTACCTGGTCCGTGATATCATGCACTTCCCCGTGGTTTCCGTGGGCCGGAAAGATACCATCGAATCCGTCGAAAAAATCCTGACCCGGTTTAACCTCAATACCATCCCGGTGATGGAGGGCAAAATTCCGGTGGGATTGATCACCCGGCAAATCGTGGAAAAAGCCATTCATCATAAAATGGCGCTGGAAAAAACCGAAGACCTGATGATCCGAGAGTTCTCCGTCACTTCCGCCGATTCCTATTTTAAAACCATCATCCCGGTCATCATCGAGGAAAAACAGAAACTGATTCCCGTAGTGCATCCCGAATCGGGTGAATTGACCGGGATCATCAGCCGGGGGGACTTGCTCCGGGTGCTCCAGGGCGACCTGGTAGGCGAACAGCCCGGACCGGGGGGCATATTGGAAAGAAAAAAAAGCGGGGTTCACAAGAATGTCAAGAGTTTGATGAAAGAACGGCTCGATCGTGATTTGATGGCCCTGCTTCAATCCCTCGCACGCATTGCGGATGAAGCCGGTTTTACGATTTATGTTGCCGGGGGATTCGTCCGTGATCTGTTGCTGCGGATCAAAAACCTGGATATCGATATCGTCGTGGAAGGGGAGGGGATCGAGTTCGCCAAAATGCTCGGAAAACAATTGAAGGGCCGCGTGAAAAGTCATGCCAAGTTCGGAACCTCGGTGATCATTCTCGAAAACGGGTTTCGGATCGATGTGGCCACGGCGCGGATGGAATACTACACCCATCCCGCCGCACTCCCCACCGTTGAAAAAAGCTCGATCAAAGCCGATCTGTTTCGGCGTGATTTCACCATCAACAGCATGGCCGTTAAACTGAACGGAAAGGACGCCTTCTGTCTCATCGACTTTTTCAACGGGGAACGGGACCTCAAAGACCGGGTGATCCGGGTACTTCACAATTTGAGTTTTATCGAAGACCCCTGCCGTATTTTCCGCGCCATCCGTTTCGAACAGCGGTTTCATTTTGTCATCGGAAAACAGACGGAAGCTTTCATGAAGAACGCGATCAAAAAAAAATTGATCGATCAATTGAGCGGCTCCCGGCTGCTGAACGAATTGATACTCCTCCTCAAGGAGGATGACCCTTTAAAGTGCATTCGGCGCATGAAGGAATTTTCTCTTTTCCCGTTCATTTCCCCGAAACTGCTGGAGGATTCAAACGGCCTCGCGGTCCTCGAGAGGGTGCCGGACGTGATCTCCTGGTCGAAAATGGTACCCCTTCCCAGGGAACCCGAGATTTGGTTCATTTATTTTCAGGGTCTTTTTGCTACCCTGGACCCCCAGGCGTTTCAGTACGCGATGAACCGTCTTCGGATTTCCCAGCGGCTGAAAAATCGGCTGGAAGACGACCGGGAAAACTGCAAAATGGCTATCCGTTCCTTGGAGGAAACGGACGACCTGGCCCCAAACCAAATTTACGAGATTTTTAATCCCCTCTCCCCCGAAGCGGTCATCTACCTTCTGGCCTTTTGCGACAGCGGCCGGGTCAACAAGTACGCCACCCTGTATTTTACCCGGTACCATTCCCTGGCCGAATTATCCCTCACCGGGGACGACCTGATCCGCCTGGGCGTGCAGCCGGGTCCCATATTTCAAAACATTTTCAAGACCCTGCGCGAGGCGAGGGTCAACGGCGCGATCCAATCCAGAAGAGAGGAAATGGATTTGGTGAAAAAGCAATTTTTGAAACGATGAATCGCGCATCCGAAACCCGGGGCGCCCGGCGTTTCACCGGGCGGAAAATGAGGATTCAGAAAAAGGAAAACTTCGAGGCATTAAAAAATATTTCCAGGAATTGAGGGGCATTTCGCGATCCGGAAAATTATTTCCCCACAACCCCATCACGGTGAGTTCCCATGATCAGCCTTGCCAGCCTTCTCGATCGCTACTTTAATCTGCGGGAAAACAAAACCGATATCCCCACCGAGCTACGAGCCGGGCTGGTCACTTTTTTAACCTCATCGTATATTATCTTTGTGCAACCCGCCGTATTGTCCCAGGCGGGTATGGATTTTGGCGCGGTGATGACCGCCACCTGTATTTCCGCCGCCATCGGATGTCTGATCATGGGTCTTTGGGCCAACTATCCCATCGCCCTCGCCCCCGGAATGGGGATCAATTTTTATTTCACATTTTCCGTGGTGATCGGTCAGGGAATCCCCTGGCAGGTGGCGCTCGGCGCGGTTTTCATTTCAGGAATCGTCCTCATTCTGCTCACCGTCACCCGGGTCCGGGAACTGCTCATCAATGTCATTCCCGCGGATCTCAAAAGCGGAATCGCCGGGGGGATCGGCCTGTTCATCACCTTCATCGGTTTGGTCCAGGGCGGGTTGGTCCGGGGGCATCCGGGGACCCTCGTGCAGTTGGGAGACCTGAAAAGTTTTCCGGCCCTGTTTACCCTGTTCGGTCTGGTGTTCATTGCCACCCTCCTGCGGAGAAAAGTCAAGGGCGCCATCCTGATCGGCATGCTGGCCTTGACCGTTCTCGCGTTGCCGATGGGATTGGTGACGTTCCACGGTGTGGTGGCCCCCCCTCCCGGTTTGCGGGCCACGTGGCTGCAACTGGATATCACGGGGGCGCTGGGTTTGGGGCTCCTCACCATTGCCGCGGTTTTCGTCTTTGTCGATCTGTTTGATACCGCGGGAACGCTGGTGGGGGTGGGCCAGCAGGGCGGGTTCCTGAGAGAGGGAAAACTGCCGCGGGCCACGCGTGCATTGATGCCCGACGCCGTGGCGACCACCGCCGGGTCCCTCCTGGGGACCTCTACCGTCACCTGCTATATAGAAAGCGCGGCGGGGGTGAGCGAGGGAGGGCGCACCGGGCTGGCCTCGGCCGTGACCGCTTTTCTCTTCCTGTTGGCGCTCTTTTTTTCGCCCATCGCCCAAATGGTCGGCGGCGGGGTTTCCGTCGATGAAAAGACCACCCTCTACCCACTGACCGCCCCCGTCCTGATTATCGTGGGCTGCCTCATGGCGAAAAACCTGACCCGGATCGACTGGGAACAATGGGATGAGGCGCTCCCGGCGTTCCTCGTTCTCATCGGCATGCCCATGACGTACAGCATTGCCGACGGCATGGCCCTGGGGTTTATCTCCTATCCCATCATCAAGGTTTTCTGCGGCCAGGCCAAGCAGGTGCATTGGGGCCTGTACTTGATCGCCCTGCTGTTCCTCGTCCGCTATGGGACGTTGTGAGCCCCGCCCCGGTGGAAACGCAGCGGTGACTTTTCTGGGGCAACCGGGGTTTATGATATAATAACCGGGAAAAACAATTCCAATCGGTTTCACTTTGATTTAAAGGAAATTTCCCGTGGCCAGCGTCGAATATCTCATCAAACAATTTTTGACTCCCGACAGAAAGCATCTGGATCTAAGCAATCAAAATATCGGCGATAAGGGGGCGGCCATACTGGCGAAAACCAAAAGCCTGAGAAAGCTCAAATGGCTCAGTTTGCCCAACAATAATATTGGGGACGAAGGAGCCCAAGCCATCGCCAACTCCGAAAACTTCAAGAATTTGACCGACCTGGATTTTTATGGCAACGTGATCGGCGACGATGGGGTCAAGGCCATCGCCGGGTCGGAGTACATGGCCAATCTGAAAAAGTTAAACCTTTATGGAAACCTGGTAGAGGACGAAGGCGCCATCGCCATCGCGGAATCCAAGATTCTGTCTAAATTAAAACACCTGTTCCTAACGTCGAACCGAATCCGCCGATTGGGCCTGGAAACTCTCAAAAAAGAGAAAAACCGGAAACGGTTGTGCCACCTCTACATCGACGACATTGAAGACTTTATGTACGAGGAAGATTTCGAGGACGAAGGCGAGGACGAGGAAAAATGGGGCTCCATCGAAGAAGAGAAGGAGAATACCGGCAAAAAGGAGTCAGAGAATTGAAATACCAACCACTGGTTCAGCGCCTGTTTCGGGGTTCGATGATGGCGGGTCTGGCCCTGGTTTTGCTTTATGGCGTGGGCCACGCTCAATTTTTTGATGAGAAGAAACCCATCGATTATGAAAAGCTGTTTAAGGAGAGCTTGCGAAGAAACGGAAAATTCCTCAATTTGTCCGGGAAAAAAATTGGCGACGAGGGGATGAAGCACCTGGTCGGGCAGGAATGGTTGAAGAAAGTAACCAAACTGGAATTGCGTTATAACAAAATAACGGAGCAGGGGGTCCGAATGCTTGCGGCATCTCCCTCGCTGCCCAATTTGAAGACCTTGATATTAAGACACAACTTTCTTGGCGACAGCGGCGCCATCATTCTCGCCCAATCCAAAAGTTTCCCCAACTTGGTGGAATTGCAACTGGGATGGAACGAGATCCGTGATGCCGGGGCTCTCGCGTTCGCGGAAACGAAAACCTTTCCCAAACTGCAAAAACTGGATCTGAGGGGAAATTTTCTGGCCGATAAAACGAAGAACGAACTGAAGAGTTCGTTGGGGAACCTGAAATCCCTGAAGCTGTTCTGACCGGGGGTTAAAAGCTTCCGATCCCCGTTTCCTCGTCAAAGTAAAACGTTTCCCCGTTGGGTCCGTGATATGAAATTTCCTTGACCTCCCACAGGTGTTTTTTCTTCACATCCGCTTCGGCCGCGTGAAACCGGCCGTTTTCTTCCCGTTGCAGCAAAAGGAATTTATTCTGGTTGTTGGAAACAATTTTCCAAAGATAGAAGTCGCTTTGAACGGTTCCTTTTTCATAATCCATACTGATGATGTTCATCGTTCCAGCTCCATACCTCGATAAAGATTTAGGGATCAAAAGAATCAAAAGTGAATATTGGCCGCGATTTCCCTGGCTCTGGCAAGTGTTTCCTTCCGGTTGGCGATGGTCATGTTCCTGAGAACCATGTGCGCGAACCGGAGGCTGGAATCGTGCTCCTCGTCCACCTGGAGACCTTTCTGGCTGAGGAATTTGTCCAGGTCCGCCTCCTTCAGGCGAATGGAGGGGGTGGGTGCTCCGGTGTCCGCTTCGTCCTCATACCCGATTTCCTTGACGATTTTGATTTCCGGAACGATGCCGTGTTTGGTGATGTCGATTCCGGAAGGCGTGTAATATTTTGACGTGGTGAGGCGCAGTCCGGACCCGTCGCTGATCCGGAAGATGGTCTGGACCGATCCCTTCCCATAGGAGTTTTCCCCGATGATCAACGCTTTTCCCGAATCCCTGAGCGCCCCCGCGACGATCTCCGATGCGCTGGCGCTATGCCGGTTGATCAATATCACCACGGGCATGTGCAACAGGCTGTTTTTGTAATGCGCCCGGTATTCTTTATAATCGGCTTTTCGCCGCCCCTGGGTATAAACGATGAGTCGCCCCCGGTAAAGAAAATGGCTCGCCACCTTGACCGATTGGTTGAGCAGCCCGCCCGGGTTGTCACGTAAGTCGAGGATAAACGCCTTGACCCCATCCTGCTTGGCCTGGGCCAGGGATTTTTTCAACTGGTCGTTGGTCTGCTTGGAAAAACTGGTGATCTTGATATAACCGATGGCGTCTTTCAGCGTCTCGTAACTGACGGTTTCGATGGAGATGATTTCCCGCGTCAGGGTGTAGGTTTGCTCCTTGTGGCCGCCCGCCCGAAGGAGGGTGATGGTGACCTTGGTGTTGGGATAACCCCGGAGCATCTCAGCCAGTTCCGTGATCTGCATCCCGCGCACGTTCTGACCATTCACTTTAACGAAACTGTCGTTGGGGAGGATCCCGGCGCGCCGGGCCGGACCATTTCTCATGGTTTTGACCACGAGAAGCTGATCGTCTTTCATGGTCACGATCATGCCCAGGCCCCCGTATTTTCCTTCCGTATCCCGCATGGATTTGTCGAACGCGTCCTTGTCCAGATACTGGGAATAGGGATCGAGCGAGTTCATGATCCCGCTGATCCCGGCGACTTCCATGTCCTCCTTGGAAAATTTGTTCCGCGATTCGGCCAAAAGGAAATGGTATACCTTTTTGAAGGATTCCAGATCGTGGCCCGGATCGTAATTGAGATCGTATTCCACCTGGTAGTTCTTACTGCTGATGACGCGGCCCTGGGAGGTCTTTTGGACCTTAAAACCCTCCTTGCCCGCCTTGGTCAGCATTTGATCAATGGCGGCGGAGAATAATTTTTTGTAATCCGGAGGGTAAACGAATTTTTCCGAGACCAAGTCCACCACCTCGTCAAATAATTCCAGGTCGTTGTTGAAAAATCCGGCCTGGGCGGTGGGAAGAAAGGATCCGTTCGGCTGCCAATTCCCGATGGGGCCGGCGAACAGAATACTGAGGAGAACGATCGCAAACCCGGATATCCATATTTTAAATTTTTTTCCAAACATCAATCGCATTTTCCTGATCATGGGCCGCATTGAGAATGGGCCGGGGTGAATGAAGTCAAAAATCTCCCTCCCGGGAACTTTTTATGACTAATTTCAATTGTAGCTCAAAATGTCTTGAAAAATAAGGTCTAAATTGTCCGTCATCGTTTCCACGTTGCCTTCGGACATGCTGGGAGCCACTTTCAGCACGTCATTGATGATGATGGTCGGGGTTTCGTTGGCCTCATATTTTTTGGCCAGATCGAGGGATTTCTGGACTTTGGCGATGATCTTTTCCGACTGCATCCCCGCTTCCATCTGCTTTTCCACACCGAACTCCTTCGCCACGAACCGGATCACCCGGGGCTGAAATATATTGATATTCAGCTTGAAATTGGTGTCGAACAGTTTTTGCGTGAACTCCTTTTCAATGCCAAGTTCGTCGGCGATGTAAAAAGCCCTGGCCGGGTAGGGAGTCTGGTTGCCCCAATAAATGGGATATTTCTTATGAAGCAGCTTGTCCTTGTATTTTGCCTGCAACCGTTTGGAGGTGTCCAGGAACCGGTAGCAATGCCCGCAGGAATAATTGAAAAACTCCACCATTTTAATTGATTGAGTTCCCTTCAGTTTTTCCAGGTCGCCGATGACCTGGTATTTTCCACCAATTTTATCTCCCCCGAAAGCGGATCCGGGAAGCAACAGTGTCATGACAAGCAAGAGGGTTGAAACATATCTCATATTGATCTCCTGATTCTCGGTTTTGGTAGATGACCGTCCCGGATGCAACCGAAGGTTTGACTCCGGTTAATGTTTTATTTTAGGCCAGTACTTTTCATAGTTGAAGCGGGGGCTGTGGTTCTTGACGTGACAGGTTTTACAGGCCTGTCTCGGATCGAGACCAAAGCCCTTGCCCGGCGCCTGAACATGCTGCAAGGCCGGACCGTGACAAACTTCGCACTGAACGTTTTCAAGGCCGGGAGTATCGATTTCGCTGACAAACCCGCCAGGCCGGTTGAATCCGGTAACGTGGCAGGTCAGGCATTCGGGATCAAACGCCTTGTTGATCTTGCGGAGTGTGGCGTATGCGTGACCATGCCGGGAATTTACCCAGGTCCGGTGCGCCTCGGCGTGGCAGCTCTGGCACTTCTTTTCCGTGGCGTATACCTTTTTTGAGTTCTTGTCCTTCCGGGCCGAGAGGGACGCAAAGAACAACTCCTCGATCTTGCCGTTATACTCGTCATACAACTTCGCCATATCAGGGTCCAGTGGAAATTGGGAATCCAACCGCACCGTCTTCTGCTGGAAGGTTTTCCCTCCCCTGGCATCGATGCGGACCCTCAGTTCTCCCATTTTCTGGCCCCGGGGTCCGGGTTGAACCAGTATCTTTTCACCCTTCCGAACCGGGGTCATGTCGATAAGATCAGTATCCTTGCCGATGTGACCGTTGACGATCACATCCACCCCATCCAGATTCAGCAGTGCCAGGGCCGCCTCCCGCTCCATGTGGGTCAGAAGAACCACGAGGTCCGGTTTTTCCGGACCCTCGATTATTTTCAGGAGGGACCGCACCGTCTTTTCCGGATCGGCCACCCGGCTGCCGGAGTGTTTGACCCCCGCAAACAATCCAGGATCGGCCACAGCCAAGAGCGCTACTTTCAACTTGTTATCAAAGCGCTTGAACTGCATCACCGGCCAGGGAACGGAGCGAAATTCCATATTGCTCAAAATCCAGGGGAAGTTTTTCCTTTCATCCATCAATTCCTTCCCATAAACGAAATCGTGCTCGCCGGGAAGAACCGCGTCATAGCCCATTTTGGCCATGGCCCTCAGGAGGAAACGCGCCTTCACCCTGCCTTGCCGGGTGGGTTCCTTGAAATTGTCGCCGGCGTCCACCAGAAGAAGGTTTTTTTCCCGGCCTTTCACTTTTTCAAGGTAACTCATGCGGCGTTCCACTCCTCCCTGGTCCTCTTCCTTGGCGCAGCCGCAGGGTTTGAGTTCCCCCAAGGTATTCCCCGAATAAACGATCAGAAGTTCCCGGGCCTGGGAGGCGCCCCGGGGGTTTTCCGCAAGCGAAAAAGCCGGCCACAGTACGGCCGGCATGGCCAAAAAAATCAAAAATTTCTTCATAACTGCCACCGTTTGAGAATCCCGCCATTCCCCCGAAAGGAGAGGAAACCCGGACTGAAAACCGTCCTTTCCGTCCATGGTTTGGCAGGCATACCCTTAAGATTATCGAAAAATCGAAGGTAAAGCAATCCGTCTCCCCAATTTAAGGATTCCCCGGCGGAGACTGTCATTCACGCTGAAGAGCCCATTATTTTTGTAAAACCTGGGTAAAATAGTTAATATGAGAGTTCATCCCATGGTTAGGAATTATGAGAAAATCCGAAATTCACATGCATTCCACGATGTCCGACGGGGAATTCAATCCCGCGAAACTAGTGGAGTTCGCCCAGCAATACGGGGTTTCCATTTTGTCCCTCACCGACCACGACACCTTTGAAGGCATCGGCGAGTTTCTTAAGGCGGCTGAATCCACGCCCATTTCCGCCTTTCCGGGGATAGAGATCACCACCCGTTACAAGAATATCAATGTTCATCTCCTCGGGTATTTCAAGGATGCCAAGTCGATCGACCCGGAATTGCGGAAAGAAGTCAAGGAGATGTTCGAAAAACGTGAAAACCGGATGCGGGAGTTGGTGGATCAAATCAACCGGGTGGTGCCAGAAGCCTGGCGGGGAAAAATCCGCTTCGAAAACGTCCGCAAAGCCGCGGAAGGGGTATTGGCCCGTCCCCACCTTGCCCGGGAAATGACGCGGTTGGGGATCGTTGCGTCCACCGGGGAGGCTTTCGAGCGATACCTGGTTCCCTATAATGTCGAACGGGAGAACCTCCCCATCGAACAGGCCATTGCCCTCGTCCGCCGTGGCGGCGGCATCCCCGTGTTGGCCCATCCGGGAGAGAGGACCTATTCCATCCACAATCCGGCCAAGGGACTCGACTTCGAGGGAATCCCCCGCCGGCTGGAAGAACTGAAATCGTTCGGCTTGATGGGATTGGAATGTGTCTATCCCTATCACGAGAAAACCAGTATGGTGGAATACTTTACCGATCTCGCCAAAAAGTTGGGACTCATTGTCACGGGAAGCCGGGACTTTCACGGGTATACCACCTACCAGCAGCCAAAGATCCTGGGGACCACCCGTTTGGACGACGTGTTTTTCGACCAATTCCAGGAAGCCTGGGGCTGACCCCTTGCTCTTTAATCCGTTCGATCGGTGATCTCGATCAGGTGATAACCGAACTGGGTTTTCACCGGACCGTGCACCTTGCCCACCTCGTCCCTGAAAACCACTTCATCAAATTCCGGCACCATCTGACCGGGACGGAACTCACCCAACGCACCGCCGTCCCGGCCGGAGGGGCATTCGGAGTGTTGCTTGGCGATTTCGCCGAAATCAGCGCCACCTTCAATTTGCTTTTTTAATTCATTGCATTGATCTTCGGATTTCACAAGGATGTGACGGGCACTTGCATAAGCCATGATAATTTCCTTTCAATACGAAAAATTAACGAACAACCCAAAAATTAAAGTCGCCAAACGTTGGGGATTAATAAAGTGATTAGCAATATTTCACAACTCTACCCGTCCGAAAAAAGAGTGTCAACCTTGTCTTATGAGGTGAGCAAAATGGACAGCAAAGCAAACAAAATGGCCAAGTCTCCTGGGCCCTGTTGTCCAAAATTTTGGTTCCGTAAAATAATTTCTGTAAAAAAGGGTGGCGGGTTGGGCCATCGTTTGCTTCGATAAAAAAGTAAACGCTGATTTATTTTTTTTAAGGAGACAAGCGATGACCCGAAAACATGATGACAAGGGCCTCTATTAGGATCAATGTCCTTTGGTGGGGGTTCAAGGATCTCATTACCGTCCCTCACCCAATCTAAAACTATTTGATAGTCCTCTCTTCCAAATATTGCAGGTATTACCCATTCATTATTGCCCTTTCGAGCAAACACATGAATGTTCTTGTTTCCACGGCCTCTTTCTTTTTGAACTTTTAAGATATTTTCTTTTGTCAATTTTTTCAAAGGGGTCACCCATTAGCAGGCTCTGTCATGTTTGTACGCGGGTTATTTCCTTTGCTTGCTATTAATTTTTATGCCCCGCCGCGGGGGTTAGAACAGCGAGTTCTGGGAACTTTCCTTGGACGGGGGGATAATGCCGAGGTGCCTGTAGGCGGCCTGGGTCGCTACACGCCCGCGCGGGGTGCGGTGGATGAATCCGGATTGGATGAGATAGGGCTCGAGCACGTCTTCGATAGTGTCTTTCTCTTCACTGATGGCGGCGGCAAGGCTTTCGAGGCCCACGGGTCCGCCCTTGAATTTCTCGATCAGGGTCGACAACAGTTTGTTGTCCATTTTGTCGAGACCTTTTTGATCGACTTCCATCATTTCCAGTGATTTTCGGGCGACGTCGCGGACGATGACCCCGTCGGCCCGGACCTGGGCGTAGTCGCGCACGCGCCGGAGCAACCGGTTGGCGATGCGCGGGGTGCCGCGCGAGCGGCGGGCGATTTCGTCGGCCCCGTCGGGGGTGATGGCGATCTCCAGGATCGCCGCCGACCGGGTGACGATGGTCTCAAGTTCTTTCTCGTTATAATAGTCCAGGCGGTGGACGACCCCGAACCGGCTGCGCAGGGGCGAGGTCAACAGACCCGCCCGGGTCGTGGCGCCGATCAGGGTGAACGGCGGCAGTTCGAGTTTGATGGACCGCGCGCTGGGACCCTGCCCGATCATGATGTCCAGTTTGAAATCCTCCATGGCGGAATAGAGCACTTCCTCGATGGGGTTGGACAGGCGGTGGATTTCGTCGATGAACAGGACGTCGCCCCGCTTGAGGTTGGTGAGCAGGGCGGCGAGGTCGCCGGATTTCTCGATGACCGGACCGGAGGTGCTTTTCAGGTTCGCCCCCATCTCCCCGGCGATGATGTTGGCCAGCGTCGTCTTGCCGAGTCCGGGGGGACCGTAAAACAGGGCGTGGTCGAGGGCGTCCCCGCGCATGCGGGCGGCGGAAATGAAGATCTCCAGGTTCTCCTTGATTTTGTCCTGGCCGATGTAGTCCTGGAAACTGGCGGGACGCAGTTTGTTGTCGTATTGAACTTCTTCGCTGTCGATGGCCGAATCCAGGGGCGAATCGTCTTTCATGGTTCCTTGCCCGCTTTCAGGATAACAGGTTTAAACTTTCCTTGATCAGATCTTCCAGGGAGATATCGTTTCCGTTCTGGTCCCACAAGGATTTCAGTGCTTTTTCCGCCGGGGCTTTTTTGTACCCCAGGTTGACGAGGGCGGAAAGGGCATCGTCGAGGATGCCGATGTTGACTCCGGGGCCGGGGGAGTGAGCGAATTCCAGGGACAGGTGCGACAATTTATCCTTCAACTCCAGGGTCAGCCGCTCGGCGGTTTTGCGTCCGACGCCCGGTATGCCGCTGATGCGGACGACATCCTGATCCATGACGGCGGACAAAAGATCCCTCGGAGACATCCCGGAAAGAATTGACAATGCCAGTTTGGGTCCCACTTTGCTGATGGTGATGAGTTTCTCGAAAATCATCTGCTCCTCTTCCGTGAGGAAGCCGAACAGTTTCAGGGTGTCCTCGCGAAGGTGGGTGTGGATATGCACGGACACCGGTTCTCCCGGTTCCGGGAGCGCGTAATAGGTGGAGAGAGGCACATGGACCTGGTAGCCCACCCCCTGAACGTCGACGATGATGTAGATGGGTGATTTGTGTTTCAGGCTTCCTTTGAGATGGGCGATCATTTTGTGCGGCTTACCGGTTTCGGAAACGGCCGGTTCGGGTGATGCCCGTTGGGGCGGTGCCCGTTCGGGTGGTGACTCCCGCGGTGTGGATGTGGCAGATGGCGATGGCCAGGGCATCCGCCGCGTCAAAGGGTTGGGGTTTGGTCTGGAGTTTGAGTAGCACGGTGACCATGTCCTGCACCTGAATTTTATCGGCTCGGCCGTAACCCACGACCGACTGCTTGACCTCCAGCGGACTGTACTCGGCGACGGCCTTGTTCTCGTTGACCGCGGCGAGCAAGGTGGCCCCGCGGGTCTGGCCCAGTTTGAGGGCGGACTTGACGTTCTTGGCGAAAAACAGGTCTTCCACCGCCACCACGTCGGGTGAGAATTGCCGGATCACCTTGATCAGATCATTGTATATCAGTTTCAACCGGTCGGGAAAGGGCTGTTTGGGATTGTTGCGGACGCTTCCCCAGTGAAGCGCCCAGAGGCGGTCATCCCGTTCTTCCACGATTCCGTATCCGGTGATGTTGCTTCCCGGGTCGATTCCCATCACTCTCATGTTTTCTGGACTGGAAGTTGTGTTTTAGGATGCTGGCCTTCGGGATTATAAATAGAGCGATCCCATTTTGGTGCCAGCTGTGGACAGATCAGGATTCATTTTCAATCGCGGCCAGTATTTCGTCGGGAATGTCGAAATTGGAATAGACTTTCTGGATGTCGTCATGGTCTTCCAGGGCGTCCATCAAGCGCAGGAGCTGTTTGCCGTGTTTTTCATCGATGGGCACCGTGTTTTGGGGGATCCGCGTCAATTCGGCGGTTTCCATCTTGACCCCGTGATCTTCCAGAGACTTGCGGACCGCCTCGAAATTTTCCACGGCGGTGATGATTTCATAACGGCCGTCGACGGTTTTCATATCCTCGGCCCCGGCTTCCAGGGCCAGTTCCAACAGTTCATCTTCTCCTTTTTCACTGGCGGGGACGGAGATGAACCCTTTTTGTTCGAATATCCAGGCGACGCACCCGTTCTCTCCCATGTTGCCGCCTCTTTTCCCGAGCAGGGCCCGGATCTCGCTGACGGTCCGGTTTTTGTTGTCGGTCACCACTTCCATGAAGATGGCGGCCCCGCCGGGGCCGTACCCCTCGTAGGTCACCTCTTCATAATGGGTGCCTTCCAGTTCGCCGGTGCCTTTTTTGATGGCGCGGTTGATATTGTCCTGCGGCATGTTGGCCGCCTTGGCCGCGGCGACCGCCGTGCGCAGGCGGGGGTTGCCGTCGATATCGCCGCCGCCGAGCCGGGCGGCCACGGTGATTTCCTTGATGATTCGGGTGAATATCTTCCCGCGTTTGGCGTCGAGCGCGCCCTTTTTATGCTTGATGCTGGCCCACTTGGAATGTCCGGACATAGTTCAAATGCCTTGAAGTTAAGAATCTTCCGCTAATTTAGCACAGATTCCGGAGAGGGGCAACAATCCCCGGAAGCTGGCAAGGCCGCCGCCCAGACCGCCTTGAACCGGGGCAATCTCAATTTACTCGGTCTCAAGCAGCAGACCCATGAACATCGATTGGTTTTTAATCAGGTCATGGGGCTTCCCATATTCTTCAACCCTTGGCCATTGCCATCATCTCCGGTCTGATCGTTCAATTCCCCCCCACGCTGATTGCCCTCCAGCTTTATTAGCTGCGTTTGCACAGGGGGAGGCATGGGTTTATGATAGAAGGGAAACATTAGGGTTTATGATAAATGAGGCTTTGTTTAACGGTGCCGTTGGCATCGCCGTTTAAAATAATCAAAGGTGATGGCTGATGGAAGAGAGGACGCTGGAGATTACCGTTTCGGGAAAAGCCATTAAAGCCATACCCGGAGAAACCATCATTCATGCCCTGTGGGCCGCCGGGATGGGCGACGCGGTGAAGACCGGCTGTGTCGGCGGTGTTTGCGGCGCATGCACTGTGACCATCCGCTTGAAGGATGGCAGGCCGGGCGGCGGAACCGATCTCGCCTGCCTGCGTCCCGTGGAGGCGGGGATGGAGGTGTTCCCCTGTCCCGTTGACTCCGCTCCTTCCCTAATCCCACAGCCGGACCCCTCGGCGGAAAAATTGCGGTCGGCCTTCCCCACCCTGGACCGGTGCACCAAATGCGGGAGCTGTACCACGGCGTGTCCCATGGCCATCCCCGTCATGGATTCGGTTCTGCGGATGCAGGAGGGCAAGCTCGAGGCGGTGGCGGAGGATTTCACCACCTGCATCCATTGTGGCTTGTGCCGGTTGGTCTGCGAGGACCGGGTGCAGCCGCACAATATGGGACTGTGGGTGCGGCGGTCCCTGGGCATCAGCCGCGACAACCCCTCCTTGGACCAAGTCCCGGTTCCCGAACACGGAGAGGATTCGGAAAGGGAATGGATGTATCTGCTGACCGGCGACCGGGAGAAGCGATTGCGGCGGGCCCAATATTTTCGCGAACACGGGAGGGCGGGGGAATGAGGGACTGGGCGAAGGATTCCCTGGAAAAAGTCACCGCCACCCGCCGGGCCCGGTTGGACTCGTCCCCTCCCCGGTTGGGGGAGGACGCGGCGGAAGGGCTGCTCAAGGAGTTTCATCCCGATTACCTCGGCATGGAGCGGCAGGTGCGTGCCGGCCCTAATGCCGGGACCCAAAAATTTCCCTTGGAACTGGCCGAGCTGCTGGAGTCGGACAGTCCTCTGCCGGAAACGTTTGAACCCACAATCGACCTGGTCGCCGATGTGTTGATCCTCGGCGGCGGCGGCGCCGGGGTGGCCGCCGCGCTGACTTTGGAAGGTTCCGGACTTGCCATCCACCTGGCCACCAAACTCCGCCTGGGCGATTCCAATACCGTCATGGCGGAAGGGGGTATCCAGGCCGCGCTGGGATTGAAAGATTCTCCCCGGCGCCATTTCGCGGATTCCCTTGTTGGCGGCCATGGGAACAATGACCCGCAAATGCTGCGTCTCCTTTGCGAAAGCGGACCCGAAAGTATCCGCTGGCTGACCCGACTGGGCTGCCATTTCGATCAGAACGAGGACGGGACCTTTCGCTTGCGCCCCGGCGGCGGCACGTCTGTTCCACGGGTCCTCGCTTGCAGGGATTATACCGGACTAGAAATCATGCGTGTGCTCAAGGATGCCGTCCGCACAACGGGCACCCATATATTGGAGGAGCATGCGGCGGTGGAATTGCTGGATGACGGGAACGGGCAGGTTACCGGCGCCGTGCTTTGGGACCGGCGGAAGGGCCGGTTGGTCACCGTCTCCGCGAGGGGGGTGATCCTGGCGACGGGCGGCAGCGGCCAGCTGCGCCTCCAGGGATTTCCCACCAGCAATCATGTGGGTGCGACCGGGGACGGACTCGTCCTTGCTTATCGTCAGGGCTGCGGGTTGATCCATTTGGACAGTTACCAGTACCATCCCTCGGGGGCCTGCTATCCGGAAGCCCTGGCCGGGCAACTGGTCACCGAATCGATCCGGTCCATCGGCGCGCAGGTGCTCAACGCGGAAGGGGAGCGGTTCATCGATGAAATGGCCTACCGCGACGTTCTGGCCGCCGCCATCATCCGCGAGGTGGTGGAAAAACGGGGTGTGCAGACTCCCACCCAACGCGCCGGGGTATGGCTGGACACGCCGCTCATCGACCTGAAACAGGGCCAGGGCGCCCTGCGGCGGCAGTTTCCGGGATTGATCCACCGGTTCGCGCGATACGGGATCGATCCCTCCATGCAACCCCTTTTGGTCTACCCCACCCTGCATTACCAGAACGGGGGTATCCAGATCGACCGGGACTGCCGGACGGAACTGCGAGGACTTTGGGCCGCCGGAGAGGTCACCGGCGGATTGCACGGAACCAACCGGCTGATGGGCAATTCCCTTCTCGACATCACCGTATTCGGCCGGCGGGCGGCGCGGTCGGTCCGGGAGGAATTGCCCCTCCGGGGTCCGGTGACCCTGACGGCCCTGAAAAAATTCCGCGAGGCCCTGTGGGCGATTCCCCATGCCCCGCAAAAAACTTCCCCGCAACTGTTTCCCGCCGGTTCGGGCATGAAATTCGATCTGGCGGAAACCCTGCCCTCCGGCGAAAAGGCATCCGCCCCTCCCCCACCCGGAAAAAAAAGTTTTGAGCCCCCCGACCCGTTTGCATGACCCCTTTGTTCAATCGGGCAGGGTTCCTCCAAGCGCTAATTTTAGTTTCGATTTTATCCGCCGGTAATCCCGCCGCGCTTGCAAATAACCGCGGTAGGTATTAAAAACTCGGCGGCGGGCTTCAATGAGAAAGAAGGCATTCAGTTGCATGGCGTTGAAATATTTTTCCGCGTATTCCTCCGATTTTTTATCCAGGATCAAAATTTTATCGCGAAGCAGCGTGGCTTTGTGGTGTTGAACCTTCAGTTCACTAATCAATCGGCGGATTTCCTCCTTGGCGGCGGTTTCATTGGCGGCCAGAATTTTTTCGGCTTGATGTAGTTGGTATTGGGCGCGCGCTATGCCCCCCTGATTTTGATCAAAAACAGGGATTTGGAATGATAGAAGCGGACCAAAAGTTTTTAAATTATCCAATTCTCGGGTGTAATTCCCGCCCAGATTCACATCCCCATATATCCGTGCTTTTTGCAGTTTGAGAACCCACTTCGACTGTTCGATCTGGAAACGGGAAATTTTCAGATCCAGCCGGTTATCATAGGCAAAGTTCCACGCTTTTGCCGGAGTCAAATCGACGGGTTGTGTTTCTTCCAATTCCCCGCGCGGGGTGATATCCGGCGCCAGCGGGTCAAGCCCCAATTGCCGCATCAGTTCGGCCCGGGCGTTGTTAAGGTCGGCCTCGGCCTTGGCCAGGGCCAACTTTTCCTCGTAAAGAAAACTCTCCGCGAGATAGAGGTCCATATCCCTAAAAAAACCCGACTCGTAGTACACCTTGGTTTTTTCCAGGGTCTTTTGGAGTAACTGAATATTTTTTCTCGTGAATACGATCAGTTCCTTTTGAAAAAGAACTTCATTGAAGGCATTGCGCGCCGCCGCGGCGGTGTTAAGAATTTCCTGGATCACCTGCAGGGTGACTTTCTGGCCGTCGAACATCGCTATTTTACGCCGGAGAGGGACGTTCCACAGATCGGACAGGGAAAACAGAAGGTCGAGGTCCGGGCCGACGCCGAAGGAACCTTTGACGGGAAACTCAAACAGGGCGCCCACCGAAGGATTGGAATATAGACCCGCCTGGATGATATCCGCCCTGGCAATACCCAGAAACTCAAACTTGGCTTGAAGATCCTGATTGTTTATCAAGGCAATGCGGATTGCTTCGTCCTGGCTGATTCCGTTATTCAATAGTTCCTTCACGGCCAATTTCGTCTGCTCTTCCTCTTTCGGGGTTTGCTGCCAGGTGACGGGATAGCCGGTTTTCTTTTTACTCGATAGTGCCACAGCATCGAAATCTTTTTGTGGGTTTACGGTGGCGCATGCGGTGACCAGGAAAGGAATCGTCAATACAATGCATAGCCGGGAAAATTTCATGGTTTTTCCTCCAACCGTTTCGAATGCGACCATTTGACCTTGGAATCCATAGGCTCAACATGAATCAAGGTGAACATACCTCCATGCGGCATGATTCCCATGGGCCTGTCTGCCATGGCGTTCATAATGTGATGCAGTTTATGACAATGAAAGCGCCAGACTCCGGGGTTCCAGGCTACAAATTCGACATCCCGGGTGGTGCCGGGGGCGACGTTGACCGTGGCTCCTGGCAATTGCGCCGCTTCCGGGATGGGGCCTCCTTCCGTTCCTACGACGTTCCAGGTATAACCATGAATATGAATGGGATGACTTTGCATGCTGAGATTACCCAGACGGATGCGCACCCGCTCTCCCTGATTGATTTTCATGATGTCTATATTTGGAGCGCTCTTGCCGTTGAACGTAAACCAATTAAACGCCATGGAGGTGAGGTTGGGATTGGGATTGCCAGGTTGAAACGTCCACTCCTGCAGCATGATGGCGAATTCCCTGTCCGGTTTGTTTTTCTCCTCCCTGGGGTGGATAACCACTAAACCGCCGAGGCCAAGGCCATCCTGTTTCATGACGTTGAAACCGGTGTGATACATGAAGGTGCCGCTTTGGTAAAGAGTGAATTCGTAAACATGGGTTTCGCCGGGTAAGGTGACGCCTTCGGTCACTCCACCCGACCCATCTTGTTTATTAGGAACTTCTAATCCATGCCAATGAATGGAAGTCGGTTCGGGGAGTTCGTTTTTCAAGATGATGCGAATCGTTTCGCCCTCCGTGGCTTCAATGGTGGGACCGGGCATGGATCCGTTGTAACCCCAAACAATCCCTTTTTGTTTGAGGTTCAACATATTTCCCATGCCCCCCGTAAAACGATTCATGGCGGGAATGATGGATTGGTCCATGAGGTTTCCATCGGTGAACACGTTTTCCATGGGTTGGGCAATTAATCTGAACACTTTTACCTTGCCGTCCAGCTCGTAACCGAGAGGCGGAACATTGAGGGTTTCCACCGTTCCCATCTGTTTCCCCATCAACGGGGGGGGCGGGGAATATATTTTTCCTTCCTCAATACGGACGGGACGGGCCATTTCCATGGGCTTCCCGATGGCCATGGGATGACCCGGGTGGTCAGATATTTTGAGGTCCCCATGTCCCATGGCATCCATTTTTGGTTCTGTCATTTCTCCGGATTGGACATTGGAGACAAAACTAATTTCAAAAATTATAAATACCAGGAAGAAAGGAAAACCCTTCCTGAACCAGCAATAAATCCTCATGTTATTTTTCCTTTTCAGGTTCGGCCCGAAGCCCTGAAGGGTCTGATAACCATCCGGACCAGGATTTCCAGGAAACTGAACAAATTTTGATTTATAGGATTTTTATGAGTTGTTTGAGGCGGGTCGATTTTTTTGGAGGCGGTGGGTTGGGAATGATGGATCGCGACTCAAAATTACTGAAAGCCGGTGAAACGGGAGAATAATCCGCGGAGGAAAAATTGGAATCCCAAGTATCGACGGTTACTGAGAGGAAACAATTATGGCAGATCGTTTGCTGCATGCAATGGGAATTATCCATTTGGTGCAGGGGTGAGGCGGAAAGGTTGACCGATAAAAGTGAAATCACAAAAAAAACGGCAACCGCTATCAGGAATTTATTTTTCTTCGTCAACTGCGGGAACCTTTGGCAATATTTCTTTTATCTTTTGCTCATAAAACACGCGTCCCTGAAATAAAATAATAACAAACAAATAATGGAATACCCAAATAAAATACATTTTCATTAGCCGTTTTGGGACTCCATGGAAACCCTTTGGCCTGTTCTGTTTCCAAAAAAACCGGCTATTATGATGAACCCTTGAAGGCAAATTAGCCATTCCATATCAAAGTTGCCCCAAGCCCCTGCCACAAGGGGCCGCGGCCTTTCATCCACCGGTCTCAAGGGTCAGCGAGGCTCCGATGGTGGAATTTTGCAGAAACCTTGAGAAGGGACCCCTAAGGCGCTGTTGAATTTACTGGACATGTTCTGAAAAGCGATCAAGCCGGTAAGTTCAACGATTTCATCCTCATCAAAATGCTGTCTGAGAAGGGCCATGCAGTCATCGTCTACCTGGAGGTCCGTTCGGGTGATCTTTTCGGCAACCTCCAGGGCCACACGTTCCCCTTCATCGAAAAGACCGCTGTCCCTCCACGTTGGCAAAGCTTCCAATTTGTCCATCGAAACTCCGCGTTTCAATAAAGTAGCTGAATTGATATCCACGCAGAAGGCGCACCCGTTGATCTGGGATACCTTGATGGTGACGAGAGCCCGAAGGACCGGGTTCAAGGGCGAGCTTTTCCGGTCGATCACCCCATAAAGGAGAGCGACGGCGATGAAGAGCTTTGGCACCCGAGCCCAAAGGAGGGCGGCATCCAGAACGGCCCCATATTTGCGGCGTTGGTTCCAGAAAAAGGGCTGAAGGTACCAGGGATAATCCTTGAGTTTTCTGGCTGTAATTTTCATGGTCTTCCTTTTCCCTCGAATTCGTTTCTATGTTAGGGTCCCTCCAACGGGAATGTAAAAATAGGGGCGGTATCCATTATCAATGGTAAATTAAAGGGCACCTCTAAAAAATGCTTTGGGCCATGAGCGGCCCTTATAAAATAAGGGCCAGCGAGTTGCCTGGAAGAAAAATATCGAATTATTAGAGGACCTCTTAAAGGGGTGTTCGCAACCATTCTAACCCGGATAATTTTAAATGGCCCAACAGTTTCTGATGGTTTATTGGATTAAGATTCTCGCCGGCCTGGCAGTCTTTATCGGCCTGCTGGCCCTGTTTTTCCGGCAAGGCAAAACCCAGGCGGGAGATGCCGGGAACGGACCCTCCCTCTTATCGAAAATCGACCGGCTGGGAAAAGAATATACCCTGCTGAGAGATATTGTGATTCCGGCGCGGAACGGCATGATCCGGATCGACCATGTCGTGGTCTCTCCTTACGGAATCTTCGTCATCCTCGTAAAAAACCAGGCCGGAAAGGTCCGCGGCCGGATGAATGACCGGGAGTGGATTATCAAGTCCGGCAGGCGCGATGATACGATTTACAATCCGCTTTGGGAAGTCAGAAGGATGGTCAATGCCTTGGAGGACTTCCTCGGCCCCGCCACGTTTATCCCGGCCGTGGTGTTTCCCCGAGCCCGGCTGAAGAGCGATTTCGGCCGCAACGTGATTCCCCTGTCCCGTCTGCCGGGATTTATTAAACAACACAGGAAACACGTCCTTTTCCAGGACAGGCAGGAAACGGTAATAGAGCGGCTGAAAGCCGGTCACTCCCGGGGGTAGAATCCTGGCGCCCACGGCACCGGGGGGAAGTACCTCCCCAGGGAGTTATGACAATTGCTATAGGAGGAATCGGGATAGATAGGGGGTTGAGCTATGTGGTAGGGTTGGAAAAGACCAACCGCTATCCCGGCTTGGACCCATCTCCCCTCCGCGAAACAGGTTAGACGGTAACGTCTACGTTGTTTCCCGTGGCTTTGGGACCGGAAGATAGGGCGGTTTGAGCGACATCCGTAGCAGATTGAATCAATTGCAGGGCGGCTTGACCTTCCTGTTTTTGCACATCCAGGGCTTTCGCGGTTGCGGCGGTTTGAAACAATTGCGGGAGACCGGAGGAGGAACTGGCGCTGTCAACAGGATTCATGGAAAAACTTCCTTGGAGGGTGAGAGATTAAAACCATACATATCTTCTTAACGGCAAAAAAATCAAAATCTTTAGAGATGTTATCCAATAACTTGCTGAAAAAGTGAACAAACCGTCTCTTTGGGCCTCTGTGGACGGTAAAGGCAGACTGTTCTTCAGGGGAATGGATACCATTTTTGGTCCCCCCCCCTTTCCAAAAACAGGAGGGGGTTTATCTCAATCGGCATAGGCCGGGCCCATCGCCGCGCCAACCCTAAGGTAAGGACGCACGGGACTTCTCGCGGGGAGTTTAACCGATTTGTCCGGCCGGGGTTGACAAGACCCAGACATCGTCTAAAATAACGAAAACGAAAACCATGAACCCTGTTCCCCGTCGTCCCATGAAAAAAATTGTTTATTGTTTGTTGGCGGTTTTTATTTTCTCCGGAACTTTCCTGCCGCCGGTCTTTTCCGGAACCGCGAAACGGCCCTCTTCAGGCTGTGATCTTTCGAAATCCACGATTTGCACCATAGAAATCTGGCTGGCACACAATCAGAAAAAGCACAACATGGAATTGCGTGGTTATTTAAAATCCAAATCCATCAAAGTGCTTCGCAACACCATCCAGTACTGGAGACCGAAAGGAGGTCATCCTCCGACCAATGTCGCCATCGGGAGCGGTGTGAGTGCCCAGGACGCCCGCATGGTGATCGGCCTCGCGAAGAAATACAACGACAAGGTGGATATGCTGATCATACAGGCCCTCAATCCTCCCCATTACGTGGCGATTGCCACCTCCGCCTGGGATGAAAAGTCGCAGGTTCCCATTTCTCCGGAGGAGTTGGAAGCCCTCAAGGATCCGGGCTTGACCACCGAGGAATTTCACAAGCTGTATCGCAAGCTCACCAACGAGGCCAACCTCACCCAGAAATTTTATTGATCCCTTCGCACAAAACCCTGGAAAAAAGGCACCCGGTGTTTTATTTTGCGTCGGCACGCGGGTGGGATGTGTCGGCGGAACCTTCCCGGGCGGGTTTGGATTTGACAATGTTTTTGGGATTTGGTAGAAGCGGACTCCCTGCACTGTTTTGGATTGTTTTGCGCAGGGTACTTGATAACCTTTTGAAATCATGTAAAATAGGGATTTCCTGTCCGTCGATGGCCGGATCGGTCATAAAGCCAGCCCGCCGTACAACCCGGGTGGAGAACGAGACCGGAATTCGCTCCACCCAATTAACCGGGGTCATTGGGTGAAAGCCCTTGCCGGCCGGGAGGGCCGGGAAATGAGTGGCCTGAATGGGGATGGGTTTTCCAGAAACCACGATCCCAAACCGATGCAACCAAAACGAGACAACAATTTATGCTTGATTTAGCGTTTGCCATGGCGCCGCCGCCGGATGGCGGGGAAGGCGGCGGGGGAGGATTGTTAGCCCTTCTGCCGCCGATGATCATGATGTTTGCCATTTTTTATTTCATCCTGATCCGTCCCCAACAAAAAAAACAGGCCGAAACCCGGAAAATGCTGGATAACTTGAAAGAGGGGGACCCTGTGGTCACCCTCAGCGGTATCCACGGCACCATCAAGAAAATCAAGGATGACATCGTCATGCTGCAGATCGCGGACAACGTGAGGATCAAAATCAACAGGTCTTCCATCGCAACCATGAAAAGTGAAGGCAAGTAACCCCGATGTACAGTGACCTCAAATGGAAAATTCCCCTGATTCTGCTGACCATCGCCGGAGCGGTATTTCTGGGCTATCCGTTGAAGGAGAAAATCGCCCTCGGACTCGATCTCCAGGGCGGCATGCATCTTGTCCTGGAAGTCCAGGTGGAAAAAGCGGTCGAGGCCAGCCTGGAACGGCTGGTGGACGATATCAAACGCGACATCCAGAACGAGGACCTCGAGGCCGACAAGGTTTCCGCGAATTTTGACGATCTTAGCATCCGCATCCGGCTGGTGGATAAACTGGACCGGCCCCAGATCGAAACCATTTTGCAAGGATACCCTTTTCTTGAAAAACAGGAGGGGCCCAGAGACGAACTGGTGTTGCGGTACCGGTTGACGGAGAGCCAGACGAAGCAGATCGAACAGAATGCCGTCAATCAAGGGTTGGAAACCATCCGCAACCGCGTGGACCAGTTTGGCGTTTCCGAGCCCACCATCCAGATTCAGGGGGAAAGAAGGATCCTGGTGCAGTTGCCGGGGGTGAAGGATCCCAAGCGGGCCATCAATCTCATAGGAAAAACCGCGCGTCTGGAGTTCAAACTGGTGGACGAGGAGCGCGGTGTCCAGGAGGCCATCCGGGGCAATGTTCCCGAGGACGATGTGATTCTCTACCAGCGGACTGAAAATAAAGAGACGGGAGAGGTCACCAAAAAACCTTTTCTGTTGAAGAAACGCACGGTGTTGACGGGCGAGACCCTCACCAGCGCCGAAGTGCGTTACGATTCCCAATACAATGAACCTTACGTCGCCATCTCCTTCAACAGTCTGGGAGCGATGATTTTTCAGCAGATCACGCGGGAAAATATAAAGAAGCGCCTAGCGATCATTCTCGATGACAATGTCTATTCGGCACCGGTCATCCAGGACGAAATCGCCGGCGGGCGCGCACAGATTACGGGCCGGTTTTCCACTGAGGAAGCCCGCGACCTGGCCATCGTTTTACGCGCCGGCGCCCTTCCCGCGCCGGTCATCATCCTGGAGAACCGGACGGTGGGACCCTCCCTGGGCAAAGACTCGATCGAAAAAGGCATTAGTTCCATTATCCTGGGCGGCATTCTTGTGATTGCGTTTATCGTAATTTATTATCGTCTTTCGGGAATGGTGGCGGTGCTCGCCCTGTTTTTGAACATTGTGATGCTGGTGGGGGCGCTGGCCTATTTCGGCGCCGCGCTCACCCTGCCTGGAATCGCGGGAATTATCCTGACCGTGGGAATGGCCATCGACGCGAATGTGCTCATTTTTGAGCGCATTCGGGAGGAATTGCGGATAGGAAAAACCGTGCGGGCCGCTATCGAAGCCGGATTCGCTAAGGCGTTTCGAACCATTGTGGACGCCAATATCACCACCTTCATTGCCGCGGTGGTCCTGTTTCAGTTCGGGACTGGACCCATCAAGGGATTCGCCATCACCCTTTGTATTGGTATCGCTGCAAGCATGTATACCGCCGTTTTTGTAAGCCGCACCATTTTTGATTCCGCGATGAGCCGGAAAAAATTATCACGGCTTAGCATTTGATCCGCGATGCAAGCAATCCTGTTCCACATGATTTCTAGGATCTGAGTTTAAATTCATGGAAATTTTCAAACGGCAAACCGATTTTGATTTCATGGGGAAATTCCGGTCCGCCCTGGGCTTTTCCGGAATCCTCATCCTCATCGGGCTGATTTCCATCCTCCTGCACGGCGGCTTGAAATTCGGTATCGATTTCGCCGGCGGCACCCTGGTTCAGTTACAGTTCAAAACCCCTCCAAATATCGACGATATCCGCGCCGGATTAAAAACCATCGGTCTGGGTGAAAGCACGATCCAGGAATTCGGGTCCAAGAAGGATATCCTGATCCGGGTGCAGCGGTCCAAGGAAAAGCTGGAGGAGGTGGGCTCGCAGATCAAGGCCAGCTTAAAAAATAGATTCAACGTCAACGATATTATCGTGGAACGGGTGGAGATGGTCGGACCCAAAGTGGGCCGGGATTTGCGGGAGAAGGCCCTCCTGTCCATCATTTACGCCATCATAGGGATCGTTATCTACATCTCATGGCGATTCGAATTTCAATACGCCCTCGCGGCCATCATCGCGCTGATCCATGATGTCTTGATCACCATGGGCGCCTTTTCCCTTTTGGACAAGGAGTTCACCCTCGTGATCGTGGCGGCGTTTTTAACCATCATCGGGTATTCCCTCAACGACACCATCGTCGTCTTCGACCGAATCCGCGAAAACCTGCGCCGAAGGGGAAAAACGTCGTTGCGGGATATCATCAATACCAGTATTAACCAGACCCTGAGCCGGACCCTTTTGACCTCCGGCACCACCCTTTTAGTGGTCACGGCCCTCTTTTTCCTGGGCGGGGAAATCATTCACGATTTCTCCTTTGCCCTGCTGCTGGGTATTTTGATCGGAACCTATTCCTCCATTTTTATCGGCAGCGTTTTCCTTCTTTTTTGGGAAGAGAGGTCCCGGGCCCGGAAAACCGCCTGACCTGGCCCCCACTCCTTTTCCATCCGCCTCGCACCATTCGCTAAGGATTGGATCCGCGCCAGGCAAGAAACCCTTATATATTTGCATTTCTCTCGACCCCCATGTTACAGTTTCCAACAACTCTTTGAATCTCAAATTCATATAATCCACAGGGGTGTCCGATCTACTCCAAAAACGGGGTCTTTCAATGATTGACCAACTGAAAAACCTGATTGCTCTCCAGAAGATCGATTTTGAAATCGCCGAATATAAAGATGCCATCGCTGCTATTCCCGGCCAGATTGAATCCGTACGATCGACCATGCAGGAGCATAAGAAACAACTCGAGGCGCTCCAACAGACCATTGAATCCCTGAAGAAGAAGAGGAATCAGCTGGAATTGGACATCCAGGGCGAAACCGACCACATGGCCAAGGCCAAGGTGAAGCTGCCCACCGTCAAAACTAACAGGGAGTACAGCGCGATTCTCACCGAGATCAACGCGATTAAAGAAAAAATTTCCGGTTTTGAAGACCGCGAACTGGAAATCATGGAAACCCTCGAGGAAAAGGAAAAAGAAATTCCCGGTTTGGAAAAAGAGTGCCGGGAGGAGGAAAATCAGTTCAAGCAATACCAAGCCAAGAAAGAAGGGGAGGCGGAACGCGTAAAAAAAGACCTGGACACGGCCGAGGCCAAACGCAGGGAGCTGGTGAATGTCCTGGACCCCAAATGGATCCGGGATTATGAAAAAGTCTTTCAGGTCCGGGACGGCCGGGCCGTGGTACCCTTAAAAGAGGGGGTGTGCCAGGGATGTTTTCAGCAGGTCCTTCCACAGATGGTGATCGACATCAAAATCAGCGAGAAGATCCATCAGTGCCAGCATTGCCTGCGGTTCCTCTACTGGGAAAAAGAAACGGAAAGCGAGACTGCGGTGCCGAAGTAAACCAGGGGGTCGCTGTCCCCGCTTGACGGCGGGGAGAGAGGAAAGTCCGGGCTCCACAGGGCAGGATACTCCGTAACGCGGAGTGAGGGTAACCTTAAGGAAAGTGCCACAGAAAACACACGGCCTACCCGGCGAAGGGTCTCTCTTCGCCGGCGGTAAAGGTGAAAAGGTGAGGTAAGAGCTCACCAGTACCGCCGGTGACGGCGGTAGCTTGGTAAACCCTATCCGGAGCAAGATCGAATAGGAAAGTGTTTGAGGGCGGCCCGTCCGATACTTTCGGGTTGATCGCTTGAGCCTGCCGGCAACGTCAGGCCTAGATTGATGACTCCCCCTCCATCCTGGATGGAGTACAGAACCCGGCTTATGGTTTGCTTCGGCCCGCCCCAAGAAAAAAGGGGCACCCTTTCGGACCGCCCCTTTTCCCTTCGCCGGAAGTTTGTGGGTACTGGCGGAGGTTTTCAGAATGATAAAGGAGAATTCTCTCCCTGTTTCCTTGTTCGTTTTTTACTTTAATTCCCTGCAGGTTTTCCCTTCCCTACTTGGATGGCCAACTCGAGCCGTAAACGGCTTAAACCGGCATCCGTAATATTTCGTCGTGAACCTTTGCATTTGTAAATCCAGTATTTATTTTACCGGACCAGGTTCAAATGCAAATCAGACAGGTCACAAAAAATTGTGATCTGGATCGTATTGTCCGGATCGCTTTAAGCGTCCAGGACGAGATCGGTTTTGGGGGTTGAGCTGCAGGTCAGGCAATGACCGTCTTCGATCTTCGCTTCGGGTTTCTCGGTATATTCGACTTCCCCGGAAAGGACGCGGGTGCTGCACGTCCCGCAGTTCCCCGACCGGCACCCAAAATCGATGATGACACCATGGTCCTCGGCGAATTCGAGGAGGGAATCCGCCGATCCGTCCCACTCCACGGTTTTACCGGATTGGGCGAAAGTGACCGCCAGGGTTTTTTTACGGTCCGCGGGTTTGACGCCGGCGGGGGTTTGGGATACCGGCGGGGTAGGACCAAACAATTCATAAAAAACCCTGTTGTCCGGGACTCCCCATTCCCTCAGGTCCTGTCGCAAGCTCTTCATCATCGCGTCCGGACCGCATAAATAAAAATCGAAATCCTTCGACGGCAGGACCCGTTTGAGCAGGTCTCCATTCACATGACCCTGGTGATGAAAATCTCGGCCCTGGGTATCCTCCGGTGTGGGCCGGCTGTAGATGACCCGCAGGTGGATGTTCTCGTTTTCCGCCGCGACCCGTTCCAGGTGCTCTTTCATGGGATGTTCCCTGCCGTTGCGCACTCCCAGCAAAAACCAGACCTCGCGTTTGGACCCGGAATCCACCACGGCGTTCAACATACTCAGGAGCGGCGTCATGCCGATGCCCCCGGCGAGGAGGACCACCGGGTTTTCCCCTTTGGGGTCCAGGTAAAACACCCCGGAGGGGGCTTTCGCCGTGACGACATCGTTTTCCCTCAGTTGGTCGGTAAAATAGGACGAAACCAATCCCGGAGAAGCCTGGGGCTGGTTCCGCGGCGGCAAAATTTTCTTGATGGTTACCCGGTAACGGTCCGCGTGCGAGGGAGCGTCGGAAAGGGAGTAGCACCGGATCACCGGTTTGTCCCTGCCCGGAATTTTTAGCTGGAAAGTCAGATACTGGCCGGGAAGGAAGCCGGGCAAGGGAGCCCCATCCACCGGGGAAAGGTAAAATGAAAAAATGTTTTCCGCTTCAGGGATTTTGGATAGAATTTTGAACTCGCGAAAACCGTCCCAGGACATGGCAAGGCCCTTAAATTAAAAGGAAGAAAGGGGATAAGAGGATGGACTCCTCTTCATGAAGTTTCAGAAAACTGTGTGTATTCTCCGGGCCCAGGGAAAAACTGTCAAGTCCTATCGGCTTTGTAGATCAGCTGTTTATTATTTCAATAAGCTTACCAATGATATCGTTCATTTTTCCTTTCCGGAGCTTACCCGCCCGATACAAAACAATTTTGCTGTCCATGGTGAATAAACGATTTGGACGGACGTTGCTAATCTGTTTCAAACCCCCGGATTCATAATCGTTATCGGCAATGGAAATGGTGTTTTGGTCTTTGTTTGCCTGGCTCGTGATTTGGCGAAGAATCAAATCATCGCCGTCTAAATCGGCGATAACCAGTGCGGGACGGCGTTTGGATTGACTTAAATCCGAGAAGGGAAAAGGAACGATGACAACATCCCCTTTTACAAATTTTGCCATGCCTCGTCTTCTTCAGGTTTCAGCCAGTCTTTTTTTAGAGATGATTCACTGGCAATCGAGAGATGCATTTTTTCCTGGGATTTTTTGCTTTTCAGAAATTGAACAAAGTCGATCAGCTCATCCAGAATGGGCTCGGAAACGCCTTCAATTTCGTTTAAAAGTAATTCTTTTTTTATTCAAGGTGTTAACCCTCCATGGAAGGCTTCAATGTAGCATTACTCATCCTTGATTGCAATTCTCTGAGTTAAAATATTCCAAGAGCATTATTTTAAGGGTTTTAATAAACATGAGGTGTTTGTGAACGAATATTATTTTAGTGATCGAGAAAATGGTGTTCCTCCCCCGGAAATGAAGAAATTACCCAGAAAGTTTGGTTTGGAATTCTAGCTCTGGTAAATTCTCGAATTGATGATGGTTCATTGAGTATGGAATGTCCGGATCCATGCCCTGATAATGCGGGAACCATCGGAACCGATAGGAACGCCTTTTTATGCCGTATAAGGGCGGATATTCCCGGTCTTGGAAATACTAACCTATCGAGAAGGGATATTTTCCAGCCCGCTATCCTCTCAATCCTAGATTTAATCGAGTTCTGTTATCGCTGTGTCGCCAAGCCCATTCAAGGACAAGAGCATTTATTTTTCCAGCATTACCATTTGGATTTTGATCGAGAGGAAGGACAAAGGTTATTTAGGGAAGATATTAATCGGATTTTTTCCAGGAACGGTCTAGTCTTCGAGCTCGGAATGGATGGAAGGATCAAACGGGTTGTTCCGCAAGCTTTTCAAAACTCCATAGAAGAATTGAGGACTATTCAAACTGGAGATCGTGATTTGGACAATCTGCTTAATATTGCTTGTTCAAAATTCCTGAGTCCTAATCCCAATGATCGAAAAGATGCGCTTGAAAAACTATGGGATGCCTGGGAACGATTAAAATCCATTTATCAAGGTCAAACAGGAGATAAAAGGTCATCTACCAGAAAACTCTTGGATAGCGCGGCAACGGAACCCCAATTCCGAAATTTATTAGAAAATGAAGCATTGTTTCTTACACAGGCTGGGAATGCTTTTCATATTCGTCATTTTGAAACTTCCAAAACGCCTTTAAAGAAAGGGGAACATGTTGATTACCTTTTTTATCGCTTATTTTCGCTGATTCATCTTTTACTTCGAAGCCGTACTTGAGTAAGAGGAAATCATTAAGCTAAATCAAGACAAATCGAATTTCAGTTTGAGTTCTTGCAACTGTTTGAGATCGATTTCCGAGGGGGCTTGCGTCATCAAGCAGGTGGCTTTCTGGGTTTTGGGGAAAGCGATGACGTCGCGGATGGAGTCCGCCCCCGTGAGCAGCATGGTGATCCGGTCCAATCCAAAAGCGATGCCGCCGTGCGGAGGGGCGCCGTATTGCAGGGCGTCCAGCAGAAATCCGAATTTGAGGTTTGCCTCACCGGAGGAGATTCCCAGAAGTTGAAACATTTTTTCCTGAACTTCTTTTTGATGGATACGGATGCTGCCTCCGGCGATTTCGTTGCCGTTCAATACCAGATCGTATGCCCGGGCGCGGATTTGATCCGGTCGATCGTCGAATTTTTCCAGGTCCTCGGTCATCGGCGCGGTGAAGGGATGGTGCATGGCGGCGTACCGTTTTTCCTCCGCGTCGTATTCCAGCAGGGGGAATTCGGTCACCCAGGCCAGGTTGATTTTTTTTTCGTCGATCAACTTCAGCAGGGAGCCGAGGGAAAGCCGCAGGTGGGCCAGGGCGTCGGCGACGACCTTGGGTTGGTCGGCGATGAATACCAGGGTATCCCCCGGTTCCGCGCCCATCGTCGAGAGCAGCCGGTCGAGCATGTCCTTTTCGAAAAATTTGATGATCGGTGACTGCAACTCTTCCTTTTGCACCTTGATCCAGGCCATTCCCTTGGCGCCATAGGTTTTTGCCACTTCCGTGAGGCCGTCCAGGGTCTTTCGGGACAGGATTTCGGTGCTGTTCTTGGCGTTGATGGCCTTGACCTGTCCCCCGGATTCCAGGACCTGGGCGAACACCTTGAATTGGGTTCCCCGGACCACTTCGGTCAAGTCCACCAGTTCCAGACCGAACCTCAGGTCGGGTTTGTCGGTGCCGAACCGGTCGATCGCCTCCCGGTATTTGAGAATGGGAAACGGGGTGGGGAGGGTGATCCCCAGGATCTTTTCATGGATTTTCGCCATCATTTCCTCTACCAGCCGAAACAGTTGCGGCTCGTCGATGAAAGACATCTCCATATCGATCTGGGTGAATTCGGGCTGGCGGTCCTGGCGCAGGTCTTCGTCCCGGAAGCACTTAACGATTTGGTAATACCGATCCATCCCGGCGACCATGAGGATTTGCTTGAACAATTGCGGCGACTGGGGCAGGGCGTAGAATTTTTGCGGATTCAGCCGGCTGGGCACCAGGTAGTCCCGCGCCCCTTCCGGAGTGCTCTTTGTCAGCATGGGGGTTTCCACTTCCGTGAACCCCTGGGAATCCAGAACCTCCCGCGCCACCCGGGTGATTTGATGCCTGATTTTCAGGTTCCGCTGCAGGTCGGAACTCCGAAGGTCCAGGTAGCGGTGTTTGAGGCGTAGCGCTTCGGAGACATCTTGATTTTCCCAGGCGGAAAAGGGGGGTGTCCTGGAGCGATTCAGGATCTGCAGGTCGTCCACATAAACTTCGATCTGGCCCGTGTCGAGTTTAGCGTTGACCATGCCTTCCGGACGGTTCCGCACCTTGCCGTGCACGGCGATGACGAAGTTTCCCCGCAGGGATTGGGCGTGCTGGTGGGCAAGCTTGTCGATTTGCGGATTCAGCACGACCTGGGTGATGCCTGTCTTGTCCCACAGGTCGATGAAGATCAAGCCGCCGTGATCGCGCCGGGTGTGCACCCAGCCGCAGAGGGTGACCGTCTCACCGACGTTTTTATCGGACAATTCGCCGCAGGAATGGGTTCTCTGAAATGAATCAGTCATGGATTCCTTGAATCTGGTTTGCCGGACGATGTTGATGGTTCCGGGGATTCCTTTGTCCTGTGGGTGGGGAAGAGGTCCTCAACCGGTGAAACCTTGAAATCCTGGGCCGCTCCTGATTCCGGGTCCGAGGGGGAATTTTTTCAATCGTCCCCCCAGTGAGCGGCACGGACAAAAGATTCAACAAAATACTCAAATCCAGGGAGAGTTGCAAGCAGTTTATTTCGTATCCGGACAATGAATGAGGAGACAGGGAGGAAACCTAAATCCCGGCAAAGTTTTTCAGCCGCCACCGGGGGTGATTCAAAT
Organism: Nitrospinaceae bacterium; assembly: GCA_046754465.1. GTDB lineage: Bacteria > Nitrospinota > Nitrospinia > Nitrospinales > VA-1 > JBHHVU01. The sequence continues at coordinate 17,976 of JBHHVU010000003.1, read as the reverse complement.
TCCCGTTCGGCCGGACGTTACCGGGAAGAGGGAGTTAATTGACGGAGGACCGCGGTCCGTCCACGGGGGGAGGAAAATTTATTCCTGTAGGTCTTCCGCCGGGGATTCCTGCTCCAGAGCCTCTTCTTCCCGGGCTTTTTTCTCGGCGGCCTGGCGCTCGGCCTGTATCCTCTCCCGTTCCTGTTCCAGCCGTTTCTTGCGGAGCTGGCTTTCGATGACCATCTGGGGTTTGATCTTGATGGCGAGGGGGATGTTTACGGTGCTGCAGGAAAGCACGCAGACGCCGCAGCCGGTGCAAACGTTTTTATGGAAAATGGGTTTCTGGCCGGTCTGGGTGATGGCGCCAGGAATGGGGCAATCGATGACGCACTGCTGGCAGAACGTGTCACCGTAAGCTTGGCATTTGGATTTGTCCAAAATGGCGTATCCCATTTTCACGTCGAATCTGCTCCCGCTTTCCGGGGGCACCAGCGCCCCGTCCGGGCAGGCGGGGATGCAGGGCAAATCGTCGCACATGACGCAGGGAATTTTCTTGGGATCGATGTAGGGCGTCCCCATGATCAGAAATCCCATTTTCTTGGGCACCCTCTGGATGGCGTCCTTGGGACAGGCGTGGATGCATTTGTCGCACCGGGTGCAGGCCTGCAGGAACTGTTGTTCGGAGATGGCGCCGGGCGGACGGATCAGCGGAACCCGTTTGGTGATTTTGTCGAGGGTTTCGTTGACCCGGTTGATTTTATTCTGAACCTTCTCCACCGCGGGTTTGGCGAAAAAATGCACCCCCTGGCGTAACAGGTTGCGCCGGTTGGTGGCGGGGTCCACTTCCTCGTCCTCTGCCGGCTCCACCGCCGGCGGTTCTTCCGCCGCCTGGGGTTCCCTGGAGGACCGGGCCGCTTCCACCCGGGTTGGCGTTGGGTCCGTGGATGAGGGAGCCGCTGTGGCTGAATCCTGGGAGGGGCGGGAGGCCTCATCTTCCGCATTGATTTCGGTTGTTTTTGAAGGTTTCGGGGGAGGAGGTTGGGGCTCCTCCTTAGTGGACCCTGGCCGAAGGCGATGGAAAATCCGCTTGAAGAATCCTTTTCTCCTGGCGGGGGCGTCCGGTTCCGTATTTGCCTCGCCGGAGGCGGTGGAAACCTGGGATTCAGCCGCGCTGGTTTCCCCGGACGCCTCGCTGGAATCCTGGGAATCGGGATCCGGTTCCTCGCGGCCGGTTTTTTTCTTTCGGGCGAGGTTTTTTTCTCCGGCCTCGACCGCCTCGGCGAAATCGGTGAGCCGGGCGAACGAGAACAGGTCCCGGCGGGACACTTCCCGGGGCTTTTCTTCCCGGGCCTTCGGCTCCACGCGTTTGGTTTCCTTGTCCAGGCTCAGGAGTTGTGAGTCCGTCCAGGAGGTATCGTTTCCCCGCTGGTCGGGAGAAATGTTGTCTTCTCCCGGAGCTTTCTTCGGAGGGACTTTCTTATTCTTGAATGTTTCTTTCGCGAGTTTGTAACGAAACTGCATGATCCCACTCGGTTTGCCCATGAGCCCGGCTGGAGGCCGGGTCCGCGGCCGGTTTGGGGAAAAATTCACCCTCAAGAGGGCGGCATCTTCCCTAGGTCACTTGCCGGTTATCCAGCCGTATTCCTGGGCGATATTTTGATAATCCTGCCAGTTCTGAGCGTTGGCGTTCTCCAGCATGTACTCGTCCATGGCCAGAACCAGGGGGTGTCCCTTGTTGACAAACGACTGGACCGTTGGAAACCGGAGTAGAAAAATGGTCACCGGAATCCGCGACAATTCGAGAATATTGGGGTCGGACATAGCCTCCTTTAAAACGTCCTCGGCGTTTTCGGGAGTAACGGATTGAAACAATTCCGAGGTTCTTTCTTCCAGTTCCGGATGGCTGTCACAGATTTCCGCGGCTTTCTTTTGCAGTTCCAGGATAGTCTGGTAATCTTCTTCATCATATTCCCCATCCATTTTGCCTTGGTCCCAGGCCGAACCGTCCAGGGTTCGCTCTCCGGCTTTGTCTTTACGTTCAGCCGTTTCAGAAAATGCTAAATTTGCTTCATCCAGCAGGATTTTGGCCTTGATTTCCATACTGGTCTCCTGTGTAGCCATATAAAATTACACTCCCTCAAAAATGAATGATCGACATGCACCGACCCCGGCCAGGGAACGCAACATTCCCCGGTAAGCCCACATGGTTAAAGCGTAAGCTTGCTGGACCGGGTCGTATTTTGTATGTTGTAATGGTATCATTAACAAAAAGTGAATCCCACAAAAATCCAAGGGTATCGCTATTGGCGCACCTCGGTTTCCGGGTGGCCCCAGCCGGTTTCCGGGGATACAAAAATCTCCGCCCGGATTTTATTTTAATCCGCGATGGGGGAGCCGGGGTGTGTATGATAACAGAATCGTTCTTGGGTAAGAGGAAGAACGCCGGGGGAAAAGGGTGTTCCGCCGGCCCGTTGGATGTACGATCTCTGGCCGCCGGTTCCGTGTCTTTCCACGGACCGGAACCACGCGGTAACAATTATCAGGATTGAGGGTTATGAAGAAAGTCATGCTGATTTTCCCGCCGGAGTGGGTTCCCACCGCTCCCTACCTGGCATTGCCCAGCCTCACCGCCGTGTTGAGGCAGAACGGGATAGATGTGGTTCAAAAAGACATCAACGTGGAGATGTATGACCTTTTCTTCAGTGGAGAATACCTGGAATTCATCCAGACCCGGATCAAAAACCGGCTGAAAGAGCTTCGGAACAAAGAACGGTTGGGGACGATCACTCCTGATGAGCGGAAGATTAAGGGGATGCTTAAGGATTACACTTATATCGACCTTGAGCACCATATTCGGAAGGTCGTACGCGCCAAAAGGATCCTACGGACAGAGGAGTTCTACGAGATCGAAAAGGCCGAATGGGCCTTGAACGCTTTCCGGGAGGTGATGGAGTACATCTCGGTTTCCTATTTTCCCGCAAGCGTCAATTTCTACCCGGTGGAGAGCAACCTGAACCTGTACCGGCCCTGGGTCTCCGAGGACCTGGTCCGGGCTCCCCACGACTCCCAGGTCAATGTCTACGCCGATGTTTGCCGGCAACTGGTTTTCAAATATATCGAGGAGGAACGTCCGGATGTGGTGGGAATCTCCATCGGCACCCCCGTGCAGCTCATGTCGGGGATCACCTTCTCCACTCTCATCAAGGAAAAATATCCCGGAATCCATGTTACCGTGGGCGGCAACGTGGTTACCCGTCTCAAGGACCAGCTTCCCAAACAGGAAAAGTTCTGGGGCCGTGCGTTCGATTCGATGATCACCTATGAAGGGGAACACGCCATGGTGTTCCTGGTGGAGGCCCTCGGCGGCAAAAGGCCTCTTTCCAAGGTTCCCAATCTGATTTACCGGGATGAAGCGGGACAGGTTCGGGTCAACGAGTTGTACCAGGAACGGGTGAACGAACTGCCGGTTCCCGATTTCGACGGCTTGCCGTGGGATAAATATTTTTCGCCGGAAAAACTGATTCCCTACCTCGGCACCCGGGGCTGCTATTGGGGGAAATGCACCTTCTGCGATCACGGGGCGGGTTACATCGACCAGTTCCGCGCCAAACACGCGGATCAAATCATCCGCGAACTGGCCCAACTGAAAGAAAAGTACAACGCCCGGCACTTCCTGTTCACCGACGAATCCTTTCCACCCGCTCTGTTCGTCAAGCTGCCGCCGATGATGGTCGAGGCGAATCTCGGGATCTTCTGGACCACGCTCATCCGGTTCGAATCGCTCCTGCTCGAACCGGAATTGTGGGACAAGGCGGCGGAATCCGGCTGCCGGTCGCTCTATTTCGGGCTGGAATCGGCCAACGAGCGCATCATCAAGCTGGTGAAGAAGGACACCGATATCAAGGCGGCCATCAAGAATTTAACCGAAGCCCGGCGCGTGGGCATCTGGAGCCATGTGATGGGATTTTACGGATTTCCAAGCGAGACCCCTGAAGAGGCGGAGGACACCCGAAGATTTCTCCTCTCCCATCAGGACCTGATCCACTCCGTCGAGATGTACTTCTTCGTTCTCTACAACAACGCGCCGATCTTTAAGGATGTGGACAAATACGGCATCCACGTGAAGCACCATCCCGAACACGACCTCGCACTGGATTTTTATTACACCCCCGAATCCGGACAGACCATCGAAGAGGCCATGGCCCGCTACGAGAGTTTCTACAGGGACGATTTCGATCCCTGGGCGCTGCGGATCAATGCCCGGGAACACGTCTTCCTCTATATTACCCATTACGGCACGAACAACCTTCCCGACCTTTACGTCAAGAACCATCCCCGGTCGAGCCGCGAACCCGCCCCCGAAGTCATGATGTGATTTTTGACAGAAACGGATTAATTATTTCCCCCTTCAGGGAAGTTAAAGTTTCTTAGGTGCCTTCTTTCCTAAAGGGAGCCACCCCATCCCCTTTTTAAAGGGGGTGAGGGGGATTTTGTTTTTGACAGGATGAACAGGATCGACAGGATGGTTGAAAATAAAAACCGGATTTTATTCTGCCCCGCCCCGCGGGGAGGAAGATAGGTCTATCCCAATCGCCTATCGATCCGGGTCCGCCCTATAACGAGTGTCCAAACCACCCGCCGAGGTTCTCGGCTCCCCTTTTTAAAGGGGGTGAGGGGGATTTTGACAGGATGAACAGGATCGACAGGATGGTTGAGAAAAAAATCGGATCCTATCCGATTGCCAAAATTGGCAAGCGGAGATTTGTTTGGGTAGATCGATAATTCTATATTGACAAAGGAGTTTGCGAGAAATATGTTTGACATGTTTCATGACAGCCATTATAAGCAAATTCAGGCGAAGCAATAAATCTGTCTTTCGGGGAAACGTATTGAGAATGTTTTAAGGGCAAAAACGTTAAGAAAAAATCCAACCGCCGGGATTCTACGTTTTTTCATGATGTGAGAGAGGGAACTCATGATACGTTTACTTTGGTTACTCACCGTCTTGTTGACTTGTCCGGTGTTTGCCGGGATGTCTTCCAGCGCCGCCCCGGCGAATTCCAAATCCATCGCCAGCCCCGCATCCCCCGCCGCCACCCAAGCCCTCCCGGCCCGCAACTCCCGAGTCATTCAAACCTACCTCAAAACGCCCCTGGCTTTCGAGATCAACGAGGGCCAGACGGACGGGCAAGTGAAATTTCTTTCCCGCGGATCGGGGAACGCCTACATGACGGGATTTAGAGAATCCACCGACTTTCCGACCTTGAATCCCCTGCAGGCGGCGCGTGCCGGTGCTGGTGACGCGTTTGTGAGCAAGCTGGACGCGACAGGCGCGGTTGCCTAATCCACCTACCTGGGGGGGAATAATTCTGATCGGGCCTTTGGCATCGCGGCGGACTCATCGGGGAACGCCTACATGACGGGATTTAGAGAATCCACCGACTTTCCGACCTTGAATCCCCTGCCAACCGGCGGGGCGAACGTCGGCGGCGATGACGCGTTCGTGAGCAAAATCGGCCCTTCCAACCAGCCGCCCATCGCGGATGCTGGCGCGGACCAGGTTGTGGAGCAGGAAGGTCCCGCCGGATCGAATGTAACATTAAACGGGTCCGGCTCCAGCGACCCGGACGGCGATCCCTTGGTTCTTACCTGGACCGGTCCGTTCGGGGCGGCAACGGGTGAATTCCCCACGGTTCTCATCCCGGCGGGAACGCATATCGTAACGCTGGTGGTGAATGACGGGACCGTGGATTCCGCTCCGGATACGGTCAGCATCACGGTTCAGGATAAGACGCCGCCCGTGATTATCCCGCCGCCGGATTTGACGGTGCTTGCGACCGGACCGTTTACAGTGGTCCCGCTGGGCACGGCCACGGCGAGTGATTTAGTGGACGGGGCTTTAATCCCGGCGCCTGACAACACGGGTCCGTTCCCCCTTGGCACGACAACGGTGACATGGTCGGCGACCGATTCGGCAGGCAATACGGGAACGGCAACTCAAACCGTAACGGTGAGCACCATTTCCTTCGATCCCGGTGTCATCTGGGCGCGGGCCGAGTTGAAACCCGGTAAACCGGACAAGTTCAAGGTCCGGGGCAACCTGGTTCTCGGTCTCACCAGCAACGGCATCGATACCGTGACTGAATATGTCACTTTCACGCTGGGCACGTTCGCGGAAACCATTCCGCCGGGATCCTTTGTCAGAAAAGAAGGCCGGTGGGTCTTCAAGGCTCCGAAAACCAAGCCCTTCTCCGGAATCAAGCAGATGGTGCTTCGGGACAGCACGGAATTGAAGTTGGAACCGGAACATGGAGACGGTGAATACGAGATCAAGCTCAAGGGAGTGGACCTTTCCGGGATCGATTTCAGCGTTCCGGTCCCATTCAGCATCCAGATTGCCGACGATCTGGGTGAATTCCTGATCCCGTTCGACAACAGCAAGCCGGACGTCAAGATCTTCCATCAGGAGGTGGACAAGAAGGATTCGGACGACGAGATTGATAAGCATGAGTTTGAGGAGGGTAAGAAATAACGATCCTGTTCAGGACTCATTAAGTTCCATGGCTGGGGGGCGGTATTGCCGCGCCCCTGCTTTTTCTCCAGTTTTCCGCCTGCCTTGTTTCGGCCCGCTGGTTTCTTTATTTCCTGTCGGGGGGCGGAGTGAAGCTGCGCAGGGGCGGCGGGTCGAAGCTTTTTTCCTCAGCCGGGGTGGTTTGCCGGGGAGGCTCTTCCTGGCTCGGTTCCTTCTTTTCGATTTTTTCCGCCAGGAACACCGTGAATTCCGGATTCACCTTGTTTTCGGGACACATTTTGAGATGCTGTCGGTAAAACGGCATGTTGATCACCGGGTCCTTGTAAAGACCTTCCAGCCCGTAGTGATTGAACAGACCCTGGATGGGCCGGGGCCCGGCGAGGAAAAGGATTCCTTCGGGAAGCAGGGCGTCGGCCAGGGCTTTTAGCATGCTCTCGCAGGCTTCTCGGTCCTGGAAATACATGAACGGGATCCACTTGAAGATCAATCCGTATTTTTCCCGGTAGACCTCCGCCACATGTTCTTTTTCCGGCAGGAAGGATACTTTGTTCAGGTTGTTCAGTTGGTTTTTGGACCGGGCGTAATTCCATAACAGGCAGGCGTTTTTTTGCGCGAACTCCGGGTCGCTGAACAGAACCGTGTATTGCCGTTCCTTCGTGCAGTCGACGCAGCCGGCGATCACCGTGTCGAAGGTGTGAATGAGAACCCGGTCGATTTTGTCCAGTTTGGCGGGCATGCCCGGCGACATTTCCATGTAATAGAAAATCTGGTCCAGCACCATGGGTTGGAGAGCGGATTCCTCGATCTCCGCGGCGCCTTCGGGATAGAAGGGAAGGGTGTAAAGAGCTTTGACCGGGTCCACCTTGGGAGGGAACCCGTTGAAAAACCACTTCCATCCGAACGGGACCTTGGGACGCTTTGGCAGCGGAGCGATTTGGGGGTGGATTCCCCATGACGGTTCGAAGGGAATTTCGCGCGAAAGGTCCCCATCGATCAGGAGAAAAGAGTTGGTTCCTACATGCAGCTCCCGCTCGGCGGAGGGATTCCCCCCCCCGGAATGATTCACGAAGGGGATGGGGAGCGTATCGTTATGGACCGTGGTTTTATAAAGTTTGTGGTCCTGAATCGTCAGGGTGATCTGGTGTGGGTCGCTGATATAGCGCCAGGGCGGATTGGCCTTGGCGGTCCAGGTGATCTCGTGCGAGCGGTTGGGATCGAGAAATACCTTGAGGATATCTTTTTCCTTCGAAAGTTGTGGCGTGAAAAAAGCGGAAAAGATATTGAACGCTTCCTTGGAGGGATAGGTGGGGAGGCCGCGGTAACGTAAAGGCCCCAGTTTCTCTTCCCGCGATTGATCCTCATATAGTCCCCAGATGAGCTCGAAGGAGGCGCCTCCGCTCCCCGGCAGCGTGGATTGAAACAGTTCCACCACCGGGATCAAATCCAGCTTTTCCCATCGGACCCTGAACATGAAGCTGATGAACATGGATTTATCGAAGGTGCCGTCCATCAGTGCGTAAAGTCCGTCCTTGGTCAAGAGGACGTTGTATTTGCCGTCGCCCAGGGGAACCAGGTTTTCGTCCTGGTAAAAATACTTTACCTCCGACAAGGGCACCCGCCAGGCTTCCGCCGCCTTTTCCCGGAGATCGTCCAGGGACATGGTTTCCCAGCCCTTTTGACCCTTGATATCGATTTGAGTCTGGAACGTTTTGGCGCGGGGTTTGATTCCCACCCACTGGAGGCAATCGAGCTGCAAGCGCGCGTGGGTGAGTTTCGTTTCGCCGGACTGTGCGTCCGGGGTCCATTCGCATTCGTGGAGGGGATGTCCCCCCGGGTCGGTGAAAAGGAAACGTCTTCCCTCCGGGTTGTAAAACACCATGTGACCCGTGGGATAGGCCTTGATCCTCGTATTGGCGGTGCTGGGCCGATCGTTCACGAACCAGTAGGAAGCCCCGTCAATGCGGGTGTGATTCAACCGGGGCAGGAGATTTTCCAGGGCCTCCACCGATTTTTGGTTGGCGGCGAAGCGAATGGATCCTGGACGTTTGAGCGCGGACAAAAATTTTTCGTTATCCTTCATGGAACCCGACCTTGATAGCAATGATTATTATTTGGATAAGAAAGGATTATAGAAAGCTTATCCATACCCTGTCAATTCATACCTCTCCATTCATGCCTGGGGGAATGGACGCGTGGCGGCATTCCGGGCGGGGGCCGAAGGGGAGACATTGCCAGGGATGACCCACCAGGCCCGGACCCACCCTTTCCCTCCGGAAGATGGATTTAAAAAGTTGGTGCCAGTAACGGGATGGGGTTACATTAAGTAGTCGTCAGAGGGATAGGGTCCATCAGCCGGAGGCCATGATTCATGACAATGACGAGAGCTTTTGCACTATTTATAGCGGTGGTGGGCACTTTCCTTTACATCAAAACGGTATATTTTTCGCAAGAGAATTGGGAGGATTACCATAATGCCGGTTTGGCCGCCTATGGGAAAGGGGATTATGCAGAAGCGGAGAAAAAGCTTTTGGCCGCTCTTCACGAGGCGGAGAAATTCCCCATCGATGATCCGCGTTTGGCATTAAGCCTTAACAATATGGCGGAAATTGACCGGGTTCAAGGGAAGTACGCCGAGGCGGAGCCCTATATCAAGCGGTCCCTTGCCATTGCCGAGAAGGTCCAGGGGTCGGAGCATCCCAAGGTCGCCGCCATCCTCAATACCCTTGCGGGGAATTACCGTGTTCGTGGCATGTATGCCGAAGCCGCACCTCTTGCCAAGCGTGCCTTTATTATTTGGGAGAAAACCTTGGGGCTGGAAAATCCCCTGGTCAACTTTGCCCTGGAGGGTTACGTGGACCTTCTCCACAAGATAGGCCGCGATGCGGAAGCCAAGAGTTTCGTGGCCCACTTGAAAGCCCGTCAGCCCAATCCCGCACAAGGTGATTCCGGAAACTAATATGCGGGGGGGAGGAGGTCCGCGGCCGGCTCATTTTTTTTCTCCCGCCCTGGGAGGGTCCCCCCTGCCGAGCTTTAACATCCCCTTGCCTTTCCCGGCGGTTCCATCAAAAAAAGATTTTATATCGTATCGGCTATTCGTTCCCTTTCCAGTTTCCAATACCGGTTTAAATCCTTTTGAACGACAGCCAAAACCCCCCCTTGGCCTAAAACCAGAATAATCGTAAGAAGCAGGTAAAAAGGCGTGCCCAAGGACAGCAGTTTAATTGCGGTGTCTAAAACAAAATAGGCAAGGACGATGGTTAAAACTCCGAACGATCCTTTAATCCGCCTTTTTAAAAATCGCTTAAGGATACGGAGTTGAAAAAACAGGAAAACGGACCGTATTCCCGCGACGGTCAAGTCCAATGAAATTTTAATGAAACCTTCCCATTTGAATTCAATGGAACTCGCCAGGACCATCCCATAAATAAAATAAGGAATAATGGAGACTATGAAGAGGGTCAGGGTTTTTAATTCCGGGTTTAATTTTATTCCCTTATGATTTCTGAATTTTCTGTAATTCCTGAGGAACCAGAAATAAAAATAAAGGCCAAAGGTTAATACGTATAAAATCAAAAAATACCCAACCGGTTGCCCCTTGGAGGGAGTTTTGACCAGGCTCTTATATTGTGCAAGGATTTTTGAAGAGAAAATTTCTTTTATGGATTTTGTTTTCCCGGTTTTTTTGACGAGGAGCAAATCTTCAGGTTTTAATTTTCCTTGCGATAGCAAATCACGAATATCTTTTAAATGCAGAGGCCCTTTTTTTCTGCCCCTCTTCAGGAGCATGAATTCCGCGGGTGAAAATTCAATGACCGCGGAATGCTTTTCCAATTCCTTTTTAGCCCTCAAACCCAGGTAAATGCCAAGAAATACCATTGCAAATATTAAAATGAACGACCCCTCCGCACGAGACAACACGGCGGTATCATAAATTCCGTGAAGAATCACCACCAAAACCAGGCCCTTGATTAATTCTTTTTCCGATTCGAGGCTGAACTTGGCCCTCCCCATAAAATAGCCCAACAGGATTCCTTCGAAAGCATGGCCGGGAACCGCGGTGAATAATCGAAACATTCCCGCCTCGGGACCCAGGCGAAAAACATAAAGAAGATTTTCCACGGTGGCGAAGCCGCAGCCCAGGATGCCCCCGTAGACAATTCCGTCAAACGGTTCGCTAAACTCCCGGTCGTCGTAGATGAATCCCTTAAGGAATAAAAATTTGCAGGATTCCTCTATGAGAGATACTCCGAAAAAAGCATAGAAAACCTGTTGCTGCCAAAAAGTACCGAAGTTTCCACTGAAAATATCTTCCAGACCAAAAACATTTTCAAAAACCCCCTCAAAATAACCGGTGGGAAAGCAGGCCAATCCTCCCAAAAGAAAACTTTTAACCACCATGGTTTTCGGTTCGGGTTCCCACTTGTCGGAAAAATAAATATACACGGCAACTGCGATTCCAGGCCCTATCGCGATGTACAATAATTTAAAAGTTTCCATCTTTTGGCGGATCGATTTTCCCGTGTTCAGAAAGTGGTTTGACGTTTGCCCCGTGGAGTCCCCTGGCGCGCGTGCAAATTGTTGCACTTTAAAGGAAACATTTCTAATATTTTAATTTTCCTCCGCGGCACCGATGCTTTTGGCCGCAATGGGACCACGGATCTTCCCCCCGAATCGTGAGCACCCCAAAGGGTTTGGAGAACGTTCATTGGACAGTTATTGCGAATGGAAGCGAATTTGTTGGGAATTGGTCTTGGGGACTTGGTAAAATAATCCCATGTCCTTGAATATAGCGTTAGTCAATATGCCGTTTGGCTTTCATATTTATCCCTCCATCCAGTTGGGGACCCTTTCCGCCTTGTTGAAATCCCGCGGACTGGAAGTGAAGAGTCATTACCTGAACCTCAATTTTGCCCATCAGCTGGGAATTCCCATTTATAACGAATTATGCGAAAAAAGATTCCTGACGGGCGAATGGCTTTTTTCCCACCATTTATTTGGAGATTGCCAAAAAAACAAGGAATACATGAGCCAATTTTCATCCCATATCGAGGATGTGTGCCGGTCCATTGAACGTCCCCGGGAGTTTTTATGGGATGTCAAAACCCGATTGGCGCCGGAATTTCTTCAATGGGCGGTGGACGAATTCGATTGGGGGAATTATTCCGTCGTCGGATTCACCTCGACCTTCAATCAGAATATCGCCAGCGTGACCCTGGCCAAGCTCATCAAGGAGAAATATCCCTCCATCAAAATCCTTTTCGGCGGGTCCAATTTTGATTCGGAGATGGGCCTGGAATATTTCCGGGTTTTCCCCTGGATCGATTACGCGGTCATCGGCGAAGCCGAGCCGGTGTTGCCGGACCTGATGGCGGCATTGGAAAACGGCGGACCGGTGCCCAGGGGGGTGGTCCATCGCAAGGACGGTCAGATCGTCCACGAGGAGAACCATCAGATGTTTACCGAGTTTCATAACGCCGCCCTGCCGGATTACGATGATTATTTTGACCAGCTTCGGGCGATCGATCCCGGCTCCCCCCTGTTGGAGAATCCGATCATCCTTTACGAAACGGCCCGGGGATGCTGGTGGGGAGAAAAACATCACTGCACCTTTTGCGGCCTGAACGCCTCCACCATGAAGTTCCGGGCGCGGAGCATGGACCAGGTTCATGACGATATCGCCGCCCTTTCCAACCGTTACGGCACCTACCGGTTCCGCATCGTCGACAATATCCTGGAACTGAAATATATTGATGGCGTGTTCGGAAAATTCGCCAGGGAAAATTATGACCTGCAGTTCTTTATAGAAGTGAAAAGCAACCTGACCAAACTGCAGATCAAAACCCTGGCCCAGGGCGGGGTCAACGTCATCCAGCCGGGGATTGAGAGTTTCAGCTCCAACCAGTTGCTCGAAATGGATAAAGGAGTCCGGCCCATCCAGAACATTTTTTGCCTGAAATGGGCCATGTATTATGGAATCGAGGTCAGTTGGAACATATTGACCGGGTTCCCGGGAGAGACGGATGAAGATTACCGCCGTCAGATCGAAAAAATCCAACCCCTGATCCACCTGCCCCCGCCCATGGGCGTGGGCAACCTCTGGCTGGAACGATTCAGCCCTTATTTCACGCGCCCGGACCAGTACGGAATCCGAATGAAAGGCCCCGGCGAAGCGTACCCCTTCGTTTATGATTCCAGGACGATCGATCTGATGAAGGTTGCCTATGATTTTGAGTTCGAATCCGGCACGCGCATCGATCCCCGCCTGGTCCGCGAACTGCAAGAAACTGTGGCGGAATGGAAGCGGCGGCACCAGTCGGATGAACTGCCATTCCTGTTTTTCACCAAATCCATGGATTTCGTCACCGTTTATGATGGGAGGTCCCGGGAGTACCCGGCCAAGACGCGGTTTGAGGGCGCGCCCGGATGGATCATTCCCTTTTGCAGCGAAAGCGCGAAATCCCTCGAACAAATCCGGTCCCACCTGGAAGAAGAGAGGGGCCAAAACCTGGAACCCGGTTCCCTGGAGGAGATCGTGGCCGAACTGGAAGACAGGCACATCCTTTATGGGGAGCGGGGCAAATATTTGACCCTGGCCCTGCCACACAATTCCAATTTATAAACCCCGCCAAACCATCAAACCCCTGAAGGAACCCTTGGCCGATTCGGTAACGAATCCTTCCCCGGTTCCTCCCTGTGAGTTGACAGGCGGAAAACCTCTTCATATAATTCATTCCTATCAAGTTTCCAGATATTTGAAGCGGGTGGTTTTGCGTGACGTTGGAGACCTTCTCCGATAGGGATCCCTTTCCAGGTGGGGACGGAACCGGGTGGGACGCCATGCGGGCGTAAAGAATAATTTTCGAAAAAGGTGATTGCCAGATGAATGAAGGACGGAAACACGAAAAACTCGGATATGCCAGCCTTGAAAAGAATAACCTCCAGGAAGCCGAATCGCATTTTTTAAATGCCTTGAAATTAATGGAACAATCCGGGGATGATACCGGCAAGGCGTATGTGTTGGGCAACCTGGGGAACATCTGTTTTCAAAGCCGACGGCTAGATATGGCTGAGAAGTACTACTCCCAATCCCTGACCCTGATGGAAAAAGTCGACGACCTCAAGGGGATCGAAAGTTCACTGGGTAATTTAGGCAGTGTTTATTTGTACAAGGGCAGTCTGGACAAGGCGGAAGAGAATTATCAAAAAGCCCTGGATTTGATGGAGAAGGCCAAGGACAGTTTTGGACAGGGAATTTATTACGAATACCTGGGCAACGTCCGCCTCAAACGGGAGGATTTCGAATCCGCCAGGGAGTATTTCCAAAAAGCCAGTGTCTGTTTGGACAAAAAAGAAGACCAGGAAAAAATCCATCAACTCGAAGAGAAAATTGATTCCATCCAGAAACACCCGGGCTATTTAAAAAAGATGGCGGACGGTTTACTGGAGGCAATTGAAAAGCTCGGCCGAGCCCGGAAAAAGGCCGACCTTTTGGTCAAATATCAGGAACTGGAGGACATTTATTTCCGGAGCGCGCAATTGGACAAAGTGGCGGATACCATCCGAAAATCCATTCTCATTTACGAGGAAATGGATGACAAACATTCCGTCGGCATCTGTTATGGCAACTTGGCGGGAACCCTGCTGCAAATCGCGCTCGCCGGACAACCCGATAAACTCAATCAGGCCGAGGAGAGTTTTCGCAAGGCACTGGACATCATAAGAGAGGGAAAAGACCTGCGCCGGCAATCCTATCTCCTTGGCAGCCTCGGCAATGTCTGTCTCCATAAAAAGGATCTACCCCAGGCGTGGAATTATTACAACGAGTCCCTCAAGATCATGAAGGAACTGGGCGATACCCTGGGTGAAGCCCGGGGCCAGTCCAACCTGGGAAACGTCAAAAGCCTGCAAAAGGAATGGGATGCCGCCCTGGAACATCATGGCAAATCTCTGGAACTCATGGAGAACCTGGAAAACCGGCCGGGAATGGCGCAACAGTATGAAGCCTTGGGGGACATTTACTTCAAACGGGAAGAATTTCAACAGGCCGAGGGTTATCTCAACCAGGCCAACAGCCTTTACGAGGCCCTGAAGGACTCACAGATGGTCCGTCAAATCCAGGATAAGCTGGTTCATATCATGGGCCAGCCCAAATATCTGGAAAACCGGCGGAAGGACCTGTTGAAGGAACTGGAAAAGCCAGAGGTCCAGAAAGATGATAACAAGAAAGTAGCCATCCTGGGCGATCTTGGAAACATTTACTTCATGGTCCGTGATTTCGGCAAATCCGTCGATACCCTCCAGCAAGTGGTTTCCTTGCAGGAAAAAATCAAGGATGAAAGGGGAATGAGCGCAACCCTGGCTCACCTCGCAAGCATCCTCCTGGAGAAAAAAGACCTGAAAGAAGCCGACGAATCCTATTCAAGGGCCATCCAAATCAAGGAGAAACTGCAGGATAAACAGGGTTTGGTGGAATTATACGGGAGCCGGGCCAAGATTTTAATGCGCATCGGTAAATGGGACCAGGCGGAAAAAATCATGAAAAAGTCCCTCCGCCTCAACCAAAAAACAGGCAATCCCGCCGGGATGGTCAACGATTACCGGAACATGGGAATTATTTGCCTGCAAAAAAAGGATTGGGCGGGAGCGGAACAAAATTATTTAAAAGCCTTGGAAATTAACCGCCAAATGGGCAACAAGCGGGAAATGGGGGAAGATTATAGAAATCAATGTGATTTATACGTCCAGAAAGAAGACTGGACCCAGGCTGAAAAATATGCCCTGAAAGCCCTCGAAATGTCCGAGGAGATCAAGAGTTTGAGGTCCTCTTGCTATGATAACCGGAACCTCGCCAATATTTATGGCCAGAAAAAGGATCGGACCAAGCAAGAGGTCTATTATAAAAAAGCCCTTGAAAAAGCCCGGGAAATGCAGGATCCCCATGAAATTTGTATCGACCTGCGCAATCTGGGCAAATTGTATATGGATCGGGGCTACCGTGAAAAAGCCGAGGAAAATTTCAAGGCCGCTTTCGATATCTCCAAAAAAAGGGGGGATAAAAAAGAAATCGCCGAGGATTATCGCAATATTGGCAATCTCAGTTTCAGTAATGGTAAAAGAAAAGAAGCGGAAAAATATTATTTAGATGCCCTCAAACTGACACAGGAAATCGGTGACAAATTGGGGACCGCGCAGGATTACACCTATCTGGGCAACCTCAAGTTCAAGGACGACCAATTTGAAAAAGCCGAAAATTATTTCGACGAAGCCGGGAAAACCTTCGCCGAGGTGAAAAACCTAGCCAACCAGTTTCAGTTGTACCTGACCGTGGCGCAAATGGAAATTGTCGTGAGTCGGAAAGACGCCGGAGATAAGTATCTTGACCAGGCCCGGGCCGTCGCCAGGGAACTGGGAGATCCAGAGCCCATGATGACGGCGATTCAGAAAATAGACAAACTCAAGGACAGCATCGATAAAAAATAAAGGTTTGCCGGGCGGTTGATTGTTATTTTGGCCCCGGACGCGCCATAAGGAGACCTTCCCATAAGCCTGTGAGGGTGGGGCACGGTATGTCGCCCGTAACACAATCAAACCAACCTCACCTCAAACCGGTATCCGGCAGGTGCTCCCAGAGGGACAGGACGGGACCCACGGGTTCCCAAAACGGGTGTGATTTGGCGTGCAGATAGTGAGATTTCAAGAAAAAAAGTTGTTTCCAAAAGGAATTTTTTTGCCGGATGGTATACGGCTGAAGTGGATTAATGTTTTAAAAATCAAAAGAATGGGGCTTGTTTTGGGCGATATGGAAAGATTTGCCGTTCCTGGCGTGGAGTAACCGGGAAAAATCAACCGTTTTTCCCCATGTTTTCCCCAAAAAATATTAGCGTATTTGCTTGACATTGGCTGTTAAATTACATATATATTGTCCCATCTAGGAAAAAAGATACGCCGGTTTTTTGTCCATGCGAACCAGTGTCCGAAACTGATCAACCTACCAGTCAGGGCAAATGAAAGTTACTTATAGCCCGCAGCTCATGGAAGAAGCCGTATTCCGGTACCTGAACCACCATGAACGTTCGGGGTTTCGTGCGGATTACGACGAGTATCACTCCCTTGCCGATCCCATCTACGAACTTCCCGAAGATGACCGCGAAGAAGCTTTCGAAAAGATAAACCGAATTTTCTTTATCGAAAAACTCAAGCTGGGCGATCACGTTCTGTGCTCCCTGGAAGCCGTTGGCCTCATTCCCAAAAGAAAACGGACCAGCCGCAATCCTGTCCTGCAAATTCCCGCCGCCGAAGATACGGAAAACGAATCTCCAGAAGATTCTGCACCAACAGAGGATGCAGAAAGAGATTCCGGATCCCCCCCCGAGGAAGAGCAAAACCAGGAACTTGAATCCCTGCAGGAACCCAATGACAATTCCCCGCCTCAGGATAAGGAAGGGGAAGTGGCTTATGATTTGGCCCGGGATTTTGAAGAGCGGATTGATGCTGTTGTGGTCAAAAGAGCTATTAATAAAGTAGATGAAGGCTCCAACGTGCTGGCGCGTTCCAGCGACAAACCCAAAATCGAAATGCGGGTTTTGGCCAGCCGATTCAGCAACCCCGAAGAAGCGCACGACCTGAGCGCTTTCCTCATCCACGAATTCATGCACGCCAAAGACATGGTCGATCCCGAGTTCGACTATGAAGATTCCTTCATTCCTGGCAATCCATCCATAAAAAACCTGATCACCGGGCGGTTTCGTCTGCTTTGGAATATTTATGTGGATGCCCGTCTTGCCAAGATGGGAGTCATCTCCGTGATGACAAGAGATGCGCGCTTCAGGGAGTTCGACAATTACTACCGAAAAATTCCCGGACCGCAAAGAAGAGGGATTTTCGAGGGGTTGTGGAAAACGGAAATGTTTACTCATGAAGAGTTGCTGTCTATGGCGACCGACCTCGATACCTTGATGAGTAAATATGTGGATGAAAGCGAAATCAGCGAGGAAGAGCGGGATTATATCCATTTGCAAGGGTCGCCCTGTCCTCTGTGTAAGTTTCCCACTTATAACTGGGTGGATGATCCCGAAAGTATCTGTGATGAAATGGTCATCGAAGCTATAAAAATCGACTTCCCCGATTGGGAAAGTAAAGATGGTGCCTGTGACCGTTGCATCGAAGTGTACGAGTTAAGGGCCGGCGTGGGTTGAGCCGGCGGTTTGATTGTTTTTAATTCTGGTTGGATGGAAAACAACTGGCTGGTATTAACTTTTGTAACCAAATAGAAGGGAGGGAAGATCATTTCTGGGCATACAGGGAGGTATGCAAAATTAAGGCAAGAGCTCAAAGTTTAAACCACCAAATAAGGCAAGAGCTCAAAGTTTAAACCAAAGGTTAATTTTTTTAACCGAAAGGGAGGGCAAGTTTTATGAGGTTAAACAGAAGGAAATTCTTGCAGGTGAGCGCTGGTGTAGCGACTG
>JBHHVU010000002.1:0-123613 GCA_046754465.1 Nitrospinaceae bacterium | reverse complement strand
TCGGATAATCCCTTGGCCCTGGCAGTGCGGATGTAATTGGACTCCAGGACATCCAACATGGTGGACCGGGTGAGCCGCGCGATGTAACCGGCGAACCCTGCCCCCAGGGCGAACGCGGGCATCAACACATGGCGCGGGCTCTCCCACAATGCCGGCGGCAGCAGGTGCAGCTTATGGGAAATTCCCCAGACCAAGATGGTCCCCAGTACGAAACTGGGAACCGAAATCCCCAGGGTCGCCACGAAAACACAGGTCCGGTCCCAAACCGAATTCTTCCGGTATGCCGAAAGAATGCCCGCCGGCACCCCCAGTCCGATCACCACCGCCACCGCGCAAAGACCCAGGGTGAGAGACACCGGAAAGGTGTCGAGGATGATCGTGGAAACGTCCCGGCCGATGTATTTGTAAGAAGGCCCCAGGTCCCCCTGCATCACCTGTTTCATATAAAGCAGATATTGTGTGACCAGGGGTTGGTCCAAATGGTACTTGGCCTCGATATTGGCCATGATTTCCGGAGGCAGTTTTTTTTCCGTGTCGAAAGGCCCGCCTGGGACCAGATGCATGATGCCAAAGGTGAGCGTGGCCACCACGATCAATACCGGGATACCATGCAGGATCCGTTTGAAAAAATAGACCAACATGGCGGTATCCTACCACACCCCCGCCCGTACCGGCAATCCGGCGCGGCGGTTGCCCAAATTCCCCCGCGTAGGATATAATCATTCCCGATTCCAATTCCCGGAACTTTTAAATCTCCTCTCAACTCAAAAAGGATTCCTGAATTTTCGTTCCGCATGAATTACTACTCCCTGAGAGAATTCATTGACCGGCTAGACCGTGAAGGCGAGCTGATCCGTATTAGAGAACCGGTTTCCCCCATCCTGGAAATTTCGGAGATCACCGACCAGGTTTCCAAAAGTGGATCGGGCGGCAAGGCGCTCCTTTTCGAAAACGTCGAGGGCAGCGCCATTCCGGTCCTCATCAACGCATTTGGAAGCACGCGCCGGATGAATCTGGCGCTGGGGGCCGGCGACATCGAAGAGATCGCCCGGGATATTGACCGGTTCCTGAAACTGGCGCCGCCGGTCTCTTTGATGGACAAGGTCAAGATGCTTCCCCTGCTTTTTGAGGCGGCGCATATTCCACCGAAAATCGTGCCTTCCCGCCAGGCCCCCTGTCAGGAAGTGGTGCATTTGGGAAACGCGGTGGACCTGGGGAAATTGCCCATCCTCCAATGTTGGCCAGAGGACGCGGGACGGTTCATCACTTTTCCCATTGTCATCAACCGCAGCGCCGACGGGAAATTACGGAATGTCGGGCTTTACCGGATGCAGGTGTTCGACAGGGAAACCACCGCCATGCACTGGCATATCCATAAGGACGGGGCGCATTTTTTCCACGACTACCGGCGGAAAAATCAAATCATGGAAGTGGCGGTGGCCATTGGGGCGGACCCCGCGGTGTGTTATGCCGCCTCCGCCCCGCTGCCCTACGGCGTGGATGAATTCCTCCTGGCCGGGTTCATCCGCAAAGCGGCGGTGCCGCTGGTCAAATGCAAAACCGTCGGCCTGGAAGTCCCCGCCAGCGCCGAGATCGTTCTGGAAGGATTCATCGATCCGGCCCGGCTGCGCGTGGAAGGTCCCTTCGGCGACCACACGGGCTACTATTCCCAGGACGGGGAGTACCCGGTATTCCAGGTCACCGCCGTCACCCACCGGAAAAACCCCGTTTACCTGACCACGATCGTGGGCATTCCGCCGCAGGAGGATTTCTATCTGGGCAAAGCCACCGAGCGGATTTTTCTGCCGCTCATGCGCACCCAGCTTCCGGAAATCGTGGACATGAATATGCCGCTGGAAGGGGTGTTCCACAACTCGGTCATCATTTCCATGAACAAAAGGTTTCCCATGCAGGGGAGGCGGTTGATGAGCGCGCTTTGGGGCATGGGCCAGATGAGCTTCGTCAAAACCATCCTCGTGGTCGACGGAGGGGTGGACGTCCACGACATCCGCCAGGTGCTGGATGTTCTTTTGAACCGGGTCGATTTTCAAAGGGACCTTTTCTTTTCCGAAGGCATCCTGGATGTGCTCAATCATGCGTCGGACAGGCGTTTGCATGGGTCGAAGCTGGGCATAGACGCGACGGCCCCAATCGAAGGGGAACCGGGTTATGGGGAAGCGCCGCCCCCGGCGGAAAACGGGGGAGCCCTTCCCGATCCAGAATCGGCTGTCAGAAAATTCGACGCGGTGACCCGCTGCCGTGTCCTGGACCGTGAGGATCGGCACCGGGTCATGTTCATCACCCTGGAAAAAACCCGGCCCCACCAGGCCCGGGAATTCCTCTCCACCTTTCTGAAAGATCCGGAGTTTTCGGGGGTGTCCATCGTCATCGTTCTCGAAGGCCATGTGGACCTGGATAATTATTCCACGGTCCTGTGGAAATTTTTCAACAATCTCGATCCCAAGAGGGATTTTCATTTTGTGGACGGCCGTCTGGGAATCGATGTCAGCCGCAAAATGCCGGAAGAGGGCTACGGGCAAAACTGGCCGGACGAAATCATCATGTCCGAGGAAATTAAAAACCGCGTGAACGAAAAATGGGACAGGATGTTTCCGCGCGGAATCCCTAAAATTTGAACGGGCACATGGGTTTTTCAAGCTAGCCCGCGATCACCGAAATTCTCTACCCTATTTTTTCACATGGAACCGCAAAATCTGATAATCAAGGGAGCCCGGGAGCACAACCTGCAAAACCTCCACCTTTCCCTCCCCCGCAACAAACTGGTCGTGATCACGGGATTGAGCGGATCGGGAAAATCCTCCCTGGCCTTCGACACGATTTACGCCGAGGGCCAGCGCCGGTACGTGGAATCCCTTTCCGCCTACGCCCGCCAGTTTCTGGAACTGATGGAAAAACCGGATGTGGATTACATCGAGGGTCTTTCCCCGGCCATCTCGATCGAGCAGAAGACCTCGAGCCGAAATCCCCGTTCCACGGTCGGGACGGTCACGGAAATTTATGACTACCTGCGCCTCCTGTTCGCCCGGGTGGGACGGGTCTTTTGTTATTCCTGCGGACGCCAGATCGCCTCGCAAACAGTCCAGCAAATCGTGGATCAGGTCCGGCGGATTCCCATGGGGAAAAAGGTAATGATCCTGGCCCCCGTCGTCCATGGCAGGAAGGGGGAATTCAAAAAGGAGATCACAGACCTCCGGAAAAAGGGATTCGTGCGCGTCCGGGTGGATGGGGACGTGGTTTCCCTGGATGACGAGATCGTATTGGACAAAAAATTCAAACACACCATCGATACCGTGGTGGACCGCCTGGTGATCAAGGAGCGAATGGAAAAACGGTTGGCCGATTCGGTGGAGATGGCATTGAACCACGGCGAGGGAACCTGCGTCGTTTCCATACTCGGTGAAAACGGGGCCGGGGAGGAACTCCTTTTCAGCGAAAAATTCGCCTGCAGTTATTGTGGCATCAGTTATCCGGAACTGGAACCCCGGCTGTTTTCCTTCAACAATCCCCAGGGGGCCTGCCCAGTCTGCGACGGACTGGGAAATAAAATGGTGATCGACCCCGACCTGGTCGTGCCCGACCCTTCCCTGTCCATCCGGGAAGGCGCCCTGGCGCCCTGGGCCAAACGCAATACCGTTTATTTCCATCAGATGCTCGAAACCCTGTCCTCCCACTTCAAATTCAGTCTCACCACGCCATTCAAGTCCCTCCCCAAAAAAATACGGGAGGTCCTTCTCTACGGATCGGGGGACAAACCGATCCAGTACTTTTATGAAAAAGACAACCGCCGCCACTTTTATACCGGGACCTTTTCCGGGATCGTCCCCGACCTGGAACGCCGCTACCACGAGACCGATTCCGTATCCACCCGCGAGGACATCGCCAAATACATGCGTCCCCTGCCCTGCAGCTTGTGCAAGGGAGCCCGGCTAAAAAAGGAAGCGGTCTCGGTACAGGTGAGCCACAAAAATATTGTGGAACTGACGGATTTATCCATCGGCGGGCTGGCCCGTTTTTTCGAGGCCCTGAAACTGAGCCCGCAGGAACAATCCATCGGCCGCAGAATCGTCAAGGAAATCCGGGAACGGCTCGGCTTCCTGACCAATGTTGGCTTGGACTACTTGACGCTAAACCGCTCCTCCGCGACCCTATCCGGGGGCGAAAGCCAGCGCATCCGTCTCGCGACCCAGATCGGTTCCAGCCTCACGGGGGTGCTCTACGTGCTGGACGAACCGAGCATCGGTCTGCACCAGCGCGACAACGACCGTCTGCTGAAAACCCTGATCCGTCTCCGCGACCTGGGAAACACCGTCATCGTGGTCGAGCACGATGAACAGACGATCCTCGCATCCGATTACGTGGTCGACTTGGGACCCGGAGCCGGGTTGCATGGGGGAAAGGTGATCTTTTCCGGCTCTCCAAAAAACCTTTTGAAAGACAGGAAATCCCTCACCGGCCAATACCTGTCCGGAAGAAAAAAAATCCCGGTCCCCCAGAAGCGGCGTCCCGGCAATGGGCAGGCCCTCCAGATCATCGGGGCGCGGCAAAACAACCTGCAAAACATCGACGTCCAGATTCCGCTGGGAACCCTGGTTTGCGTGACGGGCGTCTCTGGATCGGGAAAGAGCACCCTGGTCATCGAAATCCTGTACAAGGCCCTGGCCCAGCATTTCTGGAAATCGACGGCCAAACCGGGCCGGTTTAAAAAAATCACGGGATTCCATTTTCTGGACAAGGTCATCGATATCGACCAGTCGCCGATCGGGCGGACCCCCCGGTCCAATCCCGCCACCTACACCGGAGTCTTCACCCTCATCCGCGAGCTTTTCAGCCAGGTTCCGGACGCGAGGGTGCGTGGATATAAACCGGGAAGGTTCAGTTTCAATGTCAAGGGAGGACGGTGCGAAGCCTGCCAGGGAGACGGGGTCCTGAAAGTCGAAATGCATTTCCTTCCCGACGTGTTCGTCACCTGCGAGGTCTGCCACGGAAAGCGCTTCAACCGGGAGACCCTGGAAGTGCTTTACAAGGGAAAAAACATCGCCGAGGTCCTGGAAATGACTGTCGAAGAAGCCAAGCAGTTTTTCAAGAATATCCCGTCCCTCCGATCCAAACTCCAGACCATCGCCGAGGTGGGGCTCGATTATATTCACCTGGGGCAACCGGCCACCACCCTTTCGGGCGGGGAGGCCCAGCGGGTCAAACTGTCCAAGGAATTGAGCAAACGGGGCACCGGGCGGACCCTCTACATCCTGGACGAACCCACCACGGGGCTCCACTTCGCCGACATCGAACACTTGTTGCGTGTGCTCTCCAAATTGGTGGAGGCCGGCAATTCCGTGGTCATCATCGAACACAATATGGAGGTCATCAAAACGGCGGACTACGTCATTGACCTGGGTCCGGAAGGCGGAGACGGCGGGGGACGGGTTCTCGCGGAGGGACCCCCCGAGACCGTTTCCAAAAATAAAAGTTCCTACACCGGGAAATATCTTAAAGAATATCTGAAACGATGAGGATCGCGGGAGAATCCTGACCGGGGGATGGCTGGGAAACCCGGTGGAACGGGTGTGAAATGGCCCGAGGTAGAGAGCTGATTAGTCCGAGGTGTTTTCCAGGCGCGCCACCGCGCGGAAGAGTTTCTTTTGGGCTTCCTGGAATTCCTGGTCGGTGAGGTCGGGCCGGCTGAGCAGGGTCTCCGCTTTGGCTTTCGCCTCTGCCGCCCGTTTGCGATCGACTTCATGAAGGAACTCCGCGGTTTCCGCCAGCACCGTCACCCGGTTGTCCGTCACTTCCAGATACCCCCCGGTCACCACCATATAAGTGGCCTGGCCCTCTTTTTCATAGGACAACTGGCCCGGGCGAAGGTTCGTCAAAATGGGCGCATGGTCGTACAGGATCCCGAGGTCCCCTTCGGAGCCGGGAACATTCACCTGGTCCACCTCGTCGTCGACCACCAGTTTTTCGGGAGTGACCACGCTCAATCGCAACAAATTTTTCGCCATGATTTATCCCGCCTGCAGTTTCTTTTGTTTTTCCAAGACTTCATCGAGCGTGCCGACCATATAAAAAGCCTGTTCGGAGACCTCATCCATGTTCCCTGCCAGGATTTCCTTGAACCCGGCGATGGTATCGCTCACCTTGACGTATTTGCCGGGGGTGCCGGTGAAGGTTTCGGCGACGAAGAAGGGTTGTGAAAGGAATTTCTGGATCTTTCTCGCCCGGGCGACGGACAGTTTATCCTCCTCGGAAAGTTCTTCCATCCCGAGAATGGCGATGATGTCCTGCAGGTCCTTGTACCGCTGCAGCACCTTCTGGACCCCGCGGGCGGTTTGGTAATGGTCCTCCCCCAAGGTTTCCGGATCGAGGATCCGGGAAGTCGAGTCCAGGGGGTCCACCGCCGGGTAGATCCCCAGCTCGGAGATGCGGCGGTTCAGCACGGTGGTCGCGTCGAGATGGGAAAAGGTCGTGGCCGGCGCCGGGTCGGTCAGGTCGTCGGCGGGAACGTAAATGGCCTGCACGGAGGTGATCGACCCTTTTTTGGTCGAGGTGATACGTTCCTGCAAATTCCCCATCTCCGTCGCGAGGGTCGGCTGGTATCCCACGGCGGAGGGGATTCGGCCGAGCAGGGCGGAAACCTCGGACCCGGCCTGGGAGAACCGGAAAATATTATCGATGAAGAGGAGCACGTCCTTCCCCCCCACGTCCCGGAAATATTCCGCGATGGTGAGTCCGGTCAACCCCACCCGCA
This sequence comes from Nitrospinaceae bacterium, assembly GCA_046754465.1. Lineage (GTDB taxonomy): Bacteria > Nitrospinota > Nitrospinia > Nitrospinales > VA-1 > JBHHVU01. The sequence goes on along the minus strand of JBHHVU010000002.1, from coordinate 116,847 downwards.
TCCTCGCGCCCGGGGGTTCGGTCATTTGCCCATAGATCAGGGCGGTCTTGTCGATGACCTTGGATTCGACCATTTCATAATAAAGATCGTTTCCCTCGCGGGTGCGTTCACCGACCCCGGAGAACACGGAAAATCCGCCGTGTTCGGCGCCGATGTTGCGGATCAGTTCCATGATCAACACGGTTTTCCCGACTCCCGCGCCGCCGAAAAGTCCGGTCTTTCCCCCCTTCAAATAGGGTTCCAGGAGGTCTATGACCTTGATTCCCGTCTCCAGCATTTCCATTCCGGTATCCTGGTCCTCGAAGGAGGGAGCGTCGCGGTGAATGCTCCAGGTCGTCTTGGAAGCCACAGGGGGCTTCTGGTCGACCGGCTCGCCCACCACGTTCAGGATGCGGCCCAAGACTTCATCGCCCACGGGAACCGAGATGGGAGCTCCGGTATCCTCGGCATCCGTTCCGCGGACCAGGCCATCGGTGGGATGCATGGAAACCGTGCGCACGGCGTCGTTTCCCAGATGCTGGGCCACTTCACAGATGATATATTCGTCTTGTTCCGCCATCGGTTTTTTGATCCGGATCGCGTTGTACAAATCGGGCAACGTCCCGTCATCGAATCTGATGTCCACAACGGGGCCCATCACCTGGATGATTTCTCCAATATTTTTTCCGCTCATTAGTTCCCTTCCTCCACGAATCTGAAAATTCTTTTCATCCTCAGGCCTTCAGCGCTTCGGCCCCGTTCACAATTTCTATCAATTCCTTGGTGATATACGCCTGCCGGGCCTTGTTGTAGGTCAGGCTCAATCCGTCAATCATTTCCCCGGCATTCCGGGTGGCGCTGTCCATGGCCGTCATCCTCGCGCCGTGCTCGCTGGCGCTGGATTCCAGGAAGGCCCGGAACACCTCCACCGTCATATATCTCTTCAAAAGATTACCGAGGATCGCTTCTTCATCTGGTTCGTAGATATAATCGACCACGTAAGGCTGGTCCTTCTGGACCTCCAGTTTTTCCGGGACGATGGGCAGGAGTTGCTCCACGATCACTTCCTGCTGCATAACCGATTTGAACTCGTTGTATACCACAAAGACCCTGTCCGCGGCCTTCTGGATAAACAGTTCGGCGAGGATATCTCCAATCTCCTGGGCCTTCAAGTAGTCGAATCGTTTGGTCCAACCGGCGAAATCCTGCAATATTTTATAAGGCCGGTGCCGGAAATAATCCAATCCCCTTTTCCCCGCCGCCAGGAGAAAAATTTCCTTTTCGGAGTTCTCCTGGATCACCTTCATGGCCTTGCGGATAATATTTCCGTTGAACCCGCCGCACAGGCCCCGGTCGGCGGTAATGATCAACAGAACCACTTTATCGCCTTCGCGTTCGCTCAGCAGGGGGTGCAGGTCCGGGTTGCAACGCGCCGAAAGGTGGTTCAACACTTCCATCATATGAATGGCGTAAGGGCGCGCATGCAGGATCGCCTGCTGGGCCCGGCGCAGTTTGGAGGCCGAAACCAGCTTCATGGCTTTGGTGATCTGCTGGGTGTTTTTGACACTCCGGATTCTTCGCTTGATGTCCTTCAGATTGGGCATGGATTCCCCTTAAAACAGCTCCTTGAATTCCTGGATGGCCGCCTTGAGTTTATTCTCGGTCTCGTCGCTCAGCTTCTTTTCTTTTTCGATGGTTTCGATGATGTCCGGATGCTTCTCCTCGATAAAGTTCAGCAACCCGGCCTCGAACCTTTTGATGTCGGACACCTCGATGTCGTCGAGCAATCCCCGGACCCCTGAAAAAATGGAGATGATCTGATTGGCGGCGGACAGGGGTTTGTACTGATCCTGTTTCAGGACTTCCACGAGCCGGGCGCCCCGTGCCAACTGGGCCTGGGTCGCGGCGTCGAGGTCGCTGCCGAACTGGGCGAAGGCAGCCATTTCCCGGTATTGGGCGAGATCGAGGCGCAACTGCCCCGCCACCTGTTTCATCGCCTTGATCTGCGCCGCGCCGCCGACGCGGGATACGGAAAGCCCCACGTTGATCGCTGGGCGGACGCCGGAGTAAAACAGGTCGGTCTCCAGATAGATCTGACCGTCGGTAATGGAAATCACGTTGGTGGGGATATAGGCGGAGACGTCCCCGGCCTGCGTTTCGATGATGGGCAGGGCGGTGAGGGATCCCGCGCCCAACTCATCGTTCAATTTCGACGCCCGCTCGAGAAGCCGGGAATGCAGAAAGAAAACGTCTCCCGGATAAGCCTCGCGGCCCGGCGGGCGGCGTAAAAGAAGGGATAACTGGCGGTAGGCCGCCGCCTGTTTGGAGAGGTCGTCATAAATGATCAGGCAATGCTGCCCCCGGTCGCGGAAATACTCGCCCATCGCGCATCCTGCGTAGGGAGCGATGAACTGCATGGGTGCGGGTTCGCTGGCGGACGCGGAAACCACGGTCGTGTATTTCATCGCGTCGTGCTCTGCCAGGATCTTCACCACCCGGGCGACGGTCGACCGCTTTTGCCCCACGGCGACATAAATGCAGAAAACATTCTGGCCTTTTTGATTGATGATGGTGTCGATGGCGACCGCGGTTTTCCCAGTTTGCCGGTCCCCGATGATCAATTCCCTCTGTCCGCGCCCGATGGGGATCATGCCGTCGATGGCCTTGATGCCGGTCTGCAGGGGTTCGTGGACAGATTTGCGGTCAATCACTCCCGGCGCGAGCCGTTCGATGGGTCCGAACTCCTCCGTTTTCACCGGCCCCCTTCCGTCGATGGGATGACCCAGGGCATCGACCACCCGGCCCACCAGCGACGGGCCGACCGGAATTTCCATGATGCGTCCGGTGCGCTTGACCTCATCCCCTTCCTTGATTTTATCGTCGAATCCGAGAAGGATGGCGCCAACATTATCCTCCTCAAGGTTCAACACCATTCCCACCAAGCCGCCGGGAAATTCCAGGAGTTCCCCCGACATGGCCTTTTCCAGGCCATAAATCCGGGCGATGCCGTCTCCCACGGATATCACGCGACCCGTTTCCTTGAGTTCGACCCCTTCTTCAAAACCCTCGATCTGCTTTTCGATCAGGGAACTGATTTCATCGGCACGCAAATTCACTTATGTCACCTCCTCTTCTATCGTTTGTTTCAAAAGCGTCAGCTGGTTCTTGATGGTCGCGTCCGCGACCTGGTCGCCGACCCTCAGTTGAATTCCCCCTATCAGCGATTCATCCACGCTGCTCTCAATCAACACGGTTTTGCCCCAAATGTCCCCCAGGGATGATTTCAATCGGCCTATGTCCTCCGGAGCCAACGGGCTGGCGGAAAACACGGAGACGCGGATCTGGTTCAACCGGGAATCCACCACCTTTTCAAAATATTCCACGATATTTTTGAGGAAGAGTATTTTTTTTCTTTCTGACAACAGCAACATCAGCTTACGAACCACATCTTCCACCTGGAGATGGCCACACAGTTCTTCGATCAGGGCATTTTTCTTTTCCGGCGGAATCCCCGGGTGCGCGAAAAACCGGCCCAATCGGTCCTGTGTTTCAAAAGCCCCCTGCAACGCTTTCAAGTTGCCGAGGACGGTGTTGGACTGGGCCGCATCCCCGATACTGCCCGAAAGGGCTTCCGCGTATCGTTTGCCTATCAGGTTTTCAATCATGTTTTCTCTCTAACTCCGGACCCGGAGACCGGTCGGAACCGGGTTCATCTTTCCAGTTTTTGAGACATTTCCTGGATCACTTCCTGAATGGATTCCTCCGCGATTCTCTTCTTTTCGGTATCATCCAGAACTTTTTTTAAAAACTTTTCGGTGGAGGCGATGGTCAAGACGGCGGTATAGCTCCGAATTTCGCTGACGAGTTTGTGCCGGGACGTTTCGATTTCCCGTTCCGCGTCATTTTGCAACTGCCGGACCTTGGCCTGGGTTTCCTCCAGGGTTTTTTCCTGGATTTTTTTAGCTTCCCCGTTGGCCATCTGGACAATGGTGGTGGCCCGCTCGTGGGCGGATTCAAGAGCCTTCCGCAGATCCGCCTTGATCTTTTCCGCCTCCTGTTTCAACTTTTCCGCGTCCTCAATATCCCCGCGTATTTTCTTTTCGCGGTTTTCCAAGGCTTCCAGGATGGGGGGAAAGGCATACCGCTTGAGAAGAAAAAACAGAAATATAAAAGACAGCAACGACCAGAATATGAGGGAGCTGAAAACTTCTACTTGCTCGAATTGTGGCATCGTAAACTCTTCCTCAATGAATAATATTTACTCCGTCGGCGCCCCGCCCGCGGGGGCACAACTACGAAATGGAATCCCGCCTCGCCTAAGGCATAATGATGAATGCGATCACCAGGGCGTAAAGGGCGATTGCCTCGACCAGCGCGAAGCCAATCCAGCAATATTTGGCGACCCGGGCCTCTGCGTTGGGCTGCCGGCCTACCGTCTCAATCGTCTTGGCGAAAATGTAGGCGATTCCCAGAGCAGCCCCAAAAAACCCCGCCGCGCACAATCCCATGCCAATCAATGCTGCTGCTTCTGAAGCCATACTCGATCTCCTCTTTTTCGTGACAAAAAAATTAATGTAAATTGATGACATCACCAATATAAACACAGGTCAGGGTCGTGAATATATAGGCCTGAATAAAAGCGATCGCGATCTCCAATCCGTTGATGACCACCGTAAACCCGAAAGGCATCCACCCGACCCATAACGACGCCGACATGGCCAGCCCGAACAAAACCGCAAGAACCGTATGGCCAGCGGTCATGTTGGCGAATAACCGCACCGAAAGGGACAGCGGCCGGGCCAGCAAACTGATCATCTCGATGGGAATCATGAACGGTATCATGACCTTGGGAACTCCCGGCGGCACGAGGATCGTAAAAAAATGCATGCCGTGCTTGAGGAATCCGATGATCAAGGTCATAATAAATATCGCGATGGCAAAGGCCCCGGTCACCACCAGCTGACTGGTGATGGTGTAGGAACCAGGGATCATCCCCATCAGGTTGCAGGCCAGGATGAACAGGAATAAGGACGCCGCGAAGGAAAAATATTTTTTCCCCTCCTCCTTGCCGATGTACTCCTGAACCATCCCCTGAACAAATTCCACGGCCATTTCAAGGACGCTTTGAAGTTTCCCCGGAATGGTGCGGAACCCGCTTTTGACCGCCAGCATAAACAATCCGAATACCACCGCCATCCCAATCCACATGACGAACACGGCCTTATTGAGGGAAAGGTCCAGCCCCATGATGTGGATCGGAATGATAGGATGAAGCTCGAAATGATGTAATGGACTTTCCATAATGGGTTAAATTGAGTTGTCCTTGTCTTTTGGATTTTTATCGTTTTTTTCGTTTTCGGGGGCGGTGATTTCCTGCGCCGCCCGGTACACGTTCAGCATCCCGGCCGCTCCCCCCAAGAGAACCCCGATCGCCACGCCCCAGGGTTTCGTCTCAAAATAATAGTCCACTGCGTAACCCATGAGCGCACCGATCAATGTGGCCACGGTCATCTCGGTCCCCAACCGGAATGCGATGCCCATACCCTGACGAAAGCCGTTGCTTTTGCTCATTATTTGATTATGGGGGGGTACAACCTACTGGAAAATGGGGATTACATCTTACAAAATTCGTTCGCGTTTGTCCAAAAATAGTTTGAAAAATTAAGCCGATTTTGGGATATTTTTTGGATTTGAAAGAGACGCGGCCAAAGGGGTCCCCTCCTGCACTTCATGCGGAACCTCACTTTCAACCGAAAATAGAAATTAAAACCTGCTGTTGTGGAACCTGAGCGCGTAGCCCAAATCGGAAACAGGGAATGGGTCCGACGACATGAATTTGGGCTGAGAGGAAACCCTCAGTAAGGCAGGACTCCGTACTCCTCCTCGTATTGGTCCAGAGGGATCATATCGATGGCATCCCAGGGACATCCCTCCAGATAGGTGTCCATGGGACCCTTGGAGATGCATTTTTTACAACCAATGCACAAAAGCGGATCAACGTATACGCGGTTGAAAATTGGGGCATCGGGATTTTCCACCTCGTACATGCAATTATCCACGGGGCACTCGGTAATGCAAATCGGCGAACCGCTGCAACCGGTGCAGGCATCGTTAATCACCGCCAGTATCTTTGGTTTTCGCTTTCTCTGGACGGTTCGTTTCGCTTTTTCCTTAACTGCCATGGGATTTTTAATCCTGTTCGAGGGCTATATTTACAAGGGAAAAACACTTAACTCAACATTCTAACAAAACCCAGAGGGATTAATACCAAAATCCGGCTGAATTTGCAATATTAACCCTCATCCCCCTGCAGGATCTTCCGGTCCATTCCGCCCGGGGCAATAAAAAGAGTAAAAAAGAATCCTTCTCCGGGAGGCCGCCCGCTACGGCCAGGACCCGGATTTTCATTTACAGGACCCCTCGGCTGTAATAAGATAAACTCGGTTGCCCGATTTTTGGGTAAGTTCAATAATCTTAGTCAGTTTTGGATTGGGGGAGGTGAGATCCTCCTCCGCAAAAATTGAGGAAGTTCGAATCTTTGATTTTAATATGATTATCAACCTTGAAAAATTGCCGTCTCTTATCCCGGACTTCGGGGAAGAGATGGATCCTAATAGACAAAATGTCATTCAGCCGCGTTCTTGGGCAGGATCAGCCCAAGCAAATCCTCAAAAAAGCTCTCCAAAACAACAGTGTTTCGCACGCCTATCTGTTTTACGGTCCGGAGAGCACAGGTAAAAAACTCACCGCCATCGAGTTTGCCAAAGCTCTCAATTGCAAGGGCTCCGGACCGGCCGACAATTGCGGAACCTGTTCATCCTGCCGGAAAATCTCCCAGCGGATTCACCCGGATTTCTTTCTCCTGGAACCCGCGAAAAGCACCCCCTCGGCGCGGGAGGTGGTCATCCGGATCGACAGCATCCGTGAATTGCAAAGGAAACTGAGCTATCTTCCTTACGAAGGAGAGACTAAGGTGGCCATCATTGATTCCGCGGAAACGATGAATCTCCAGGCCGCCAACACTTTTTTAAAAACGCTAGAGGAACCGCCGTCCTCCACCGTACTGATTCTAATTGCTGCCAACCCCTATCAGTTGCTCCCCACGATCGTCTCCCGCTGCCAGGGAATCCGGTTTCATGCGCTGCCGTCGCCGGTGGTCCAAACGATTGTGGAGGAAAAGATGCGCGAAGCGGGGGAAAACCCCGGTCCGGAGGAGATGGAACTGCGAGCCCTGAGGTCCCTGGGCCGGGCCGGCCGCGCCCTGGAAGAAGACGTGCTGAAATCCGGGGAACAGCGCATTGAGTTACTGGAATTGCTGGGCCGGCTGTCGTTTGACCGGATGGACGTGGTTTTCCAATGGGCGCGGACGCAGGCCAAACAACCCGGGGAGGTCCAGATGACGCTGGAAGAATTGTTGAACCTGTTGCGCGACCTGGCGGTCCTGAAAACCGGTCCTGGGTCTGCTGAAATATACAACCGCGACCTCATGGAACATTTAATACCACTGGCCGCTCAAAAAAGCCTTCCGGGGCTGATACGAATGTTTGATTCCGTGTGTCGAACCAGGTCGGCGCTGACGGCCAACGCGAACACCCAGCTTTCGCTTGAAAACATGCTCATGCAATTTTGCGAAGCCACTTAATCTCTGGAAACCGGCATGAATGTTCTGCCCAAGGAAAATTCTCCCGTGTCCACCCGCAGGGCGCCGCCCCCTTTCGTGATCGGCATCCGCGTCCGGGACCGTGGAAAATCGGAACTTTTTGATCCGGGGTCCCTCAAACTGCGTGTGGGAGCCACCGTGGTCGTCGAGTCGGCCAAGGGGACCGACCTTGGAGTGGTGGCCTCGAACAAAATCCTCAATTTTCAAAAGGACAATTCCCGGACCCTCCAAAAAGTCCTTCGTATCGCCAATGAAAACGATTTCCAGGCCGAAACCCGGCGTGAAAAAACGGAACAAAGAGCCAGAAAAATTTGCGCCGCGAAAATCGAGGAACTGGATTTGCCCATGAACCTGAGCCGGGTCGTTCACCTCCCGTCCGCCAACAAGACCATCTTCTTCTTCACGGCCGAGGGACGGGTCGATTTTCGTCAACTGATCAAGGAACTGGCTTCCAACCTGCGGCATAGAATCGAACTGAAACAGGTCGGCGTTCGGGACGAGGCCCGGGTGATCGGGGGCAAGGGCATGTGCGGCGAATCCTTATGCTGTTCCACCTTTCTCAAGGATTTTTCCCCCGTAACCATCCGCATGGCCAAGGACCAGGGGCTGGCCCTCAACCCCAGCAAAATTTCCGGGGTCTGCGGCCGGCTGATGTGCTGCCTGCAATACGAACACGGAATATATAAGGAACTGATCAAGGATCTTCCCAAGGTGGGCAGCCGTCTCAATACCCCCGACGGCCACGGCAAGGTCATCAAAAACGAAATCCTGGATCAAAAGATTCTTGTCCGCCTGGAAGATGAAAGTATAATGACCTACCATCTCAGTGAGTTGAAGGAATTTCTTCCGGCAAAGAAATCCAGGTAACCCCCCTGGCCAACCCTGTAATAGCGAATTCGCCCTCATGAAAAAAAATGGTAAACAGTTTTTCGTAACCACCCCCATCTATTATGTCAACGACGTGCCTCACATCGGGCACGCCTACACCACCATCGCCGCCGATGTGGTTGCCCGGTTCAAACGGATGGAGGGGTACGACGTGTTCTTTCTCACCGGCACCGACGAACACGGACAAAAAGTCCACCAGGCTGCGAAGGACCTGGGGGTGGACCCGCAAGAACACGTTGACCGGCTCAACACCCGGTTCCGGGAGCTCTGGGGACGGCTCAATATTTCCAACAACGACTTCATCCGCACCACCGAGGAACGCCACAAGATCATCGTCCAGGACATCCTGCAACAGCTCTTCGACAAGGGAGAAATCTACCTGGACAGTTACGAGGGTTGGTACTGCATGCCCGATGAGCGGTTCTGGACCGAGAAGGACCTCGTCGAAGGCAACTGCCCCGAATGCGGACGCAAGGTGGAAAAGATCCAGGAACACAATTATTTCTTCAAAATGGGCCAATACCGCGACTGGCTGGCGGAGCATATCAAAAAAAACGAACACTTCATCCAACCCGCCAGCCGCAGGAACGAGGTTCTGGGTTTTCTGGAAAAGCCGTTGGCGGACCTTTGCATCTCGCGCCCCAAGGAGCGGATGCCCTGGGGAATCCCCCTCCCCTTCGACGAAAAATACGTCACCTATGTCTGGTTCGATGCCCTGATCAATTACATTTCCATTTTTGGTCCGGTGGACCGCATCAAGGCCTGTGGATATTGGCCCGCGAACCACCACCTGGTGGGAAAGGATATCCTCACCACCCACGCGGTGTATTGGTCCACGATGCTGAAATCCGTCGGACTCGACCTGCCGCAAAACATTTTCGCCCACGGGTGGTGGACGGTGAACGGACAAAAGATGTCCAAATCGCTGCGGAACGTCGTGGAACCCAATCTGCTGATCGACCAGTTCGGCGTGGATGTCATCCGTTATTTTCTCCTGCGGGAGGTTCCGTTCGGGTTGGACGGGGATTTTTCCCACCAGGCGCTGATCGGCCGCCTCAACAGCGACCTGGCGAACAACCTGGGAAATCTTCTCAACCGGACGGTCAACATGATGAAAAAATATTTTCAGGGGACGGTTCCCCAACCCGGCCCCGAGGAAAAGGAAGACTCGGCGTTGACCGGGAAAGCCGCCGAGGTCATCGCCCGAATCCGGAAATATTACGGCAGCCTCGCCTACCATAAAATCCTGACGGAAATTTGGACCCTGGTGGACGCCACCAATCAGTATATCGACAAGACGGGACCCTGGAACCTCGTCAAAACCGAAGAAGGCAAGGAACGCCTGAAAACCGTGATGTACAATGCCGCGGAGTCGTTGCGCACTCTGGCGATCCTGATTTACCCCTTCATGCCCACCAGCGCCGAATCACTCTGGAAACAGTTGGGTATCGAACCCCTCATCGAGGAGGAAGGAATGCCCTCGATCGAGCGGTGGGGCGGGCTGCGTCCGGGAACCCAGACCCAGCGCGGGCCCCAGCTCTTTCCCAGAATGGAAGAAAAACAGGCGGAAAAAGTTCTGTCGGCCTTGAACGTCACCGGCGGGGCGGAGAAAGCCGCGTCCGCCGGAAAGGCGGTGGGGGACGGCCCAGCGGAACAGATCTCCATCGAGGACTTCATGAAGGTCGATCTGCGAACCGGAAAAATCCTCGAAGCGGAAAAGGTCAAAAAGTCGAAAAAACTTATCAGGATGAAGGTGGACATCGGCTGCGAGGTCCGGCAGGTGGTGGCCGGTATCGCCGAATGCTACGAACCGGAAGATCTGACGGGCCGCACCGTCATCCTCGTGGCCAACCTCAAACCCGCGAAACTGATGGGGATCGAGTCGCAGGGGATGGTTCTGGCCGGGACCGATAACGGTAAAATTGTCTTGGCGGAGTTCGGGCAGGACCTCGAACAGGGGGTGCGGGTCCGATGATCATCGATACCCATGCTCACCTCGATATGGACGCCTACGACGAGGACCGAACCCAGGTGATCCAGCGCGCCCGGGACCAAGGCGTCAAGTACATCCTCAACATCGGCTGCGACGTGGAAAGCAGCCGCCGCTCCCTGGCGCTGGCCGAACGCTACGATTTCATTTACGCCACCGCCGGGGTCCACCCGCACGATGTCAAGTCCATCAACGGGACCACCTACGGCGATCTCAAAAAATTGCTCCAGCACCCTCGGGCCGCCGCGATGGGGGAGATGGGACTGGATTTTTTCAAGAACTATTCACCTCCGGACCTCCAGCGGACCCACTTCAGGAAACAACTGGAACTCGCCCGGGAACTGGACAAACCCGTCATCGTGCACTGCCGGGACGCCAAGGAAGACATGATTTCTATCCTGTCCGAATTTTATTCCCCCAATGAAAAGGCTCGTTCGGGCATTTTTCATTGCTTTTCCGGGGATCGGGAACTGGCGGAAAAAGGCCTTGAGATGGGATTTTACATCTCGTTTTCGGGATCGGTGACGTTCAAGAAATCGGAGGAACTGAGGGCGGTGGCGCAATCCATTCCCGCCGACCGCCTGTTCGTGGAAACCGACTGTCCCTTCCTGGCCCCGGTTCCCAAACGGGGGAAACGGAACGAACCGTCCTTCGTGACCCACACTGCGGAAAAAGTAGCGGAGGTGCGCGGATTGAGGCTGGAAGATCTCGAAAGAACCACCGAACTGAATTTTTTCGAATTGTTCGGGATCGGGGAAAATGCCCCAACGGGCACGGTTTCCTATCAGATCCGAAACTCCCTGTACCTCAACCTGACCACACGGTGCACCAACGATTGCGTGTTCTGCACGCGGCTGACCCGGCCCGTCGTCCAGGGATACAATCTTAAACTCGACCGCGAACCCACCGCCGCGGAAGTCTGGGAGGCCATCGACGATCCCACCCGGTACGACGAAATCGTGTTCTGCGGGTACGGCGAACCCACGCTGCGGCTCGATGTGATCAAGGAGGTGGCCCGGAAAATCAAGGACGCCGGCGGCCGGGTGCGGCTGAACACCAACGGACACGGCAACGTCATCCACAAGCGAAACATCCTGCCCGAACTCGCGGGCCTGATCGACGAGGTTTCGGTCAGCCTCAACAGCGACAGTTCCGAGGCCTACGACGAGGTGTGCCGTCCCCTGCCCGGGTTCAAAAACGGGATTTACGGCAAAATCCGGGAATTCATCGTGGAAGCTAAAAGACACATTCCCCGGGTGCAGGCCACGATCGTCACCCGGCAGGAGGGTGTGGACGAGGCCGCCTGCGAGGAAATCGTCAACAAGGAATTCGGCGTGGACTACCGTCCCCGGCGATACAACCTGGTGGGAGAAGCCTAGCAATGGGGCATCCCATCACACCGTTCCCCTGAACCCCCTGGTGTCTCATGAACCCGGAATCCCCTGACCCATCCACCCCATCCCTTTCCCCCGAACCCGGCAGGCTCTGGGTTATCCTGGGCGCGGCGTTCTCGGGATTGAGCATCGTGCTGGGGGCTTTCGGAGCCCATTCCCTGAAAACCCTGCTAACGGCACAGAAAATGGCCGTGTTTCATACCGCCACCCATTACATGGGCTATCATGGCCTGGCGCTTATCCTGTTGGGCCTTCTTTCTCTGCAACTGGGAGAGACCGGCGCCCGGGCGCTGAAGAAGGCGGGCATGTTCTTTACGGCGGGAATCCTGCTGTTTTGCGGCAGTCTCTATATTCTTACCTTCGACGGACCCCGTTTTTTTGGACCCGTGACTCCGTTCGGCGGTCTTTCCTTTATGATCGGCTGGTTCACCCTCGCCCTCGCCGCCGCCAAACAGCTCAAATCGAAACGCAACTGACTTGCGGGCAAACGCAGGGGAAGACTCCGCGGGAATTTCCTTAAAGGGTTTTTGACCGCAAAGTTTGCGGTTATGTCTGGAGAGAGCGCCTGGCTTTCCAGCGATACGCCAAAAATAGCGCCAGGCTCATCGCGGCGATGACGGCCAGGTGGGGTCCATAGGCACCGGAATCCCACACCGTTCCGAAATGGATCCTACCCCGGATTTCTCCGGTGTAATGCTTGACCATTTCAGCGTACTCGATCATGAGATGCACGGGGTATCCGCCCTCACGGCTATCGGCGCTTTTCTGGACAGGCACGGTGAAGTTTTTCTGTTCTCCGCCCCGGAGGGTCACCCCCATCATTCCGCGAAAACTTTTGGCGATCAGGCCCGGCGGCAAAAGCAGCATCATCCGGACATTTTTCAGCGCCGTGGAATTGTTTATCAAGCGGACCCTCAACAACGCGCCCCGGGGTTCCACCGAGGAATCGATCCGGCCCTGGATCACCGATTCCACGGGTTCCTGAAAATAAAACGACCCGGTATGAATCAGGGACAAGGGAACCGCGTCGGTTGGGCTTTTCCGGTAACTCACCCTCGCCACGAGGGGGTAGCGTCCCACCCGCAGGACGGGAGGGTGTTCCGTATTTTCGAGGGTGATGGATTGCCCCGGTTCCAGCTTGACGATCCGGGACATCATCGATTGGGTGTGATGGAATTGGAGCCTGGGATGGATATTGAAAATGGGCCGGTTCCCGGCATTTTTCAAGGTCAGCCAAACGCTCACCGAGCCCGCGGCATCGGCCCGGCCCCCGGCAACCACCTGAAGAAGATGTTCTCCCGCGCTCGCGGTTCCCATCCACGTCAGCATCCAGATAAACCCTGCCATGGCAAGGGGCCATCTCCTTATATGAGGCCGGGTCAGCGGTTTTTGACGGGAATTCCACATAATTTTTATTTTACCATAAGGTTTGGCGAAAACTGTTATTATGCTGTATTGGTCCGTTCAGGAAAAAAATTCAGAGGAGAAACAGGATATGAATGGTTTATTAACGTTAATAATCCTCTTGCTGCTTCTGGTCGCCAGCGCGATCAAAATTCTTCGGGAATACGAGAGAGGAGTGATTTTTCTCCTGGGAAAGTTTTGGAAAGTCAAGGGACCGGGGCTTATCATCGTCATTCCGGGAGTTCAGAAAATGGTTAAGGTGAGTCTTCGCACGGTGGTGATGGATGTTCCGTCCCAGGACATCATCACCCGGGACAATGTGACGGTCAAGGTGAACGCGGTGGTCTATTTCCGGGTGGTCAACCCGAGAAGCGCGATCATCGAAGTGGAGGACTTTCTTTACGCGACGTCCCAGTTGTCGCAGACAACTTTGCGGAGTGTTCTGGGGCAGAGCCAACTGGACGACCTTTTATCCCGCCGGGACGAAATCAATAAGCAACTGCAACAGGTGATCGACGAGCAGACCGAACCTTGGGGAGTCAAGGTGGCCAACGTGGAGGTGAAAAACGTGGATCTGCCGCAGGAGATGCAGCGCGCCCTCGCCAAGCAGGCGGAGGCGGAAAGGGAACGGCGGGCCAAGGTGATCAACGCCCAGGGCGAATTCGAGGCGGCGCAAAAAATCAGTGAGGCGGCGGACCGGATCGGGGCTCACCCTCCGGCCCTGCAACTGCGGTTTCTGCAAACCCTTCTGGACATTTCAACGGAAAGGAACACCACAACCTTTGTTCCCTTTCCCATCGAATTGTTCGGCCCCTTCCAACAACAAAAATCACCCGGCCCCTCCAAGGAGGAGAACCCGGAAAGTTAGCGGACGGGGGGAACCGGGTCCCGTCGTCTCCCGGAAAGGGGGCTGGCGATTTCCTTGGGATTTGTACGGGGATGTAATACAATGAAAATGGCAATGATTCGAGCTTTTCCCCATGGACCCACGCATTTTTATTGAGAATTTCCTTTCCCGGGTGCGCCGAAGGCGGAGAGGAATCCAGATCGTCAAGGGAGTTTATGTTCTTCTTGCTTTCCTGACCGGAAGCGTTCTCCTTGGAAATCTTCTCTCCTATTATGTCCCCGGGCTCCAGAATTTCGGCATTCCCTTTTTGATTCTGTTTTTCATGGCCCTCACGGGCCTTTTGTTTTACTATTTCGGCCGCCGCGGAACACTGCGGTTTCCCATCGACCGGGCGGCCTTGCTGACGGAAGAAAAATACCCCGCCCTCAACAACTCCCTGATCAATGCCTGTCAGTTCACGCGGCAGCTCACCCAACCGGAGATGGACCAACGCATCTCGCTTTCCATGGTCCAGGAGCAGCTGCGGCGGACCCAGGCCCAGATCGAGGAGATCGACCCCGATTCCGTCGTCGACCCGGCGGATGTGGGAAAGAACCGCAACCTTTTCCTGGCGGCGGTGGTGTGCATGATCGCGGCGATTGTTCTGGTTCCGGATCTATTGACACGCGGTTATCATAACTGGACCACCGCGCCGTCCTCCCCGAAGGAGATCCTGTCGGCCCGGGCGGCGGCTCCCGCGGGGAAACCTGTTCCGCGGGCCGCGGATTATTCCATTAAGCATCTGGCGCTTGCTTTCCATTATCCCGCGTACACAGGGCTGGAAAGCGAAACCATCGACCCCTCCGACGGGAAAATCCAGGCTCTTCCCGGAACCGAGGTCCAAATCCGCGCCCAAACCAATCTTCCCATCACCGGGGGAGACTTGGTTTTAAACCGGCGGGACGATTTCTCCATGCAGATCGCGGAGGACCAAACCCTCGCCACCCAGTTTTTGGTGAAGGAAAAGGGGTTTTACCAGATCCGGGTGAAGGACCCGGACGGCAACAAATACCTGTTACCGAAAAAGTATTCCATTTCCCTGAACCAGGACCAGTCTCCGTCGATCATTCTTTTCCTCGCCAATCCCAAACCCGTTTATTACGATAACGGTAAGGTCGAGATGTTCTACGAAGCCAACGACGATTACGGTATCAAGCAAATCGATCTGGTGGCCTTCGTCAACGGCAAGGCAATGCGCAGGGGGGTCAAAACCCCGCGGGCCAGAGAAAAGGACGCTAAGGGGAGTTACTCCTGGCACCTGGACGAAATGCGGCTCCATCCCGGGGATGAGGTGCAGTATTATCTTGAAGTGAAAGACAACGACAATGTGCGGGGCCCCAACACCGGGCAGTCGGAAACTTTTTCCTTCACCATTTTCGATTTCAAAAAAGAACAGGAAGACCTGATTCAACTGCAGGAACAGCTGACCGAGAAACTGATCGCCCAATTATCCGTCAGTCTGGTGAAAGGCTCCGAGTTACAGGGCGCCCCCACCGACCCGATGAAATGGAAGAATTACCTGGTTGCCAGCGTCGATTCCCTCATTGATATCATCGGCCGGTCCCAACGTATCCTCGATCGGGCGAAATCCCTGGATTTTTTCCCGCGTCCCTATTCCAATCTTTTGAAGAACATCATATTCGGGCTGACCCGGATCCGTGAAGAACAGATCGACATGATCAATAAAATCCAGAGCCGGGTCCATAAATCCACCCCCGTGTCGTACAGTGTTCTTCCCCTGGAATCCCTCAACGGCCGGTTGATCGCCCACCTTGAAACGGACATTCTGTTTTTGGTGAAAATGACCAACCGGCAAAAGATGGATCAAGTCATGGACCTGGAAAGGGAGCTTCACGACCTCACCGAGTCGCTTCGGGAAGAGTTCGAGAACATCCGCGAAAAAAAAACGAAGCCGCGCCCGGCAGAATTGAGAGCCAAGATCGAACAAATCCGCCAGACGTTGCAAAAGATCATGGACCAACTCGCCCGGCAGACTCAATCGCTGCCCGATGAGTTCCTCAACCCGGGCGCTTTCAAGAGGATGGATCTGGAAAAATTCACCGCCTCCCTGGACCGGATTATGGACCTCGTCAACCGGGGAAAGATGGAGGACGCCCTGAAAGAACTGGAAAAGGCCGCCGAGGACCTGCGGATTCTCGCCAACCAATTGGATCAGGCCCGGTCCAATCTGGACGACATGATCGACATGCAAACCATGGAACAACTGGACGATTCCATGGAAAGAATTCTCAAGCTTGAAAAACAGCAGGAAAAATTACTGAAACAAACCACCCAAATCAATCAGGGCCTCCGCGAATTGCAGTCCAAACAATTCGAGGGAGCACTCGACAGTCTGTTCACCGAACTCAGGCGGGACGTCCAGGAAATCCAATCGATCCTTGGGGAGGATGAAAAATATCTCGAAGAACACCCGGCCATGAAAACCTGGGACGGTTTGCGGGACGAAGAAACCCGGATGAACCAGAAAATTCAGGAATTGAGCCAGAAAACCGTCGATTCCGGTTTGAGCCCGAATCTGGGGAAAAACTTCAAATCCCTCAACGCCTCCCGCAAAGAGCTCTCGAGAATTCTCATGGAGATGGATGCCTTAAGGGTGAAGATATTCCAACGGTTCAAGGAAGCGCTTCCAGGCTTGCGGGAAAAATACGGGACCCTCGAGGAATTGACAAAGCTGTTTGACCTCAACGAATTCAACAGTCTGTTCAAGAACACCTACCCGGAAGTATTTCAATGGCAGAACAACCTGCGAACGGCACGTAACCGGCGAGAAGACCTCGGTGACCGAATGGATGAAGACCTGAGGCAGGTCACCCGGTTGAACGGCGAAATTTCTAAAAAACTGGGCTCGATGATGCGGATGATCCAAAAGAGCGAACAGTCCCTGTTGAGCGAAAAGCAACAATCGGAATTGAACCGAATGTCGCAAAAGGAAAAAGAGATGCGCGATGAAGCGGACCGGCTGACCCGGCGGTTCGGTAAAATGAACCAGCAAAATCCCATGATCACTCCCGAACTGGCCGCCAAGATGTCACGGGCCGGCCAGCACATGAAAAGGGCGGAAGGCCATCTTCAGGAACCCAACGTGCATAAGAGCATCCAGTCGGAAAACCGGGCCCTCAAGCAGCTCCAGGAAACCCGAGACTTGCTCAAGGAGATCAAGGAGGCCAACAGCCAGATGAGCTCTCGGGCGACCCGCAAGATTCCTTTAAAACTGGGCACCGGCAGTTCCCGGGACCCGCGCCGCGGCGGTTCCGTTCGCATGCAAAAAGAAAGGATCCGCCTGCCCTCCGAAGACCAGTACAGGGTCCCCAGCGAGTTCCGGGAAGAAATCCTCGACGCCATGAAAAAGCACACGCCCAAAAACTACGAGCGCCGGGTGATGGAATATTACAAGGAGTTGGTCCAATGAAAGCTCTATGGACAGCCCTGGGTTTGGCGGCGGGTCTCCTGATGACTGGCCTCCCCCAAGCCGCGGCGGAAAAAACCGAAATCGTCCCCCCCCAGATTCTTGAAGGTTACCGGCTGGTCGAGGACTGGAGGACCGAGGAAGCGGACGCCCTCTCATTATCCCTGCTGGAAAAATACCCGAAACTGGGGGACGCCCATTTCCTGCGCGCCAAGGTGGAATTTTTCAAGGGGAACTACGAGCACGCCTGGAAAATTCTGAAACATGTCGATAACCAGCATCGGCCGATCCGGGAATTCAAGGTCCTGGTCAACGAGACCCAGAAGGCCGCGTCCCATTTCATCTCACGGGAGTCGGAGCATTTTATATTCCGTTTTGTTCAAGGCGCCGACGAAATCCTCATCCCCTACGCCAAAAAGGTTCTGGAACGGTCCTACCAGGTTCTCGGCGAACTCTTCGACTACCACCCCCGGGGGAAAGTCCTCGTGGAAATCTATCCCAACCGGGAACCGTTGTCCCAGGTGTCGCCCCTGACGCGCAAGGATATCCTCATTTCCGGGACGGTTGCTCTTTGCAAGTACAACCGGATCATGTTGATTTCGCCCGCGTCCCTGGTGCGGGGATACAACTGGATGGACACACTCAGTCACGAATACATCCATTACCTGCTCACCAAAAAGAGCCACAACAACCTTCCCCTCTGGATGCACGAAGGCATCGCCAAGCATTTCGAGAGCCGCTGGCGCGAGGGCGGGGCTTTTTTGAGTCCGCTCATGGAAACCGTTCTGGCGAGCGGGCTGGCCAACGATTACCTGGTTTCCCTGGAAAGCATGATGCCTTCCCTGGCAAAATTGAAAACCCAGGAAGACGTGCAACTCGCCTACGCCGAAGTAGCCACCATGATGGATTTTTTAATCCAGGAAAAAGGGGAGCGGGTCTTCTCCCTTTTCCTCAAGGACCTGGCGGAGGGCCAGCCCTTCGAGTCCGTTTTCCCAAACCGGGCCGGCATGGACCTGCCCGTGTTTCAAGAACGCTGGAAACAGTTCATGAGCCAGAAAAACCTGAATTCCATTCCCGGCCTCAGGCCCCTGCAAACCCGCTTTAAAACTGACCGGTCGGATACCGGGGACGAAAAGGATTATCGGGAGGTTGGAACAGGACGGACGCAGGACCTGACGTTTCTCGGAGACATTTTAAAATCACGGAACCAATTAAAGGCCGCGATCCTGGAATACGAAAAGGCCCTCAGGGAAAACCGGACCGAGTCCCCTATTCTCTACAACAAACTTGCCGGGGTCCATCTCATCATAAAAGAGTACGACAAGGCCGAAATCCTCCTGAAAAAAAGTCTCCGGCATTACCCCGATTTTCACACCACGCTGGCGAATCTCGGAGAACTTTATTTCCAGATGGAAAAATTCCAACAGGCCCGGGAATATTTCGACCGGGCGGCGCGCATCAATCCTTTCAACCCCGTGGTTCATCTGCGGTTGATCAAAATTTACGAGAAGCTCCATTTGCCGAAAGATAAAAAATTGCAGGCCAAGCTGTACAGTCATATAGAGAATCAATAGCACCCGGGGCTTGGGTGGAGAGCCCCGGAAACCATCATGGCCCAATCCCGGGAGGGAGGAAGGCCGCCTTCAGCCACCCGGGGGAACACCGGCGCGGCTGTCAAGGGGAGAAAACATTTATGGACGATCTGGATTTAGCGAAAGAACTGTTACAGGCCAAGGGAAAAGTGGTCCGGGAAATTCAAAAGGTGATTGTCGGACAGGATTCTGTGATCGAGGACCTGCTGGTCGCTCTGTTTTCCAAAGGCCATTGCCTTTTCGTGGGGGTTCCCGGACTGGCAAAAACCCTCCTGGTCAGCACCCTGGCCCAGGTCCTGAACTTGAAATTCAGCCGCATCCAGTTCACCCCCGATTTGATGCCCTCGGACATCACCGGCACGGATATCCTCCACGAAGAACATGCCACGGGAAAACGGTCGTTTCAGTTCATTAAAGGCCCGATTTTCGCCAACATCATTCTGGCCGACGAGATCAACCGGACCCCTCCTAAGACACAGGCGGCCCTGCTTCAGGCCATGCAGGAACATCAGGTTACCGTGGGGGGGACCACCTACCACCTCGACGAGCCGTTTTTGGTGTTCGCCACGCAAAATCCGATCGAACACGAGGGGACCTACCCCCTGCCGGAAGCACAACTGGACCGGTTCATGTTCATCATCAACGTCACCTATCCCACCAAGGAACAGGAGGTCGACATCGCCCTGTCCACCACCTCCGGTCACAAGCCCCAACTCGAAGTGGTATTGAACGCGGACCGGGTGCAGGAATTACAGGATCTGGTTCCCCGGGTGCCCGTTTCCGATTATGTGGCCCATTATGCGGTGGAGCTGGTCCAAAGCACCCGGCCCCGTCAAAACGGCGATTCGCCGGGTTTCGTCAATGAGTGGATCGATTGGGGGGCCGGTCCCCGGGCTTCCCAATACCTGATTCTGGGAGCCAAGGCCCGGGCGCTGATGGATAACCGGGTCAGCATCACCGTCGAGGATATCCGCAGCGTCGCCCGGCAGGTGCTGGAACACCGGATCATTCTCAATTTCAAGGCGGAAGCGGAAAACATCAAACCCGTGGATATCATCGAAAAGCTGCTGGATACCGTGAGCGTGAAATCGTGAAGGCGGCGGGATGAAACCCCGTTCAACCCGCGGAAGGACGGGGGTGGATCAGGTGGTCGACTTTCCAGACCACATCCAATTTTTGAACCTTTCCCTTTCGATCCTTGTATTTCACGAATTCGTTGGACTGCCCGAACAGGAATAGATCGCGCGTAATGGCCACGTCCTGTTTGCAATACTCGATGATCTTGTCTATTTTCCCTTCTTTATACCATTGCAGGGAAATCAGGCCGTCGGCGGATTTTTCGGCGTTCAGGGTGTATTGGGCCAGGTGATTGAGGCTCAGGCGAAATTTGAGGATTTTCCTGACATCCAGCAACATGTCGAAGGTATTGATTTCCTGGAGGTCAAAACCGGTTGTTCTTGTGGCATAAGGTTGCAGGACGGCATAATCGAAGCCGATCACGTTGAATCCCACAACGAGGTCGGCGGAACATAATTTTTCAACCAGTTTTTGGGCCTCCGCCTCCAGATAAGTGAAGAATTTCCGGTCCAGGCTGTCCCAGACCACCCCCACCGCGAGACCCATCGCAGGAATATTTTCCCATCCCCCCACGTCATCCGCTGACTTTTGAGTTTCCAGGTCAAAATACAGGACCCTGGGGGAAACGTCAGCCTGACCGGCTTTTTCGTCTTCCTGCTGTGAAAACAAATCGAACTGTTCCGTCATGAAAATGCCCGAAATTAGGTAAATCAGGGGAGAGTGGTACTTTATCACCCCCGGAACACAAATCAACCCTTTTTTCCCCGGTCGGTGAGGTAGAAAAGCGAAAATTCAAGGACGGCGAATGCACAGGATTTCGCCCCGGGACCGCAAACTCTTTCATTAAAACATCTCCTTGTTTTTAAAAGTCCCGAAACCATTAAAGTTTAATTCATTCAGGCCGATAATTTTCTTAATGGGACCCAATCATTTTTCTTCCCTTTAAGGCTTCTTGATGGCACAAGCATCAATATCTGGATTGAATTCCGGGCTGGATACGAACGATATCCTCACCAAACTGGTCGCGCTGCAAAGAAGGCCGATCGACCTGGTGCAGGCCAAACGGGATGCCGAGAACCAGAAGCTCGCCGCGTTTCAAGAGCTTAAGTCCAGGTTACAGACCTTCAAGAGCGTGGTCTCCACCCTCAATACCCAAAACCGTTTCCTGTCCACCCAGGGGATATTTTCCAACAATAGCTCCACGGATAACAATCAGGTCCTTTCCCTGACAACCACCAGCCAGGCCGCGTCGGGAACCTTTTCCCTGACCGTCAACAAAATTGCCCGGGAGAGCAAACTCATCTCAGCGGGATTCAGTTCCACCACGGCGTCGGTCGAGCAGGGAACCCTGGAAATCACTGTGGGCAATACCACCACTAAAATTGCTATTAATTCCGCCAACAACACCCTGGATGGAGTACGCCTGGCCATTAACAATTCCGGCGCCGACGTCACCGCATCGTTTCTGAACGACGGAAGCTCCACCAACCCGGTGCGTCTGCTCGTATCCGGCACCAAAACCGGGAAGGATAACAGTGTCTCCCTCGCCATCAAGAAAGGCTTCCTTGGGGGAGGCACCCAGGAGTTGGTGTCCTTTACCGAGACCCAGGCCGCGCAAGACGCGAGCCTGGTGGTGGATGGGGTCTCCGTCACCAAATCCACCAACACCATCACCGATGTCATCAACGGAACCACATTAAACCTTCAATCGGCCGGTTCGGGTACGATCACCCTGTCCTCGGATTTGGACGCCATCAAGGAAAAAATCACTAGCTTCGTGGACGGGTACAACGAACTCACCCTCTTTCTCAACGACCAGCAGTTTTTGAATCCGGATAGCCTCAATACCGGTTTGCTGTTCGGCAACTTCACGGTTCAGAACCTCCAACAAACCATTCGCAACACGGTCAGCGCTCAGGTGGGAGGAGTTTCCGGAACCTTCAACTTTCTTTCCCAAGTGGGAATCCGGACCCAGGACGACGGAACCCTGAAAATCAACGATACCGATTTGACCAGCGCCCTGAACACCAGTGTCGGCAATGTGAGCCAGCTTTTCTCCAGTTTGGGCACAACGACCGATAACAGCGTGACGTTCGTGGGCTTCACCAAGGAAACGGTCGCCGGCACCTACGATTTGAGGGTCTCGGGCGGTGTTCCCCAACTGAGCCCCACCGGGAAAAACCAGTTCACCAACGCGGTAGGGTCCGGGAATTTCTTTTCAGGCGCTCCCGGCACCGACGCGGAAGGCCTGAATTTCCGGATCGCCAATTTGGGTAATGGTTCCTACGGAACCATTACCCTTTCCGTTGGGGTGGCGGAAACCATCAACCGGGTGTTGGCCAACTTGGTGGACACGTCCCTGAACGGTCCGCTTTCGGCAGAAATCGATACCGCCACGGAATCCATCAAGGACTTCGACGAAACCATCGCTTCCCTTGAGGAGCGGGTGACGGTGTTCGAGGCTAGCCTCCGCCAGCGGTTCACCAACCTGGAAATCACCATCGGAAAATTGAATTCCCAGAAAGAGGCTTTCACAAACTCCCTCACGGGCCTCCAGAATCTTTTTAAGAAATAGTACGGATAGTGCGGCACAGGTAATCTCGGAAAATAAAAAGGAGTTCGCTTAATTATGGTCCCCGCCAAATATCATCATGAATACAGGAGAAACGAAATCTCCACCTCCAGTCAGGGAAAACTCATTTTAATGATGTATGAAGGCGCCATGAAATTCACCCGCATGGCCCTGCATTCCCTGGAAAAGGGGGACATATCCGGCAAAGGACTTTATATCCAGAAGACCCACGACATCATCAACGAGCTGTCCGTTTCCCTGAACCTGAAAAAGGGGGGGGAAGTGGCATCCAAACTGGAAACCCTGTACCAGTTTATATTGAGTCAACTGACCCTGGCGAATATCAAATCCGACCGCGAGGCTCTCGAATCCATTCTCAAGGTTCTCCACCCTCTGGAAGAGGCCTGGAGGGAGCTGTTCCACACCTCCAACGCCCAGGAGGTGGAAAAACCCCGGATTCCCAAATCCATCGCCTCCAAAATCTGATCCCTTCCCTCCGAGGTGAACGGGTCAAGTCCTTTTTTTGCTACATCTAAAAAAAGCGATTGATAGAACCGTGTTCAGGGCACGCCATTTTGGGCTATCCCGTTGATCGTGCCAACCCACCCTCACCCAGCCCGTCACCTATGGGAAAGCCACTGTCTCCAGTGGTACCGCATTATCCAAACGCAGGCAAGAGGAGACTTGATAATCATCTAGCAGGCTCCCCAAACAAGTTGTACGGCGTGTTTTGTGTAAAGAAACGCAACGTCCAACCTGCAAGAGAAGGCCCCTTCGACTTTCATTTTGTTTTGACAAGTTCGGGCGCTTGTGATAAAAACTGAAATCCTTTTCCCCCGATTCAAATCATTATTTTTTCCACCAAGCAATTATGAAAATACACGAGTATCAGGCCAAGGAAATTCTGGCAAAATACAACGTCGCGGTCCCCAATGGGATCCTGGTGTCGGATCCTTCGGAGGCAGCGAAGGCCGCCCGCAAACTGGGAACACCGGTGACGGTGGTCAAGGCCCAGATCCATGCCGGGGGACGGGGCAAGGGGGGCGGGGTGAAACTGGCCAAAAGCCCGGAGGAGGCAGAAAAATACGCCCGTAAAATCATCGGCATGACCCTCGTCACGCCCCAGACCGGACCCGAAGGACGCCTGGTCAAGAAGGTCCTCGTCGAAGAGGGCATGGCCATCGCCCGGGAACTCTATCTCGGCATCGTGGTGGACCGGCAAACCAGCCGCGTTCTCATCATGGCGAGCGAGGCGGGGGGGATGGAAATCGAGGAGGTCGCCGCCGAATCCCCGGAAAAAATCATCAAGGAAGTGGTGGACCCGGTCATTGGAGTCAAGCCGTATCTCGCCCGGAAAATCGCCTTCGCGCTTCATCTCCAGGGAGACGCCTTGAAGAAGATGATCCCCTTCATCATGAACCTTTATACTTGTTTCGTGAAAGAAGACAGCGCGATGCTAGAAATCAACCCGCTGGTCGTCACGGAAGATAACCGTGTCCTGGCGCTGGACGCCAAGGTCACCATCGACGACAACGCCCTTTACCGGCAAAAACACAGCCAGGAATACCGCGATCTGGACGAGGAAGCCCCCCTGGAAGTGGAGGCCTCGAAATACCATTTAAACTACATCAAGCTGGACGGCAGCATCGGCTGCATGGTCAACGGCGCCGGTCTGGCCATGGCCACGATGGACATCATCAAACATTCCGGCGGCGAACCGGCGAATTTTCTCGACGTGGGCGGCGGGGCCAATGAAGAAATGATCGAAAACGGGTTCCGCATCCTGATTGCGGACTCCAAGGTCCGGGCCATTCTGATCAACATATTCGGCGGCATTTTGCGTTGCGACATCCTGGCGAGAGGCGTGGTGGCCGCCACACGGAAACTTCACATTCAGATCCCCGTGGTGATCCGCATGGAAGGCACCAACATGGAGGAGGGGCACCGGATCCTTGAAGAATCGGGCCTGAATTTCGCCGTTGCCAACGGCATGAAGGACGCCGCAAGAAAGGTGGTCAAATCCATCCAATGAGTATTCTGGTTGATGAAAAAACACGATTGATCGTTCAGGGCATCACCGGCCGCGAAGGCACGTTCCACAGCGAGCAAGCCATCCAATACGGCACCCAGGTGGTGGGCGGGGTCACCCCCGGCAAGGGGGGCCAGACCGTTTTGAACGTTCCGGTTTTCAACACCGTTAAGGAAGCCAGGGAGAAAACCCGGGCCAACGCAACCATGGTCTTCGTTCCGCCCGCCTTCGCGGCGGACGCGATCCTGGAAGCCGCGGACGCGGGCATCGCCCTGATCATCTGCATCACCGAGGGCATCCCCACCATGGACATGGTGGAGGTGCACCGGTACTTGCAAAACTCCGAGTCCCGCCTCATCGGACCCAATTGTCCGGGTGTGATTTCGCCGGGCAAATGCAAGATCGGGATCATGCCCGCCCACATTCATAAAAAGGGCAACGTGGGAATCATTTCGCGCAGCGGGACGCTGACCTACGAAACCGTGGGGCAACTGACCGAGTTGGGCATCGGCCAGTCGACCTGCGTG
The DNA here is from genome assembly GCA_046754465.1 of Nitrospinaceae bacterium. GTDB lineage: Bacteria > Nitrospinota > Nitrospinia > Nitrospinales > VA-1 > JBHHVU01. Next base: position 91,422 of record JBHHVU010000002.1, on the reverse strand, counting down.
GGGATCGGCGGCGACCCCATCATCGGGAGCACCTTCACCGATATCCTGGAGCTGTTTCAAAAGGACCGTGGAACGAAAGCCATCTGCATGATCGGGGAGATTGGCGGCACTGCCGAGGATGAAGCGGCGTACTTCATCAAAAAGAAAGTGACCAAACCCGTGGTCGGGTTCATCGCCGGGCAAACGGCGCCGCCCGGGCGTCGCATGGGGCACGCGGGCGCCATCATCTCCGGCGGCCAGGGGACGGCGCAGGAAAAAATGAAGATAATGAAGAAATGCGGCATCAAGGTGTGTAAAAGCCCCGCCGACCTCGGAAAGACCCTCGCCAAAGCCCTGTAACCGCATCCTCCAGGAACAACCACCCCCCCTAATCTCTTTCCGATCGAGAGTAAAAGTTTTTTTACCCCCCTTGTGTTTCCTCCAAAAATATTCCGCGAAGACGACGGGTGGGATCTTGCCAAAAAATTTACATCCCTCATTGGCCGCACACATCTAACATGTATTATGACGGTAAAAAACTGCCCGAAATGTGGACAGCCGAATCTCACCCATTCGGCGTGGTGTGAAAAGTGCCTGACGGTTTTTAAGGAATATGGGGAAGACCAGACTCTGGTTTGCCCGGAATGCCATCATCCCAATTCCTACACCCAGCAATACTGTGAGGTGTGCCACGAACCTCTTAAGCCGGGCCAATGGGAATAGATGGAAACTGAAAACTACGGGCCGGAAACCGAATAAATTCCCCCTCCCTCCTTTTTTCTACCCTTCCTGGGAGCCAGCGTCTTCGTAAGAGAGATAGCCCAGCCGGCTCTGGTAATCGAGAAAGTCAAACTGCTTGCCCTTTCGGAAGGTGGTAAAATAGAGTTCCGCATATACGGCAATGATGGCGTGCAGGCAATCGTGTTCCTCCATACCCTGGTCCATGAGCCGGTTATAGGTTTCCAGGACGAATTCAGGTTCCCCGCCGGTGACCTGCTTGTCAACAGTGACATGTAAAACCGTGTGCACAAATGGACTGACGATCTGTCCGTTGATTTCCTGGGGAAAGGTGGCGAGCTCCCCCTGTTTCCAGATTTCCTCGAACTCCGGGTGCAAATCCATGACATAGGAGATCCTCGCGTCGAGTTCCTCTATGGGTTTTCCTTCCTGACGGTCCGCGGCCACTCTCAGGACCCGAAGTTGAGTTTCTTTATCCAAATTCATGATTTCGATTCTCCCCAAAATTCCCGCGTAGGAACGCACTTTCCGAAAGGTCCGTCTGGTGCGGCCACCGGGTTTTGATGATCAATTGCTGGCAAGAGTTGGATTTGCAATCCCTATGGCTCAGGGGGTCTCGGAAAAATGAGTTCTTCGCTCTTTTCCCTCACCCCCATACACCATAAAAACCCTTTTTCCCTGGCGCATATGGTATTTCGCCCAGGCCGGGGATTTCCCGGCGTAGCTGGCATCCGGGTCCACCCCTTCCGCTTTAAGAAAATCCGGATAGTCCAATCCGGCATCGTAAACATCCATCAACAGGCAATCGGTCGTAAAACCTTTTCCAGAAAGTTTGATCTGGCTCAAAAACTCTTCGATTCTCGTAGGCTCATTCAACTCGATGGGTTCCATGCATATCTTTCCCGAAAAACGTGAAACTAAGATTCCGCCCGATGAATCCTTTGATTCAGAGGCGGGGTTTTGGTATTCTCCTACCAGGAATTTTTCCCGATTACCGCTGGAATCCCGGCTATTTTATCACAGCCGGGCCAGTCGCCAAATATCCGGCGAAGGCGGAAAAAAGTTTTTTTTAGGATAATTCGACTATGTTGATCCAGGAAAACCTGATATTAAACCGGGCGGACCCCAGCGGCCTGGGAGGCACCCAGTTTCTGTACAAAGTGAATGATTATGGAGTCACGGCGGTCAGCCGGCCGCAGGAGAATATTTCCAACATCCACTGGGAGGTGGATATTATCAAATATCTGGAGACGCGGCCCCTCCGGTTCGAGGTCTGCCACACCACCGAGATGGCCAGTAAGACCTTGAAATTTTACAGCGACCATTCCCTGAATGAGTTCCTGAAGAAGGCGTTTTCATATTTTAAGGAACTCAGTTTGCTGGAGAATATGCTTCCGGACAAAAACGAGTCTTAAAAGAAGGTTTCCGGCGGGGTTAATACTTGACAGGGCTTGCAATTGTTATAATATGAGAGTCTTTTTGGTAAATTCAAGTTAATGGGTTCCCGGAAAAAGCCCATTTCATCCCCGGGAATTTATCTGGAAAGGTCCGCCCAATTCATCGTTTGCCCCGAGGCCAGCCTTAAATTTCAAGGCTTTGGGAAAATTTAACCGGTCCGTTCGATTTTTCTACGGCAAGGGAAATACAATCCGTTCCTTTCCGTGGAAGATTAAAAATTTTAGGAGACCAAACATGTCAAACCCAACAGCCCAAGTAGCAGGAAAACCCAAGGATTGGGTGCCGAAAGGGGAGTTACAGAAAGTGGTCAGCCCCGAGGAAATGTTTTTCAAACTTCCCCGGGAGACCCAATTCATAACCGGCAGCGAGGCGGCCCGGGAATCCATTCGCCGGGCCAATGTGGATATAGCCATCTCTTATCCCATCACCCCGCAAAGTGAAACGATGCAGCAGGCGGGTTACCTTTTCGACGATGGGTATATTAAAGAATATTACCGGGGAGAGGAAGAGATCGGGGTGATGTCCGCGATCGCCGGCGCCTCCCGTTCGGGAGTCCGGTGTTTGACGGCGACCGCCGGTCCGGGCCTGATGCGGGGTCTGGAAGCCATCAATTCCTGGCCGGGCGCCCGCATTCCCTTGGTCTTGATGGATATGTGCCGGGTGATCAACACCCCCCTGGCGATCCAACCCGACAACATCGAGATGTCCTTTTTGATGAATACGGGCATTATTCTCCTGCACGCGGAGAACCAGCAGGATTTTTATGACTACCCCTTGGCGGCTTTTATGGTTTCTGAAGAGGTGGACGTGACTTTACCGGTTGTGGTTTCGGTAGATGGATTTTTTGTGACTCACGCCCGGGGGCAGGTCTCCATGGTCTCTGAGGAATACAAGCTGCCTCCGCGGGACGGTTGGAGGTCCGCGGTTCCCGCCATGGATAATGAAAACCCGCCCGCCAGGATTGCCCGGGATGCCCCCATCCAGAAGAGCAATTTCATCAGTTACCACATGCATTCCAGTTGGCAGCAAGAGGTATTCGCTGCCGTCGAGCGTTCGGCCAAATATTTCGACAAATACCTGAAAGGCCGGGTGGAAGTGATCAATCCCGATGCGGAGGACTTTATCATCGCCTCGGGTTCCGCCGTTTCCCAGGCCCGGGAAGCGGTGCGACAGGAAGAAGAACATGGAAGAAAAGTAGGACTGGTCAAAATCAAGACCATCCGCCCCTTTCCCGGGAAGCAACTCATCGAGGCGGTCAAGAATGCCAAACGCATTCTCGTGCCCGAATTCAACCAGGCTGGATGGATGCACAAAGATGTCTGCTCCACCCTATATGGGAATTGCCAGGCAAAAATCTCCGCCGGTCCCAGAGTGTTCGGCGGAATGACCATGCCGACGGAAATGGTTCTGGAGTGGCTTGCGGAAGCGAGAAAGCAGCACCCGTAACAGAAGATTAGGGACCCGGCCCGGGCTGGGCTGGGCTCCTGGATTTCATGGTTTCCCTGCCTCAAGGGAAATCACGGGGTTCCCGGTTTCTCCGAGCTTAAAGTTTTACATTAAGTCGGTTGGAACCACCTTAAACCCAATCAAAAAAAGCACTTCTTTAACATAAAGGAAACAATCATGTCATTAGAAACCTTAAAACCCTCTCCCGCGTTTAAGGATTTTCTTCCCGTGGAATATAAGGATTTGGTGGAACTTGGCCCCTATGGCAGGCAGGTAAAAGTCACCGACATGGGAAAATTCAAGGAAGTGATCGAAGAACACCCCATGTGCGCGGGTTGCGCCATGTCCCTGTTCATCCGGCTGATTTATATCGGGATGCCCTGTCCCGAACATACGATCGTCGTGGGCACCGCGGGCTGTGGGCGTTTGGCGCTGTCCCAGGCCTCCGTCCCATTCATTTACGGAAATTACGGTGACACCAATGCCGTGGCATCCGGATTGAAACGCGGCCTGGAAATTCGTTTTCCCGATCAGAAAAAAGATGTTGTGGTTGTGGCTGGAGACGGCGGCCTGGTGGATATCGGATTTCAGGGTTTGATGCATAGCTGGTTCCGGCATGAAAAATTCACCACAATCATGCTCGACAATGAGGTATACGGCAACACCGGGGGCCAGGAAAGCGGCATGACCAACAAGGGCAAGGTCCTCAAGATGGCGCCGAGGGGCAAAAAGGATGACAAAATGGATGTCATGGGACTGGCCAAGGTCGCCAACCTGGATTACATCGCCCGTCTGGCTCCAACCAACCCCGCCCGCTGCGCCCGGACCGTGCGGCGCGCGATCCTGGTAGCCAGGGAATTCGGCGCCACCTACGTACAGGCCTACACCTCCTGTAACATCGAATACTCCATTCCCACCCCCGATGTCATGAAGGACGCTTTCGATGTGGAAAAAGACCGTTACGGGTTTGAAGAGATCATCTCCGACCGAGCCAAGGATTATTTAAAAGAAATCGAAGCCAAGGATAAAAAAGCGAAAAAATAGAAGGAGGGAAAGAATTATGGCAGTCAAACGCTATAACATGCGCATGGCGGGGATTGGGGGTCAGGGCGTGGTGACCGCATCCCATATCATCAGTAACGGCGTGGTCATCTCCGGCGGGCACAGCTCGCTCGTGCCATTTTTCGGTTCGGAAAAACGGAACGCGCCCGTCGAAAGTTATGTGAGAATTTCCAACCAAGTCATTTACGAGATCGGGGAGATCATCTATCCCAACGTCATCATGATTTTTCATCCCTCCGTGATCACGCTCGGAAAATCCTATACCATGCCTTTCTACACCGGGCTGAAAGAAAATGGGATCATTCTGATCAACAACAAAAGTCCCTTGCCGCTCAGCCGGGACGAAGAGAAGGAGTTGGAAGACCAAAAAGCCCGGATCTATTATATCCCCGCCACGGAGTTGGCGAATGATGTCGCCAAGACGGAGCTGGCCACCAATATGGCCATGTGCGGGGCGATCGCGGCAATTTTTGGCATGCCCGATCTGGAATCACTCGCGGCATCCGTCAAGGACCGGTTCATCGGAAAAGGCATCGTCGTTTCCGGAGGCACCGCGGCGCTGGACAGCGCCATCGAGAAAAAGTTCGCCAAAAAGGCGAAACTTTTGGAAGCCAATATGAAAACCCTGCAAGCGTCTTACCAGTACATTATCGACCAGGGTTGGGCTCATAAGGACTCCGTTCCGTTGAGTGAAATTTCCTTGGCTGTTTAAACCTTTTAATCTGGAGAAGTCATGTACTACGTTGCACAAGTCGACAAGGACATTTGTTCGCAAAAGAACTGTCACCTCTGTACGACCTATTGTCCCGAGCCCAATTGCATCAATTACAGTGAGGCCGACAAATCCGCCTTTATTTCCGTGGATCGCTGCAAAGCCTGCGAAATCTGCGTTTACATATGCGACGATATCGCCAAGAACCATGCGATTAAAATGAAATGGATCGAAGACCTGGATGAAGGTTTTGTCATCAAGAAAACCGGGGTCATCTTAAGATAAATTGTTTTTTTTTAAAAGGTATTTGAGCCGGGGGGCTCAGATACCTTTTTTTTTCTTGCCCATCACAATTTTTAAACTTCTCAGGACAACTGCATATGGAAAGAACGCTGGCCATCATCAAACCGGACGCGGTAGAACGTAATCTGATAGGAAAAATTATCGAACGAATCGAATCCAATGGGTTTAAAATTGTAGCGTTGAAGCGGGCGCACTTGACCAAGGGTCAGGCCGAGGCATTTTACCACGTTCACAAGGCGAGGCCATTTTTTAACGATTTGACCACCTACATGAGTTCCGGCCCAGTGATCCTCATGGTCCTAGACCGGGAGAAGGCGATCGCAGCCTGGAGAGAATTGATGGGCGCGACCAATCCATTGGAAGCCACGGAGGGGACCATCCGGAAGGATTTCGCCATCAATCTGGAGAAAAATTCCGCGCATGGTTCCGACTCGCCGGAAACCGCGGCATTTGAAATCCATTATTTTTTCAACCAAATGGAAATTCTTCCCTGAGCAGGTTACGAAAATTATTTTTCAAGGATCCGGAAACCTTGAAGAGTCCTCAACCATCTAAATGCCATGAAAAAAATTTTATTCTGCCTGATCCTGATATCTTTTTTCAGTCCCGCCGCGGCCTGGACCGCCGATTCGTATCGCTACCAGCTCTACAAAAATTCCGAAAATTTTGGTATTGTGGTATTTCCAATGGAAAATATTTTTGCCGAACTGGACAATTATATTCAATCCATCCCTTTCGAGCCGGTGGAAACTGGAAAAGCGGTCATGCGATTTGGTTCCAAGGGGCAAAATGAGACTTATATGATGCCCCCGGAAGTGCAGAAAAAATATTCCATGGAAAAGTTTATCGTTCTCCAGATACTCGGCGACCGGGGTATGCTGGTGGGTATATACGATCCGGATTGGGGTCTCACCCTTCCCTCGCCGGTTTATCAACTGGATGAAGTGAAAAAAAATATTTCCAAGACCTTGAATATTTTCCGGGGAACCAACCCCCTGAGAAAAACCCTTTGGACCGGAGCCCCCTGGACCGGATTGAACTGAATGGACGCGCGGAGTATTATATTACTAAGAAACGGGGCTCGTTCCATTTGAAAACTGGGAGGTGATTTTCTTCATGCCCTTTTATGAATACCAATGTGAAAAATGCCAAAAGACGTTTGAATTTTTGCAAAAGGTGACCGACGAACCTGTAACCGAATGCGAGGAGTGTGGGGGGCCCCTGCACAAATCGTTTAGTAAAATGACCTTTCATTTGTACGGACCGGGGTTTTATAAGACGGACAACAAAAGGAAATACCTGAAGTAAAACGAACCTTCCCCAGCTTATACCGGACACGACGCCATGATATTCATCACCCGGCGGTTGGAGTTTTGCGCCAGCCACCGCCTGTTCAACCCGGAATTTTCCGACGAAAAAAACGCCGAAATATTCGGCCTGTGTAATAATCCCAACGGCCACGGCCACAATTATGTCCTGGAAGTCACCGTGCGCGGCGAAGTGGCACCTGAAACCGGAATGGTTCTGGATCTGAAATCCCTGAAAAAACTCATCCACCAGGAGATCATCCAAAAAGTGGACCACAAAAACCTGAATGTCGATGTGGATTTTTTAAAGGAGGTCATTCCCACCGCGGAAAATATCGCCATCCGGTTTTGGGAAATCCTGGAACCCAAAATCGCTCACGGTGCCCTCCATGAACTCAAACTTTACGAATCCGAACGAAATTACGTCATTTATCGAGGCAAACCGTGAAAGGATTGATTGAACAAATACTGGTGGAACTCGGCGAAGACCCCGCGCGGGAAGGGCTCAAAAACACGCCGGAACGGGTGGTCAAATCGATGAAATTCCTAACCAGCGGGTACTGGTCCAATATCGATCAACTGGTCAATGGCGCCTTGTATGAGGAAGACTACGATGAGATGGTGATCGTCAAGGATATCGACATCTTCAGCCTTTGCGAGCACCACCTGCTGCCTTTTTTCGGCAAATGCCATGTGGCCTATCTCCCGCAGGGCAAAATCATCGGATTGAGCAAAATCCCGCGAATCGTCGATGTTTTCAGCCGCAGATTACAAGTCCAGGAGCGGATGACCACGCAAATCGCGGAATGTCTGGAGAGGATCCTGAAACCCAAGGGCGTCGCGGTGGTCATCGAAGCCCTTCATTTGTGCATGGCGATGCGGGGCGTCGAAAAACAAAGCTCCTATTCAACCACCAGTTCCATGCTGGGCAGCTTCAAAACAAATTCCACAACCCGAAGTGAGTTTCTGGATCTCATCCAGCCCCAGGGCACCCGGCGCTGAAATGCCGCATAAACCCTCGGAAACCGGAGAAATTATTTTACCCGTTATGGATTCATCCCTTTACAATTCCCCGGGTTTGACGGGTAAAAATATTCCTGAATATAACAAGCCAGCCTTTTTATGAAAGATGACCCGCGTTTGCCCGCCACCGCCACCAAGGAAATATTAATTGAAAACAATAAACTGATTCCCGAAATTTTCGGGATCCACGACGTCAACCTCAAACAAATCGAAAAAAAATTCAACGTCCGCATCACGACGCGTGGAAATCGAATCAAAGTTACCGGGACGCCCGAATCTCTCCAGAAGGTGGACCACCTGATCGCCGAGATCCAGAAATTGTATGGCGGCAAAATTCCACCGCAAAACGGGGACATCAAATTCGCCATCCGCCTGGTGGCGGACGACCCGGAAGTCGACCTCAAGTCGATCTTCACCGAGCGGGTGACGGTGGTCCCCAGCCGGGGGTTCATCACCCCCAAGGGACCCGCCCAACGGGAATTGATCCGGTCCGCCCAACAAACCGATATCATCATCGCCATCGGGCCGGCGGGCACTGGGAAGACCTATCTCGCGGTTGCCCTTGCCGTGGAGGGCCTGCTCAAACGCCGGTTCAAAAAGATCGTGCTGGTTCGCCCCGCGGTGGAGGCCGGGGAAAAACTGGGATTTCTGCCGGGGGACATCTCCGAAAAAATCCATCCCTACCTGATGCCGCTTTACGATGCCCTCAACGATATGATGGAATCCAACCAGGTCTGGCAGATGATCCAGGATGGAATCATCGAAATCGCGCCCCTGGCCTATATGCGCGGCAGAACCTTGAACGACGCGTTCATCATCCTGGATGAGGCACAGAACTCCACCCGGGAACAGATGAAAATGTTTTTGACGCGTCTGGGTTTTCGGTCAAAAATGGTGGTCACGGGGGACATCACACAGGTGGACCTCCCCCGCCCCGGAGAGTCCGGATTGATCCATGTGGGAAAATTGTTGCGGAATATTGAAGGCATTCAGTTCATCTACTTCACCGAGAAAGATGTGGTCCGGCACGACCTGGTCAAAAAGATCATCACCGCCTACGATAAAAACGGCGCCGCGGAGTGATCCGGGAGTTTCCCGCACCCCCGTTCACCCCCGGGAACTTTCCGCCCGGCGAACCGCTTTTTGCCCCGCGGAAAACCCCAAGGCCGGGGGTTCAACCTCCTGAAATCAGGCCATGCCCATGGAAATCCTCATTCGCAACGACCAAAAGAAAATCCGGGTCGATTCCCGTGTTTTCAAGAAACAGATCCGGCGCGTCCTGGAAGAGATGGGTTGCGGCGAAAAAGAAATCAGCGTTCTGCTTGTCGATGATGCGAAAATGCGGGATCTCAATCATCGATACAGGAATCTCGACGCCCCCACCGACGTTTTGTCCTTTCCCCAGGGCGGAGGGGAACCCGGCGAATTCATTTCCCATTTGCTCGGCGACGTGGTAATTTCGGTGGAAACCGCCCAACGTCAGGCTGCGGAGCACGGATTTTCCCTGAATGAGGAGCTGGGCCTCCTGGTCATTCACGGGCTCCTTCATCTTTTGGGTTTCGACCACGAACGCTCCGAAAAAGAAGCGGAACGCATGAAACAAAAAACTTGGGCATTGTTCGAAATCCTTTTTCCGGGGAAAAAACCGACGGATTCCTGTAACTACTGACTTGTAATTTTTTCAAATACCCACTCAACGTATAGCCATGAAACAAATCTGGGCGCCCTGGCGGATGGAATACATTCAGGGGGACAAGTCCGGGGAATGCATCTTCTGCACCCTGCCCCGGGCTGGCGACGACGAGAAAAATTTCATCCTGTTCAAGGGACCCCGCTGTTTTATCATCATGAATATTTTTCCATACAACACCGGTCACGTGATGATCTCCCCTTACAGGCACCTTTCCTGCCTCACCTTGCTGGACGAGGAAGAGTGCGCGGAAATGAACCACCTGACACGAAAATGCGTGGAAATTCTGAGGACCGTGACCGCCCCCGAGGGATTCAACATTGGCATCAACCTGGGTAAGGCCGGAGGCGCGGGATTCGATGAGCATATTCATGTCCATATCGTTCCCCGGTGGACCGGTGACACCAATTACATGCCGGTCCTCGCCGACACCAAAATCCACCCCGAACACCTCCGGGCCACTTACGAAAAAATGGCACCGCATTTCCAACAAATCCTTTTATAGCCAAAGCACCGATGGAACCGGGTTCCCAGACCAACCGTCCCGTGGAGCAGGAAACGCCGATGATGCGGCAATATCATCGCATCAAACGGGAATGCTCCGACGCCATCCTGTTTTTCCGCATGGGCGATTTTTACGAGATGTTCCATGAAGACGCCAAAGTCGCCTCCCGCATCCTGGAAATCGCCCTCACCTCCCGCAGCAAAACCAACTCCATCCCCATGTGCGGCATTCCATTCCATTCCGCCAACGCCTATATCACCCGGTTGATCAAAGCCGGGAAAAAGGTCGCCATCTGCGAGCAAACGGAAGATCCACAAATGGCCAAGGGCCTGGTCAAAAGGGAGATCGTCCGCGTCGTCACGCCCGGGACCGTTCTCGACGACGCCATGCTCGACCCCAAAACCAACCATTTCCTGGTGTCCATGTATTTTGGGCGGCAGGGACTGGGCCTTGCGGCGCTGGACGTTTCCACGGGACTCTTCAAGGTGACCGAAATTCACGGGAAGAACGCCGAATCGCTGCTGGCGGACGAATTAGAAAAAATCGATCCGAAGGAAATCCTGGTTCCGGAATCGTTCTCCCAGGAACATGGCGGCAAGGAACCGCCCTGGAACCCCGGCCAATACTATCTCCACAGCCTGGAGGACTGGATTTTTTCACAGGGGGAAGCGTACCGCCAATTATTGGACCATTTTAAAACCCGGTCGCTGGAAGGGTTTGGATGCGAGGACCTGAAATACGCCGTGTCCGCCGCCGGCGCACTGATTCATTACCTGCACACGACCCAGAAATCCTCTCTCAGGCACATCAATTCGATCACCACCTTCCATATTCATAATTACATGCTTCTCGACCAGACCACCGTCAAAAGCCTGGAACTGGTTCGGTCGAGCGAGGGCGCCCGCAAAAACTCGCTCCTGGATCTATTGGACCTGTCACGGACGCCCATGGGGGCGCGCAGAATCCACGAATGGATTCTGAAACCCCTGGTGGACCTCCAGGCTCTCGAGGAGCGGCTGCAACGGGTGGAGATTTTCAAGGAAAACCTGTTTCTCCGTAAACAGCTCCGCGAGCGATTGCGGCACATTCACGATCTGGAGCGGCTCGTGGGCCGCATCGCCCTTTCCGCCTGCGGACCGCGCGATTTGATCATGCTAAAACGTTCGCTGCAAACCTTTCCCGAAATCCTTCGGGAGATCGAACAATGCCCGTCGGAAACCCTCTCGAAAATCATCGCATCCTGGGACAACCTGGAAGAGGTGGTCTCCCTCATCGGTCGGACGCTCGTGGAAGACCCGCCCCTGAACCTCAAGGACGGCAACCTGATCAAGCCGGGCCGCGATGAGGAACTGGACCGGTTGAAATCGATCAGCCGCGACGGAAAAAACTGGATCGCCGCCCTGGAAACCCGTGAAAAGGAACGCACCCGCATCCCCGTCCTGAAAGTCGGCTTCAACAAAATCTACGGATACTACCTTGAAATCACTAAAAAGCACCTGGACCGGGTTCCGAGGGAATACATCCGCAAACAGTCCCTGGTCAACGCCGAGCGGTTCATCTCCCCCGAACTGAAGGAATATGAAACCCAAATCACCGGCGCCCAGGAGAAAATAACGGAACTGGAATGGAAGCTTTTCCAGGAGGTCCGTGAACAGGTGGCCGCCGAGGGGCGGCGCATCCAGCACATGGCCCGGATCATCAGCGAGATTGATGCCCTGACGGCCCTGGCCGAAACCGCCCACCGGTACAATTACTGCCGGCCCACGATCACCGGCGACACCCTCCTCCGCATTGAAGACGGCCGCCACCCGCTCATTGAAAGGATCGATCCATCGAACCCGTTCATCCCCAACGACACCCTGCTGGACACGGAGGATCAGCAGATCACGATCCTCACCGGACCCAACATGGCGGGCAAGTCCACCTATCTCCGGCAGGTGGCCCTCATCACCCTGATGGCCCAGATCGGCAGTTTTGTTCCCGCGGGTGAGGCGGAGATCGGGCTGGTCGACCGGATATTTTCACGCGTGGGCGCCCAGGATCACCTTCTGAAGGGGCAGTCGACGTTCATGGTGGAAATGTATGAAACCGCCAATATCCTCAACAACGCGACCTCCCGCAGCCTGATCATCCTGGACGAAATTGGCAGGGGAACCAGTACCTTCGACGGAATCAGCATCGCCTGGTCCATCGTGGAATACCTGCACGGAAACCATTGGGAAAAAGGAGGACCCAAAACCCTCTTCGCCACTCATTACCACGAGCTGACCGATTTGGCCCTGGTCCTCCCGAGAGTCAAAAACTACAATGTTCAGGTGAAGGAATGGAACGATGAAATCATCTTTTTGCGGAAAATCGCCCCCGGCGGCGCGGATAAAAGCTATGGCATCCAGGTGGCCCGGCTGGCCGGGTTGCCGGAAAAAGTTCTGAACCGCGCCCGGGAAGTCCTGGGCAACCTGGAAAAAAGCGAATTCGATGAGGTGGGGGTCCCGAAAATTTCCCGGTCCGAGGAACCCCGCGAGGACAAAGGCCCCCGGCAGATGACGATCTTCCACGAAGAAAGCCATCCCCTCTTCCAAAAACTGGATTCCGTCAACCCTGACGACCTGACGCCCCGGCAGGCCCTGGATTTGCTTTACGAACTCAGAGCTCTGAAAAATCGTGAGAAACCGTAAACATGAAATTTTCCGGATAACATTTTCCCAAGAATGGATTTTCCAGGGCTCCAGGCATATTGCTGTTCCGAAAACTTTTTGGTAATCCGAAAAATCCATTCCGGTCTATTTTTTCAACCCTCTTGGGATTCGAACACGGAGAATTTTGCTTTCTCGCGAATGAGGCGTCCGGGATGGGGACTATTCTTCTAACCCCCAATATTTATTGACTTTACATCACCGGAGAAATGATGTATGGTTTGAAGGAAAGAGGGTCTCCCTGCCCGGAGCAGGGAGCAGGAAAGAAGAAGGAAAAGAACCGTCCGGTTTCTGGACAAGGCAAAACCAAAGAAGATAATCTGAATTTTTTTAAAAAACTCAGGTAAGGTAATCAACCTGGTTTCTAACCGGAGGAGAGGCTGATTGGACCTTTTGGCTGTACTGAAAATTCCTTGGGGTAAGAGGTTAACGGGCATCCTGACGGGAGTTTTGTTGTCTTGGTCGGCGTGGGTTCAGCCCGCGGTGGCGGCGTCTCCCGAAATGGTCAACGTGGGGGTAGCCACCCAGGGAAACTATGTGACGATGAATGCCATTCTCACCGATGGTTTTTCCGGAAAAATTCAGGAAGCCATCGACAGCGGCGTTCCCATGACCTTCACCTTCCACATTGAATTGCGCCAACAGGTTTCCCTTTGGGCCGATTCCCTGATCCGGTCCAACACCGTGAGTCACACCGTTCAGTACGATTCCCTGAAAAAAATCTACAAGTTTTCCGAGGTTGGGAAAAATGTAAAAAGGAAAATCATTACCCGGAAAAAAGACCGCCTGCAAAAATTGATGTTCACACTGCAAAATATTCCGATCACGCCCATATACCGGTTGGACCCGAATGAAAAATACTACGTCCGGGTCAAGGCGGACCTTGAAATGGACAGGTTCTGGTTTCCTTTCAATTATCTTTTTTTCTTCGTTCCCTTTAATGATTTTGAAACCACCTGGGCACAAACCTCCGCCATCAGCATCGATCCGGCCCTGGTCTTGAAGGAAGCGTCTCATACCCCCTCCCCGTCAAAAAAGGGTAAGAACCCGAAGGGGTTGAATCATGTCATCCGATCCTTCAATCAGTAGACCGCGGACCCCCCTGCCCTCCGAAGAACAGAACCGAAGAAAAAGGCGGCGCGCCCGGTGGACCATTGCTGCCATTTTCGTTTCGCTGGTCAGCCTGACCACCATCGAAAACTATTTCCTGCAACAGAAAACCTCCGCTCCCATCGCGAACAATATCGCGGTCCTCGCGCTGTTCAACATCATCCTGATCCTGCTTTTTATCCTAATCGTCCTCATCACCAGGAATCTGGTCAAACTTTACAACGAGCGCAAGAGCCGGATCATCGGGTCCAAGTTTCAGACCAAGCTCATCATGGCTTTCCTGATCCTCGTCATGGTCCCTTCGATCCTACTTTTTACGACCGCGAGCAAATTGTTCACCTATAGTATCGGGAGCTGGTTCAACCTCCAGGTGGAGCAAACCCTGCAACGGTCGATGGATGTGGCGCGGGATTACTATTCCCATCTGGAGCAGGCCGCGCTTTTACAAACGAAAAAAATCGAAGGGTTCATTACCAAAGACAATTTGTTCCTGCAAAAGAACCGGAAACAACTTCAGGCACTGGTCCGGCAAAAGGTCGATGAATATGGATTGGGCGGATTGATCATTTACGACAATCAACGGAAGAAGGTGACCTCCGCATACAACAAAACCCTGGAACTCAAGGGGATCCACCTGGATTACCAGGATTTGCTCCAGAAAACGGTCGAGGGCGAAGGGGTTTCGGAAATTCGGGCATCCAACCGGAACATATTTCTGGTGGCGGTGGAACCGCTCACGGAACCCTTGGAAGACAAGATGATCGTCTGGGGCTATATTGTGAATTTAAGCCTCATTCCCCAGGATTCGCTGGGAAGAATCGAAGCCATCCAAAGCTCCTACGAGGATTATAAACAGCAAAGTTTTTTAAAATTTCCGGTGACGGCCAGTTATTACATCACCTTTCTCATGATCACCCTGCTGATTCTGTTTTCCGCCATCTGGCTGGGCATTTACATGGCCAAGGGAATCACCGTTCCGATCCAGGAACTCGCGGAAGGAACCCGCAGAATCGCGGAAGGGGACCTGGATTTTAAAATCAGAGTGGGGGCGAGCGACGAAATCGGCATCCTCGTGCAATCCTTCAACAAGATGACCGCCGAATTGAAGGAAAGCCAACGGCGCATTCAACACGCTCACGAAGACCTGAAGACCACCAATATCGAGCTCGAACGCAGACGGAATTACATCGAGACGATCCTTGTCCATATTGGCGCGGGGGTGGTTTCCGTCGATAAAAAGGGGCGTGTCACCACCTTCAACAAAGCCGCAGAAAAAATACTCGGCATCAACGCGGCACAGGTCTTCAGTTCCAGTTACAAGGACGCTTTCGATCCTTCCTTTCACAACCCCATCCGCAAGATGATCCTCCGGATGAGCGAAAAACGGAAAGGGTCCCTGGAGGAGCAAATGGACATTCGGGTGGGAGAAAGCAACCTGACCCTTTTGGTGAACATCCAGGTTTTAAAGGACACCCGTGACAAGTATCTCGGCCTGGTAATCGTTTTTGAAGACCTGACCCAGATGATCAAAACCCAGAAAATCGCCGCCTGGAAGGAAGTGGCCCAGGGGATTGCCCATGAAATCAAGAATCCACTCACCCCAATTCAACTCAATACCCAGCGGCTGCGAAAGAAGTTTTACGAAAACAAAAAGGATTTCGCCCGTATTTTCGAGGAAAGCATCGAGATCATCTCCCAGGAGGTCGCGGGGATGAAGGACCTGCTCAACGAGTTCCTGCGTTTTTCCCGCATGCCCACGCCCAACCCCAAACCCACCCCGTTGCACAAAATCATCGACGACGTCTCGATCCTGTATTCCAACCACGAGAAAAAAATCACGCTCAGGAAAAATTACGATCCGAACATTTACCTGATGAACGTGGATTCCGAACAAATCCGGCGGGTGTTTATCAACCTCTTCGAAAACGCGATCGACGCGGTGGACGATGGGGGGCAGATCCAAATCACGACGCAGTTGAACTCCAAGGAAAAACGCGTGCGGATCGAATTTGCCGACAATGGAGTCGGGATCGCCGGACAGGATCTAAAAAAATTGTTTCTTCCCCATTTCACCACAAAAAAGCGGGGCACCGGGTTGGGGCTGGCCATTGTTAACCGCATCATCGTCGACCATAACGGAACCATCCAAGTTCTGGAGAACCTCCCCAAGGGCACCCTTTTTGTGATCGAACTCCCTCATTCACCCGCGAGCTGGGTGGAGGCGCCTTCAAAATCCCCTGCCCTGGAGGAAGATGCCGCTTCGCCGTTTCGAAAATCCACCTCGAAACCTTCTCAGTCTTTGCATCTGCCCTGATTTGGTTTAGAATAATTTATTCCCAGGATACGATCCCCGGCCACCGGACTTGGATTTCCATCACCGTTTCATGAAAAAGAAATTCACGATAGAACTGGACCAAAAACTCTACCAACGCCTGCACGATCATTTCAAGGGTAATGAAAAAGCCCTGAAGGAATTCGTGGCGCGGGCCTTGGAAAATCAACTCGCGGAATCCACCGGATCCAAACCCGGCCCGGGAACGGAAAGCCTGGAAGATTACCTGAAAAAAGGGAAACCCGGCAGCCGCTCCTACGGGGTCAAGGGACAGGGGTGGTAATTCCAAACCAGGGATGGGAACCGGACAATGACGAAAAAATACGAGTTTCTGATTGGCGGCACGTGGCATCAAGGCAGCCGGACCCTCCCGGTGGTGAACCCTTATACCCAGGAGGTGTTCGGGGAAGTCTGCCTGGCGGATGGCGATGCGATCGAAAAGGCCATCGTTCTGGCGGAAAAAGCATTTCAAACCACGCGAAAACAGCCCGCCTATCTCCGCGGCCGAATCTGTTCCCAGGTCGCCGAGGGGATCCGCTCCCGGTCCGAGGAATTCGCCCGAACCCTTGCCCGTGAATCGGGAAAGCCCCTAGTATTGGCCCAGGGGGAGGTTCAACGGTCCATTTCCACATTCACCATAGCCTCGGAAGAGGCTTTACGCATCAACGGCGAGGTTTTGACCCTGGATATTTCCGAATCCGCACGGGGAAAAACGGGGATCACCTGGCGGTTTCCCATCGGACCGGTGGCGGGCATCTCACCCTTCAATTTTCCACTGAACCTGATCGCCCATAAAGTCGCGCCGGCCCTGGCCTGTGGGAATCCTATCATCATCAAGCCCGCCTCGGCCACGCCCCTGACCGCCCTGCTTCTCGCGGAAGTGGTCCTCGAAACCGAAGCGGTCGAAGGCAGTTTCAGCGTTCTTCCCTGCAGCGGAAAAGTCGCTTCCCCCCTGGTCGAGGACCCGCGGATAAAAATGATCAGCTTCACCGGCAGCGTCGCCGTGGGCTGGGACATGAAGCGCCGGGCCGGAAAAAAGAAGGTGACCCTGGAACTGGGCGGGAATGCCGCGGTGATCGTCGAACCCGACGCTGATCTCGACCTCGCCGCCAAAAAGATCTGCTCCGGCGCCTTCGCCTATTCCGGCCAGGTTTGCATATCCGTCCAGCGCTGTTACGTTCACGAATCCCGTTTTTCTCCCTTCATGGATCGGCTACTCAAGGAAGTGAACACGCTGCAACCCGGCGACCCTCTCGACGAAACCGTCAACTTCGGCCCCATGATCGATGTGGATAACGCCAAACGGATCGAAACGTGGACTTGCCAGGCGGTGGAAGGCGGCGGCCGGGTTTTAACGGGGGGAAAACGGGATGGCGCTTTTTTTGAACCCACGGTTCTGACCGGAGTGCCCGCCAACGCCGATCTCGCCTGTAATGAGGCGTTCGGTCCCATCCTCGTCGTCGAACCGTATTCCGATTTCAGGAAAGCCCTCGATCTCGTCAACAACTCCGACTACGGGCTGCAGGCAGGCGTTTTCACCCCCCGGATGGATAAATCTCTGCAGGCTTTCAATCGATTGGAGGTCGGGGGGGTCATCATCAACGACGTTCCTACTTTCAGGGTGGATAATATGCCTTACGGCGGAGTGAAGGACTCCGGTTTCGGCCGGGAAGGCATCAGGTACAGCCTGGAGGAGATGACGGAAATTAAGCTTTTGGCATTCGACCATTACAGGGAGGAATAGGACTCGATCATGTCGAACGGAAAACGATTCAAGGATAATGGTGACGGAACCGTCACGGATTTTAAAATGAATGTGATGTGGAGGAAAACCGACTCTTTCCAGGACACCCAAAAATGGCTCAACTGGTTCAAGGGGCAGGACTATGTGGAAATCTCCAATCTGGAACGGATCGCGGGGTACGAGAACTGGCGCTACCCCACCGAAGAAGAGGCCTGGAGTCTGTTTGAACTCGACAAGACCAATTCCGACAAATACGGCGATGAAATTTACCTGGATCCGGTTTTCGAACCGGGAAGCGCTGGAACCACCTGGACCACCGCCGAAAAGGATTCCTCCGCCCTCGTCATTCAGTATGAGGACGGACAAAAAGTATGGCCTTCCAAATACGCTCACCTCAACATGGCCTACCGGATGGTTCGGAAGATCGACTGAACCCTAATTCTGATGCTGATAGGAGGAGCCCAGGGGATAGATCACCCGAATCCTGGGCTCATCGGGTCCTTGGTACTTGAACCAGGGCTGCACTACGAAGTGGATCCGTGCCGGGGCGGAATCAAAGATGTTAAACCGGCGGGAGTGAATGCGCTTGGCTCCAAGTTCCAGAACCAGGGGCCTTCCCGGGGGCAGCACGAAATCCTTTTCCGCGCTTTTTTTGAGATCCACTTTTACCGAACCCGGTCCTCCATCTGTCAAGGTAAGGTTCCCCCGCGCCAGGGGCCGTGTTTCGCCGCCCTGCAGGAAGATTTTCCACGAATATTGGGTCTTGTATCCACGGGCGTGAGCCACTCCCAGAACAGGATCCAGGAATTGCAGGGTATCGCGTCCTTTTTCGCGGAAAAAGAAAACATTTTGCGGAGCCCATTTCACAAGGTTTTTTTGAAAGTTACTCCTGCCCACCCGGAAACAGCGCTCGTTCTTTAAAAACTTTTTTATCTCCACCCGTTTCTGGCGGCCCAGATCCCGCCTCAATTCCAACGCTCCCGGGTCCAGAAGAAAACAACTGGCCAAACCCAGTTTCAAATCCTTTTCCGGCGAGGGGTCCCCTCCCAAAACCTCCCGAAGCCCAAGAACCATCTCCTCGTCCACTTCGGGATAATAGCCGCGGCTGACTTCCAGGATAATCCCCCGGACCCGGTCCCATTCTTTTTTTTCCAGGGCCTCCCTGAAATCGGCAAGGACTTTTCCCCGGAAACCCTCCGCCTCCCCGATTGCGGGAAAGTACTCCTTTCCCGCGAAGACCCGTTCCTTCATGAACCGGTAGCGGGCGGGATGGGTGTAACGGAAATAAGGGTAATGCATGTAAGCGGTGACCGAATTGGCAAAATCCTCCTGAATGTTTTGCCGGGAATAGGTCGGCAGATGCCGGAGAGCGATTGGCGCATAATTGTCCACGCCAGGGTCATTCAGAAGGGTAAAAAGAAAATCACTGTCGGGTTTACCATCCATCGCCGGCAAATGAATGATGTGAAATTTGGAAATCGATATCCATTCCGGTGAAAAACTCAACAATCCCTTGGCCATATCAAACCCGTGGCCCATCTCATGCTGAATGATGTTTTTCAAGTTTTCCATTTTTTCATAGAACAAGGGATTGTAAAATTCGACCCGAAGGTCTCCCTTGCCCACATAAACCTTGTAGGCCCGCTCCTTGAAATCGTATAGCGTCATAAATTTCGGCAAGGTGGCCGCGGGAACCTCCTCGGGGGAAGGCATGCCGGATCCGGCCACGAATCGGCTGAGACGGTATAACGCCTTGAGCGGCTTCAAATGAAAAAACGCCGGGGGGAGTTCGGCGAAGGCGGCATGGAGCCGTTTGATTTGATCGGGCCTCCAGGCTTCTCCAAATTCGACCAAATCATAGCCGAACTCGCTCTTGAATTTTTTCTCGAGTTGCAGGACTTCATCCCCGTAATTTCCCGGATATTCATAAAACGGCCTCTTGGGCTTATCCGAGGATTCGTTCGCGGACGGCAACTGAAATCCGTAAAGAGCCAGAAGCATAAACCCCGGCACAATATATTTGCCGTAAAATTTCATGACTGGATATCTCCTTCTAAATAGCATGGCAATTTCAAAGCCTATCAGATGCCGGGTTCAAATGCGAATGAAACCCTGCCCTGGAAAAAATGCGGCCGGTTTCGGGCGGATTCCGGAATGGTTTTTTGAAGAATTTTGCATCCTTACACGGGTTTCCTCATCTAAATAGCTACTCTAAAATTACCAAAAATGGAGGTCCTTCTTATGGCGAAGCTGCCCGGTATCGATGAAAAATTGATCAAACTGAACCCCGACTGGACTGTGGAAAACGCGGCTTCAACCCCACTTGAAAAAAATGTCTCGATAAGTGATTTTCAAGGGAAAAGACTCATTGTGACCTTGCCTGGGGCCGGTGGGTTCTGCAACAAGGAACTGGATTTGATCAAGGAGAATATGGGCAAGTTTAGGGAAGCGGGCGCCGATGAAGTGCTCGTGGTCGTGGGAACGGATATTCTGACCAATGCGGGGCGCGGGCTTCCCAACCTGCTCCAGGACGCCGACCTGGGTTTCGCCAAAGCCAACAAATTAAACCTGGAAGGGGTGAGGAGCCGCTACCTCAATCGCTCCACCATCGCCGTGGACGCGAACGGAGAACAACTCGCTCGTGAAGACGCGGAACTGCTCGGTTGCCGCCCCCTGGACAGTCTGTTGAATGTAGCGAAAAAGGCTTTTTCCTGAACCCTCCGCAAACCATCAAAAACCTTCCCGCGGCTTCACAGCGGGGAGGTTTTTCTTTTTTAAAACCCCGCCGTTCTTTTCTTCATCCCCGACCGCCGGTAAAAAAAGATTTTCCAACAAACTGAATTTAAACTTCTCCGTGCCTGAAACAATCAACTGTGTGGTCGTTGACCATGCCGACGGCCTGCATGAACGCATAGCAGATGGCCGGCCCCACGAAACGAAATCCTCTTTTCTTGAGGTCCTTGCTCATGGCTTCCGATTCGGGGGAAATCGCGGGAACCGCGGACAGGCTCTTGAATTTATTTTTTATGGGTTTTCCGCCAACAAATTGCCAGATATATCGATGGAATGAATCGCATTCATCCTGAACTTTAAGATAACTTCGCGCGTTGGAAATCGCCGCGTCGATCTTCAACCGGTTGCGGATGATGCCCGCGTCGGCAAGCAACCGTTTTTTATCCTTCTCGCCATATCGGGATATTTTTGGTGGATCAAAATGATCGAACGCCCGGCGGAAATTCTGCCGCTTTTTGAGGACGGTGCTCCAACTCAACCCGGCTTGCGCCCCTTCCAGGATCAAAAACTCAAACAGGGTCCGGTCGTCATGAACGGGCACGCCCCATTCTTTATCATGATATTCCACCATCAAGGGGTCCTGCCCGGTCCAGGAACAGCGCACCTCGACATTTTTATTCATTTCACCCGCCCCTCTGCATCTGTGCCGAATCCTCCCCTTGGGAGGATTGAGCAATTTTCCAGGTCCGGTAGGCCCCCATCAAATTACGAACCCGGAACTTGTGTTGGCCCAGAATGCGGCAGGCAAAATAGGAACGCTGTCCGGTCTCGCAGTAGCAGACGATTTCCCGGTCTCTGGGGAGTTCTCCCAGTCTCTCCCGAAGCTGGTGAAGGGGAATATGACGGGAACCGGGAATGAATCCGTTCTCTCGTTCCTCCGGGTTCCGAACATCCAGGAGCACCGACTTTTCCGGGTCCAGATCCCGGACCTCATACCATTGCAGGGACACGATCTCACGGGCCAATACATGCTGGGCGATCATGCCCGCGAGGTTGACCGGGTCCTTGGCCGACCCGAAAGGAGGCGCGTAGGACAATTCCAGGTCCACCAGATCATGCACCGTCATCCCCGCCTTGAGGGCTGTCGCGAAGACATCGATCCGTTTGTCCACCCCTTCCGTGCTCACGGCCTGCGCGCCGAGCAGTTTTCCGGACTCCGGATCGAAAAGTATTTTGAGCGCCATCCGCTTTGCGCCGGGGTAATAATCCGTATGCGAATAGGGATGCAAATGAACGGCTTGAAAAGATCGCTGCATGCGGCGCAAAGTTTTTTCATTGGCTCCGGTGCATCCCGCGGCTAGATCGAACAATCGCAAGATCGCGGTTCCCCAGGTTCCCGTGTAGGTTATTTCCTCCCCAAAGATATTTTCCGCCACCAGCCTGCCTTGGCGGTTGGCAGGCCCCGCAAGAGGAACGAGCCCCCATTCCCCCGTCACACAGTCCCGCACCTCCACTGCGTCGCCGATGGCCCAGATATCCGGATCGCTAGTCTGCATCCTGCCGTTGACCTGAATGCCACCCCGTTTTCCGATTTCCAGTCCGGCTTGCCGAGCGAGGTTCACCTCCGGCCGAACACCCAGGCCCAGGATGACCAGATCCGCCGGCAGCCGGGTCCCATTCTTCAAAACGACGATGGAGGCAGCGGCAATTTCATCCGCTGCCGGAGCCTCGAAACCAGCCACCGGGCTTCCTAGATACAAACCGATTCCCCGCTCCCGCATTTCGTGGGAAAGCCAGGCCGCCATTTCTTCATCGAGGGGAGCCATCACCTGCGGCAAGGCCTCCGTGACGGCGATTTCCAGTCCGCGCTGGTGAAGTTGTTCCGCCATTTCAAGTCCGATATACCCCCCACCGACCACGACGGCTCGCCGGGCTCTTTTCTTTTCGACCCAGGAAAGAATCGCTTCGACATCGGGCACATTGCGCACCGTAAAATGGCCATCCCGGCCGATCTATGGAAACCACTGTGGACCGGACACGGACATCCAGTTTGTAACGGGCCTGGAGGGCTTTGCGGGGTCTGAACCAGCAGCGCATCTTTGTTTTCAATTTCCCCGCCCACATAATAGGGGAGCCCGCAATTGGCGAAAGATACATGCGGTCCCCGTTCGTACACGATGATTTCAGCATCTTCGCTCAACCTGCGCGTGGCCGTGGCCGCTGTAGCCCCGCCGGCAACGCCACCGACAATCACGATCTTTTTGGGGTCCATGGTATCTCCTCAACAAAAAAACACCGGGTTACGATGGTGACACCGTTTCCGGACAGGGAACGAAAGCCGTGCCTGGGAAATTCGATGAATGAAACAGGATGGGTTTTAATGAAAGAACACTTCGCGGGAAAGACCGGGTTCCCTCTTTCCCCAGGGGTATTGGGGAACCGCATGGCCACTCACACCCCGGGAACGGTCATGGTTTTCCATGGTCGATAATATTCAAAATCGATCGGAGTTCCTTTTGAACCTTCTTTTTCCAACCGACGAAGGTGTCCCGGTCGAAAGCGATGTCCATTTGCTGGCTCTTCTTTTTGCTTTCTTTCAATTTTTTTTTAGCCCCGGCAATGGTAAATTTTTCCCGGTAAAGCAGCCGCTTGATCTCCAGGACCAGCTCAACGTCTTTTCTCTTGTACAGCCTTTGTCCCGCGCGGTTCTTATCGGGTTTGAGGGTATCGAATTCATCCTCCCAATAGCGGAGGACATGTTGTTCAACCCCGGAGATCTCTGCGACCTCGCCGATCTTAAAAAAAAGTTTATCCGGAATGGTTGGGGACATGGGGATTACGATCGATGGACAATAAAAGCTGTTTGCTCGGTTTAAATGCCAACACGGTTCTCGATCGGATTTGTATGGGAATTCCCGTTTTGGGATTCCTGGCATTCCTGGCCTTTTTTACTTTCGTGTAAAATTGGGCGAACCTGGGAATGCGCACACTCTCGCCCCTGGCAAGGACGAACTTGATCTCCCGGAACAGGATTTCCACGGCTTCCATCGCCTCCTGGCGGGTGAACCCCACCTTTTCATAAACACGATCGACCAAATCCGATTTGATCAGCGTTCCGTTAGGTTTTGGGATATTCATAATCGTGATCCCTCGGCGATTACAGGGTGAAATGATTCGAAACGAAGGGAAATCCGAAAATGTTATTCCTTATCTTTGGCGTAATTTTTATTCGCCTCGTCGATCAGCTTTTTTGAAAGATGTTCCGGCACTTCTTCATAATGGTCAAACTCCATCAAAAACATTCCGCGCCCGCTGGTCAGGGACCGGAGGTCGGCGGCGTAATTCAAAACTTCCGCCATGGGAACTCGGACCTGGATGGTCTGGTTGTCATCATCCGCGTCGATGCCCTGTATTTTTCCGCGCTTGGAATTCAGATCTCCCATGACGTCGCCCACATATTCACTGGGAATAATGACCTGCATATTCATGATTGGTTCGAGGAGGGTGGGTTTGCAATCCAGGACACCCTTTTTGAATCCCAGGGACCCGGCTATTTTGAAAGCCATTTCCGAGGAATCCACATCGTGGTACGACCCATCGTAGAGCGTGACTTTCACATCGACCATGGGGTAATGGGCGATGACCCCCTGAGCCATGGCTTCCTGAATCCCCTTTTCGACGGCGGGAATATAGGTTTTGGGAATGGCGCCGCCGACGATTTTATCCTCGAAGACAAACCCCGCCCCCCGTTCGAGGGGGCAAATTTCCAGCCAGGTATCTCCATACTGCCCCCGACCCCCGGTCTGCTTTTTATATTTACCTTGAACCTTCGTTCTTCCCCGGAGGGTCTCCTGGTAGGGAACCTTGGGAGGTTTCACCTCCACCTCCACCCCGAATCTTTTTTTCAGGCGATCGATGACCACATCCAGGTGAAGCTGTCCCATTCCCGAAATCAACAATTCATGGGTTTGGGCGTTACGCTCGATTTTCAGGGTGGGATCCTCTTCGGACAGGCGATTTAACGCGGTGCTTATTTTTTCTTCATCCGCCCGGGTTTTGGGAAGGACGGCCTGGGCAAAGACAGGCAGGGGGAAGGTGATCGGATCAAAAACCACCGGGTTCGCGGAATCGCACAGGGTATCGCCGGTGGACGTGACTTTCAATTTCGCGACGGCTCCAATTTCCCCCGCGGGGACCTCCGGGACGGGAACCTGTTTTTTCCCCTGGAGCATGAACAACTGTCCCACCCTCTCGTTGGACTCCTTGGTAGCATTATAAACACTGGAATCGGCTTTGATGCAACCGGAATACACCCTGAACAGGGTCAATTTGCCCGCATAGGGATCGGCGATGGTTTTGAACACCAGGGCGGAGGGTTCCTTGGAATCGGGACCCAGCGTAATCTCGGAATGGTCCTTGGGGGATTTTCCTTTTACGGGTGGACGGACATCGGGAGAGGGAAAGAAATCGACGATGGCATTCAATAAAAGATCGATCCCCATATTGAGAAGACCGGAGCCACACAATACCGGCACCAGTTTCCCCTCCTTGATTCCACTTTTCAAACCGTTATGGAACTCTTCCTCGGAAAGTTCCCCCTTGTCCAGATAAATCTCGATCAAATCGTCATCCACCTCGGCCACGGCCTCGATGAGTTCGGCCCGGCGGGTCTCCACGGTATCCTGAATCTCCGCGGGGATATCCCCCGCTTTTCCCATTCCCTTGCCGCCTTTTTCATAGGTGTAGCATTTGTTCTCGACCAAGTCCACCATTCCGGAAAAATGCTCCCCCTCCCCGATGGGCACCTGCAGAAACACCGGATTGGTTTTGAATTTTTTCTTAATGGATTCCAAAACGGGTCCGGGGCTGGCCCGGTCATGATCCATTTTATTGAGGAAAACGATTCTAAGAAGCCCTTGTTGATCCGACCAATGCCAGCCTTTTTCGGTGTAGAACTGCACGCCGTCATCGGCCCCGATAACCAGGACCGTGCCATCGATGACCTTGATGCAGGCGGGGGTATCGGCGATGAAGTTGTTGTCCCCGGGCGTATCGAGTACATTGATCTTGTGTTTGTTCCACTCACAAAACGCGAGTGAGGCGGTGATCGTGTGGCCCCGCTTGATTTCATCCTGATCATAATCCATGATCGACGTACTGTCGCCAGCCTTTCCCAATCGGTCCGATACTCCCGATGCGTAAAGAATCGCTTCCGCAACCGAAGTCTTTCCGGAACCCCCATGACCAATGAGCCCAACATTTCTGATTTCCTGCAGTTTGAACTGTTTCATCTTCAACCTCTGGGAAAAGGGATGTCACACAATACTGCCTGGGTTATAAGGCTATTCTGTCCCCGCCGGAACCGAGGAACGCCGATTCCAAAAAGGATCCGGATTCACGGTCCAGGTTTTTCAGCTTGGCCGAATCAAACCAAACGCGCCTCCAGTTTCTTGATTTTTTGATACATCGTACCATGAAAAGATGGAAACATTTTAAACACGCGCTCCATTTCGTTCTGGTTCATGCGGATAGTATACACATCCTCCGTATGCGCCCAAGCCGAAACGTGGCCCCGCAATGTTTTCATTTCCCCGGTTTTGCCGATGACATCTCCCCGGGAAAGGAAAACCGAATCGTTCGAATCGCGATGGGTAATCGCCACCTGTCCGGAAAGAATGATGTGCACTTCCCGGGGATCGGAATTCCTGGAAAGAATACAATCCTTTTGGCTCCAGTGTATGATTTTACCAAACGCCAGGGAGGCGATCAGGCTGGGGTGCACGGCCTCTGAAAAATAATTACGCATATTGTAAAAATTATCGTGGACCTTGGGAAGATTGAATTTATGGTACAACCCGCTGGGAATCCGCAGCAGGGTCAAGGGCGATTTAGCTTTAATGGTAGCCCGCCGCCGGGGGTCGCCCGTGCTCACCGCCAGTTCCCCGAAAAGCTTGCCTTTTTCATAGATGGCAAACGCCCTGCCGTCGATGATAATTTCCGCGAAGCCTTCCAATATGACATAAAAGTCATCGCCAAGATCATTCTGGGAAAACACAATCTCGTCGGCCTGGAAAAGCACCACCTCCGAATTGTGGAGCATGGCCAGCAGATCCTGTTTTTTCAGCGCCTTGAACAAGGCCACCTTTTTTATGGTATCGACATCGCCCGAAGGGGCCACCCGGGGTGGGCGGATCAAAACCCTGGTCTGCCCCTCCGCGCCGAAATGAAATTCTGGGTGCGGTTTGGGATCTTGATGCTGATGGACAAGCACTAGTTTTTCTTTCACCGATTCGTCCAGAGATTCCAGGGATTCCAGCCGGGTGTGGAGGAATCCGCCGCCTACGTCGTGAAGGATGAGGTCCGCGTCCCAAATGAAGCCGAGAACCTCATCCCGCCGCTTCCTGGAAAAAATTCCCTCTCGATACCATTGATGGATGTTTTCCACGTCGTACTTGGTATCCCCGGAATGGCTGATCACCGTTTGTTTGCCGGTGGGATCCTTATAGATCAGCCGGAACCGGCCCGTTGGAATAGAGTGCAGGGAATAATCGAACTCGAAGTAGGTATGGTCGAAACCGGGAAGCCGGATTTTTTTATGAGGTTCCACTTCCAGAAAATCGATAAATTCTTCAACAATCCGGATGGGCAGACAGGTAAGGGCCTCCAGCTTCCTCAAAAAACTTTCAAAAATAATCCGGCTGGAGATGACTTTGATTCTCTGACCTGAGAGGATCAGTTCCGCCAGTCCCGCATCGTGATCGGAATGGACATGGGTCAAAAAAATGTAAAGGATGTCATTTTCGGTGATTCCATGGTTCAGGGCGACCCGGGAGCTGTCGGAAACAGCGTCGACCATGATGCCTTTTCCCTCCGACCAAGCGATCAGGCAACTGTTTCTCCGTTTCGGGGTAAATCCGGAACCGACGCCCAAAAAGGTCACCCCCATGAACGGTTTTTCCACCAGTTGGAAATCGTCCAGGAACTCGGGAGGATCCAGATGGCTGATATCGATGGAACCCAGTTTTTTATTTTTGCTGATAATTTCAAAGGCCGACGGGCGCCTCTGGACGATTTTGATTTTTTTTCTCTTATCCTTTTTGCCCGGTACCGTCACCGATTTATCCAGGTCCAGCTCATAAAAATCGATCAGATTATTGAGAAATCGATCCCGGCCTTTTTCGTCCGCCAGGGAAAACAGGTCCATCTCCTTTTTCAATTGGGCGCAAATGATGTAATGGTGCGCTAGATCGCCTGCCAGGCGAGGGATCTTTTTTTGTTTGAGCCACCTTTCGCCTTGAATCAGTTCTTCAAAATATTCCCGGATGGTTCGAGTGATGGCTGGGTCGCCGGCATGGATTTTCAGGAGATGGCTGAACCGGTTGAACAATTTCTTATCGGCCGCCATCCGGGATAGGAAGGTATCGAAACGCTCCAAATCCCGGGGAGAAAACTTCTTGCGGACGCAAAATTTCCTGAACTGGGCCTGTAGAAGGTATCTGAACCGGGGACCGAAAAGGGTTTCATTCAGGATATTTTTAAAACGGGTTTTCTGGTCCCTGGAACAGTAAACGGATATTTTCAACTTCCGCTTTTTGAAAAACAAAAAACTGTAAATGATGAACTCAAAATCGAAATTATTTTTCCCCTTTATAAAGGTGCGGATGGGAATCACGTAATGGCGGGGCAGCGGCCGGTCGTTTCTCGCGAAATCCTTGACCATGCCGGGAGGGCAGCCAAACACAATGCTGTCAAACCCCCTGGCCTCAAGAATCCGGTAATTGTGACCTTTTACAATATTGAATTCCCTGGTGCCCGTCATGCGTTCAATCACCTTTATCGCGGCTGGAAAACAGGAGGCGGACCGGGGTTCCGGAAAATCCGAAATCCTTGCGCAGGCTGTTGGTCAAATAACGCCGATATGAAAAATGGATCCCCTGGGGATAATTTACAAAACACCGGAAGGTCGGGGGACAATTTTTTACCTGCGTGGTGTAAAACATCTTCAAAAATTTTCCCCGGTAACTGCTCATTGGATTCTTCCGGATCGCCCGTTCAAAACAATCATTCAACCGCCGGGTGGGAATACGCCTGGAATATTCCTCGTACACCCGGCCGATGTGGCTGAGCAGTTTATTGAGTCCCTGTCCGGTTTTTCCGGAGACCGTCAGAATGGGGGCGAACTCAAGAAACCGCAGTTTTTCTCTCGCAAGCTCTTCAAACGCCCCTCGAGACCGTTCTTTTACCAGGTCCCACTTGGTGGCCACGATGACGCACCCTTTGCCCCTTTCAAAAGCGTAACCGGCGATGGTCGCGTCTTGCTCGGTGATGCCGGTTGTCCCGTCCAGGACCAGGACGGCGATGTCACAGCGGTCGAGGGCCTTGAGCGCCATGATCACGCTGAACTTGTCCAGCAACTTGCGGGTCCTTCCTTTCCGACGGATCCCGGCGGTGTCGATGAGCACGAAATTTTTTCCCTGGTATACCAAATGCGAGTCCACGGCGTCCCGGGTGGTTCCTGGCACCTCGGAGACAACACACCGCTCGGACTTCAAAATCCTATTGACCAGGGAGGATTTACCGGCATTGGGTTTCCCGACGATGGCCACGTGAATGGCGTCGGGCGCTTTCTCCGGGTGCTCCGTTTCGGGAAATCCCCCGGCAATATCCTGGGTCAAACCGCCGAGTCCCAAACTGTGTTCGGCGGAGATCGGGTAAACCCGCTCCACTCCCAATTGAGCAAACTCGTAAACACCATTCTCATGCCGGGGGTGGTCTACCTTGTTGACGGCCAGGAACAAGGGTTTCCCCGATTTTCTCACCTGCCCGATCACCTCCCGGTCCTGTGGGGTAACGCCACGCTGATGGTCCACGACAAAAATGATGGCATCCGCCTCATCCTGGGCCAATCGGGCCTGTTCCTGAACCTGGTGCTCTAAATCGGTTTTTCCCTCGAAATCGATCCCCCCCGTGTCGACCACGATCACGGGTTTTCCGGACCACTCGGTCCGCCCATACATCCGGTCGCGGGTGACGCCGGGTGTATCATTGACGATCGCCGTTCTTTTACGGGTCAGTTTGTTGAACAGGGTGGATTTGCCCACATTGGCCCTGCCGATAATGGCGACAACGGGGACCGGCATTTCGGGAACCTCGCTAAATCGTGGGTCCTTTGTCCCGCGTGAATCCGAAGATGCCCTTAGCGATGGCCAACGCCAACCGGTCCAGGTACTCCGGACTCTTCAATCTCCGCTCTTCCCGCTTATTGGTCAAGAACCCGACCTCGATTAGAATGCTGGGCATAGAAGTATCATGCAGGACAAAAAACGGACCTTCCTTGACCCCCAGATCTTTCACGCCGGGATACTTCTTTTTCATGGAACGGAACAACCGTTCCTGAACATGGCCCGCCAACAACGCGGAATCGTTGATCTTGGTGGTACTGATGAGATTCGCCAGGATTTGCTGGACCTGATCATCTTTAACCGAATGCACCAGTTCGCCGTTTTCCCTGGCTGCGGTTTCCTGCGCCTGCTCACCGTTGGCGATTCCCAGATAATAGGTCTCGATCCCGTAGGCGGACCGGCGTCTGGCTGCGTTGGCGTGGATGGAAACGAACAGATCGGCATCCCTCTCATTCGCGATTTCACCTCTGTGTTTGAGTGAGATAAAGGTGTCGTCCTCACGCGTCATAAGGACCCGGAATTTGTACCGTCTTTCAAGAATCTTTCTCACCCGTTTGGCGATGGCCAGGTTCACGTTTTTTTCAAACAGTCCGCGGGAGCTTTTAGCTCCAAAATCTTTCCCCCCGTGGCCCGGATCGATCACGATGAGGGGCACATGTTTTTTCACTGCGGGTTTGGGTTTGGAGCGGGCGGCTACGGGAACCACCTGAACCGGGCTGGGAATTTTAGGAGGAAGGGAGCGTAATTTTCTCGGGACGGGTTTCCACAAGTCAATGATAAACTTTCCATTTCCATCCGAGGTGGTGATTTTTAAACCCGCTCCCCGGCGGATATCCAAAACCAGACGGATCGTATTTTTAGCGAACCGGCTCACCCGCATCCCGGTAAGAACATCGTCGCCCACATGAATGTCCTTCTTCAGGGTGTCTCCCAGACGGGCGTTGAAAAAATTGAAATAGATCCGGTCCGGATGAGTCAAACGGTTTTGGGATATCTCGACCGGACCGCTAGTATGGACCACCACGCGAACGGATTGGGAACGGCGGACATAACTCACGTGGCGGATAATGGCGGGAGGGACGGCCTCCACCGTACTCGCTTGCCGGAGGAAAGGCTCCTTCCGTATCATTGCATTCAAGGCTTGAATTCGTTTTCTCGCCTTCGCTGCTTGATCGCCTTGGGGATAAACCCGGACGATGTGTTCAAAGGCCGACATCGCGAAATCATAATTTTTCTGGCCGAGGAAAATTTCGCCCTGGTAGAACAACGCATCATCGGTCAAACGCCCATCCCGGAACTCGGAAGTCACTTTATAGTAAAAATGCAGCGCCCTTTCCCGATCTTGGGAAAAGTGTGAAATCGGGTATAGCTTGTCAAACAACCGTGCCACGGTAAAAAGGGCCTTGTAGGCCTGGGGGCTTGTAGGATAGGTCTCGTATACCGCCATGAACCGGTTGATAACCTTCGCCCACTGGTCTCTGGGAGCCGGGTGTTTAACGGATTTATCGAGGGCGTAGTACTTTTTTTTGGCTTGCTGGTAGAGGGCCTCGGCGGTTCGGGTGTGTTTTTTCCCGGCCTGTGCCGCAGGCGGGGCAATCCAAATCAAGGGAAGGAGAAAAATTAATACCGAAGCAAATTTTTTAAGGGCGCGAAAGGACATTCAGGGCACTTGTCGAATGATCTGAAAATGTGAAATGTCTTTGGGTTACGTTCTTTAAAAACTTAAGGAAGACCATGAACCTGCCAAGCATAACCACTTAATTTTATTGTGGTTTTAAACTATAGCACTTTTTAAAATTTGGGTCAAGAATGAGGCGCCCGCTACAGGCCGTAACTCAAGCGGTCCGCGAGGGGATAGGGGAGACCGCTGTCGCGGATTTTTTGCTGAGTGGAAGTGAAGTCGTACCGGTAACGCCTAAACTCGATGGTGTCCGCCCCGGAATCAAAAATCACGAAGGAGGGGTCCGGGTTGCCGTCGCGCGGCTGCCCCAGACTCCCCACGTTAAACAGGTACCGGCAGCCATTTTTCAAATCCCAAGCGGGTGAAATATAATCGTCGATTTCTCCCTCCGGTCCCTGTTCCAGGATCAGGGGGCGGTGTGAATGCCCTACAAAACAGCATCGCGTGGGGAAATAATCGAAATTTTTTTCTCCATCCTCCCGCGTGATCACGTAGTGCCAATGATGGGGTTCCCGGGGAGAGGAATGAACCCAATACACGCCGTCTTCTTCCTTTTCGAGAGGAAGGGATGCTAGAAAGCCTTTATTTTCCCGGGTCAGTTCCTGACGGGTCCACAGACAGGCCTGGTAGGCGTAGGGATTGAAATAGGTGAGATCGGTCTTCCCCACCACGGCGTAATCGTGGTTGCCCGCGATGACGAAATCGGCATTCTCCCGAATCCATTCGACACAGGGGTTCGGGTCGGCGCCGTAACCGACCAAGTCCCCAAGGCAGATTTTCTTATCGTGGCGGATGGTCCGAACAATCTGCTCGAAGACCTGAAGGGATTCCAGATTGCTATGAATATCGGAAAAGATGATGTAGCGCATGGGAGCCGCCCCGGAAAAGGATTACCCGAGGGAGGACGGGGCCACGTCCTTGGCTATTTCCTTGAAAACTTTATCCAGAATCCCGTTGATGAAATCGGGTGATTCCCTGCTGCCATATTTCTTGGCAATCTCCACGGCTTCGTTGATAGCCACTTTGGGTGGGGTGGTCCGGGCGTACATCAGTTCGCTCACCCCCAGCCGTAAAATGTTGCGGTCGATCACCGTCATGCGGTCCAGGGTCCAGTGTTCGCTGTATTTCTTAAGGAGCTCGTCGATTTCTTTTTGATGAAGGAGGACTTTATAGACCAGTTCCCGCATGAATTCCTTCACGGCATCCTTGGAAGAAACCCTTTCCAGAAAAACTTCCATCTGTTCTTCAACATGGTCGGCATTAAATTCATACTGATAAAGAAACTTTAACGCCAGTTCTCGGGAAAACCGTCTATTTCCCATGGGGTTTCCGGGACCTCAAATTTCTTTGTACAAATTAACCATCTCGATGGCGGCCAGCGCCGTTTCCCATCCCTTGTTTCCGGACTTGGCACCCGCCCGTTCCACGGCCTGTTCCAGAGTATCCGTGGTGAGAATTCCGAACAGGACGGGGATGGAGGCTTCCAGCCCGGCCGCCGCCACTCCCTTACTGGTTTCGGCCGCCACGTAATTGAAATGGGGGGTTGCCCCCCGAATCACCGCCCCGAGACAAATCACCGCATCATACTTATTCCCGCCGCACATTCTTTTGGCGGCCATGGGAATTTCCAACGCCCCGGGAACACGGACCACGTCCACGCCGCTGGAATCCGCACCATGGCGGACCAATGCATCGACCGCCCCTTCCAACAACCGGCTGGTGATGAAATCGTTAAACCGGCTGACGACGATTCCGAATTTGAATCCCTTGGCGTCGAGGTCACCCTCAATCCGATTAACCATTCACTTTTCCTGGACAACGTTACACGAAATATTCTTGATCAAATGGCCCATCTTCTTTTGCTTGGTCTGCAAATACTTGATGTTGTGTTTTCGCGGGCGAACTTCAATGGGAACCCGCTCCACGATGTGGAGGCCGTAACCTTCCAGCCCGACGATTTTCCTGGGGTTGTTAGTCATGAGCCTGATTTGGCCAAGCCCGAGTTTGGCAAGAATTTGGGCGCCGATGCCGTACTCCCGCAAATCGGGCTTGAATCCCAAAGCTTCATTGGCCTGAACCGTGTCCTTTCCCTCGTCTTGCAGGGCATACGCCTTTAATTTGTTGATAATGCCTATGCCCCGGCCTTCCTGGTACAAATACAACAGGGCTCCCAGGCCTTCCTTGCTGATCATTTCCATGGCCTTGTTCAATTGATCCCCGCAATCACAGCGGAATGAGCCAAAAACGTCGCCGGTCAAACACTGGGAGTGAACCCGGACGAGGGTGGGCACATCGGGCTGGATGTCCCCCTTCACCAAGGCGATGTGCACCTGGTCGATCAAGACGTTTCTGAAGGTAACCGCCTTGAATTCTCCATAGGCCGTGGGCAATATGGTGCTGACCGCCTCCTCCACCAGCGTTTCCCGCTGCAACCGGTATTCGGCGAGATCCTTGGTGGTGATCATTTTCAACCCGTGCTTGTGGGCGAATTTGGTCAACCGGGGAACCCGGGCCATGGTGCCGTCCTCATCCATGATTTCGCAAATGACGCCGGCGGGTTCCAGACCGGCCAGCCGCGCCATGTCGACCGACGCCTCGGTTTGCCCCATCCGCACCAGCACCCCGCCATCCTTGGCCCGCAGGGGAAAAATATGGCCCGGTTTGACGAGATCGCTTTTCTGGGTTTCGGGATCGATCGCCACCTGAATGGTTCGCGCGCGGTCGGCGGCGGAGATGCCCGTCGTCACCCCCTCCCGGGCGTCAATGGAGACCGTGAAAGGCGTTTCAAAGTGGGACTGGTTGTCCTGCACCATCATTGGCAAACCCAGGGTGCGTGTTCTTTCCTCGGTCAGGGCGAGGCAGATCAATCCCCGTCCAAACTTCGCCATGAAGTTGATGGCCTCCGGGGTCACCTTATCGGCGGCGATCATCAGATCTCCCTCGTTCTCCCGATCCTCATCGTCCACTATGATGATGAACCGGCCCTGCCTAACTTCTTCCAACACCTCATCGAGGGCGCTGAACGGCTTTTTCATCTTGGATACCCTTAATCGGTCTAAAGAAATCCGTTCTGCCGGAGCAAATCCAGCGACAGTTTCTTCTCTTGTGAAGGTTGACTCAAAATGGTTTCACAGGCTTTGATGACATATTTGCCAATCATATCACATTCGAGGTTGACGCGGTCCCCAATTTTCCGGGCGTTCAAATTGGTATGCCTCAGGGTATAGGGAATGATGGAAACGGAGAACTGGTTGTCCCGGCAGGAGAACACGGTCAGGCTGATCCCATCCAACGCGATGGAGCCTTTTTCGATAATGAAGGGACTGATTTCGGGAGAATGTTCAAGCCGGAAAAGGACCTCACCGGGTTTGGGGGTGATCTCCACCACCGTACCCACCTGGTCGATATGGCCGGAAACAAAGTGCCCGCTGATTTTTTGCGACGGCGTCAGGGCGCGTTCCAGATTGACCGTACAGGCCGTTTTCGTTTCCTTGAAACTGGTCCGATTCAGGGTCTCCGTGCTCAAATCCACGCAAAAAAAGTTCTCACCGGCGTCGCGGACGGTCAGGCACACGCCGTTGACCGCAACACTCTCACCCAATTCAAAACCGGTGAACCCCGGCTCTGTCCGTACTACCATTTCTGCCCGTTCCTCCCGGTGCGTGATTTTGTCCACAGTGCCCAAACTCTGAATGATTCCACTGAACATGGCTATAAAGTTCCTTCCACCATAAGATCTTCCCCGACGAGACGGATCTCCATATTTTTAATTTTCCAGGCCTTCTTAAGATACCCGATCCCCTCCCCGGAAACCGCGGCCGCCGCCTCCCTGCCGCCGATAATAATCGGGGCGACAAAAAATACGGCCCGGTCCACAATACCATCCCGGAGGGCGCTGGCATGAACCTCTCCGCCGCCTTCGATCAAAACCGAGGTGACTCCCATCCCGCCCAGAAGCGTCATCAGGTGCTTCAGGTCGGCCCGCCTGTCCTTTTCCCTCACCACAAGGATCTCCACCCCCTTGCGAAGAAGTTTTTCCTTTCGCGGCGCGGGGGGTTTCGTTCCGGTGGCATAAAGGGTCCTTTGAGTCCCGGTGTTTTTGAATACGTTCGCCGTCAAGGGGATCCTGTGGTTATGATCCAAGATAACACGAACCGGATGTTTGACCGCTTTCTTTCTTAACCGGGTGGTCAAAAAAGGATTATCCTTGACTACGGTACCGGTCCCAACCAGGATGGCATCCACCCGGCCGCGCATCCGGTGGGCCTCTTCCCGGGCCTTCACTCCGGTGATCCACCGGGACTGACCGGACCGCGTGGCGATCTTGCCATCCAGCGACATCGCGGCCTTCAAAATAACAAACGGCCTGCCAGTCTGGATGAATTTGGCAAAGACTTCATTCAATCGCCGGCATTCTTTTTCCAGAATCCCCGTTTCCACCTCGATCCCGCTTTTTCTTAATTGGCGAAGGCCTTTTCCACGCATCCGGGGGTTGGGATCTTTCATGCCCACCACTACTTTCCGGATTCCCGCGGCAACAATGGCATCGGTGCAGGGAGGGGTTTTCCCATAATGGCAACAGGGTTCCAAATTCACATAAAGCTGCGCTCCCTTGGCGCGCGGCCCCGCTTTTCTCAGTGCCACGATTTCTCCATGGGGAAGACCGGCCTTTTTATGCCACCCTTCCCCGACGATCGTTCCGTTTTTTACGATCACAGCGCCCACCATGGGATTGGGACTGGTTCGCCCATCCGCCTTGCGGGCCAGTGCCAGGGCTCGGCTCATGTAACTCTCATGGGTTTCCATGCTCGATGAATTCTCGGTGAAACCTGCGCGGATTTTCATTCGGCGCACGGGGTCTCGATTAAAGGGGTTCCCTGGACATGAGGAATAAATGATCGGCGATAAAGCCGGGAAATATTATAACCGCGAAAGGGTTTGGGGGGCTACCCGTGTCTGCGTAAAATATCCACCATATGTTTTCGAATGCTCCCGCGCTGGTATACAATTTCGATCCGGCGGTTGACGGCCCGGTTATGGGGACTGGTGTTGGGCAACTTGGGACGGAATTCGGCGAATCCTTCGATACTGAGATTTTCGGGCGGGAAACCTTCCCTGACAAGCATCCGGGCGACTTCAGCCGCGCGGGAGGCCGAAAGCTCCCAATTGGAAGGATACTTTTCCGAATGGATGGGGGAATTATCGGTGTGTCCTTCTATTTTCACCTGATAGTTGAACTGGGAAAGCAGGTCAAAAACCTGTTTCATGACAGTTTTCCCATCCAGGGTCATCCGGGCCTGTCCCGCGGGAAACAAGACCACATCGGAAACGGTAATGATGGCCCCGCGTTCGTCGGAGGATACCTGAACTTGACCGGCGAGCTTGTTCTTGTATACAAATTCCTCGACCTCCGAGGCGATTTCCTCGATCTCCTTGGAAACCATGGCTCCCACTTCGTCGACGGCATGGATCGACTCCTCTTCCAGAGCCTGTTTGATGACATCCACGCCCAACCTGGTTCCGGCTTCGGGAATCACTTCGGAACCCAGGGCGCTTTTCAGCGATTCCTTGACGAGGCGCCACTTCTCATCCTCGATGGACCCCATCGCGAATAGAAGGATAAAAAACACCATGAGAAGCGTGACCAGATCGGCGAAGGTCATGACCCAGGCGGGTACACCTTCGCCGGATTCTTCCTCCTCTTCTTCCTCTTCTTCTTCGACGGGGTCGGGGGATTTCTTTTTATTTTTTTCTTCCGCCATGATTAATTATTTCTTTCCCTTGGCCGGTTTTTTTCCATTGTCCCCATTTTCCTTCTTGGTTTTTTTGCCGTGATAGGAGTCAAGAAAATTTTCCAACACGTCTTTCATGAAACGGGGGTTGACCCCTTTCCGAATATAGGAGATGCCCTCGAGGATGAGGTTCATTTCCAGGGTTTCGGTGGCGCTTCGGCGCTTGAGTTTCACGGTCATGGGGATGAAAATCAGGTTGGCCAATACGGCGCCATAAAATGTGGTGATCAGAGCGATCGCCATCTTGGGACCGACGGAATTGACGTCGGACAAGTCCGCGAGCATCTGGATCAAGCCGATCAGGGTTCCGATCATCCCGAAGGCAGGCGCGTACGCTCCCATCTGGTTGAAAATTTCCCAGCCATCCTTGTGCGATTTTTGAATCTGTTTGATCTCACGCTTCAGCAGGGTGCTGACCGTGGCTTCGTCTTTTCCATCCACGGTCATCTCCAGCCCTTTTTTCAGAAACTCGTTGTCGATTTCCTTGAGTTTCGATTCGATGGCCAGAACCCCGCCCTTCCGGGCCACGTTACAGACCGCGACCATGCTTTCGATGAGTTCATAATGGTCCGATTTCCTCACCAAAAAAACTCTCAGGAACAGTCCCAGCACCTTCAACAATTCGTTGAGGGGAAAAGCGATGAGGGTGGCGGCCAGGGTCCCCCCGAGAACGATCATGGCCGATGGTGCGTTATAGAACAGCGATAAACCGCTGTTCATCAATATGGACGAAAGGACCAGTCCGATTCCGGCGACGATTCCAACTAAGGTTGCAAAATCCATAAGTTATGAAGCCTGTCTGATCTTTACGTTGCCTGCAATGGGATCCACTGTGTGAAACTTCAAGATCTGGTTTAGGATCTCCTGATTCAAAACCGTTCCCTTGCGCAGAAGATTGATGCCCGACTCCGAATAGATATCCGAAGCCAGTTCCATGCCCTCGGAAAGGGCAAAGACGGAACAGTCCATGAATTTATCTTCTCCCGATTCTTTAAGAGAATCGGCGTATTCCCCCAGAAAATTCAAGACCTGCTCGTCAAAAATGATCCCGGACTGCTTGTCCAGGGTGGCCATGATCTCGGTGAGGGAGCTTTCGGGACGGAAGATTCTTTCATGGTCAAAAAAACTCGCGGCGGAAATGATTCTCGCGCCCGCGGGGATCCGGTCTCCGTACAATCCGTCAGGACTGCCCGATCCGTCCACGTTCTCGTGCAAATGCCGAATGATGTCGGCGATCAGTTCAAAACCCGGAAATCCTTTCAAGAGCATCTCGCCCACCAGAGGATGCTTGGTGCGGAGGCGGTTTGTAGCCTCATCCATTGCCTCCACTCGCTTTTCCTTGGTCGGAAGAGCAACGATACCCAGCTCATGCAGACGCGCCGCGGTCCTGATGTTGCGAATCTGGTAATCCGTCAGTTTCATTTTTTCGGCGATGAAGGTCGCGATTTCCGCCACCCGTTCGGAATGCCCGCGGTGATCGTCTTGATGCAATTCGATGATGTTGACCAGAAGCCCCTCGGTGGATTCAAACCGCTTACCCATTTCCTCGACCATGGCGGAAATCTGGGAATTTTTTTCCTGCAGTTGACTGTTCAAGGAGGTCATTTCCTTGAGATTGGTCCCCAGCCGCCGCTTGTCCAGATGCAGTTCGTAATTGAGTCCGGCCAGTTTCTTGTGAAAAACCTTCAACTTTTCGAGAGACCCCTCCAGTTGCTTGTTTTTCTGGTAAATCAGATCATTCAGGTGGGCGACCCGCAGAAAAGAATTCACCACGAAAAAGAGTTCCCCCCTCTTAAGGGGTTTGGAAAGATAAAAATCCGCCCCAGCTTCTCTTGCCTCCCCGGCAAAATCGTGGTCCGGGTCATAAGGGGATAACAGGATGAGGGCACATGGTTTGCTGATTTTACGGAATTCCCGGCATAATTGAAAACCATCCGCCCCAGGCAGTTGAACGGCGCAAAAGACAAAATCCGGGTTCCAATCACGAACTTGGGCAACCGCCTCTTCCCCGCTGGAGGTGTGGTGAACCTTCACCTTTTGACCCAACAACTGGTTCAGGGCCGCTTCTATTTCCCGGTAGAGCGCCGAGTCCTCATCCACACAAAGGAATTTCCTGGTTTTTTCGGAGAGTTCCAAAAAGTCTTTCCTCCGGCCCCAACAGGGGTTTAGGCAAAATGATCAGTATGCAGGCCGCATGACATTAAAGGAAATTTACTTTCAACCAGAAAAACACTCAATTTCCGGCATTTTTTTCCGGGGAAAGTGCCTTAGAGGACGGCCAGATTTTGTTAAGTCTTTGAATTTATGATAAAAACTCAATCATTGAGTGTCAAGGAAAACTTTATTCCCTGCAACCTGGCGCGGGTTAGTCACGGTTTTTCAAATCCTATGGGGGGAGGAGACTGGAAAGAATTTTTATCGGAATTCCCGGGATGGAGTTCGGGAATCGGATTATTCACCGTCGGGGTCCTCTTCCTCGATTTCGGTGAACTGGGGACCGGAAACGCACCGGAAGCCCACGGCGGGGTAACGTTCGGAAGGATCAAAGGCATTACGAAACTTGCATTTGGAATGGACCATGTAATTGAGCCACGAACCACCCCGAACCATTTGCTGGGTGGTGTGTTTGGAAGCATGGAGCTGGACGCACCACTCCCAGACGTTTCCGGACATATCGAAACAGCCGTAGGGAGAGGAACCCTTTTCAAATTCCGTAACCGGGCTGGTTTGTCCCAACATAAAATCACAGGTGTTGGTGTACCCACTTTGGTAGCCCTGAGCTTCTCCCCAAGGATAATCCCTGCCGTCCACTCCCCGGGCGGCTTTTTCCCATTCCTTTTCAAGCGGCAGACGTTTCCCAAACCAAATGGAAAAGACCAGCGCCTCATAATAATTGATGCCAATCACCGGCTGGTCTTCCCGGCTGGAATATTTTGGGAACCGGGTCCGGTGATTCGGATCGAACTCCTGAAACAAGGCGTTGGTCACCGGGTACTTCATGATGGAATATTCCCGCAGATTGATCTGGTCCTCTTCATCCTCCTCTTCCTGGTAAATGAACTTTCCCGCGGGAACGGTGACCATTTCGCCCCACCGGTTCACCTTACCCATATCGACCCGCCGCGGATTCCGGGCTTCTCCAAGAAATTCCGCAAGTTCCTCCAGGCCGTTCAGGGGGGCGAAATTCTGTGCGTCCTTCAGTTCATGGATATCTTTCCCATGCAGGGCCAGCACCAGTTCGAGGGTGGCAAAAAGAATCCGGCTGTCTCTTTTTTCCCGATTGAGCAAGCGGGCCAGATAAGCTTGGAGAATGGGGCGGTCGACGGCGCCGGTCACATCGGTGGTCTTGATCAACCGGCAGCGGGCAAACTGCGGATAAGCCTCCTTGCACTGGTACTTCAACAAGTGCCCGGTCAACAGCCTTTGGTCCTCGGGCAATTCCCGGACCTCCCCCAGACAATGGCCCGCGAGAAAAACCGCCCCCTCCTCCAGAAGAATCTCATACAATTCGGCGCCGGAAACCATGCCCGACAAAAATTTAATCACCTCTTCCCATTTCTCATCGCGGCAATGAACGCGGACGATCTTTTTCCAATCGGGACGCGCGGCCAAAGC
Organism: Nitrospinaceae bacterium; assembly: GCA_046754465.1. Lineage (GTDB taxonomy): Bacteria > Nitrospinota > Nitrospinia > Nitrospinales > VA-1 > JBHHVU01. The sequence goes on along the minus strand of JBHHVU010000002.1, from coordinate 50,317 downwards.
CCGCGCGGCGAGATATTCCTGGAAGGAAGGATGCCGGTATTCCCAGCGCGTGCCGGATTTCTGCAGCACCCCGTCCAGGGCCGGTGGGATATCATCATTCTCCAGAAACGTGAATTTGGGGTCCTGGACCAGGGCCTCCTTGCCGAACCCGGTCTCCACCGTTTGGAACCGTTGCGCCTGGCCCGATTCCATCAATCCAAACGACAGATCCATCAACCCCCGAAAATATTTTTCGGCCCCTTGCGGATCGCTTTCGGGTTGGACCACATCCAGGATATGGGAAAACCAGGCCGTATAAATATCCCCCCGGTTGCCCACATCGTCCAATAGCCCGTGATCGGAAAGGGTGCGGATCATTCTCAACAATAGGGGGGTATCGAGGAGTTCGGGGGAGTAGGGGTATAGCCGGCGGAGCACGGGGTTTTTATGAGCTTCTCCCAGGAACCGGTTGCGTTCTTTTTCTTCAATCCGTTGAAACTCGATTTGAAAACCCGCGTCCTGTCCTTTCCTGACCACGGAGTCGGTGGCGAGAGATCCCAGATCGAACGGACGGCTGATCATGATCATGAAATTGCTTCGAAAGGTCCGGTCCTCGATAAAGGTATCCAAATAGACCTGGAACCGGTCCTCGGAATGAAGCTGGTCGATGCCGTCCAACAGATAAATGATTTTACTGGCCCGGGCGATCGACTCGATGGTCCGCATCAGGCATTCCTCGTCCAGTTCCAGCTCGGGCGATTCCTCCTTTTCCAGAAGAACCACCTCGCGTATTTCCCGGCACGAGAATTCCAGGAACCGGGCCAATCCTGTCCCCTCGGGCAGATGGCCCAGGTGAAAATAAACCGGCAGCGAATAGACCGGATGGGGAGGTTCCTGGAGCAGCGTTTCCTGATATAGTTTCAGGAAGGTAGTCTTTCCCATTCCCCAACCGGCCAGGATCATGATCTTGAGCCGGTCCACCTCCAGAAGATTTTCATGGATGATTCGCGGAGAGGGGAACACCTGCTCCATGAGGCTTTGCCGGTGGCGGATCGGGTTGGTGTCGAGCAACACCGGGGGAAGGTAATTTTTGCTTCGGGGACCGTCTCCCAGCGATGCGTCCAGCCAAGCCGAAACCCGCTGTAACTGGTGTTTGCGGTAGGTGTCGATCACCCATTCCCGGGATTCATCCAGTTTGGGTTGTACAACGGGGGATTCATCCGAGTCCGGTCTCGGAATGGGCAAATCATTTGTTTCACTCATGGAATGGGTTCTCTATAATCAGGGTAAGGCCCTCCCCCACTGAGGGGGGATCCGTCCCTTGTCCTCATGAACTCGTGGACATTTGAAATATCGTCCAACGCCGGTGGCCCAGCGATGCTTCCAATCATCGGTTTTTTTTTGAATCAATTTTATCATATTGTTCCTGTTAGAACCTCAACTTAACCGATGATTCCTCTCAGCGACGAAAATCCCACTCGGAGTTTTCCCCTCATCACCCTCCTGATAATTGGAGCCAACATATTTATTTATTTCTATGGCTTCAGTCTGGCGGTGCCTGCCGACCTCCTTTTCACGAGTTATGGCCTGGTGCCCTATCTACTGGTGCATTCCCCCATATATACCTATCCGACCATCTATTCCTCGATGTTCCTCCATTCCGGTTTTTGGCATTTGGCCGGCAATATGCTGTATCTCTGGATCTTCGGGAACAATATCGAGGACGTTCTGGGTAAATTCCGGTTCACTTTGTTTTATCTGATTTGCGGGACGATCGCCGCATTCGGACATATCGCCACGGACATGGAATCCCAAATCCCCATGGTCGGCGCGAGTGGGGCCATATCAGGAGTCCTTGGAGCCTACCTGGTGCTCTTTCCTTTCGCCCGGGTCAAGACCCTGGTGTTCCTGGGGTTTTTTATAACCATCATCCGCATCCCGGCCCTCGTCCTCCTGGGAATATGGATCTTGATTCAAATCGCCAGCGGCGTCGCCAGTTCGGCGGGCGGAGCCGGTGTGGCCTGGTTCGCGCATATCGGTGGTTTCGCCGCGGGCATGCTCCTCATTCTGCCCTTCAGACGGTTGAGTGCTTATTGAACGGTGGGAGGATCGATCCCGCCCGCCCCCCCGGACCAATGGAATTATCCCCAGATTTTTTGTGTCTCGCCGGCTAGTCCCGGAACGAAAACATGGAAATGAGGAGGATAACAATCAGGGATAAGAAAAGGACCCATATCACCCAAAACCACCCCGGTCCCCCAAAGGTAGGATAGTGGGGGATATTCGGATTATTGGGCGCCCCGCAATGCGGGCAGCCGGCTGAATCTTTTTCCATGTCCTTTCCGCATTGCCGGCAGGGGATGGACGTCATCTTGATCTCTCCTTTTAAATTTTCATCAGCCGAAGGCGCAGGAGGTTGAGGGCCGCCTGGGCCGCACGTTCTTTGTTACGCACTCTGTCCTGATGAAACACGAATCTTTCACAGCCCAAATTTTTTTCATCGCTCACGGCGATGAAGGTGAGCCCGACGGGTTTTCCTTCCCTTCCTCCGGCGGGACCCGCGATACCGGTCACCGACAGACCGATGTCCGCCCCCGAGGAACGCCGTATGCCCTCCGCCATGGCCAGGGCCACCTCCCGGCTGACCGCTCCAAAACGGGCGAGGAGAGCCTCATCCACGCCCAGCCGGTTTTTCTTGGCATCGTTGCTGTAAGTGACGGCGCCCTCCAGAAAATAGTCCGAACTGCCGGGGACCTGCGTCAAACGGTGCCCGACCAGGCCGCCGGTGCAAGATTCAGCGACCGAGAGCGTGAGTTGTTTCGCCCTCAGCAGGTCACCCACCCGGCCCTCGAGCGTTTCCTCGTCCCGTCCAAAAATATAATCCGCCACCCGCGCGTGCATCCAATTCTCCGCCTCCGTCAACCGGGAGCTGACTTCATCCTCCCTGCCACAGGCGGAAAGACGAATCCGGACCCCGAGATGGGAAGGCAGCGAGGCGACGGTGACCAGTTGTTCGAGCGCCTCCAGCGGCCCGACCCGCCTCCACAGCTCCGCCTCCGTGAGCCCCGTCGTGTGAAGAATGCGATGGCGGATGACGATCCTTTTCGCCGCAGAAACGCTCGCGGGATGAATGAATTTTTCGAACAAATGCTCCATCTCGAGCGGAATACCGGGAAGCGCGTATAATTTTTTACCGCCCTGCTCGAACAGCAGCCCCGGGGCGGTGCCTTTTTCGTTGTATAAAACCACCGCCTTCTCCGGAACTTCCGACTGGCTCTTGACCGAGGGTGGAACTGCTTTTCCCCGGGCGTTAAAAAACTTTTCGAGGTTTTCGGCGACTTTTTCATCCGTTCGGAGCCCGCATCCGAACAGGCGGGCCAGCACGGGCTTGGTGATATCATCGTGGGTTGACCCCAGCCCGCCGGTGGTGATTACCAGGTCCACCCGCTCCAGCGCCTGATGAATCGCCTGGGCGATCTCTTCCTCCCGATCGCCCACGGCGGTGATGCGGACCACATCGATCCCGAACGCTTGCAGATGTTCACTGAGATAACACGAGTTGGTGTCCGCAATCATCCCGCTCACGATTTCATTGCCGATGGTCACGATTTCCGCCCGGCGAATGTTGGAGTAATTCTCAAACAATTCCTTCCTCCGTAATTCAGAACAGGGAGGGAGCCCCGCTAACCTCTTGGCTGTTTCCGGGTTTTTGATACCTTAGTTTGCCAAAGGGACTCTATTTGAATTAGTATATACCGGAATGAAGAAGACCCGGTTGGGGTCCACTTGCTAGATATTTATTGCCGGGGAGTCTCCGGGCTCTTCCACGAAACCCGTTATGGATAAAACTCAACTGTTATTGAATGACCTTAAAAGTTCGGATCCCGCCACCCGGAATCATGCCACCCAGGCGCTTTGGACCCTGTGGTACCGGGAAGCGGGGGAACACGCGGAACAGGAACTGCAGCGAGGCACGTCGCTGATGAACCAGAAACACCTGAAGGAAGCGGAACAGGTATTTTCCGGCCTCATCAAAAAATACCCCGATTTTCCCGAAGCGCATAACAAGCTGGCCACCGTGTTCTTTCTCCAGAACCGGTATTCGGAGTCGGTGGCGGAATGCGAACTGACGTTGCAAATGAATCCCCACCATTTCGGGGCCTGGAACGGGATGGGCATGGGCCTGTACAAACTGGCCCGGTATGACCAGGCGATGAAAAGTTTTGTAATGGCCTGCAGGATCCAGCCTCACGCCGACGTCAATCGTGGATATATCGCGCGCTGCCGGGCCAAATTGAACTGATCCTGAATCATTCCCAAGGTCCGCCGAGGGTTTCCCCGCCACGGACGATCGATTGTTTCACCCGCGGAATTCCAGGATTCCCGCCTGTTTCCAGGAAAATTCGTTTTCGGTCCTTTCCAGCGTTTTCCAGGCCCGGCCTTTTTCTAACATACTATAAATAGTGCAAGAAAACTCATCTCTTTTAGACGCGGACGTAACCCTGAAAACGTACCGCTACGACCTGTGGCGGGGAGGATTTGAAGGGGTTCTTTCCACCGGAGCCCAAACCTTTTGCCTTTTCATCGCCATCCGATACTACCACGCGGGAGAAACGGTCAAATCCCTGATTGCCTCGGCGCCTTTCATGGGAATGTTTCTTTCCCTGATCCTGGTCCACCACGCCGAGGGGTCGCGATGGCGGAAATCCTTATGGGGAGCCCTGCCCGCGACAGTGACGGGACTCTGCCTTTTGCTGGCGGCCTGGGTGCCCTTCGCGGAGGGGTTCGCCTTCTTCGTTATCGTGGGATATATCTGCCGAAGCGCCCTGCTCCCCTTTCTGACGGATATTTACGGGGACAATTATCCTCCCCGCCAACGCGGAACCTATTTTTCCCGGTCCCTCATCCTGACCGTGGGGGTCTCGGCCGGATTCGGCTTCGTGGGCTCCTCGCTTTTACAATTGGACCTCGGCCATTTTCACTGGCTGTTCACTTTTCTCGGGCTCTGCGGTCTGGGGAAAGCCTATGCGATTTACTCGATGCCCTCTTCCCCGATCGAGGGGAATCTTCACACAAACCCGTTCGCCAACCTCAAATACGTGATCCGGGACCGTTCGTTCGGCTATGTCTTGGTGACCTGGTTCATCATGGGTTTCGCCAATCTGTGGACCCTTCCCCTGCGGGTGGAATACGTGACCTCCTCCACCTACGGCATCGAGGGCTCGGCCGTGCTGGTGGCCCTCATCATCACGGTCATTCCCGATACGATGCGGATGCTGTTCATCCCTTTCTGGGCGAAGCTGTTCGACACCATGAATTTCGTGGTCTTGAGGATGGTGCTGAACATTTTGTTCGCCGCGGGGGTGGGGTCCTTTTTCATCACCGGAAATCCCTGGGTCATCGGCATGGGCGCGGCCCTGATCGGCTTTTCCTTTGCGGGCGGGAGCATCGCCTGGAACCTTTGGGTCACGAAATACGCCCCACCAGGCAAAACCGCCGCCTACATGTCCGTCCACGTTTTCCTGACCGGAATACGAGGAACCCTAGGCCCCCTAATCGGGTACTGGGCGATCGACCAGATCGGTCCTGTCAACATCGGTCTTCTGTCCGCCGGGATGATGGTGTTGGCAACGGTCATGCTCATTCCCGAAATCCAACTTGGCAAACGTGGCTCCGCCCGGGAGCCGGTTTGAACCCATTCCCCCCTCCCGTCAACCGCGGGTTTCCGCGACGGTTCTCAGTCCTGCCTTGATCCCCGCGAAAAAACTTGTTATAAGAAATTCTCTCATTGTCCCCAAAACGCCGTTCACCCGAAACCCTCATCAGGAGAAAGTCACAATTGGAAAATCCACTGGTCGGCATCATCATGGGAAGTGATTCGGATTTAGAAGTGATGGAGGAGACCGGCAAAATTCTCAAGCAGTTCAGCATCGGACACGAAATCTTGGTGGCCTCGGCGCACCGTTCTCCCGCCCGGGCGCGGACCTATGCGAGGAACGCGAAAAAACGCGGCATACGTGTGCTGGTCGCGGGAGCGGGCGGAGCGGCCCACCTCGCGGGGGCGCTCGCCTCGGAAAGCACTCTTCCGGTGATCGGCGTACCGATCGACTCGAGCCCTCTCCAGGGCCTGGATGCGCTGCTTTCCACGGCGCAGATGCCCAGCGGCGTGCCCGTGGCTTCCATGGGAATCGGAAAATCGGGCGCCAGAAACGCCGGACTCCTCGCCGTCCAGATTCTCGCCCTCGAAGATCACAAACTCCATTCGAAACTGCTCCAATACAAAAAATATCAAGCCAAAGAGGTGGAAATTCAAAGCCGAAAAATAAAATCCGCCCATGCCAGAAACTCTAAAGATTGATATCCACAATGAAGAAATATTTCGAGATCAACTGGTCAAGATCAAGAGGGTCCTGAACCTGGGGGGCGTGATCGCCTTTCCCACGGATACTTTTTACGGTCTGGGAGCTAACCCCTTTCACGAAGAGGCGGTGGCGGGGATTTTCAAAATCAAACATCGCCTCGCGGATAAAGCCCTGCCGGTTCTGGTGAGGTCCATCCATCAAGTGAAACATCTGGCCAGCGAGATCACCCAGGTCTCGGAAATATTGATGGAAAATTTCTGGCCCGGGCCGCTGACTCTTGTCCTGAAGGCCCTGCCCCACCTGCCCCCTTCCCTGACCGCAAACACGGGTAAAATCGGGGTCCGGCAACCCGGCAACGATATCACCCAAAAACTTTTGTCCGGAATCGGGTTTCCCCTAACCGCGACCAGCGCCAATATCAGCGGGTCGGGAAATATCATGACCGCGCAAAGGGTGAGGGCCGTTCTGGGGTCGCAGGTGGACCTGCTCATCGACGGGGGCATCACCCCCGGGGGAAAGCCATCGACCATACTCGACACCACCCTCACTCCGCCCCTGGTCATTCGCGAGGGTGCCGTGTCGAAAGAGCGAATCGAATCGGTCACCGGGGTCCGGTGCCTCACGATGACATGAAACGATCTCCCGCGAAAGAGAAGATCCAAGGTTCACCGCGCCCCTTGGGGGCTCCGGCGGGGGGACCGGCTGCAAGCCCAAGGCAATCATTATGATTTACGGCACAGGAGTGGACATCGTGGAAATCGCCCGTATTAGGAGATCGCTGGAAAAATATTCCGAACGGTTCCAAAATAAAATTTTTACCCCGGGAGAGATCGACTACTGCCGTTCCCGGGCCGAACCGGCGAGGCATTTCGCCGCCCGTTTCGCCGTCAAGGAAGCAGTCATGAAATGTCTCGGCCTGGGCATGGACCAGGGAATAGGCTGGAAAGACATTGAAGTGCTCCTGAAGGATACGGGAAAACCTTTCCTCAACGTTTCCGGCAAGGCGCGGGAAAATTTCGATCGATTGAACCTTAAAACCATTCATATTTCCATTTCCCATGAAAAGGAGTACGCCATCGCCCATGCCCTCGCCGAACAGTAAAAACCTCTGGCCCCTCCCCTTTTCCCCCTGGCGCGCCTCCCTCTTTGAAAAAAGAGAACTGCGGTGGAGAACGGCATCCCCCGTCCTAGACCGACCCCGGGTGAGGCCATGAAAAAGAAACGGGGACCCGCGTCCAAATTCAGGCACCTGGCCGAATACGCCCTGTTCCAGATCATTTCATTTTTCGTTTCCTTTCTTTCCTTGCGCGGCGTTTACGGGCTTGGCCAGCTTTTGGGAAGAATCCCCTACCATCTCCGCGGCAAGAGATATCGAATCGCCCTGGCCAACCTTCACATCGCTTATGGGGATGAAAAATCCCCCGCGGAAAAAAAATATGTCATAAAGGACTCGTTTTCCCGATTGGCCGTCTCAGCCCTGCAATGCCTTTGGCTGAAACGCCACCCCGAAACCCGCATCCGGGAATTGTTCGCGAAAGAACCCCGGGGGCTGGACCTGTTAAAAGAATGCCTTGGCCGGGGAAAGGGAGTGTTTTTCCTGACCGCGCACTACGGCAACTGGGAAGCGTTGGGAATTTATCACGGAATCCTGGGGATGGCTCATCTGGATTCCATCGTGCGGCGGCTGGACAATCCTTATCTGGAAAAGGCGGCCCGCGAATTCAGAGCGGTTTCGGGCAACGGCATTTTTTACCGGGAGGAGTCGCCGCTAAAAATCGCCCGGGCCTTGAAAAACAATACCTGCGTCGCAGTGATGATGGACCAGAATACGGCCCGGGGAGGAGTATTTGTTGAGTTTTTTGGGAAAAAGGCCGCCACTCCCCGGTCGGTGGCTCTGTTGAGTTATCGCCTGGGCACCCCGATTCTGCCCCTGTTCGCCCATCCCGGGCCGATGGGAACCTATACCCTGGAATACGGGCCGGAACTCAAACTCGAAAAAACCGGGAATAAGGTAACCGACATTTTGAACTGGACCCAGGAATGCGAAAAGTTCATCGAATCCGTTATCCGGAAACATCCCGAACCCTGGATGTGGGGCCACCGCCGCTGGAAAACCCGCCCGCCGGACGAGAAAAACGAAAAAATCTATCCCTGAGAACCCACCCCCATCCCGTCCATGCACTCCCCTTCCATCGGGCACACCCTGACCCCCGGCACAAAGAAAGGGAATCAACGTTCCCGAAAATTTATTTCATTTAGCCTGATCAGGCAACAAAGAAGGCTGGGGGTTCTCCGGGGAATTCTTACAATTCCTCGGCGATGATGGATTTCAGTTTGGTGCGAAGCCGGAAGACGGCTTTGGAATGGATTTGAGAAACCCGCGATTCGGTGATACTCAGGACCTCGCCGATTTCTTTCATGGTCAGTTCTTCATAATAGTACAGGGAAATCATCAGCCGTTCTTTTTCCGGCAACTGGTCGATGGCTTTGGCAATGATTTCCTTGAGCTCGTTGAGGCGGAGCTGGGTCTGCGGGTCGGTGTCGCCCTTGCCCGCGAGGCAATCCAGCAGGCTTTGCTGTTCTCCGGTTTCCTTGGCGATCCCCAGGTCTTCCAGGCTGAGCACGGGCATGCTCCGGGTTTCATTCAGGGTATTAAAGAATTCATTCAGGTCCATCCCCATCTCGGCGGCGATTTCGTCATCCTCGGGGGGCCGGCCCAGCTTGCTTTGCAACTTCTGGACGACCGCGTCCATGGATGCGGCCTTCTGGCGCACCGAACGGGGCACCCAATCCATTGAGCGGAGTTCATCCAGGATAGCGCCCCGGACCCGGAACTCGGCGTAGGTTTTGAATTTGGCGCCCCGGGTGGGGTCATATTTCTGAATCGCGTCGATCAACCCGAGGACCCCAACACTGATCAAATCGTCGACTTCGATATGAGGGGGCAGCCGCATGGCGATCCGATTCGCCACATACTTGATCATCGGGCCATACTCCTTGATGACGGCGTCCCGGTTTTCCGGGCTGATTTCAATTTCCTGGGCTACCTGGGGTTTTTCTGCCATTCGGCGATTCCTTCAATCAGATCACTTTGTCCACCTGGGCTCCTTTTTGTTCTTCAGGCTTTCCAGGGGGGTTATGGACTTTCTTATCCGTCCAGATCGATCCTAGCAGCCAAGCCAGGCCGCCGAACACCAAGGCGGCTTCCGCTCCCCGGATCAAGCCGGTGGTCACCCTCGAACCGTTGAGCACACTGCCGAAGAGGAGTATGGCAAAGGCAAGGAGGGAAAACGCCAGGGCCATTTTTTTTACGTTGATCTCGCTCATTGAATCTGAAAGGCGCTCTTCCAGAAAAACGGGGGATCCCCCGCACCCGTATCCAGCCGCGTTTCCTTGACGATTTTATCGGACAAGACATTGACACATTGGCTCACACGGGAATAGGGATACAATTCCATAAAAGCTTTTTGCCGCCGCACGGCCTTGGGGACGTTAGGATCGGAAAGGATGAATCCCAGATACTCGACGGAAATCTCCTGCAAAAACTTGTCCGTCACCGCGGCCAGTTTCCGGAAAACGGCCTGCGCCTCCCTTTCCGAATCCACCACGTTTATGATCAGACGAAAATGTTTTTGCGCGTGTTTCAGGTGCAACACCTTGATCAGGGCATAAACGTCCGTCAGGGAGGTCGGTTCGGTGGTGGCGACCAGGATGATTTCATGGGCGGCGCTGCAAAAATAAGTGACGTTGGTGGAGATTCCGGCGCCGGTATCGAAGATGAGGTAATCGTATTCACGGCTGACCCGGTCGAGTTCATCCATCAGAATCATTTTCTTTTCATTTTCGAGCTGGGTCAGTTCCTGCAGGCCATCGCCGGCGGGGAGGACGCGGATGTCCGCCGGACCCTGAACGATGATATCCTCGACATTTTTTTCACCCGACAAAACATGCCCGATATGAAACCGGGGCGTCAGCCCCAATAGAATGTCGATATTATTCAGCCCCAGATCGGCATCGACCACCAATACCTTTTTACCTCTTTTGGAGAGGGCATAAGCCAGATTGGCGACAATGTTGGTTTTACCCACACCTCCCTTACCGCTGCCCACGGCCAGCACCCTGAGGGCCGAATTTTTCATTTGTTCATTAACTAATCGTTTTAGAGTTTCCGCCTGGTCACGAGATCGCAATTTCACCGCCCATAATTTATCTTGATTTCAGTTAAAAATCAATCTTATTACTTTTCCCGATTCAGCCACCTCCAGGTCTTCCGGAACCCTTTGTCCCATGGTGAAATAAGAAAACGGAATCCGGGTGCGCAGGGAAAAGTTGAACAGGGAACCAAAACAGACGCCTTCATCCAATTTGGTGAACAACACCCGGTCGATACCCAGGGGTTTGAACTGTTTGAAAGATTCCTCGAATATTTTTTCCTGAGCGGTGACGCTCAACACCAACTGCGTTTCGTAATTGCCCAGGTCCCCGAACATCACCTTTAATTGGCCCGAATAGGCTTTATCCTTGTGGCAGCGGCCGGTCGTATCGATGAGAATGAGGTCTTTATCCGCGTGCCGGCGTACGATTTCCCTGAGTTCTTTCCGGTTGGAAGCCGATTCAACGGGCACCCGCATGATGTCCCCGTAGATCCGCAGTTGATCGATCGCTCCCATCCGGTAGGTATCGAGCGAAATCATGGCCACTTTCTTTTGCTGCCTCAAGGCAAAATCTGCCGCCAGCTTGGCGATCGTCGTGGTTTTTCCGGCCCCGGTGGGCCCGATGAACGCCACTCTTTTCTGCCTGTTCTCCACCAGGTCGATCCCGCCTTTGCAAATCAGGACCCGTTTCATGAGGTCAACGATCCTGCGTTGATCCGGGGAGGCTTCCCGGCCGTCATTTTCCGGACAGGCTCTTTCAATAATTCTGGAGGCCAGCCGTTCGTTCAATCCGCTGTTCACCATTCGGGTATAGATATCATACTGATGGGTCTTCAACCCCAGCGACCGGGCCCGCTGGGTCTGGCTCAGCAGGGTCAGGATGAGGGACTTCAATTCGTAATCCTTCTCCCTTTCCGGAAAAGGATCGGCCCCTTTCCGGGAGGGTTCCCCAAGCAATGTTTCGGCTTCCCCGGAGGGGTATTCCACCGCGGCGGTGATCTCCACGGCGAAGGGGGGGCCCTTCTCCCCCAATCCCGTATCCTGCCTGAGGGTGCGGGTGTTCAGGATCAGGGCGTCGTCTCCAAGTTGTTTTTTGACCTCGGCCAGGGCGTCGGGATAATTGGGAGCGATGTATTTCTTAATTCGCATTCAGGTTCACCACGTTCAACGTTTTGATCTGTACTGTGGGGACCACCTCGCTATGAGACAGTACCACAAGGTCCGGGAGAAACCTTTCAGTAAACCGGCGAAGGTGCAGCCGGATCGCCGGGGACACCAGGAGGACGGGGGAAGTTTCCAGCTTGGGCGCGACGGATTCCATTATTTCCTTCAGGCGGCCCAACAGTCTTTCGGCGATATTCGGTTCCAGGGCCAGGAAGGAGGCCGTTTCCGTTTTCTGGATGGAACCCTCGATCACATCTTCGATCCCCCGGTCGAGGGTCAGAACCGATAACGTGCCATCCGAAGCCTGGTACTGCTTGGTGATCGGCCGGGCCAACGCCTGCCGGACATACTCGGTCAACACATCCGGGTCCTGAACCGTAGAGGCGTAATCGGCCAACTGCTCCAGAATGGTGCGGAGATCGCGGATGGATATTTGTTCCTTGAGCAGGTTTTGCAGAACCTTCTGCACCTTGCCCAGTGTCAGGAGATTGGGGATCAGTTCTTCCACGACCTTGGGATTGGATTCCTTGAATTTATCCAGGAGGGCCTGGACTTCCTGGCGTCCCAGCAGTTCATGCGCATGCCGCTTGATCGTTTCCTTGATATGGGTGGTGATCACCGTCGCGGGATCCACCACGGTGTATCCGGCTATTTGGGCTTCCTGTTTGGCGCTGTTGGGGATCCATACCGCCGGCAACCCAAAGGTGGGTTCCTGGGTTCGAATGCCCTCGATTTCCTTTTCCGTGGTTCCCGGATTCATGGCCAGGAGGCGTCCCATCATGATCGCCCCGCGCGCCACTTCCACCCCCTTGATGACAATCGCGTATTCACTGGATTTCAATTGCAAGTTGTCACGGATGTGGAGCGGCGGCACGATAAAGCCCAATTCGAGGGCGAACTGCCGGCGAATGGACTTGATCCGTTCCAGCAGTTCGCCATTGCGGTCCGCGTCCACGAGGGGAATCAGTTCGTAACCCACCTCCAGTTCCATGATGTCGAGGGGCAGGATCGATTCGACCCGCTCGGGAACAGGGGCTTTGGCGTCATCTTCCTTTTTCTTGATTTCCTGCATTTCTTTTTGTTGGATTTCACCGAGCCGGAAATAGGCGACGGCCCCGGCAGCGATTCCCAGGAAGAAAAACGGGAAATGCGGCAGGCCGGGAATCAGTCCGAAGAAAAACAGGGCCACGGCCGCGATCACGAACGCGTAAGGCTGGTTCAGCAACTGTCCCATAAGCTGGGAGGGAAGATTCTTTTCGGACACCGCGCGGGTCACCACGAGTCCGGCGGCGGTGGACACCACCAGGGCGGGCAATTGGGAAACAAGTCCGTCCCCGATGGTCAGCAACGTATACACCTGGGCCGCCTCGGAGACCTCCATGGATTGCTGAAGCACCCCAATGCTGAATCCGCCAAGGATATTGATGAGGGTGATCAGGATTCCCGCGATGGCATCGCCGCGGACAAACCGGATGGCGCCGTCCATCGCCCCATAGAAATCCGCCTCACGTTCCAGGGTCTGCCGGCGGGCTCTGGCCTCCTGTTCTGTGATGATTCCCGCATTGAGGTCCGCGTCGATACTCATTTGTTTACCGGGGATTGCGTCCAGGGTGAACCGGGCCGCGACTTCGGAGGTCCGTACCGAACCCTTGGTGATGACGATGAAATTTATCATGACCAGAATAATGAAGATCACCGAGCCCACCACGTAATTTCCACCCACCACAAAGGCACCAAAAGACTGGATCACCTGGCCCGCCGCATCCGTGCCCTCGTTGCCGTGCAACAGGATGATTCGGGTCGAGGCCACATTGAGAGACAGGCGCAACAGGGTAACGATCAGCAGCAAGGAAGGAAATACCGAAAATTCCAACGGGCCCAACATGAAGATGGACACCAGTAAAATGATGATGGAAAAGGTCAGGCTGAACGAAAGAAAAATATCCAGCGCGAAGGGGGGAATGGGCATGACCATGACCGTCAGGATGATGATCACCCCGACGGCGACAGCAAATTCCTGGGGTCTTTCGGTCAACGTCTTGAGCGTGAGGGCCTGGCCCATGAATGCATTATCCTCCTGAAACGGTATATTTCCCGCGGGGAAATACCGGGTTATTCGATGGCATAGATGATCCCTGTTGGCTTCGTTTCATTGATTTCTATCTCGGGTGACCGGCACCGCCTCTCCTGGATTCCGTTTTGCCAATCATTCTTTTTTCCTGGGTCAAACGGAATTTTTGCCTTTCAGGCGGTAAACGTATGCAAGAATTTCGGCGACCGCCTTATAAAGGCTGGCCGGAATCAGTTGTCCGATTTCCACGGTCTTGTGCAGGACCCGGGCCAGCGGTTTATTTTCCACCACCGGGACATCGTGTTGCTCGGCGATGGAACGGATTTTTTTGGCGATGGGTCCCATCCCCTTGGCGACCACGATAGGCGCGGTGTATTTATCCACATCGTATTTGATCGCCACGGCGATTTCGGTGGGGTTCGTCACCACCACATCGGCTTCGGGAACCGCCGTCATCATCCTGCGGCGGGCCATTTCGGTTTGAACCGTGCGAATCCTCTGCTTGATTTGGGGATTGCCCTCGGTTTCCTTCCTTTCATCCTTGACTTCCTGTTTGGTCATACGCAGATTTTCCAGGTACGTGTACCTTTGAAACGCATAATCCACAATGGCCAGGAAAATCATGACGAGCAGGACCTTGAACATGATCTCCAGCGCCACTTTTCCCATGAAGAACAAAATCTGCCCCACTCCAAAACCCATGAGCGGCGGAATCAGATCCCATTTTCCCTTGATGGTCTGGTAAGCGATCAGGGAAACCAGGGCAATTTTGAAAAGGGACTTGAAAAGTTCCATCGCGGAATTTTTAGAAAAAATCCGGCTGAATCCTTTAATGGGATTGAGTTTATTAAACTTTGGGGTCAAGGGCTGGGTGGAAAATTTGAATCCCCGCGTTTGGATAAGGTTGGCCAAGATTCCGCCCGCCATGATGGTGAGAAGGATGGGTCCCATGATCATCAGTGTGCTTTTTATCACCAGAAGAAACACCTTGTAGAGTTCCTCGGGGGTCAATCGCAGCGCATAGGATTCGCTGATGATGGCTCTCCAGGCCGCCATCATCTTGAGAGGCCCTTGCTGTCCGACCATTATAAAGGCGAAGATCGCCGCCAAAAGAATGAAGGAGGAGGTCAATTCCCGGCTATGCGCGAAGTTCCCTTTTTCCTCCGCATCCGTGATGCGCTTGGCGGTCGCCTCTTCTGTTTTCTGGTCTTTGTTTTCTTCCGCCATGAGTGAAATCGCCCGCGGTTACCCCTTCGGCGAGGGGAACCCGGTTTCGTTAAAAGGTTTGCATCAAACCGATCAGCCGGGCGGGTAAATCCGCGATCCGACTTTGTATAATGATGGCAAAAAACGGCAGGGACAGGGCGATCATGACCAATCCCACGCCGATCTGAAGGGGAAACCCGACGATGAACACATTCATCTGGGGAACGGTTCTGGCCACCAGACCCAGCCCCACGCTCAGGAAAAACAGGATGGCCATGATCGGAGCGGCGATCTTGACCGCGGTCACGAACATGCCGGAGAAGATCCTGAGAATAAATTCCGGCGTCACATTGGAAAAGTCCAGTTGATTGGGATTGATCAGTTGGAAACTCTCGACCACGGCGCGGATCAATACATGGTGTGCGTCGGTCGCCAGAAAAATCAGCACCGCAAGAATATTCTGAAACTGGGCGGTGATGGAAACCTGGGTTTGTGTCTGGGGATCGATGACGTTCACGACGCCGAATCCCATTTGAAAATCCACGACCGTTCCCGCCACTTGCACCGCCGTAAACAAGAGCCGAATAGTGAAGGCGATGGCCAGGCCAATGATCACATCGCTGGAAATAAAAACCGCGAGCTCAAACAATCCTTTAGGATGGGGCAGCGGCTGGGCGCGCACCATGGGATAAATCAGGATGCTGAATACCAGAACCAGGCCAATTTTCAGGCGGGCCGGAACTTGCGTGCTCCCCAGGATGGGAGCGAACATGATGATCGCCCCCACCCGGGAAAACACGAAAAGAAAGGTTTCAAAATCCGCCAGATTCAGATTCAAAATATTCATTTACTGGATGTATTCCGGAAAATGAATCAGAACCCTGGAGGTAAAGCTGATCATGATCTGCAACAACCACGGGAAAAACAGGACCAGCGCCAGAAATACCGCCAGGATCTTGGGTATGAACGTTAACGTCAACTCCTGAATGGAGGTCACGGCTTGAAAAATTGAAACCAAAAGACCCGTCACCAACCCAAACCCAAGCATGGGGGCAGACAGCAACAGTGTGGTTTTCATGCTGTCCATCGCAAAATCTATGATAAAGGCCTGGGTCATCTCTTCCTCCCTTTAACCGAAACTTTTCATCAAGGACCCCACGGTCAAATACCAGCCATCCACCATCACGAACAACATGAGCTTGAACGGCAGGGAGATCAATACCGGGGGCAGCATCATCATTCCCATGGATAGCAGGATGCTGGCCACGACCATGTCGAGAATCAGGAATGGGATATAGATGAGGAATCCGATCTGAAAAGCGGTTTTCAACTCGCTGATGATAAAAGCGGGAATGAGGGTGCTCATACTGACCTCCTGGGGCGAGGCCGGCCTCTTTCCATTTCCCAAATTAACAAACAGGGACAAGTCTTTTTCCCGGGTCTGCCGAATCATGAACTCTTTGAGAGGAATCTCCGCCTGTTTCAAGGCATCGGTTTGCGAAATTTCCTCGGCCAGGAAGGGTTGCAGAGCGCTTTGATTGATTTCCGTCCAGATCGGACTCATGACAAACAAGGTCAGGAAAAGCCCCAATCCGATCAACACCTGCGTTGGCGGCGTCTGTTGCGTTCCCATGGCCTGGCGGAGAAAGGAAAGAACAATAATGATCCGGGAAAATGAGGTCATCATGATCAGGATAGACGGGGCCAGCGCAAGGACCGTAAGAAGGATGAGAATCTGAAGGGCGCTGGATATTTTCTCGGGTTCGTCCACATCCTCGATTCCCACCTGAATGTTGGGGAACGGAATCGCCCAGGCGTCGGCGATGAATCCCGCAAGTGTGAAACCCAGGATCAACCCCAGCATAAGGAGCATCCATGTTTTTCGGGTTTTCATAGGGTTCTCAGGTTACCAAGGTTGCGCCGGATCTGGCGGGTCACATGTTTTACCGACTTTTCTTTTGGCTGCGGGGGCAGTGTGATTTTCCTGAGCACATTGATGAAGGTTTCACGGGGTTGGGATGAAGGGGGGGTGGGGGATTTCGGTGATTCACCGTGCTTGCGCTGGGAATTCCACCAGGTCCCGTTCCCGCCTTCCCTCCGGGCGCTCATGATTTTTTCGATTTTTTCTTTTTCGCGGATATTGGCAAGAAGAGAAATATTGTCGTTGGCAATGCCCAGCACCAGGACTTCTCCGGCCACTTCCACCAGGACGATGTTTTTCTTGGGACCCAGAAACCCCGTGCCCAAAACGCGAACGAGTTTATCGCTGCCCCCGAAAACGGTATTTTTCAGCACAAATTTCTTAAACAGGTAAAAGAGCAGGAGCATCAACCCCAACACCAGGGAAAACCCGGTGAGCATTTTCATGGTCGTGGGCAGAGGATCCAGAGGTTTGCCGGAACCGGTCCGGGAAGGTGGTTCCAAACCCGCGGGCGGGACCGTGGATACCCTGGCGCCCAGCAAGGGTTTGGGTTGGGGCGCCGGATCGGTGAGGGTTTCTGCAACGATCGGGTTCCCGCCGGCTGACAGGGGGTCTTTCACGTTCACCCTCTTTTCCGATTTAGGGTCCGCTTCTATTGGACCCGATTCGGAATTTTCATCTTGCTGGAGATTTTCAGCGGCCCGGGCCAGAAGTTGTCCCAAATCATCCGCTTCTCCCTTATTCACCCGAATCTCCAGGAACCGCCCCTGTTTGCCGAGGTGAAAATGTTCGCTCAGATGGGGAAGCTTTTGACCGAGGATAAATTGCACCCGCACAGTATCCCGGTTGTACTGCGAAACAAAGACCTGCGGGATCCAAGAATCCCCGGTATAAAAATAACGTTTCGCGGGTTGAACGGCGGTATGGGGGAAATCGATCTGAACGGAATTTTTACTGAAAACCGGAGCCGTGTGGCCTGGACCGGGCCGGGCAAATTCAAGATGAATGGTTAAGCTATTTGCACCCACCTCCGAAAAAACATCCTTCAAAAAATTGGCGCCAGAAAGGCGCGCCTGCGGCTCCCCCGGAAAACACACCAGCAGGAACAAAACCAAAGCTAATATTTTCAACCGGGTTGATGTGACCATATTCGGATTCCCGCAAGGTATATGACATGGGGTGTGTCAAAAAAAACACCACAATTATCTTAAATAGTTTAAATGCAAGGCTTATACCGTATTGGCGGGGAATTCGCGGGGAGCGGCGAAGAGGAAAATTTTTGAAAATTTATTTTGAAAAATCAGCTTTTTTCCACTTGGGACAGAATGAAATCCGACATGAAAATCCGTTTCATGGACAGAAACGGGGACACAACAGAGCCGTCGGGTTTTCTGACGCCATTTTCCAGACCGAATAAACGGACGGGACCGCAATTCTGGAGAACGGGCCAGCGACTGAGGTTAACTATGGGATAGGGAATCGAAAAAGACGGAAGGGGATAAATCCGCGGCCGCTGGAGCACCCCCCGAACGGACCGGGGTGAGCAGCGATTCAGGATGCAAAATAAAACGAAAATTTCATCAACCCAGGGACTGAACTCTTTCCAGGGGTGAAACAATATCGGTCAACCGGATGCCAAATTTCTCGTTGACGACCACAACTTCGCCACGGGCCACCAATTTCTTGTTGACCAAAACTTCCAGCGGTTCCCCGACCAGTTTGGTCAATTCGATCACCGACCCCTGGCCCAACTGAAGGAGATCGTTGATCAACATTTTTGATCGACCCAATTCCACGGTTACCGTGAGGGGGATATCCAGAATCAGGTCAAGGCTTTGGTTTCCCCCCCCTTGTTCCGGCGCACCTTCGGCCTGGGCTTCCTCCTCGGCGGTACCTTCGGCGGCCGCCTGATCGGTTTCGCCGGTATTTTCCAGGGAATCCAGTTGATCCTTTCCCGGCTCGTTTTCCATCGGGTTCACCCCTCCCTAATCATTGATCGAACGGATTTTCAATTTGAATGGCCTTGTTTCCCCGGGAGACACCCGGAAATCCCTTGAATTTCGGAACCCCTTCAATTTTCAAAATCAGCGGGTCGGTCACATCCCGTCCCAGAGTGATGGTATCGCCGACCTTCCATTTAAGCAGTTGGCCGGGCGTGATTTGGGTGGTGCCCAGTTCGGCCACCGCTTCCACTTCCGTGCATAGCAACTCCGTCTTCAACCTGTGCGCCCAAACCTGGTCGACTTCCATTTCCTCACTCTGAAACTGGGCTTTGAGCTTGGGAAGAACCGGTTCGATTGCGGCATAGGGCAAACAGATCGTAAACGTTCCGGAGATGGTTTCCAATTCAATATCAAAGGTTAAAACCAAAACCACGTCGGTGGGCGGAACGATGGCGGCAAATTGAGGGTTCACCTCGGATCGGACATAGGTGGTGGTCACCAAATGAACCGGTTTCCAGGCCTTTTCCAGATCCTCCATGGCGCTCAGGACTACATTTTTTATCATCCGGATTTCAATGGTGCTGAAATCCCGGCCAGTGATCTTGGCTTCGGTGGTCCCGCTTCCTCCAAAGAAGTTATCCACCACCGAGAAAACCAGCTTGCTCTCGACGACCATCAAACCGTGGCCTCTAAAGGGCTCCATGCGGAAGATGTGAAGACTGGAGGGTACGGGAAGGGAGCGCAAAAATTCTCCAAATTTCAAGGTTTCGGTGGAGACGACACTCACGTCCGCCGACTTCCTCATCAGGGTGGAAAAGGTGGACCGGAACAGGCGGGAAAACATCTGATTGATAATATCCAGGGTCGGCAAGCGCCCCCGGATGATTTTTTCCTGACTGGTGAGGTCAAAGGGGACGACATCGGAAACTTCTTCCGGCTGGTCCGTTTCCGTCTCTACTTCCCCTTCACTGACACCTCTCAATAAAGCATCGACTTCATTCTGCGACAAGACTTCGCTCATGGTTTTCCGTCTCTCCTTATTGTCCGGCCCGTACTGATCAAACCATGTTTAGAAAAAGTCATTGACATACAATAGCTATCTCCATCATTGAATGATGAATTCGGTGAAATAGGCGTCCTTGACATGCCCCACAAGCAAAAACCGGTTGACCCGGGTGGTGACCTCATCTTTCAACTTGAATTTTCCCTGAATGGAATACACGTCATCAAACGTTTTGCTGCTCAAGAGGACCAGAATGGAATCGGTGATCTTGGGAAGATTTTCCTTGAGTTCGGCGTGAACCTCCGGCGCGCTCAATTCCAAAGAGACGGTGACCTTTAAAAACCGTTTACCCTGGGTGCCCGCGAGGTTCACGATGAACGGTTCCAGAGGAAACATGACCCCCAACTGGGGGGACGCGGGTTCCTTCTTGGCCTCTTCTGCGGCCGCTGGTTCCTGCACCGGCGCGGGGTTTTGAAAATACTTCATATAAGCATAGTATCCGCCTCCCGCAGCCACCATCAGTCCGCCCAGCAGGATGATTATCATTTTGAGAGGCGATTTTTTTTCCGGAGGAGCTTCCTCGGCTTCAAGTTCTTCTATAATATTCTCTTGCTCTTCCGCCATCCGCGGTCCTCCAAAGTCGACTCAACCGGCTTTTGAACTGCTGAATCCCATTCATTCAGGGGATGGAACTTTCACGGGCAAGATTCATCCACCCAGGCTTCCATATTTGGGCGACGGTTTATTTCCCCTTCCTGAGCCTGGCAAGTTGGATCCCTGAAATCCTATCCTCCCATTTTCGATCGCCACGGTGAGGTCCCCTTGTCCGGAATTTGGAGCAAAGAGTGTGCCAAGTTGCCAAAACCGGGAAATTAGTAAACAACGTCCTGAAATTCCATGAAGATACTGGGCGCCCAGTGTAAAAGCGTCGGGACGATTTCGAACCCGTCTCACCGAGACAGTCATTAATTTGACGAAAAATTCTAACATATTCAGAGAACCGATAAAGGTTTAATTCCATTCTTTTTCCATCCTTCCCGGTCCCCCAAAAAGATTTGTTTAATTTTGTCGCACTTACTATTTTAAATTGCTTGGTTTCAAAGCACAAATTTCCGCCCCGGGATCCAGAACCCCGCTGGGAATCACCCTCCTTAAAATTATATCCTATTAAAACTTAAAAGGTTACAAGAATTTACCCGACGCCGGAAGGGTTTTTAGGATATTGGTATAAGAATTGAAAATACGAAGCAAAAGGCGTGAGAAAAGTTTTCCCTTCGTGGAAGGGTCTTCTCCGAAGCTGTTTCTAAGGAAGGTTTCTTGGCGAACGGTCGGTTCTCCGTTGGAAACTCCAAATCTCGAACCAGATCAAATATTTGATTGTTAAAGGAGGCTGGGTTACATGAGAATTTTAAATCGAGGGCATTTGTGGATCATTTCGGTAATCCTTGCTTTGTTCCCCCTGTCGGTTGCTGAAGCGGAAGAAGTGGCAAAAATAAATTACGCCGATACGGCCTGGATCCTGATTTCTTCCGCGTTGGTCATGCTCATGCTTCCCGGTCTGGCCTTGTTTTATGGGGGCATGGTGAGGCGTAAAAACGTCTTGGGAACCCTCATGCACAGTTTTGTCCCCTTGGGGGTGATCACCATCCAGTGGGTCCTGATCGGTTATTCCCTATCCTTTGGCGAGGACGTGGGCAAATTCATCGGAAACCTGGACAAGGCTTTTTTGATGGGCATTGATTTCAAGGATTTGAATGGAACCATTCCCGACTACCTGTTCTGCATGTTTCAATTGATGTTCGCGATCATCACCGCCGCCCTGATCAGCGGAGGATTCGCCGAGCGGGTCAATTTTAAGGCTTACATTATTTTTATATTTGTCTGGTCCACTCTCGTCTACGATCCTATCGCCCACTGGGTGTGGGGAGGAGGTTGGCTTGGTGATTTAGGCGCGCTCGATTTTGCCGGCGGAACGGTGGTGCATATCTCCTCCGGAATGGCCGCACTCGCCGCGGCCATGGTATTGAAAAAGCGAGCCGGGTTCCCGGGAAAATTGATGATTCCCCACAGTCTGCCGCTCACTCTTCTTGGAGCGGGTCTCCTGTGGTTCGGCTGGTTCGGATTCAACGCCGGGAGCGCCCTGGCCGCGGACGAAACTGCCGTTTTGGCATTCACCAACACCCAGGTCGCGACGGGGGCGGGAATGCTGGGCTGGGTCCTCATGGAATTTTATAAAATGGGAAAAGCCAGCGCCCTGGGCGCGGCTTCCGGAATCGTTGCCGGTTTGGTGGCCATCACCCCCGCGGCGGGATTCGTGGAACCGTTATGGGCCATGGTCATCGGCTTCCTGGCGGGCGGCCTGTGTTATGCGGCGGTCGTCATGAAAATAAAAATTGGTTATGACGATTCCCTGGACGCATTCGGCATCCATGCTATCGGTGGAGCATGGGGGGCTCTGGCCACCGGCTTGTTCGTTACGGTCGGCGGAACGGGCCTTCTCGGCGGCAACCTTCAGCAGGTGGGAATCCAGATCGTGGCCATCGCCGCCGCCGCGGCCTATTCGTTTGTCATCACCCTGGGCATCGTGATTGTGATCGACAAAACGGTGGGCTTCCGGGTCAACGACGAAGACGAGGAAATGGGCCTCGACACCACGCAGCACGGTGAAACCGGCTATAACCTTGTTTGAGGCGCGGCTGCGGGCTCTCCTGGAAAATCCGGGAGAAGGGTTTTGCCCGCGTTCAAAATAATGGGTTTTAAAACACCATTTTTTGATTTTTATCATTGACATTCCAATGTTGGGAAAATAAAGTCATCAAACTAACGGCCTCTGGGTACCGGACCAGGCGTTCTGCCGAAGAAACATCATCGGATGCAAACCAACAGTTGGGAATTCTGCCTGTTCAAAATTTGAGGAGGAAGTATGAGAAAATTTTCAAAAAATCTGGTTTTGATTTTTTTCGCCTGGCTGGTATTGCCAGGTACGGCCAGCGCCGATCAAATTCTCGAACTGTTGAAGGATATCGAGGTCCACGGATTCGCATCCTCCTCTTACAGTTTCAACTTTAACGAACCGACCACCCAGGCTCCTAACGCCGCAACCAACATCAACCGGGTTTTTGACAGCGACCACAACAGCTTTAAATTCGATGTCGGAGAACTGGTATTGTTGAAAGAGGTCCCGAAAAAGGGAGATGTAGGGTTCCGGACCGATATCACCTACGGCTTTAGTGTACCGGAAGTCGCCAAATCCGCCGCCAGCCCCGGGGATGTGCAGACCCATGATTTCGACGTGCAACAGGGTTATGTGTCCTACAACGCCCCGATCGGAAACGGCGTGCAGTTGGACCTCGGAAAATTCATCACCCATATGGGCGCGGAAGTCATCGAAGGATACGATGGCTGGAACTACAACTTCTCGCGATCGTTCCTTTTCGGACTGGCCATTCCCTTCACCCACACGGGGTTGAGAGTCGCCTACACCCTGAACGACAAGATCAGTTTCATGGGCATGGTGGCCAACGGTTCGGATAATACCACCGACAACAACTCAGGGAAAACGCTGGGCGCCCAGATCGCCATCACGCCGGTGGAATACATTTCCCTGCTTCTCAACTGGGTGGGCGGACCGGATAAAGCCAACTCGAATGACGTGACCAATATCTTCGATATGGTCCTGGACATCGCCTTGCCCCTTAATACGCTCCTGCAATTGAATTTCGATTACGGGAGGCAGGCCAATTCATCCGGCCTTTTCGCCGGAAAGGACGCGGAATGGTGGGGGATAGGCGGAATCATCCGCCACGATTACAACAAATGGTTTTCCATCAATCTTCGCGGTGAATTCTTCAACGATCAGGGTGGGACCCGAGCTAGTTTCGGCAGCGCCGCCGGTTCCGCCACATTCACTCCGGGGCAGGAACTTTGGGAAATCACCGTCACCCCGGAATTCCGGATCAACCAGAATCTAGTGGTCCGGTTTGAATACCGTCATGACCAGTCCAACAAACTCGTGTTTTACGATCAGAATCCCGGCGTTCTCACCAGCGGCCAGGATACCGCCGCCATTAACGCCCTGTTCTTCTTCTGAGTGCCCCCCCCCAGTGTTCGGGGAATTGACCGGATCGATCAAAAATATTGGATGGCGCCGGCGTCCGGGTAAATTTTCCCGGCCGTCGGCCCGTTTTCCCCGGTGGATTCCTCCTCCCCGTTTTCCAGAAAATTTTCTCACGCTTCCATGGGATTCCGGTTTATTCTGGTCCGCAAGGCCATTACAATAAACCACCGACCCAACCGCTTTGTGACGGCCATGCTCACCCCGAACCAAAATTCTGTTATCTATTTGATGCTTTTAAATGGGGTCCTTTTCCTGGGATTGAACTTTATCGCATATTCCCTTGTGTTTCCCGGTCCCCGCGGATCCAAAAGAGTGGGATATCTCTTGATCGTGGCCGTCCTTCTGGCCTTTGGGGTTCAAATAGAATATCGGCATATGTTGTTTCTTGGTTTCTCTCCCTCAAAAAGCCTCCAGATTCTTTTATACGGCTTTGTCTTGCCAGTCTTCCTGGTATCCACCGTTTATTACCGGTTAAAGAGGAATCGCCTGGAAAAGAAGAAACGTTCCCACGCCAAAACTTTAGAGAACGAAAATGAATCCGATTGATCTGAGAAGCGACACCCTCACCCAACCCACATCGGAAATGCGGGAAGCCATGGCACGGGCGAAAGTGGGCGACGATGTTTTCCAGGAAGACCCCACCCTCCGGCAACTGGAAGAGACGGCCGCGGAAAAACTGGGCAAGGAAGCCGCCCTCTTCGTCCCCAGCGGAACCATGGGAAACCTCGTCTGTGTCCTGACGCACTGCCGCCGGGGCGATGAAGCGATCCTTGGCGACCGCAGCCACATCTTCCTCAATGAAGCCGGGGGAATCTCCGCCCTGGGAGGTGTTCATCCCCATATCCTGCCCAACGCGGAGGATGGAACCCTCCCCCTCGATTCGGTGGAAAAAGCCGTCCGGCCCGTAGATATTCATTATCCCCCCAGCCGTTTGCTCTGCCTGGAAAACACTCATAATTACTGCATGGGTTCTCCGCTTTCCCCGGAATACATGGAACAAGCGGCCGATTTGGCCCACCGCTATTCCCTTCGGATTCATTTGGACGGCGCCCGGATATTCAATGCGGCCGCCGCCCTGGGGGTGGATGTAAAACGCCTGGCCCGGCATGCGGATTCCGTGATGTTTTCCCTCTCAAAGGGCCTGTCGGCCCCAGTAGGGTCCTTAATTTGCGGATCCGGGGGTTTCATCCAGAAGGCCAGAAAAATGCGCAAAATGGTGGGAGGGGGGATGAGACAGGCGGGTCATCTCGCCGCCACGGGCCTCGTGGCCCTGGAACACCTGGCCGGACGGTTGCAGGAGGATCACGATCACGCCAAAAAACTCGCCGAGGGCTTATCATCGATCCCCGGAATCGAATTAAATGCGGAAAGGGTTCAAACCAACATCGTTTTCTTCGGGTTAAATCATCCCCGGGTGGAAAACGAAATTTTTCTGCAACACCTGGAATCCGAAGGAATAAAAATCCTGATGATTGATCCCGGAACCTTCCGGGCGGTGCTGCACCGGGAAATTTCCGGCGAGGATGTAAGCAGGGTGATCCAGGTGGTCCGGGCTTTCCTGTCCTGACCTCCGTGGATCCGCTTATAAGTGAATACTAAAAGTTTGACACCTCCCAGGGGAAACACTACAATGACATTGGTTACCAGGCAGGTAAACTTTTGAGGATGGATAAATGCTAATCGAAATTCAGGAAAATATGGAACTGGCGCGAAAGGCGCTGGATGTGGTGAAAAGCCGATACCTTTTGTGCATCCTCGTCGCTCAAAGGATTCACCAGCTGGAAAAGGGGGCTCAACCCACGATAGATGCCCTCCCGGATGAATATTCCTCCCCCAAAACCTACTTCAATCTCGCCATGAAGGAAATCATCGAGGGTAATATGGACCTCGAACAAGTAAGTACGGAAGAGTAATTTCAGTCAATCTCCTTCCCTTCAAAGGCCTTTATTAAAGGCGGCTATCAACCCCATAGCCGCCATGGGGGATCAACTTATTTTCATCCCCGGGAAATCCCGTTAACTTTCTCCCGCCCGCACCCCAAAAAAAAAGCCCGCCTTGCGGCGGGCTTTCCTTAGATCCATCAATCATTTATTCATTTAATACCAGTAGGAAGAATGTCGCGCTTGACCTTACCTTCGTCATACATCTTCCGGGTACGTTTGGTCATCCAAACCAGCCAACCTTGCAGACCGATAAAAACGACGGCCATAATGGGCGGCATGTAATATAGAGATTTGGGAAGAGCGGGTTTCAAAATGGTGTAATACCAGGTTGAAATCGCCATATGCTCATCTTTCTCTTTATCCCTGCCGGCCCATTGCATGAAGGATACCGGAATGAACTGCTCCGCGGGGATTTGGACATCCGTTTCCACATTTTCCGTGGTCAGAGCCCTCCGGAACAGGATTTTAACCCGGCCCTGTTTGAAAATGGAATCCACCACCTCAACGGACGGCGGGGTTTCCTTGGGTTTCAGGGCATCGAAACCGTTCCCGTTGAACTCATCCACCTTCAAATCCAGCTGGTATCCCGTGTCTTTAGGCGGATTGGTCGGATTGTAATCCTTCGCCAGGAAAGAAGCACGCCAGATATCCACCGGTTTTTTGGAATCACCAAAGATGAAGTAGGGTTTTTCCGCTCCGAAAAGATCCTGCAATTTGGCGGGCCATTGCATCGCCACCGCATCGGGATACTCCGGATCCTGTGACAAAAATCGAATGTGATATTCCACCAAGTAATAAACCGCATTTTCCTCGGCGCTCCAACGTGAAGAAACCCAGAGATTATCCACTTTGGGATCAAAATTTCTCTTCCCTCGGGTGATCTGGCCGGCCATGGCGACATAGCGCCTGTTGGGATTTTCCTTCACGTCCTCGGACCTATCCACGATATTCGGATCGTCATCGGGCGACGCCCAACTGGGATCGTCAATCTTTTTCGCGACAGGCCCTTCCGTATACTCGGAATTGATGAGGAAGTCGGGAACCGGTTTATTGGTCAGTTTATCAATCTTTTTCCTCGGACAAAGGGAATTGACGAAAGCCGCCAGTTTCCATCGGTCTTCAATGGTGATCTGATCCTTGAAGTTCGGCATGGGGGTGCCGTTCAACCCGGTTGAGATGGTCCGCACGATATTGAAAGGATCAAAAGGCTGCCTGCGGCTGCCGCGGAAATTCCAGCATTGCTGCCAGTCCGCCGCCACTATGGGAAATCCCCAGTCATCCTTCATGGTCGGGTTCCCATCGCCGCGCCCCTCGCCACCGTGACATTCGAAACATTTATTCTTAATAAAAATCTTCTTTCCCTCGTCGATCGCCTCCTGGGGAACACCAAGGTGGTAGGGTCCTTTAGTGCCCCAGGGATTGGTGCCGAATTCCTGGACGGTCAATTCCTCGTCCTCGGCATCATTGAAATCACGGTCCTGAACCAGGGTTTTAACGAACTGAATGACGGAGACGATTTCGTCTTCACTCAGGACTTCCCCCCAGGCCGGCATGGCTGATCCTGGCAAACCGTTTTTGACGGTCCGGATCAGATCCGCTTCGAGGGGCAATTCCCCGGAATCGGTGCGCCGAATTTTAAAGGTTCCCTGATGAAAGTTTCTGGGCCGGGTAAAGAGCCGCTCCGCGGATGGCCCGTCCCCTCCGCCATCAACACCATGGCACCAAACACAGCGCTTGTAATACACCTTTTTCCCCTTATCCAGCATTTCTTTCTTGACCGGATCGGGAGGTTGCTCGGCAAACAGGGTTCCCGGCAAACCTATGGCCATCATCATGACCCCAAGAAACAGCAACCGGCTAATTAATTTGCTTCCTGTTTTATTCATAACATCCTGTTTCCATCTCGTTGAAGGTTAGATATATCGTTGAATTGATTCCTCAATTATTAATCTTATTCACCCTTGGGTCTTCCCTCCTTCTCAAACTGCCCAACGTAGGACTCTTCGGTATCAAAGGTTCGCGGATGCCATCCGGTATACCAGTACTCGAAAAGGATGACCTTCCAGATTTCCTCCGTCGTCAGGTGTTCTTCCCAAGGAGGCATTGCCGAGGACCATGGGGTGGATTCGTTAGGAAGCCCCGGTCCGCCCTTGGACACCCGCCAGAAAAGGAAGGATTCCCTCAACATCGCGATGGTGCCCGGATCGACGAAGTTCGCGGGGGTCGGGTTGAACACATGGGAGAACATCCCCAATCCATTCAACTGATCGCCATGACAGTAATGACAATTCTGAAAGAAGACCGTTCCCCCCTCGGTGACATTTTTCATGTATTCCTGTTTGTCCGCGTCCAGGAAGGGAAAACTATCTTTATAATTGTCCTGCTCATCGACCCGGAAAGGATTCCTGGCGGATTCCAGCACATAAGTCTTTCCATGAACCTTAGTTGTGGCTGGCGGGGCCGGATGGACGGTACGCAATTCCACCGGCTCCTGGAACACGGGATAAATAGCCTTGTACGTGCCGAATCCAACCAAAACCGGCAGAACAGAGAAGGCTACGATCCGCGCCAGCTTGTACTCCCCGACAATCGTCTTGACGATGGGTTTCCTGAACTCCCTGAAGGTTTCCGGGTCCTGACTTATGTAAAGAAAGGTGCCGATCGACCACAGCATCATGTAAGTAATGAACAAGGTCCATGGAATCGGCGGATACAGCACGACCTTGTAGAAGTAGAATCCCAACAACCAAACCATCAGGCCATTCAGGGAAATGGGCGGCTTGAGCCGCATCATGAGGTTGGCGGCGATAATAAAAAACACCAACAACAAGAAGTAGACGTATCTGTTAAGGATCCAGCCGGTTTCCTTGGGTGTGAATATGGGAAACAACACATTATGGAAAACCAGCAAACCGGCAACAAATACGATGAAACTGATAAGCGTCCTGTTCATCATTCTCTCCTAAATTATTTATTCTCTGCCGGAGGTTCGGTCTCACTAATAAAATCAACAAGTTTATCCAGAGCCTTGACGGAAAGCATCTGACTAAACGTTGTGGGCATAAGACCATCCGGAAACGATTCGCCGGCCTCTTCGTTGAAAACCACATACGCGCCAGGATTCAGAATGGACTCCTTGGTATAATCCCGCGGCGTTTTGGCTTTGCCTTTATAATTGGGATCCTTGAGCCGCTTCGGCGCATTGATCTTTTCGTACAGTTTGGGTCCCAGTTCGCCCACCGCCCCTTCGATTCCCGGGATGGTATGGCAAAGCGGACAACCCAGCGTATTGATCATCTGATCGATCGGCTCATTCCCGGTCACGAACACCGGTTTTTCCTCTTCTTCGCCGCCACCCTCTTCCTTCTTCTCAGCGGTGGCTTGTTCGGAGGGTAAGGGAACGGTGACATTGGCGAAATCGCCCGGGGTATCCTTGGATTGGAGCCAGGCGATGACCGCGTTGACTTCCACCGGACTCAAACTGATGGGCGGTTTGGTGATGACCGGCATCGGGCTCTTGGTATCCCCCGCTTTACCGAATCCTTTGACAACATAACAGGAGGGACACATGATGGATTCGCGCAGATAATCCTCGCCAATCATGTCCGGACCACCCTCCCGCCGGTACGCGGGATCGATCTCCATGGGTTTTCCTTTAACCACGTGGGAAGCGGGATCCTCTTCTCCAATTTTAATCGGTTCGTTCAGATACCGTTCTTCCTTGATCCGTTTGTGGCTGCGATCTTCCACGCCGAACAGGTTCGGACAACGACCGATGTCGTTCCCCGGTTCGAAGGTGTGACAGAGCGGGCACTGGCCTTTACCGATCGATTTCTGGCCCGCCACCTGCTTGGCGCCGAAAACGATGATCCGCCCCATTTCCGCGTATTCCTCCATGGTGAGATCCGCGGAGACCGCCGTCACTTTCGGCGGAGGATCACTTCTCTGCTGCGGAAGCCAGTTGGTGTAGCCGGCGAGCAATACGGAAATGATTGTCCAAAAGAAAAACGCCCGGATAATGGGGGGAGATTGATTTTCAATCTTTTGGCTTTTGAAGAAAATTCCCCAGGCAAGCAACAACAGAAATACCGTAAGAACCTGCCAATTAAAGAAAAAACTAATCTGATCTCCCTGGGCCAGGTCGAACATATGGGACGTTTCGATGAGACTGACGATCACGAACGCTCCAAATATCCCACCCCACAGTTTGGTATTGACATCATCCCGCTCCCGGCAATGCCCAATCACATTGATGAAAGCATAGACTGAAAACCCCGCGAACGCCAATGCACAAAACGTCCAGAGAATGTCATGCTGTTCTGGTAGCATCCCTCACTCCTCTCCTCAAACCCTCGGATTAAACATTAATCATTAGTTGTGGATCACTGTTGTTGCTGGGCCGGAACGGGCACACCTTCCGGAGCTTTAACCTCCTGTTTTTTACTGGTCAAACTGGCAATCCAGAACACGACAACAAACTGCGTCCAAACAAACAACGTGTTGAATGTAAGAATTTTACCCGCTTCCCCAATGGTCAGGGTGTAGGCGTCAACCGAGTTATCGCGAACCACCTCGGTCACATGCCAGAATAATCTAACCGACGAGCGGATGTATCCCATAAGCCCCATCAGCCAAGTAAACGAAACGGCCAGCAGGAAAATGGCATAGGTTCCCACCTTCGATTGGGTGCCCCACTGAATTTCCCCGTAAGATCCCGAGTCCTTGAACATGGAAATATTAATGGCCGTCCCGACGAACAATGTCGTCAGCGTGGTTGCCACCTGTGGAACGGAAAGGCCTACCCGCTGGTTAGCCGGGAGAAAATATCCATAGACGCCGAGAAAAACGATATTGCACGCCGCGCCAATAAAGATCGCCGTTATCCAACAGTTTCCTACGGTTGCCCAGGGAACGGTGATCCTCTTATTGGCTCTCTGGTAAAGGATGAAACAGAGGATCGTGGTTACGATCATCAGGTTCACCGCGGTGTTCTTGGCGGACATCACTCCAAAATGGCCTACGACCGGGTGCTGCGCCCCTCCCATCGCCTTAAGTTCGGCAGGAGTCATAACGATGGTATGGGGAGTCATCCACATGGTGAAACAAACAATCAGAAGCAATATCATGTACTTACAATATTTCATGTAACGATGCGACCCCTTGACGCGGGACATGCCGTTGTGCAGGTAGGAATTCGCTCCGAAGAACAGCAGTCCGATCATCACC
Organism: Nitrospinaceae bacterium; assembly: GCA_046754465.1. Classification (GTDB taxonomy): domain Bacteria; phylum Nitrospinota; class Nitrospinia; order Nitrospinales; family VA-1; genus JBHHVU01. The sequence goes on along the minus strand of JBHHVU010000002.1, from coordinate 19,228 downwards.
GCCTGAATGATGAACAGCCAAGCCATGATGCCGCCCATCAGGGTGATGCCCATCTGCTGCCGAAAGGCGTACACCTCCTTCATCAGCCAGTATCCGGCGAACGGCAGGGGGATCAAACCAAAAATAGCGATGAACATCGCCACATAACAAACCCAGTCGTAATGGGCTTTTTCTTCTTCCGTCTTGGCGGTCAGGTAATGGTAGGCCGCATAGGCGCCCACGATGCCGCCGCCGAAAACGATGTTTCCCAGAATCCTATGGACGCCGACAGGATTCCACAGGGTGGAATGAATGACGTGCCAGATGTTGCCCAGGAAACGGCCTTTCTCGTCGATCCCTCCGGGAGCCTGCATGAAAGTCGCCCACGAATTGGCGAGAAACATCAAAATGGTTCCCACCAGGTTCAACAGCACCGACAAACTGACGTGGATCCATTTCAGGAATTTATCCCCGTCCATTTTATCCCAGCCATAATAATACACATACAAAATCCCGCTCTCGGCCAGGAACATCAGGGCATAAACGTGCATCACGGGACGGAAAATGGTCGCCATGTACTTGAAGAATCCGGGGAACAATGTGATGAAAGTGAAAAGCAGAATACCGCCGAGAATGGCGGTCCAGGAATACGCCGTCAAACTGACTTTCATGAGGTCGTGCGCCAGCCTATCGTATTTGACGGACATGATGGGATCGGTCTCACGGGTTCGAATACCAATGAATTCGATGATCATGCAAAAGATGGGAACCGCCAGCACAAAACTGCCAAAATAAAGATGCTGCTGGTTGGCGATCCATAAAATTATGCGGCTGGGCGCGAATTCGTAATGGTTATAATCGCCCTCGCCCAATTCGGGAGCCGGAGGACCACTCACGGGGCCCTTCAAGGGATTACCTTCCCAATCCTTATAAAAGACGTCCTGGCCCCACTCGATTTCGGGTTCGCCTTCCCCCTCGGCCGCCGCTTCTTCAGCAAGCACTTCCTTCGCGAACGCTTCCTCCGCGAAGGCCTGGCCCGCGTATGCTTCCTTGGCATACGATTCACTCGTGAATCCAGGCAAAAGGTAAATGGCAAACGCCAATAACAACCCCAATGAGATTGTCCTGAACCTTATCGATTGTCTCCCCAACATGGCTTTGACCTCCTTTAAGCCCTCTTCGGACTCTCCAAAAAATATGGGAAATCTTATGTCAAATAATTAATCCCGATTCCAATTATTTATTCCCTTTAAAAAACGAATACCTAAACAGCCCTGACTTTTATATTCAACGCCTGCGCGCCTTTTTCAATCAATAAAAACCTCTCAGGAAATGCCTTACCAAAAACACCCCGGAATAACCCCTTTCCCTTTCCAAGGCGAGAAACCGACAGCCCAAGACTGGGGGAGATGATTCTCAATTGCTTTGTTAATAAAGGTTTTTTAAGGCGTTATCCCCGGCTTTCCTTCTCCCTGCAGGATTCAAAAAAAATGATCCACAGGGCGGAAATTTTTGCATTTTGTATCATAGCCCATAAACCATGTCAAGATAAATCGCGGGTCGGCTGAATTATTAAAATTCCAGCGGTTGCACCGATTATCCGGGCTCCGGGCCGACCCGGATTTTCACCGCGTTGGCGTGCGCTTCGAGGCCTTCCATGCCAGCCAAAGCGACCACCGATTCGCGGTATTTTTCCAGTTCTCCCCGAGAAAATCCAATCAGACTCGTCCGCTTGATAAAATCATACACCCCCAGCGGAGAGGAAAACCTTGCCGTACCGCTGGTCGGAAGAACATGGTTGGGTCCCGCCACATAATCCCCCAGGGCTTCAGGTGTGAAATGGCCAAGGAATATCGCCCCCGCGTTCTTTATCCTCCCCACCCAGGATTCGGCGTCCTCCACGGCCAGTTCCAGGTGTTCCGGAGCGATCCGGTTCGCCAGTTCTACCGCCTCATCGAGACCGGCGGTCACCAGCAGCCGGCACTGGGTTTCGAGGGAGGCTTCTATAATAGCTCTTCGGGGCAAGGATTGCTTCTGTTTTTCCAACTCGTTGACGACTTCCTGAACCAGGTTTTCCGAAGGGGTGACCAGAATCGGCACGGCCTGTTCGTCATGTTCCGCCTGGGAAAGCAGGTCGGCGGCGACGAATTCTGCGCGGGCGCTGCCGTCGGCGATGATCAGGATCTCGCTGGGTCCGGCAATCATATCAATATCCACGATCCCGTAAACCATTCGTTTGGCGATGGCGACGAAGATGTTGCCCGGTCCCACGATCTTGTCCACCCGGGGCAGGGCCGCGGTTCCGTAAGCCATCGCGGCGACGGCCTGCGCCCCCCCCACCTTGAAGATTTCCGTAACCCCCGCCAAATCCGCGGCCACCAGGACATGGGGCCGGGCCGTCCCCCCGGGAGCCGGGCTGCACATGATTATCCGGTCCACTCCCGCGACCCGGGCGGGAATGGCGTTCATCAAAACCGAGGAGGGATAGGACGCTTTGCCGCCGGGTACATAAATGCCAACCGTTTCGAGGGGACGAATGATTTGCCCAAGCAACACCTCCCCTTCCCGGTAATCCCAGGATTCCTGCAACTGCTTCTCGTGATATTTCCGGATGTTCGCGGCCGCGGTTTTCAACGCCTCCAATTCTTCCGGCCGAACCTGGGTGTAAGCGTCCCGGATATCCTCGGGCCGAACCCGCAACTCCTCCAGGGAAAAGGTATTCCGGTCAAACCGATGGGTGTACTCGAGCAGGGCATTATCCCCAGCCCGTTTCACATCCTGGAGGATCTGACGCACCATGCCGTCCTTGCCGGACAATTCCACATCCCACCGGTCCACCAGGGCATCCACCATGGAATCGAAGCCACTTTCGTTGTATTTATAAATTTTCATATAAAAGGTATAAAGGTATAGAGGTAAATGATTTAAAATCCATTATCCTTCCTGTTAAATTTGAGGAAACCGCAATCCTTTCAGGAACTCACCGGTGGCGCCGGGGTCTCCCAGGCCGGACTGCTCCATCAGATCCAGATGGGTTTTCAGGAACAAAACATTCTCCGGGCGGTCCACATCGTACCAGACGGGTAGCAGGCCAATACTCGCCCCGGATTTCGTGACCCTTTCCAGGGTTTCCCGTAGCACCTGGTTGGAACCCCAGCTCACCCCCTGGAAAACCTCGACCATCTCCCGGTTCATACCAATCAAATAGTACCCCCCATCGGTACTGGGTCCGATCACCAGGTCCTTTTCCGACTGAAAGGCTTGTTCCAGGTACCGGGCGGGAAGGGAAGGACTGTCCGCCCCCATGATCACCGTTTTCCGGTACCCCTCGTCGAACCGGGCGGCAAAAGTATTCCGCATCCTCTCCCCAAGGTCCTTGCCCTCCTGGACAAAAAGGGTCACCGGAGGCTCTTCCCGCCACCGGGAAAAAAAATTCGACAGATGGGAGGGATAAACCCCGATGAACCGGTCCACCCCCTCGACCGCGAAAAGGATACGGATGCTGTCGCGCAAAAAGTTGGAATACAGTTCTAAAATGGTTTCCTGATCCAGAAAGGGATGCAACCGGGTTTTCACCTGGCCGATCACCGGATCTTTCGCGAACAGGACCAGGGCCTGGTCATGGAATCGGTCCCTCATCTTTCAAACCCCGTCATACACACCATAAAGGGTTTGACTCCGCCGGTCAAACCCCATAAAATCCAATCACCTGAATTCAATAGCTCAAGGAGATCGAACATCCTTTCCGATTGGGATCTGGCGCTATTCTACTGGATCAATTCCCATTTTCAATCCCCCCTGGTAGAGAAATTCATGGAATTCATCTCTATCAAGGAGAATTTTGTCTCCCTGGGGGCCGCCTTGGCTCTATTGATCCTTATCATTTACAAGAAACGGGGACTGGCCTTTCTTTTGGCCGGGGTCATCATTGTCGGCCTGAATGACTTTTTCAGCCATAATGTACTGAAGGAGATATTCGCCCGTCCGCGCCCCTGCCACACGCTGCCGGAATTGAAAAACATCATCGTCAATTGTTCCAACAGTTATTCGTTTCCCTCCAACCACGCAAGCAATCTATTCACCGCCGCCACTCTAATGAGCCTGTGCTTCAAAAACACCCTGTTCCTGGCTTTCACCCTGGCCTCGCTGGTGGGCTATTCGCGGGTGTATCTCGGCGTCCACTACCCCTCCGATGTCCTGGCTGGAGCGGTTTGTGGTATGGTGATGGGTTGGCTGGGTTATAAATTGAACCGGAAGATATTGCAATTTATGAAGGGTTGAAACCTCGTCATCGGCCATGACTGCCCGCGCGCGAAAATTCCTGATCATCAAAATGAGTTCCATAGGCGACGTGATGCACGCCCTGCCGGCCCTCCACACCCTGCGGATGAATCATCCCGGCGCCCGCATCGCCTGGGTCATCGAAGAACGGTTCCGGGATCTGCTGTACAATAATCCGGATGTGGACGAAGTGATCGTAACCCGCACCCGGCATTGGCGCAAACACTGGACCCTGAAAAGCCTGGAGGAAATCCTCGGCGTCATCCGGAAAATACGGGGCGGTCGGTTCGACACCGTATTCGATTTTCACGGGTTGCTGAAGAGCGGTTTGATCGCCCTCCTTTCGGGGGCGCCCCGGCGTATCGGACTCCACAAAAACAATTGCAAGGAAAAGATCAACGTCCTCTTCACCAACCGCAAGGGACCTTATATCGGGAAAGGGGTCCACGTGGCGGATATCTGCCGAAGCCTGGTGCTGATGGAAGGGGACGGCCCTCCCCAGGAAACCCCGCCGCCGCTCGCGGTTCCTTCCGAGGAACAGGTCCAAGTGGAGTCCTTCTTTCAGGCCCGACCGGAACTGACCGCCCGGCCCATCATCGGCATCAACCCGGGAGCCGGATTCGAGAGCAAGCGTTGGAGTCTTTCGCGGTTCGCCCGCCTCGCGGACCGCATCGCCGATGAACTGGGGTTTTCGATTTTGCTGACGTGGGGACCCGGAGAAGAGGAAAAGGTAAAATCCATCGCCGATCAAATGAAACAACGGTCCTGGCTCGCGCCCCCGACCAGCCTCCTGGAATCCATCGCCCTTTACCGGCGGCTGGCCCTGATGGTGAGCTGCGATTCTGGACCACTCCATTTGGCCGCTGCCGTTGAAACCCCCACGGTCTCTATATTCGGGCCCACCGACCCCGCCCGAAACGGCGCGTACGGCCCCAACCACGCGGCGGTCTTCAAGGTGCTCACCTGTAGCTTTTGCTGGAAAAAAAAATGCCCGCTGCATACGAACGAGTGCATGAAACAGGTCTCGGTGGACGACGTGTTCGAAGCGGTCAGAAAAAGCGCGTCCCGGTACATTAAAACAGCCGCGCCCTGAACGAAAAATCTGATCTTTGAGGAGGTGATTCCATGGCAATCGACAAGGAACTTCTGGATATCCTGGTTTGCCCCAAATGCAAGGGCGACCTGGAACTGACCCCGGAAGAAGACGGCCTCGTCTGCAAACCTTGCAAACTGAAATACCCCATCAAGGACGATATTCCCATCATGCTCATCGACGAAGCCGATTCCCTGGACTGACGAAGTTCATAAACCCAACCCGAAGGGGGGAAAATCTCCCGGGCTCGAACCATGACACCATCTCCGCGCGAAATTGAAAAAGAAATAAAATACGCTTTGTGGCGGATTCCCGGGTTTCTGTTCACCGGGAGAGCCCACCCCGGCGGCGCGCCACCGGATTTACAAAAAATCCGGTCGGTCCTGGTCGTGAGGCCCGACCGGCTGGGAGACGCCGTTCTCTCCACACCAGTTTATGAATCGGTCAAGCGGTCGCTGCCAGACGCTCGGGTGACCGCCCTCCTCGAACGGACCGCCGCCGGAATCGTGGCCGATAATCCCTTCATCGACCAAATTCTCCCCCTGGACCGCGCACGGCCCTGGAACATCATCCCCAAACTGCTCCGGGGCGAATACGATCTCGCCTTCACCTTGCACAAAACCTTCAGCGCCACCGCCTCGGTCCTCACTTTCCTTTCCGGGGCACGGTTCCGGGTGGGATACCACCACCCGCAAAACGCCTGGATGCATCACCTGACCCTGCCCACGGCGGGGGAACCCAGACACGAAATCGAAAACAACCTCGATCTGCTCCACGCAGCGGGGCTCTCCACCCTTTGCCACCATCCCCGAATCTATTTCAATGACGCGGAAACCCAAATGGTCGATACCCTGTTGCGGGAAAACCGGCAAGCCCCGGATCGGCCCCTGGTTCTGATCAAACCCGGAACACGGATCGCCGCATGGGGATGGAGCCTCGAAAAATTTCAAAAGGTCATCGAAAACCTGCAGGAATCGGGAACCGCGGAGGTTTTCATCCTCCGCGGCCCGGGAGAAGAGGAACTGATCGATTCCCTCGTGGGGAGGATGACTTGCAAACCCTTCGTGGTCCCCCTGTTGGCCATCAAGGAATTGGCGCGGTTGATCGCCAAAAGCAATCTTCTGGTCTGCAACCATACAGGGATCATGCACTTGACCTCGGCGACGGAAACGCCGGTCCTGGTGATTTTCAAACACGGGGAAATCCGGCGCTGGGGCCCCTGCCACACGCATCACATCAATCTCGAGGAAAGGGGCAATGCCGCCCTCCCTCCGGAAACGGTGCTCAAAAATATCAATCAGTTATTGAGCCTGCCCAAACAGCGCTCCGCCAATCCCTCGGACGCGCCAAAAATTCTCCAATAATTTTATGGTTTCAATGGGATCATATAATAAAATCGTCAAAACAAAAACCAGTCCAGGGAGCCCCCGACCATGAAGGAAGAAAACCGCCGCCCCTCCGAATCGCCAACTCCGCGAACCGCCACTCACGGGCTGATGTTCAATGAACCGTTGATCTTCGATATGGGTTCGCCGGGAAGGCGGGCCTGGTCCCTTCCCAAACGCGACATCCCCGAAGTGGAAATCGAGGCCCTCCTGCCGCCGGATGAAATCCGCGGGCCGATCGTGGATTTTCCCGAATTGAGCGAACTCGACGTGGTCCGGCACTATACCCGTCTGTCCCAGTGGAATTTCAGTATCGATACCAATTTTTATCCCCTGGGCTCCTGCACCATGAAATACAACCCAAAAATCAACGAAACCCTGGCACGGCTGCCGGGATTCACCCGGCACCATCCCTTGACGCCCGAAACCTTTTCCCAAGGAAGCCTGCAACTCATGTTTGAATTGCAGGAATACCTCAAGGAAATCAGCGGAATGGATCACGTCACCCTGCAGCCCGCCGCCGGCGCCCAGGGCGAATTGACCGGGATGCTCATGATCCACGCCTTCCACGCCACCCGGGGCAAACCGCGCCGCACCGTGCTGCTTCCCGATTCCGCCCACGGGACCAACCCCGCCAGCTCCGCCCTCTGCGGATACACCGCCATCCAAATCCCGTCAAACAAAGACGGACTGATCGACCTGGACCACCTTTCAAGGCTCATGGACGAGGACACCGCCGCGATCATGCTGACCAACCCCAACACCCTGGGCATGTTCGAAAAACATATTCTCGAGATCAGCGATATCGTCCACAAGAAAGGGGGACTGGTTTACTGCGACGGGGCTAATATGAACGCGATCATGGGGATCGCCAAAATGGGCGAAATGGGAATCGATGTGGTGCACTTCAACCTGCACAAAACCTTTTCCACCCCCCACGGCGGGGGCGGACCCGGTGCGGGACCCGTCGGCGTCCGGGCCGAACTCGAACCCTTCCTGCCGGTCCCCGTCATCGGGAAAAAAGGCCAGAAATTTTCCCTCAATTTCGACCGGCCCCAATCCATCGGGAAAGTCAAAGCCTTTTACGGAAACTTCGGCATACTGGTCCGGGCATATGCTTACATCCGCACCCTCGGACCCGAGGGCATAAAAAAAGCCGCCCAGGCGGCCGTCCTCAACTCCAATTACATCAAATCCCGGTTGAAGGATACCTACCACCTGCCCTACCCCGGACCCAGCCTGCACGAATGCATCTTCAACGACAAAAACCAGCTTCCCCACGTGACCACCATGGACATCGCCAAGACGCTCATCGACTACGGCTTTCATCCCCCGACCGTCTATTTTCCGCTGATCGTGAAGAGCGCGTTGATGATCGAGCCCACCGAAACCGAATCCAAGGACACCCTCGACCCGTTCATCCAGGCGATGAAGGAGATCGCCGAACGTGTGCAGGACGATCCCAAGGGAGTCCACGAAAGCCCCCGCTATCCCATCGTGTCCCGTCCCGACGAGGCCCAGGCCGCCCGCCACCCCACCCTGCGCTGGAAAAAAGGAAATTGATCTTTTTGCCTTTCATCAAGAAGGCCCGGGGGATTTGTTTTTGACAGGATGGACAGGATAAAAATCCGGTTTTTTATTCTCTGAACTTCCCCTGGAATTGTGGACACGTGAAAAAGTATGGATGTGGTGGCAAGGTGGGATGGGGTGGCCCCCCCTTCCGCGAAGGAGACCTTTGCGTAAGTGCTGTGTTTCAGTTTGAATGGAACCCTCACCTCAATCCGTCACCCCGCGGGTGCTCCCAGAGGGAGAGGAAGAAGCTCCTTCTCCCATGGGGAGAAGGCTGGGATGAGGGGATTCCCTTTTAATTTTTATTGTCGGAAAAAAAGGAAAAAACAAATCCAAAACCCGCTTATGCTAAGGTCTCTTCCATGAAGGGGGCCGGGGGGATTTTCTTTTCCTTCTCCTTCGCACCGGTTGAAGCATTTCGTCACGCATCCGGGTTTTCGAGGCTTCTTTAGCTACATCTGTTTTTTTATTATTTCATATTGCCGGGCAACGTGTGAATCGATAAGGTCTCCATCCGCCTTTTTCGATAGTTCTTAATCAGGCATTTTTAAGGCGGGCTTTTGTTGATTTGATGATCCTCCTGACTTTCCGGGAACTGGTTCCGCTTTGCTCGCCTTCGATGAGGGCCAGATTTAAAACTTCACGCTGGCGTTGATCGTGCCGGATGAGGTCCCGGATATAGTCGCTTGCATTGGCATACTCGCCGCCTTTTATTTGAGCGTCGATCCAGTCCCGCATGGGTCCGGGAAGAGAAACATTTAAGGTTGCCATGCTCAAACTCCTTCAAATTATTTATGGCATAGATTGCCAATATATGCCAAATTTATACCATGTCAAGAGTCATGAGGGAACAGTTTTTTTGCCCTTTCCGCCTTTCCCTGCCCCACTTGACCGGGCACGATTTTAAACCCGCATTTCCCATTTTAAAAGAAAATGGTCTGCCTATAATTAAGTGAGAAAGGGGTCAAGCAAGTGAAAGGAAAGGGATCAAGTCCTTTGGGTTTTTACCCGCGGACAGCGTCGATGCCGGTAATGGCCTTGCCGAGGATCAGGGTGTGGATGGAGTCGGTCCCTTCGTAGGTGAAGACGCTCTCGAGGTTGAGCATGTGCCGGATGGTGTTGTATTCGACACTGATGCCCGACGCGCCAAGAATATCCCTCGCCTTGCGCGCGGCCTTCAGGGCCAGGCGTACGTTGTTGCGCTTGGCCAGGGAAATGTGGGCGTGTTCGGCGGTTCCCTGCTCCATCAATCTTCCGAGCTGCAGGCTCAGGAGTTGCCCGCCGGTAATTTCCGTCAGCATGTCGGCCAGTTTTTCCTGAACGAGTTGGAAGGACCCAATGGGCTTGTCAAACATGATCCGAGTTTTGGCGTGATCGAGGGCTTCCAGGTAGCAGGCGGCCGCGGCGCCCAGGACGCCCCAGGCGATGCCATAGCGCGCGTGGTTCAGGCAGCTGAAGGGGGAACCCAGTCCGTCGGTATCCGGCAGGAGACTGTCGCCGGGGATCCGGCAGTCGTTAAAATGGATTTCCCCGGTGTCGGAGGCCCGCATGGAAAATTTATGCCGGATCGGCCGGACCGTCATGCCGGGCAACCCGCCGCCGATCACAAATCCGCGGATGGTTCCCTCCAGGTAAGCCCAAACGATGAAACAGTCCGCGAACCCCGCGTTGGTGATCCACATTTTGGAACCGTTGAGGATATAAGAGTCCTCATCCTTGAAAGCCCGGGTTTTCATTCCCGCGGGATCGGACCCGTAATCGGGTTCGGTCAGCGCGAAGCAACCGGTGAGATCGCCCCGGACCAGTCCCGGCAGCCATCGGTCTTTCTGATCGGGGGTCCCGAATTCATTGATGGAAGTGATCACCAGACTGCCCTGGACCGAGACAAAACTTCGGATACCGCTGTCGCCGCGTTCCAGTTCCTGCATCATGAGGCCGTAAGCCACGGAGCCCAGGCGGGTCCCGCCGTGAGTCTCCAGGCAGGTCCCCAGGAATCCTTCATCCCCCATCTTACGGATGAGGTGCCTGGGAAATTCTCCCTTTTCGAAACAATCGCCGATGATGGGTAAAACCTCCTTTTCCACGAACCGGGCGGTGCTTTCGCGAACCAGTTTCTCCTCGTCTGTCAGTTGGCTTTCGATCTGATAAAAATCAAGGGGTAACATGGGACTTTCCTGTTCGGGTTTTATTCAGGGAAAAATTTACACTCTTTTCAATCATCCACTACTCAATATAGTTCCCCCGGCGGTATTTTCAATTGCAAGAGGGAGGGGGACCCGGGTACCCCCCTTGGCAATCAAAGAAAGATGGCGCGGACGGAAAAGAGAACCAGCGCCGTCACCAAAATGGCACCCAGGAAATTGAGGGCGAGTCCGGCGCGGGACATGAGCGGGATGGTCACCCAGCGGCTGCTGTAAACAATGGCATTGGGGGGCGTGGCCACCGGCAGCATAAAAGCGAACGAAGCGGAGAGGGTCGCGGGAACCATGAGCAGAAGTGGGGGATAATTCGCCGCCACCGCCGCGGCACCGATGATGGGAAGAATCATGGTCGTGGTGGCGGTATTGGAGGTGAGTTCGGTCAGAAAAGTGATCCCCAGGCAAAGGGTCAGAATGACTCCCCACAGGGGAAGGGCCGCCACCCCCGCGAGCCGCTCCCCGATCCAATGATCCAGCCCGGTTTTGCCGAACCCCGCGGCCAGGGCGAAGCCGCCGCCGAACAACAAAAGAATGCCCCAGGGAACCTTGCTCTGCACCGTGCCCCAGTCCAGAATAAAATAATGTTTTTTTCCGTCAAGCACCATTCCCCTGCCAAAATTCAAGGGCCAGAGCATCAAAAAAAGTCCCATGGCCATGGCCACCGTCGCATCGTGCACCCATTCCGGCCGGGGAAACAGGCTGGACCAGCCCGGAACGATGATGCTCCCCATTGAAATGGGTTTCCGGAAAATCCACAAGAGGGCGGTTGTAAAAAATACCGCGGCGATGATCTTTTCCGCCCGGTTGATCTTTCCCAGGCCCCGCAATTGATCGCGGATAATTTCCGGTCCGCCGCCACCGAGCTGAATCTGGTCCAGGGGAACCGGGGCGATGAACCGGCACAGGAAATACCAGACGATCGGCAGGAAAATCAACACAATGGGAACGGCCATCAGCATCCAGTGAAAAAAGGTCACTTCCGGAAGGTCCGGGTACAGGTTTTTATAAAACCCGGAGAACACGATATTTGGCGGCGTGCCGATCAGCGTTCCCACTCCCCCGATGCTTGCCGAATAAGCCAGCCCCAGCATCAGGACCCCTCCGAGTCCGTTCTCGATCGCGATGCGGATTTCCGGGCCGCGCTTACCCGACAAGGCCGCCTCGGCGGCAATTTGCCGGACCACCGCCATCCCCACGGGAAGCATCATCATCGTGGTGGCGGTATTTGAGATCCACATCGAAAGAAACGCGGACGCCGCCATGAATCCAAGCACCATCCGTTTCAGATTGGTACCGATCCGGCAGATGATCCCGAGAGCCAACCGTTTGTGGAAATTCCATTTTTCCATTGCCAGGGCGATCATGAATCCGCCCAGAAAGAGGAAGACCAGGTGATTCGCGTAATTCGGCGCCACTTCTTTGCTGGACATGATTCCCAAAACGGGAAACAAGACCAGGGGCACAAGCGCGGTGACCATGATCGGGGTGCCTTCCCCGATCCACCAGACTGCCATCAACAGGACCACGGCGAGCAGACGTTTCGCGGGGAGGGTCATCCCTTCGGGGGGAGGAAGCCACAATACCACCACAAAAACGGCCAATCCCGCCAGCAGTACGGCAACCTGTCTTTTGAAGATGGCGCGTGAGTCGGTCAACGAGGTTTTTCCCGAAAAGGCGTTAAAGGGGGAAAATATTTCAACGCCCGTACTATGCTACATCCCGCCCCGGCGCTCAACCCCTTTCAATAGATCGAAAGCGGGGGGCTTGTTTTTCCCGGGTGCGGAGAATTACACGGCGGCGAGGATCTTGTTGACCTTGAGGGTGGAGACGATGTGTTTGTCCATCTGCAACTCCTTGGGGGAATAGCCCAGGGCCAGGGCGACCAGCTGCGGCAGGTGCAGGATGGGAATCGAGTAATTCTTCTTCAGGAGCTTATCGATTTCAGGCTGGTAGGAATCCAGGTTCAGGTGACAGAGGGGACACCCGGTCACCACGCAGTCGGCGCCGCTCTCGATGGCGTCCAACAGGGCCTGGCCCGCCATATCCAGCGACGCTTTCTTGTTCATCATAACGATGGGAAAACCGCAACATTTGACGCGGCTGGGATAATAGACGGGCGTCGCGCCCAGGACCTCGAAAATGTCTTCCATGCCGGTGGGGTTGTCCGGATCGTCATATTCCGAAAGATGGGACGGACGCAGAACGTAACAGCCATAAAAGGCCGCCGCCTTCAGACCTTTCAGGGGCCGCCGGATTTTTTCCTTCAGCAGGCGCATTCCCTCCTCGCTGGCGAGGATATTGGCGAAATGCTTGATCTTGCTTTTTTCTCCATCGTACTGGTGCCCGCCGCCGCTGAGCAGGTGGTTGACCTTTTTTTTGTATTCCGGGTCGGATTTGATATTGCATTCCGATTTTTTCAACACGCCCTGGCAGGTGGAGCAGATGGTGACGAGGTCGAGTCCCTGCTCCTCGGCGATGGCGAACGTCCGGGCATTGAGGGTATCGGCCAGCAGCGGGCTTTTTTCGGACAGCACCCCGGCGCCGCAACACGCCGCGCTTTTCATTTCCACAAAATCGATTCCCAGTCCCTCGGCGGCCTTCCGGGTCGACACCATCAATTCCCGGGTGGCGCCCTGCGAAACACAGCCAGTGAAAAGAGCAAACTTCATTGGTCCATTTCCTTGAATATCCGTTGGACGTCATCGACGTCCTCGATGGATTTATGGATGATGGGAGGAATTTTCCGTTTCAGCAGCATGCGCAGTCCGATGGGGATCAAATCCAACAGCCCCTTGAAATTGAAAAACCCCACCGATTCGACGGGCAGTTGGTTTTCGTTGAGGCGGCCGCTGTGCTTGATCGATTTGGTGAAGGACAGCGCGTGGCGGGCGCCGTTGTTGTTGGTCACGCCCTGTTCCAGGGCCACGGTCATGATTTCCTTGATCCGGTAGAAAGGCTGCGCGGGTTTTGGGCAGCGCTCCACGCATTCCGCGCAGTGGGTGCAATCCCAGATGCCGCCCGGTTCGCTCAATGCGGTGACCCTCTCGAGGGTTTTCGTATCGCGCGAATCGCTCACGAACCGCTGGGCCTTGGCCAGAGCCGCCGGCCCGAGGAAATTGTCATCCACCTCCAGGACATTGCAGTCGGAATAACAGGCCCCGCACATGATGCAGGTGCTGCTGGGGTCGATCAATTTGAACTCTTCGGGCAATTGCAGCCGTTCCTTTTTCGGGGGCTCTCCCTTGGTTTGCAGGTAGGGTTGGACTTTATCCACCTTATCCCAGAACGGCTGGAAATCGACGGCCAGATCCTTGATGGGCTTCAGGTTGCCCAAGGGTTCGAGAAAGATGGTGCCGTTGCCATCCAGCAAATGACAAGCCTGGCGCTGGCAGGCCAGTACGGCGTGTCCGTTGGCCCGCACCGCGCAGGACCCACAGATGGCGCTGCGGCATGACATGCGGTAGGTCAGGCTGCCGTCCTGGGTCCATTTGATTTCGTTCATGCAATCCAGCAGAGTCGCCCCGGGCTCGACCTCGAGCTGGAACTCCTCATTATAGGGTTCCGGCTGTTTTTCGGGATTGTATCGTTTGATTTTGAAGGTCGCCATTAATACGTTCTTTCCGCGGGTTGATGTCTTGTAATGGTGACAGGCTTGTATTTCAGTTCCAGGCCATCTTCGGTGGGATACACCAGGGTGTGCTTGAGAAAATGGTCATCATCGCGTTTTGGGAAATCCGTCCTGGCGTGTCCGCCCCGGCTCTCCTTTCGAGCGAGGGCGGCGGTGGAGATGATCTGCGCCATTTTTAACATATTGCCCAGTTCGATGATCTCATAGATTTCGGTATTGAATAATTTTCCCTTATCCGTCACCTTACCCTTATTGTAGCGGGATTGAAGATTTTTTATCGTTTCGAGGCATTTTTTCAACCTTTCCTCGTCCCGGAACACTCCGCAAAGAGAGGTCATGGTTTCTTTCATCTCGTTGCGGATGCCGTTGTAACCCTCGGTTCCATCCCTTTGAAAAATATTCTCGAACATCTGCAACACCTTGGCTTTTTCGGGACCCTCATTGACCTTTCCGAAACCCACATTTTTTGCATAGTCAAGTGCTGACTTTCCCGCGCGTTGCCCAAAGACCACCGCCTCCAGCAACGAGTTGGTACCCAGCCGGTTGGCCCCGTGCACGGAGACACAGGCGCATTCCCCGGCGGCGAAGAATCCTTCCAATGGGGTTCCCTGGGCATCGGCCACCACCTGACCAAACTTGTCGGTGGGAATTCCCCCCATGGAATAGTGGGCCGTCGGCTGGATGGGAAGGGGTTCCTTGACGCAATCGACACCAATGAAATCGATGCCAAGCTGGCGGATTTGGGGGAGCCGCTCCATGATTTTCTTTTCCCCGAGATGCCGCAGATCGAGGTAGACAAAATCCGATCCATTGACGCCGCGGCCGGCATCCATTTCGCTCTGTTCAGCGCGCGCGACGATGTCGCGGGGCGCGAGTTCCATCCGGGACGGCGCATAGGCCTCCATGAACCGGTCCCCCTTGCCGTTAACCAGGTAACCGCCTTCCCCGCGCGCCGCTTCCGAAAACAAGATGCCCTGCCGGTAAAGCCCGGAAGGATGGAACTGGATGAATTCCGGATCTTCGAGAGGAATCCCCGCCTTGTAGGCCGCGATCACCCCGTCCGCCGTGCTGGCAAAAGCGTTGGAAGTGATCTTGCACACCCGCCCGTACCCGCCGGTGCAGAAGATCACCGCCTTGGCCTGGATGACTTCCACCGCGCCAGTGCGAATATCGCTGACCACGAGGCCGTGACAGCGCCGGTCCTCGACCACCAGGGAGTGCATGTACCATTCCGAATAAATCCTGATGGACTTACTCTGCTTGAGGAGCTGCTCGTGCAAGGCATGCAGGATGGCGTGCCCCGTACGGTCGGCGGCAAAACAGGCCCTGGGTTTGGAATGGCCGCCAAACCGGCGCTGGGCGATTTTGCCATCGTGCGTGCGGCTGAAAATACAGCCCATATGTTCCAACTCGAAAATGATTCGTGGTCCGGCCTTGACATATTCCTCAACCGCATCCTGATCGTTGAGGAAATCCCCTCCCTTGACCGTGTCATACATATGCTCTTCCCAACTGTCTTTTTCGGAGTTTCCCAGAGAGGCGGCGATTCCGCCCTGGGCGGCTCCCGAATGGGAACGGGAAGGATAGACCTTGGTGATCAGCGCGATATCCAGTTCCCTGGATATTTCGAGGGCGGCCCGCATGCCGGCCAATCCGGCCCCCACGACGACGACATCATGTTTAATCACAGTGACCCATGTGTTGAACCAAAATTACATGAAGAGGTGGGGGGAACCAACCTCTCCTGGATAAAACTGGGGGCGCACCCCAAGTAAAAAAGGCGGCCGATCCCAGTTTACTCCCGCACGGAAAATGAAAACAGCAGACAAAACCAAGGAAACCTTTAAAAATAAAGAACCCTTTAAGAATGCGGAATCAAGCGCGGAAGGAACTTTCCGGTTTTCAGTTAACTGACTCAATTTGAAGGGCGTATTGAACCATTAACGATCGGGGGATGTCAAGAAAAATGAGATTGCGGTTGAAAATGGGAGGAAACCGTCTATAATGGCCTCATTATCAATATGATTTAAAACAAGTTAATTCTTCAACCCCGCAAAAACTTTCCTTCGCCCCAGGCGAATCATTTTCGGTCCCTCCCTACATTTGGAGCACCCATTGGAACAATTGACGTTTGAATCCCTTCCCCTGCCGGAACCGGTTTTGAAAGGAATCCGCGACGCGGATTTCAAATACTGCACCCCGATCCAGAGCGCGACCCTGCCGATATCCTTGGGAGGAAAGGATGTGGCGGGGCAGGCGCAGACTGGAACCGGTAAAACCGCGGCTTTTTTGATCACTCTTTTCACCCGGCTTTGCCGGGAGCCGGCCCCTCGCCCCCGTTCCGGGAAACGGGGTCCACGCGCCCTGATCATCGCTCCCACCCGGGAACTGGCCCGCCAAATTGAAAAGGACGCTCTCCTCCTCGGCAGCCATTGCGATCTTCAGATTGTCTGCATTTATGGAGGCGTCGATTACCAAAAACAAAGAAACCTGATCCAGTCCGGCGTCGACATCCTCATCGCAACCCCGGGCCGGTTGATCGATTATTACAAGCAGAAATTCTTCAGCCTCAAGATGGTGGAGGTGCTGGTGGTCGATGAAGCGGACCGGATGTTCGACATGGGATTCATCTCGGATCTGCGGTACATTCTCCGGAATACCGCACCCTACAACAAGAGGTTGAGCATGCTTTTTTCGGCCACGCTCAATTTCCGGGTGATGGAACTGTGTTATGAATACATGAACGACCCGGTCAAAGTCACCATCGAACCCGAAAAAGCGGTGGTCGATGAGGTCGAGCAGCTTCTTTACCATGTGGGCCATCACGAAAAGTTCAACCTGCTTCTGGGCCTGCTCCAACAGGAAGAAGGAGAAAAGGTGCTGATCTTTTGCAATACCAAGGCGGTGTCCGAACGGCTGGAGCGGAAACTCCGGCACAACGGGTTTAACGCCGGACAGATCAGCGGCGACCTTCACCAAAGGGTGCGAATGCGTGTTCTGGAACAATTCCAGAAGGGGGACCTGCAAATCCTGATCGCCACCGACGTGGCATCCCGCGGACTGCATGTGGACGACATCACCCACGTGATCAATTACGACGTGCCCCAGGACCCCGAAGACTACGTCCACCGCATCGGGCGAACCGCCCGTGCGGGTGCCAAGGGCACGGCCATCACCTTGTGCTGCGAAAATTACGCCCAGCATCTGGATCGGGTGGAGGATTTCCTGAAACAAAAAGTTCCCGTGGTCTGGGCGGAGGATGAAATGTTTCTCAAGGGCAAACCAGGCGAACCCCCGCGCCGCCCCAAAACCCGGAGACCGGTCCAGACAAAAAAATCAACGGACCGAAGACCCCGCGGAAGAACACCCGGACGAAAACGCGCCGGACGGAAACCCGCCAGCCCCCGCCATAAGACCTGAATCATCAGTCAGAAATTCCATATCGCGTTCTCGAAGAATTCGGATCGCCCGTATAGACATAAGCAATTTTCCCAATCCAAACCGACCCCTGGAATCTCCCCCCCTCAGCTGCGCCTTTTCCCTTTGGTTGTAACATTTTTGTAACACAACCTTGATCCCTTCGTAACATCTTCTTCCTATTTTGCAAATTGAAAATGCAAACTCTGCTATTGATAATTCCAAGCGGAAAAATTTAAATAATTGATAAATAGCGATTTATTTTACACCCCGTACTCCGGGTAAAATTTTTGGCAAACAATTTATTATTTTTTTAATTTTTAACTTGCAAAATTATAATATTTTTGGTAGGTTCCCTGCCCTTCTGAACTTTCCTTCTATGAATAGAAAGAAATGGGATTGTAAATCTTATTGGGAGCCCGCCCTGGGGGATGAAACCTCGGAAACTTTGATTATATCGCTCAAGAAAAATTGGGGAGGAAGCGTTAATGATTATCCGGAAACGGATGCAGAAATCTGAAAGGAGTGCCAGCCATGAACCACCGCGGAATCTCAAGAATATCAGCAGGCGCACTGATATTAATTTTCTCAATCTTCCTCCTTTCCTCCCTGGCGGAAGCGCAGACCGCTGTCATTGGGGGAAACATTTATTCAGGCGCGAATGACGGAACAGGACCTGTTCTGGCTCCCAACCCCGCCACCCCGCCCATCAATGACGCCCGCGTCATGGTGCAAACCCAGGGCTCCGGCGGCAAATTCATCACCTACGGAACCGTATCGGGCAATTCCTGGACGGCGACGGTGCCCGCGCCGGGAGATTACGTGGTCATGATCAGCGCGCCGGGGCACGACCTGACCAGCCGGGAATTCACGGTCCAGGACGGAGGCAATCAATCCAAGGACGCGTACCTGCCGCCGCTTTTCAAGAACCCCGACGGTACGGCGTCGGCGAATGAACTCCCGACGGCGGGAATCCTGATGTTTGCCTTTTGGGATGCCATCGTGAACGGTGAACCGGATGTCGGGGACGGCGATTTACCCCTCAACGGCGTGACTTGGACGATCTCCGACGAGGAAGGAAATGTCCTGGATTCCTGCGTGACGGGGAGCCAGCCCATCATCAACACGCTGGACGGCCTGGTCATCACCAATACGGACGGGCTTTGTTACATCACGGGGCTGCCGCCGGGAGAAGTGATCGCCACCTCCGACCCGTCTGGCATCGCGGCGGCAACGCAGGTGCCTGAACTTCCCCAAAAGGTCCAATTTGACGCCTCCACGGAATGGATTCTCAATTTCACCGAGGAAGGCGGTCCCGCCTGGGATCCAAAGTTGTATCCGGGGGACCCCGGCACGGAGGCCGGCAGTTTCCTCATCTGGCATAGCTACGTGAAAAAAATGGGGCCGATCACTTCCGCGAACGTGGCGGACCCGGAACGCTTTGGACCGGGGGCCACCCTCGCGGGCGCGGGCAGCATCCACGGCTTCCTCGAGGATGCCGACAAGACGGGCCTGGACCCGGATGAACCTTTTCCCGTTCCCGGCGAAGACCATCCCGGCGTCACGCTCAACGAAGTCGTGCCGGATGGCGTGGTCATTCTCTTCACGGACGCTGAGACGGGTGCGCCTCATCCCGTGGCGACCACGGAGGCGGACCCGGTCACCGGCGAATTCCGGT
>JBHHVU010000001.1:0-159448 GCA_046754465.1 Nitrospinaceae bacterium | reverse complement strand
TGGTCCCCAGATTTTTCCTATAAATGCCAGTAGCGCAACTGCGGCCCCACCATTTCTCCGAGACCCCCGAGACAACTCAGGAAGATATTGTTTATTACCTTGATCCTGCCACTTTTATTGCCAATGGACTGGACGTTACCAAATTGCCGAAGCAACCCAAGGAACTGGGTAAGATGACCCCTCTCCAATGGTATTACTACGATGGAACTTATGTCGAGCCTCATCAAGGGACCCGGCTCAACAAGGAATTTGTCATCATGACCGTGAATGTCAAATAGGGACGCAGGGGATTGAAACGCGGAGGTGGTTCAGCACGCGGAGAAAAAGGGGATCTCAAGCAAAGCCGCATTACCCGCGGGGTGACAGGCGGGTTTGAGGGGCACTCCAAGGAGATTCAGCTTTTACTTTGCTTTTGTTCAGGCAGTATGAGGATCAGCCCCTGCGTTACCCAAGGCCAAAAACAAGCAAAAAAGGGTTAACCGTTTCCGGTTAACCCTTTGTTTTTACTGGTCGGGATGAGAGGATTTGAACCTCCGGCCCCTTCGTCCCGAACGAAGTGCGCTACCAGGCTGCGCTACATCCCGACTCTTTAGGTATTCTTTTTGTAGAAGAAGTTCTTGAGGTATTTCCAGATGATGATCGATCCCAAACTGTTGCCGATGGATTTTAATCGGGTGCTGCCGCCCAGGCATTTCTGACAGTGGGGGTGCACCACTTTCAATTTCTTGAACCCCTGGATCGCCTCAATTATGGGGCCGGAATTCAAGATGTCCACGATCGGGTCCTCGAACACGTTCCCCGCCGCGGTCTTGCCGTCGAAATCCTTGCAGCAGTAGGTGAGGTCGCCGTTGCAGAGGATGGCGAAGTGATCCGTCAACGCGCTGCAATACCCCACGCGGGTGGGCACGTTGTCTTCGGCGAAGGCGTTGCCCCAGGTATCGAGGATATAGGTTTCAAAGTAAATATGGGGGGCTACGGGGACCACGTTCCATTTGAAGGCGGACAGGTGGTCGATACGATTCTCGATTTCGGCTATTTCCCGCTCCGTCAGGGGCGGGCAGATTTTGTGGACCTCCCGCGCCCAGTAGCGAAAGGTGTTCCGCAATTCCCGGGTGTTGTTGATCACCTTCATGGTGCCCAGCGACCAGTCTTCCCCGGGCACCTCGGATTTGATACTGGTGTTGAGGAAATGGACTTTGATTTTCGGCGGCGTCTCGTGCCGCAAACAGGCGCTGATAAATTTCAGAATGCTGGCCCGGTATTCCTCGAACTCCATGCGCCGCGATTTTCGGGTTTTGAACGATTCCTCGTCCGGCGTTTGCAGGGAAATATTCATTTGCGAGACGGTGACCTTCTCCAGCCGGGCGGCGATTTCCTCATTAAGATAGGTGCCGTTGGTGGTGATTCCGGTCTTGACCCCCAGTTGCGCGGCGTGGTCGAGGATGTCGAAAAACTTGGGATGCATGAACGGCTCGCCCATCACGTGGAAGGTGATTTTTTCGGCCAGGTTGTACTCGGCGACCTGATCGATGATCCCGCAGACGCGGTCATAGTCCATGTACTCGTATTTGCGGGTCATTTCCTGTTTGGGGCAGAACGTGCAATCGAAATTGCAGACGTTGGTCAGTTCGATATGGATCCGCTGCATGGGAAAGGAGACCAGTTCCCCGATCCGCCCGGGAACACGTTTACTTTTTTCGACGGGTTTTTCCTGAGTCAGCATGAATGGTCCAATCGAAGGTTGCGGTTATTTATCCCAGACATAGCGATTGATGCTCTCGCTGGTGAACGAGGAATTTGTCACGTTGCGCGTCACATCCCGGGATTTGCATTCGGGACAGGTGACTTTTTTCTTATCGACCTCGGAAATTCTCATTTCCACCACGAAGTTTTTTTTGCATTTGTTGCAGGTATGGTCGTAGCTCGGCATGGTCCTGACTCCGTAAAGCGTTAAGGTTACAACAGTTTTTATTTCAATGCAACGAACCCGGCGAAGTTATTCCATTTGAAAAAAACCTCGGCGGATGCGAATCCGGCGATTTTCAACAGAGCGCGGTTTTGTTCCAATGTCCAGGGGGTCAGCACGTTCTCCAAGGCTTCCCGTTTGCGGGATATTTCCAGTTGCGAGTAGCCCCGGCTTATTTTGAATTCGTCGTGAAACTCGGCGAAAGATCGGTCGAGTTCGGCGTTTTCGCCGTGGACCTTTTCGACGGCGATCAGGCATCCGCCCGGATTCAGCCCCTGGTAAATGTGTTGGGCCAGGCGGGGCCGGCGTCCGGGCGGGAGGAACTGCAGGGTGTAGTTCAGCACCACCACGCTCGCCCCGGTCAGGGGAAAATCGGCGTTCAAGTCGGCACAGACCAGTTGGCAGGGCAGGGGGGCGTTCCGGAGTTTCCCGCGCGCCTTGTCCAGCATGGGTTCGGAGTTGTCCACTCCCACGAGCCGGAGACCCTCCCGGCCGGCAAGTGCATGCGCCAGAAGCGATAGGAGCGTGCCCGTGGAACAGCCCAGGTCGTACACGCAAGACCCTTCCCGGGCATATTTCGCGGCCCAGCGGATCACCATTTCCTGGCATTCCCGATACAAGGGAATGCTTCTCTCCAGCATGTCGTCGAACACCCGCGCGACCGAAGCGTTGAACTCGAATTTCTCCGGCGCCGCGGTGAGAGTGAAGAGGTTGTCTTTTTTCATAAGTTCTATATGTCCCCCCTACCTTCAGAAGAAAAAGGACGGGTTTTAATCGCCTATCGGCCTTTGTCCCCCATATAACGCATCTCCATCTGCCAGCCGAAGCACTCCGCCCCAGCCCGGGGGCGGCGTTAGGGGCCGGGGACTTCGCCGCCTTCCACCGGACCCGACTTGGTTTTCACCAGCAGTTTATTGATGGCGTTGATGTAGGCGGCCGCGCTGGCTTCCAGGGTATTGACACCGGTTCCCTTGCCCAGGATCTCGCGGTTTTCATGAAGCACCCGTACCGTCACCTCGCCCTGGGCGTCTTTTCCCCGGGTTTTGGACAGCACCTGGTAATCCAGGAGCTTGCACGTGAGTCCGGTGATCTTGTCGATCGCGTTGTAAATCGCGTCGACCGGGCCGTCACCCGTCGCGGTGGCGGTGTGCTCGTTTCCATCGCGGCTAATCAGCATGACGGTGCCTTCGGGGGTGGTCCCGGTTTCAAAGTGGGACTTGATTTTTTCCACCCTGTAGGTGTTCAGGTTGTCCTCGACCAGTTTATATTTCTGGATGAGGGTGAGGATGTCGTCTTCGAAGATATCCTTTTTCTCATCCGCGAGAATTTTGAATTCCCGAAACACTTCATTGAGTTCCTTCTGGGTCAGGTCGTAGCCCAATTCCTTGCATTTATGGTTCAGGGCGTTGCGGCCGGAATGTTTCCCCATGACTAGTTCCGAGGCGTCCAATCCAACGTCCCGGGGATTCATGATTTCGAAAGTATCCTTTCGTTTGAGGAACCCGTGCTGGTGGATCCCCGACTCATGGGCGAAAGCGTTTTTCCCAACTATGGCCTTGTTGCGTTGCACGAAAAATCCAGTGAGGCTGCTCACCAGCTTGCTGCAGGCATGGATGTGCCGGGTGTCGACGCCGGATTCGATGCCGAAGAAATCTTTGCGGGTTTTGAGGGCCATGACGATTTCTTCCATGGCGGCGTTGCCGGCGCGTTCGCCGATGCCGTTGACGGTGCACTCGACCTGGCGCGCCCCCGCCTGCACCGCTGCGAGGGAATTAGCCACCGCCAGGCCCAGGTCGTTGTGGCAATGGACGCTGATCACCGCCTCGCCGATGCCGGGAACGTTTTCTTTCAGGTACCGGATCAACCGGGCAAACTCGTCCGGGATCGTGTAGCCCACGGTATCGGGGATGTTGAGGGTGGTCGCGCCCGCTTCGATCACCGCGCCGAGAACCTCGCACAGGAATTCCTTTTCCGTGCGGGAGGCGTCCATCGGCGAAAACTCGATGTCGCCGCGGAATTTTTTCCCGAAGCGAACGGCTTTCACGGCCATATCGATGATTTCTTCCTTGGCCTTTTGAACCATATGGACCCGGTGGGTCTTGGACGTGGAGAGGAAAATATGAATCCTCGCCGAATCGGCTTTTTCCAGGGAGCGGGCGCAGGCCTCGATATCTTTTTCCAGGGCGCGGGCGAGACCGGCGATCGTGGGCCCGCGAATTTCATCGGCGATCTGCTTCACCGATTCAAAATCCCCGGGAGAGGCCGCGGGAAAGCCTGCTTCGATCACATCCACCCGCAACAGGGAAAGTTGCCGGGCGATTTCCAGTTTTTCCTTAATATTCAAACTGGCGCCTGGGCATTGCTCCCCGTCACGTAAGGTGGTGTCGAATATGATGAGCTTTTGCGGTTCCATGATCTTCTCGCTCCCCAAGATACTTCTGGTTGAATAGGATGGGTTATGGACTATGATGCCGCTGGAAGGGACCGGGTTTTAAAGGCCGTCAATCGATGGCTGACACGACCTTGAACCCGGCATTCTCGATTTCCTCGACCACCGGCCGGGTCTCGCATAGGTCCAGGCGGAATAGGTATACCTGCTTTTTCCGGTTCTTGGGGTAGGGGGACATCCCGACGCTGATAATATTCAATCCGCGGTCATGAATGATCTTGGAGACGG
Organism: Nitrospinaceae bacterium; assembly: GCA_046754465.1. Classification (GTDB taxonomy): domain Bacteria; phylum Nitrospinota; class Nitrospinia; order Nitrospinales; family VA-1; genus JBHHVU01. Next base: position 154,805 of record JBHHVU010000001.1, on the reverse strand, counting down.
CATCAAAGTTTTTTGGATCCTTGCCCATCACGACGTCTATCCTGGAACTGGAATGAAGGATCCCCATCATATTCACAAACAGCCCCAGGATATCCATGATGGAAACGATTCCCATCAGCCGGCTGTTTTTCACTACCGGCAATGCCCCGATCTTGTTCTTATAGATCATGAGCGCGGCGTCTTCTATATTGGTTTCCGGGGTGACGGTCATGGGATTCCGCGTCATGAAATCCTGAACTTTCATTTTGGTGGGATTCAATGACATCATTTTCTCGGGGGAGGTTTGGCTAAGGCTGATAAAAGCTCCCCGAATGTCGCTTTCGGTGATGATCCCGAAAAGCTCCTTGCCCTCGACCACCGGAAGATGGCGAATGGAGTTGTTTACCATCAGTTCCTGGGCTGTTTGCAAGGAATCATTCGTCTTGATGGTAACAATTTTCTTGACCATGACCTCTTCAACGATCATTGGTGTTCTCCTGAATATATTTTTGGGGTCTTCCGTTTCCGGAACATCTGGGCACGCCGCCGTGGACTGCTATAATCATATCAGGATCATGACCACCCGTCTCCCCAAGGAATGCAACTTTTATGTCCGGTCCTGAATTGAGTTTTAAAACCCTGCTGTCTTTTTTTTACCAGAATTTCAAACAAGATAACAGTAATTTAAGTGGAAATAGAAACAAAATGATGAATTCGACAGGGATTTTTTCTTTGAGGGCTAATGTTAAATTTCCCGAACCAGCCTCCCCGCGACGGAAAGTTATTGAAAGTACCGGCTAAACCACGCATTCTTGAATCCACGATTTCTGCTTCCGTGCCAGGAAAATCCACTGGGGGTCAAAAAAATGCCGGCCGGAAAATAATGGGTCCTCTTCGATTAAAAGTCCTGCGCTGAACTGGTATTTTTTTGTTAAATAAATATAATTAATAATGTAAAATTGTTACTTAAAAACTGATTTTTCGCCATAACTGTTGAGTTTTCACCCCTAGCGGTCTTAGGCATATTATTTGCAATTTTCTTGGTTTTTATGGGGACAGGTCTCCCCAGTTTTTGTCATTCAGGGAGGGGGACCAGGTTCCCCGTCCACCCTGTTGGTTCCAGAACCCCTATAATCAAAACTTATGATCCCATTTGGAAAAGTAAAAAAACAAGGTTTGTATGACCCGGCCTTTGAAAAGGAAAGTTGCGGTGTCGGGTTCATCGTCAATATGAAGGGAGAAAAATCCCACGAAATCATTCTTCAGGGATTGAACATTCTCAAACGGTTGGAACATCGCGGCGCTTGTGGGGCCGACCCCCTGACTGGAGACGGGGCGGGTCTTTTAATTCAGATGCCGCACAAATATTTTAAGAAGCAATGCGCCCAAATTGGGATCAGCCTTCCCGAACCGGGTCGGTATGGTTCGGGGTTGGTGTTTTCCAGGAAATTCAACACCAAAAAATGCATTTCCATCGTTGAAAAAGTAATAGCCCAGGAAGGCCTGGACCTTTTGGGATGGCGGCAGGTTCCGGTGGATAACACCAGCATCGGTGAAGTCTCCCGAAGTGTCGAGCCGGTCATCCACCAGGTCTTCATCGGAGCCCGCGAAGATATCCCGGACAGCGGCGCCCTGGAGCGCCGGCTTTACCAGGTCCGAAAATTATCCGCCAATGGCGTGCGCCGGGCCGGGTGTAACGATGACAACGACAGCTTTTATATTTGCAGTCTTTCCTGCCGCACCTTTGTATATAAGGGGCAGCTCATGGCCCCCCAGGTGGAAAATTATTTCCTCGATATCAAGGACCCGGAAATTGAATCGGCCCTGGCCCTCGTCCATTCCCGGTATAGCACCAATACCTTTCCCTCGTGGGGCCGGGCTCAACCCTTCCGGCACATCGCCCACAACGGAGAAATCAATACCATTCGCGGAAATCAGAACTGGATGCGGGCTCGCGAGGCGATGTTTGAATCGCCCCTCTTCGAGGATATCCGGAAAATCCTCCCCGTTATCGCGACCGGCGGAAGCGATTCGGCGGATTTCGACCAGGCCCTGGAAATGTTGGTGCAAACAGGCCGCAGCCTGCCGCACGCGGTCATGATGATGATCCCCGAACCCTGGAGCGGACACGAAAGCATGGATGCGGACAAACGCGGGTTTTATGAATTCCATGCCTCTATGATGGAACCCTGGGACGGTCCGGCTTCTATCGCGTTCACCGACGGTGAGGTCATCGGCGCCGTTCTCGACCGGAACGGGTTACGCCCTTCCCGTTATGTCGTTACCAAGGACGGCCTCGTGGTCATGGCGTCGGAAGTGGGCGTATTGCCCATCGACGAGGCCAACATCGCCAGCAAAGGACGCCTTCAGCCCGGAAAGATGTTCCTGGTGGACCTTCGTGAGGGGAGAATCGTTTCGGATAAGGAACTCAAGGCCAAAATCTCCACCCAACAGCCTTACACCCAGTGGGTGGCGGAGAATCAGCTCAATCTGCGGGATGTCCCGGACGGCGGTAAAAAGCTGGAGCCGGATCATGAATCCCTGCTGACCCGTCAGGTTTGTTTTGGATATACCGCGGAAGATATCAAGATCGTTCTGAGCCCGATGGTGGGGAAGGGCGAGGAGGCCACGGGTTCCATGGGCAATGACACGCCGCTCGCGGTTCTTTCCCGGAAGCCGCAGCTTCTTTTCCACTATTTCAAGCAATTGTTCGCCCAGGTGACCAACCCGGCGATCGACTCCATCCGCGAGGAACTGGTCATGTCCATGGAGGTGACCCTGGGAAAAGAGTACAACCTGCTGGCGGAAAGTCCCCTCCATTGCCGGAAACTCAAGATCAGCCACCCCATTCTCACCGTCCAGGAGTTGCAAAAGATAAAACAATTGGACCAGCCGGATATCAAGTCGGTGGAATTACCCATTATATTTCCTGTTTCCGAGGGGGAATCGGGGCTGGAAAAAGGTCTCGAAAAACTGTGCGAGAGCGCTTCGTGCGCCATCGAGGAGGGGGCGACGATCCTGATCCTTTCGGATCGGGGGGTGGACGCGGATCACGCGCCGATTCCCAGCCTTCTGGCCACCGGCGCGGTGCACCATCATCTTCTGCGTGAATTGAGCCGGACGCGAGTGGGAATCGTGGTCGAGACCGGGGAGGCAAGGGAAATGATGCATTTCGCCCTGTTAATTGGTTATGGGGCGGGAGCGGTTTGTCCCTATCTGGCTTATGAGACCGCGGCGGAAATGGCCCGGGAGAGTCTCTTTTTCGATAAAATCGATCCCCGGCATGCCATTAAAAACTATATCAAATCCACCCGCAAAGGATTGTTCAAGATCATCGCCAAGATGGGGATCTCCACCATCCAGAGTTACCGGGGCGCCCAGATCTTCGAGGCCGTCGGGTTGAATGAAGATATGATCAACCGGTATTTCACCGGAACCCCGTCCCGGGTCAGCGGCGCCGGAGTGGAAGTCATCGCCCGCGAGAGTCTCGCCCGCCATCACCGGGCCTACCAGGAAATGAATGGTTTCCGCCCGATCCTCGATCTGGGCGGCAACTACCACTGGCGGAGGGGACAGGAAAAACATATGTTAAACCCCACCACCATCGCCATGCTTCAGCATGCCACCCAGTCCAATGATTACCAATTGTTCAAGAAGTACTCCCGGTCGGTGGATGAGGAAGCCACCCGGCAATGCACGTTGCGGGGTCTTTTTGAATTCAAGAAGAGAAACCCTGTCCCCATAGAGGAAGTCGAACCCGTCTCCAGCATCACCAAACGCTTCTGTACCGGCGCTATGTCGATCGGGTCCATTTCCCGCGAGGCCCACGAGACCCTGGCCATTGCCATGAACCGCCTGGGCGGAAAAAGCAATACCGGTGAGGGCGGAGAAGACCCCGTACGATACGTTCCCGATCCCAATGGAGATTCCCGCCGCAGCCGGATCAAGCAGGTGGCCTCCGGCCGTTTCGGGGTCAACAGCTATTATCTGGCCAACGCCGACGAGATGCAGATCAAGATCGCGCAGGGCGCCAAGCCGGGGGAGGGGGGACAGCTTCCCGGACATAAGGTCAGCGAGTACATCGCTAAGATTCGTCATTCCACGCCCGGCGTGGGTCTGATATCCCCGCCGCCGCACCATGATATTTATTCCATTGAGGACCTGCAGCAGTTGATTTTCGATCTGCACAACGCCAATCCCAACGCGGCCGTCAGCGTCAAACTCGTCGCCGAAGCGGGGGTGGGGACGATCGCCGCCGGGGTTTCCAAGGCCCGGGCGGAGGGGGTTCTCATCAGCGGCCATGATGGAGGGACCGGCGCCTCCCCGCAGACCTCCATCAAACACGCCGGGTTGCCCTGGGAATTGGGACTCTCGGAAACTCAGCAGATTCTGGTCCTCAACAATCTTCGCGGCCGGATCCGCGTTCAGGTGGACGGCCAGCTAAAAACCGGACGGGATGTGGTGATCGGCGGACTGCTCGGAGCGGATGAGTTCGGGTTTTCCACCACCGCTCTGGTCACCCTGGGGTGCATTCTCATGCGCAAATGTCACCTCAACACCTGTTCCGTGGGCATTGCCACCCAGGACCCGGTCTTGCGGAAAAAATTCCAGGGAAAACCCGAATCGGTTGTCAACTACTTCAACTTCATCGCCCAGGAAGTCCGTGAAATCATGGCCGCACTGGGATTCCGGAAATTCGAGGATTTGATCGGCCATGTGGAAATGCTGAAGGCCGGTGAGGCGATCGAACACTGGAAGGCCAAGGGGCTCGATGTGAGCAACGTCCTGCATAAGCCGGATGTGCCCGGAACCGTGGCGATCCGCAATGTGTGCAAGCAGGACCTCAGCGGTGACCTGGACAACGCCCTGGATCACCAACTGATAAAAAGCAGTCGCCCGGCCCTGGACAAGGGATACCAGGTGCATTTGGAATTTCCCATCGGCAATATCGATCGGGCGGTCGGTGCCATGTTAAGCTATGAGATTTCCACCCGCTATGGGGAAGAGGGCCTGCCTCCGGATACGATCCATATCAGTTTCAAGGGGTCGGCGGGGCAGAGTTTTGGCGCTTATCTGGCTCCCGGAATCACCTTTGATCTGGCCGGCGATGCCAACGATTATCTGGGAAAAAGCCTCTCCGGGGGCAAAATCATCGTCTATCCGCCCCCGGAATCGACCATCGTGCCGGAAGAGAATATCCTGATCGGCAACGTGGTACTTTACGGGGCGGTCTCCGGCAAGGCGTTTTTCAGGGGAGTGGCCGGTGAACGATTCGCCGTCCGCAACAGCGGCGCCCATGCGGTCGTGGAAGGGGTGGGCGACCACGGATGCGAGTACATGACCGGCGGGGTCGTGGTCATCCTTGGCGAAACCGGAAGGAATTTCGCCGCCGGAATGAGCGGCGGGATCGCTTACGTCCTCGACCGGGAACAGCAATTCCGAAACCATTGCAACATGGGAATGGTTGATCTGGTGCCGGTGGAGGAGGAAGAGGATCTCAAACTTCTGAAATCCCTGATCGAGGAACAATACCTGCACACCCACAGTTCGGTGGCCAGGAAGGTCCTGGATGAGTGGGACACTACTTTCCCGAAGTTCGTCAAAGTCTATCCAAGAGATTACCGGAGGGTGATCGAGGAAAGAAAGAAGAAAATGAAAGACCAAATGCTTGAAGAGGTTGCTTGATGGGTGCGATTAAAGGTTTCATGGAAATCGGGCGGGAAACTCCGCCCGAACGTCCGGTCCAGGAAAGGTTAAAGGATTACCGGGAAGTCTACGAGGAGTTTTCGGAAGAGAAATTTCGCGAGCAAGGGGCACGTTGCATGGATTGTGGGGTCCCCTTTTGCCAGAGCGATACCGGTTGCCCGCTGGGGAACCTGATTCCCGATTGGAACGACATGGTCTACCGGGACCGTTGGGAAGACGCCCTGGCCCTTCTCCTCAAGACCAATAACTTTCCCGAATTTACCGGCAGGATCTGTCCCGCCCCCTGCGAAGGCGCTTGTGTTCTGGGAATCAACGAACCGGCGGTGACCATTTGCAAAATCGAGATGGCGATCTCGGACAAGGGATTCAAAAAGGGCTGGATCCAACCCCGGCCGCCGGAGAAACGGACGGGTAAAAAGGTCGCGGTGGTCGGTTCGGGCCCCGCGGGACTCGCCTGCGCCGCCCAGCTCAACCAGGAGGGCCACCTGGTGACTGTCTTTGAAAAGGACGACCGGCCCGGCGGATTGCTGATGTACGGCATCCCTCATTTCAAGCTGGAAAAGAAATTCGTCAGACGCCGGATTGACTTGATGAAAGCCGAGGGGATCGTGTTCAAGACCAACGTCAATGTCGGTGTTGACTGCTCGGTCAAGGAACTCCACGATCGGTTCGATGCCCTGGTTCTTTGTGGGGGAGCGCAAAAACCCCGGGATTTGCCCCTGGAAGGGCGGGACCTCGATGGAATCCATTTCGCCATGGATTTTCTTCCCCAGCAGAACAGGCGCAATGAAGGTGAGACGATTCCTGAAAGAATCTCCATCACCGCGAAAGATAAAAACGTCTTGATCATCGGCGGGGGGGATACCGGGTCTGACTGCCTGGGGACGGCGCTGCGGCAGGGGGCCAAAAAGGTCCATCAGTTTGAACTGTTGCCCCAGCCCCCGGATTCCCGCGACAGGAATAACCCCTGGCCCCAGTGGCCGAAAATTCTCCGGGTCACCAGCTCACATTCGGAAGCGGAAGCCCCGGTGACCCAGTATTGCGTCGCCACCAAGAGGTTTTCCGGAAAGGACGGCAAACTGAAAAAAGTCCATGCCGTGCGGGTCATGTTTGGGGACCCGGACCCTGAGACGGGGCGTCCCCCAATCATCGAAATCCCCGGCTCCGATTTCGAGCTCGATGTGGACCTGGTATTGTTGGCCATGGGATTTGTTCATCCCCTCCACGAAGGTATGATCGAGGAATTGGGGGTGAAACTTGACGGCCGGGGAAACGTTGCGTGCGACCTCAACAAGATGACGAGCGTGGAAGGGGTGTTCACCGCCGGGGATATGGCACGCGGACAATCTCTCGTGGTCTGGGCCATCGCCGAGGGACGTGAAGCCGCCCGCGGCGTGGATCTTTACCTGATGGGCCAGACTTGCCTGCCTCACAGCCAATTCCTCAAATAAGACCTCACCTCCCGGCGGCAGAGTACCTCCACAGGCAAATGGACATACTTTATATGGCGGACCCAGATCGACTGGCGATGATGCTCTGACCCATCTCCCTCCCCCGTGGGGGGGGGGCGGCGAACCGCCGCTGGTGGCATGGTCACCCTTTACAATTCAATCAAACGCAAGTGGAGAGGATAGTACAGGGCTTTTTTGATGGGGCGGCTTTCTCCCTTGAGTTCTAACAGTTCCTGGTACTGGTCCAACTGCGGCCGGTAGCGTTCTGTCTCGTCCTCGAAAAACCTTTCCAATCCGGACCCAAGGTGTTGGCCGGTCTTGTAATCAATGATCCAGCGGATGCCTTGGTCCACGAAGGTCCGGTCGAGGATTTTGTTGACATACCGTCCGTTGATGAATCCCGTGAGGGGGTATTCGGAATGAGCTTCCTCATGATGCCCCAGAATCCATCGGCCCGTTTCGTCTTGAAGAATGTTTCGTAAAGCCGTCAAGCCGGTTTCCGCCACACCGTCGATTTTTAGTGGAGAAAGGCCTTCCCCAAGGAAGGCGGTTTTCATGCTGGCCAACCGCGCCTCCAGGTTTTCCGGCTGCCAGGAATCCAGGCCCTGGTTGGCGATGTCCATGAAAACCTGGTGGAGGACGTTTCCCAGACAGCGCGCCTCGTTTCCCGCCCACACGAATTCGGGATGGACATCCGGTTCGTCTTCCATTTCCACGACGGGACCGATGACGATATCCGGCGGGGAATCGGGAATTTGAAAATCCAGGGGCAGCCGGTGGAGGGTATGTTTGGGGTCAGGGTTTTGAGCATCGGCCGCCGCCTCCACCGGAGACTGCTCCGCGCCGGTCCTTTCCGGGTCCGGGAGCGTTTCGGGAAGGGACCATTTCTCCTCCAATTGGGGCCAGAGTTTCGCGAGAAGCGAATTTTTTTCCGGGAATCGGCCATTCTTGATGTGACCGAACAAGTGCAGTTGTTTCCTCGCGCGCGTGGCGGCGACGTATAAGAGCCGCAGCGTTTCGTAATCGTCTTTTTCCCGGTCCAGGCCGGAAAGAAAATCGTAGACCTGGGAATGATCCCCGCCTTTTTCCTCGATCGGCGCGAGAAGGATATCGTTGCCGTGCGGCATCCAGTGCACCAGCCGTTTTTCCTCGGATTTCGCGCTTCGTCCCAGTCCCGGAAGAAAGACAAAATCGAATTCCAGTCCCTTGGCCTTGTGCATGGTCATGATCTGCACCGCGTGTTTCGCTCCCACGTCCGGGGTGGCGTACAAATGGTCGAGAACGCGGCTGAAGTTGTCCAGCAGAAACGGGTCGCCGTTTTCGATGGTGTTGGAGACCTCATCGAAAAAGACCTCGACATCCTTGCTGGTGGTTTCGTCCACGCAGGCGGGTCCGCCGAGGCGAATCCAACATCCTTCCAGCAGGGCGCGGAAATTTGCCCAGGGCAGAGCTTCCAACGCGGGTTTCAGGGTGGAGACAAAGCGTCCCACCAGCGTTTGTCCCTCTCCGCTTAGCGCCGCCACCCGGTCAGGATCGTTGAGCAGGTGCCAGATGGGGGAATCCTTGTCCCCGGCGCATAAGTGGAACGTGTCGTTCAGGGAAAGTCCGCACCACGGAGCGCGCAGGACGGACAGCCAGGAAATCCGGTCCAGGGGAGAACGCAGCGCGCGCATCAGGGCGAGGAGGTCTTGGATTGCGGGCCGGGTCGTGAGAGGATTGATCTCCTCGGCCTGGAATTTTATTCCCGTTTCGTGGAATCGCTGGATAATCGCCGGCAGGTGGGTTCGGGCGCGGATCAGGAGGGCGATGGATTGATCCGGATGCTCCTTTTGGATTTTGAGGATTTCGTTGGCAACCCGGTCCGCTTCCTGCCTGGCGCGGGTTTCCGCGGTTCCGGAATCGGCCAGCGGGTGCAGGACCGTTCCCGGCCCGGGTTCTTCCGGCCGGGCGGCATGGGATTCGGCATAGGCGATCGCTCCCAGGTCCGAGTCGTTGATAGAGGGAAAGGCTTGTGAAAAAACTGCGTTGATCCAATCCACGATTTTCTTTTGCGATCGGAAATTGGCTGTCAGGGAAAGGCTCGTTAAATGGATATCCCCCGTTCCCTCATGAGGGATGCCGTCACGTTTGGTCTTCAGGAACAGTCCCACCTCCGCGTCGCGGAAACGGAAAATAGATTGCATGGGATCGCCGACAATGAACAGGGTGCGTCCGTCGTTGGGTTCCCATCCCACGGTGAGCCGTTTCAAGAGTTCGTGTTGTTTGTAGGAGGTGTCCTGGTATTCATCCATCAGGATGTGCTGGATCCGGTGGTCGAGGTAGAGCAGGAGGTCGGTGGGACTGGTTTCCTCGCCCAGGGCGTCGATGGCCGCCAGGGAAATTTCCGTGAAGTCGGTTTTCTGTTGTTCCGCGAATACGCCGCGAAGGGTTTTAGCTATTTCCGGCAAAAGCATCAATGTGGCATGCAGAACATTCCATTCGTCGTCGTTAAAATGCGGTGCGGGGAGTTTCTGGACCGCCCGCAGCCGGGCCTGCAATTCCCGGGCGCCGGAGAGGGAATCGAGGAAATCCCGGAACGCGTCTTTCATCTTTGCTTCCGGGGAATTGATTTTTCCCGGAGGGAAACCGATGTTCTTGTCGATCTTTTTCCGGAATTCCCCACCACCAGTCAAAAGCAGGTGAGCAATCGCTTTCCATCGGTCCAAATGGGCAATTACCGGTTCGGGAAGGCCGGCTGAATTATCCAGGCAGGCCAAGGTATGGCCGGGGTTTTCCTGCATAACGTTTTTCCCAGCGTGGGCGGCAAGGGGGATGAGGCGTTGGGCGCATTGCGTTGAAATAAGGTCCCGCGTTTCCTGGAGCACCGATTCGATCAGGCCCGCAAACATTTCCTCCAGTTTTTGTCTGAAATTCTCGGTGACTTGAAAATTTTTGAAGAACGGGATCATCCACTGGTCGCGTTTTTCGAGGAGCTGGATGATGCGTTTCAGAAAAGAGGATTTGGAGTTGTCGATATGCCGCAACACGATGCGGACGTATTCGCCGGTGGGCTCGCCGGATTCGACGAGCCGCAGGATGCGGTGCGCGGTTTCCCGGTAAATTTCGGCGGGATTTTCCTGGATCTGGAGCGTTCCGCCCATTTTAGAGAGGATGGGCATTTGCCGGGTGAGGGAGGCGCAAAACGAGTCGATGGTCTGCACTTTCAACCGGGCGGGATTATCCAAAAGCCGCCAGCCGTTCCGCCGGTTTTGCTCCAGTGCCTTTCGGGCGAGGTTCCAGGTTTGCCGCGTGTGACCGGATTCCGGCGGGTCGCCGCTCTGGGCTTTTTCCAGGGCGGCGAGGATGCGTGATTTCATCTCGCCCGCCGCCTTTCGGGTGAACGTGATGGCGAGAATTTGTTCCGGGTATTGCACCCCCCCCAGAAGTTTGAGGTATCTTTGGATGAGCAGTTCGGTTTTTCCGGAACCCGCCGGGGCTTGGACGATGAAAGATCCGGTGGAGTCCAGCGCCTGACGTCTGGCTTCCGAATCGGTGATGCCGGGCTTCACTCTTCCTCCTCCTCATCCGGGAAAAAGGCGCGCAGTTCCCTTACCCGGCAAAAAGTCTGGTGCCCGCAATTCCGGCAGGTGGTTTCGTCCTTGACCGGGTCCACCCCGGTCATGCCCTCGAGAAAGTGATCCGCCAGGCCGGTTAACTTGTTCCGCCAATAATCGATCAGTTCCGGCCAGGTGGTGCAGCCGGAATCCTTTTCGAAGGATTTTGGGTTTAACCCCTTGAAAGCCGATTGCGGGTCGGCTACGGTCTTGAACATGACCTTGCCCTTTTTGACCTGGCCGAAAGCGACGGCGTCCGGCCGGATATGCAATGCGTACAGGGGCAACTGCGGTTCCTGAACGCGGTCTCCGAACCAGGTCTTGGGTGAATTTTTAGCGGTATTGTTTCCGGTTTTGTAATCGATCACCAAGGTTTTTCCCCGGTCCATGCGGTCGATCCGGTCGATGCGCAATTTTAATTCAATGCCGGATATGGTGACAATCTCATCCTTTTCCGCGTGAAGGACTTCGAAGTCCGAGCGGCGGAGTTCCATTTCCAGCCATTCCTCCATGAGGCGGACGATCCTTTCGTGTTCCAGTTGGGCAAACCGGTTTTGCCAGGAAAGTTTGTTGGAAAAATTACGGATCGCTGAATCGACGGCCTCGCGCACGGTTTTATTAAGTTGATTGCTGCTTTCCAATTGCTGCAAGGCTTTCATGGTTTTGGTTTTTTCCCAGAATTTCTGAAGGGCCTTGTGGACCAGGATCCCACGTTCCTGGCTGTCGAAATCCAGTTCCGGGAGGTCCGTTTTTTTTGTGTGCAGGCGATGGATGGAAAACGCCCGGAAGGGGCATTCCGCCTGATCCCTCAACGCTGTGTAGCCGCCGGCAAGGCCGGTTTGCTTAAAAGTCCGGCGTTCTATCTCCGTGGCGGGAATACGAACCGATTCTTCCAACGTCTCCAGGTGGAGGAAAGGTGGAAACCCATCCTTGACCCGGTGGGAGGCGGGAGTTTCTTCACCCATGCCGGGTTCCTTGCCCGCGTTTTGCAGGGGAGCCAGTAGCGGACTCATTTTCAAATCGGTTTTTCGATCCCAAATGGGATAGCTGAACAGGATGTTATTCGAGGAGGAGATCAACCGGCGTAGTGAATTTTCCGCGAATTCCAGCTCTCTTTGGGCCGAGGAGCGGGGAAGGTTGTGCTTTTTCCGGAAGTCGACGGACAGGAACGGATTGGGTGACGGCATTGCGGGCAGGGCTTCGGAATGACAGCCCATCACCCAAAGATGGTCGAAGGTCATGCCCGAGGATTCCAGCAGTCCCACCACCTGGATGGGCTGTTCACGGGTTTTTTCCTGGAACGGCTGTTCCTCGGCGATGCGGCCCAGGGCGACCGCGGCCTGCCTCCGCGGCAGCCGGCCGATGATACCGTCCAGCGAGGCGAACGCGTCCAGGCATTCTTTCCAGGCTTGGTAGACCTGGTGCTCCCGGCTGGTCAGGGTTCTGCCGCCGCCGGGCCAGCCCAATCCCCGCAAGAAAACGGAATACCGTTTCCCCCAATCGCTGGGCAGCAGGTTTTCGCGCACCGAGGTCCACTCGGTCCAGCGATGGATCAATGAGAACAGCCGGGGAGATTTTTCCTCGCCGATGAGTTTTTCCGCCTGTTGGAGATAAACGGTGACTGTGTTATTTTTTCGAAGGGCGAGGTCGAGCTCATGGGCGTGAACCGGTTCGCGTTGCCCCGCGTCCAGGTAGGGACTTTTGATGACCGCGGAAAAAATGCTGAGCGGCACCGCGGCATGTTGTATGGAAAGCAGGAGCAGGGCCGAATTCACCAAAGGTTCCTCGGCGAGCGGCCCACCCAGCGACAGGTTGAACAGGGGATCTTTCGTCACCCATGGGAAAATGCTGTCCGGGGACAGTTCGGCGCTGAGTTCTCTCTGGAGGATCGAGCGGTATTCCCTGAGGTCGGTGGCGACGATACCGAATCTTTTTCCCGGCTGGTGCCAATGACGCACCCAGCGGGCGCATTGAATCGCTTCCTCCTTGCGGCCGTCGAATGGGCGGACCTGTATGTTTTTCCCCGTGGCCAGGTCCTTCAAGGACGGGGGATGGTGGCCCGGAAGGTCCGGATCGAATGCGGTGCGTGTTCCTTTTCGCTTGAGAAAATCCAGGCAGGATTGCAATTGCGGGGTGACTTCCTCGAATCCCGCCAGAACCAGTTCCCTGGGGAAGGGGATGTCGCCCCGGTCCATGGCCTCCCGCACGGCGTCCGGGAGGGTGGCGGCATCGAGCGCCTGCCGTTCCTTCAACTGTTTTTCATATTGCCGCATCCACCGGTGGAACGCCCAGGATTCCTCGGTCCAGGCGAATGCTTCCGTCTCCACGGGAAGACAGTATTCCTGGATCAGGGAAAAGGCTTCGGCGGCCTGCTGGGCCAGGCCGTTGAGATGGAGAAGATCCAGAACCCGGTATTGAGGATCGCGGCGAATGATCTCTTCCCAGAGTTTGAGGGATTGCAGGTTGGTGAGAACGAATCTTTCGGGCCAGGATTGGACCCATGCCTGTTTCAGCCAGCTTTTCAGGGGAAGGATGATTGGGGTGGGCCAGACTTTTTTGCCGGCCTCTTCCTGTTTCCGGTTGTATTCGAGCAGACGCCAGCGGGCCAGGCGGGAATTGACGGTGAGTACCAGCCCGGCTGTGTGTGGAGGAATCATTCAGGATGTGTTCGTTAACGGGGACGGCCAAGGGCGGCCAACGTTTCCCGGTTCCGGGAAAGAAATTCAGGGAGTGTCCTGGACCCAGACATCTCCCTTGGAAGTGGTTTCTCTTTTCCAGATGGGGGTGGTGCGTTTGAGCTCGCTGATCGCCCATTCACACGCCTGGAACGCCTCCTTGCGGTGTTCCCCGCAGGCGACGATGAGAACGATGTTTTCCCCAATCTCAATTTCACCGATCCGGTGGATGATGCTCATGTCGATGATCTTAAAATCGCGGATCGCCTTTTCGCGGATTTCGGCGAGTTTTTTCTCCGCCATTTTGGGGTAATGTTCGAAGTTGAGCTGGGTGATGTTCTCCCCCTTGGAAAGCTCCCGGCCCGTTCCCAGAAACACGGCGATGCCGCCGATGTTGCGGGAAACCTTCTTCATGAATTCGATTTCGTCGGTGACGGAAAAATCTTCCCGCTGGATTCTTATTTTGGATTCAGTTGCGGTGCTCATATTTTTTTCCCCTGTCATGACCCGCCGGAAAATGGGGGAAGAAAAGCCACTTCGTCTCCATCCCGGACGATCGTATCCGGGCCGGCGACGTCCTGGTTGACCGAAACCATGATCTTTTTTCCCTTGACCATTTCACCGATCTGGGGCGTGGTTTTTGAGATGAGTTCACTCAAATGGAGTATGGTGGTTTCACTCCCAACGTCCATCTGCTCCTCTTCCTTGCCGGCGATGGATTTCAAACTGGCGAAGTACTTGATCCGGATCATGAGTCGGTTCCCACCTGTTTGCGGGAAAAGGTTCCCGACTTGCCGCCGGACTTCTGGAGCAGTCCGATTTGATTGAAGAACATTCCCCGGTCGACGGCTTTGCACATATCGTAAATCGTAAGCGCCGCATGGGATACCGCCGTGAGCGCTTCCATTTCCACCCCGGTTTTCCCACTCACCTTGACCGTCGCGGTGATCGTGATCGAGCACAACCCGGTTTGCGGGTCGGGTTCGAGGTGCTCGGAAAAACGGATATCGACATGGGTGAGTGCGAGCGGATGACACATGGGAATGAGTTCGGATGTTTTTTTGGCTCCCATGATCCCGGCCACCTGGGCGACCGCGAGGACATCCCCCTTCTTGATTTGCCCTTCCTGGATCAACTGGAGGGTTTCGGGCTGCATGTAGACCACGCCCGTGGCGACGGCGGTCCGCTGGGTGACGTTCTTGTTGCCTACGTCCACCATCCGGGCGCGGCCCTCTTCATTGAAATGCGTCAGGGGATGTGTCATACGTTCATATTACAATAGCAGGGTGGGGAGTCAAGTCCCACACCACAAAACATTCACTTGCCGGGAAACCGGCGGCTCTCAATGGGAATTCAGGGGAAGAGCCTTTCAACCCGGGAATTCGGATTCCGCGGATTCTTTATTAGAATCAGGGGGCGGGGGGGGTTGCATTTTTTTGGAAGGGGGTTCGTAAAGGGCCAGAATATTCCCGTCCGGATCCTCGAAACTGACGAGTTTCCCGTAAGGATAGATCTGCAGCCGGCTCACAAAATGTACGCCCTTGTTCACCAGTTGGCCGATGACCTCGTGGATGGGTTTGGCCAGGAACGATAATCTTATCCCTTCCGCGGTTTCGCTCCGTGAAATTTCACTCACCTGGTGCAAGGCCAGACGCTGCCCTCCCACTTTGAATTCGGCCCAACCTTCCCTTTGGAAGAGAAGTTCGAATCCCAGAACGTGCTCATAAAATTCCACCGCCCGGTCCAAATCCTTGGTGGGGCAGGATATGTACGCGATTTTATCTATGATGGGCATGGCATCTTTATTTGGTATGGAACCCCCAATTTGTTATTTTAGCCGCGGTGGATTTTGTTGTTGGAATGGCGGAAATATATCATAGACCCGCGAATCATGGAAGAAAATCAGAGACACATTTTTATTCTGGCGTTTCTCTTCGGGAGACAAAGGCTTGGCCCCGTTTAATATTGGTCTCATCCTGTTGTCCAGTCTGTCCCACGCCCTGTGGAACGTGCTGACCCAAGGCAGCAAAAACCCCAAGTATTTTTCCGGTCTCAAGGGATTGTGGATCATCCTTATGGCGCTGATTTCGATGTCCCTTTATGAATTTCCGTTCGATCATTTCGGTCTGATCTTCTGGGCGGGGATTTCGGGAATCCTGCATGGTGTTTATATTCTTTGCCTCTCCCGGGCTTATGACCATCAGGACATATCCTATGTGTATCCCATCGCCCGGTCCGCGCCGGCTTTTGTTCCACTGGGCGCCTATTTTCTGTTGGGAGAGCATTTGCCCGCCTTGACGGTCTTGGCGATCCCCGTCATTCTTCTGGCCATTTATATAATGCATTTCGACGGCCACCTCGTGCGGGGGTTTCAAAATTTGTACCAGGCGGTGGTTCACCGCGACTTGCGGTGGGCCTTTTACACCCTGGCCCTGGTGGTGGCCTACAGTCTTGTGGATAAACGGGGGATGGACGTTTTCTTTACCGGCTTCCCCGATCGGGCATTCGCCAATGGCGTCATTTTCTTTTTCCTCGAATCGCTCGTGGGTTTTTCATTTTACCTGGCTTACCTGCTGCTCACCGATCCGCCGGGAGAAATCTTTTCGGTTTGGAAAGGTGAATGGCGCCGGGCGTTGTTCGCCGCTTTCGCGACGTTGGGATCTTACGGCCTCATTTGCGCCGTGCTGCAATTCGAGGCGGTGAGCGCCGTGGTCTCTGTCCGCCAGACCAGTGTCCTCATGGTGGTTTACTGGGGCGCCTGGAAAATGGGAGAACCCTTTGGCGGGCAACGCCTCCTCGCCGGCGGATTGACGGTCCTGGGGATAACGCTCATCGGATTGAATCCATGAGTTTTATTGCAAGGACCGCCTTCCAGCCCCGTGGTTCTTTTCTAACATATTGATAACTCTTTCAATACCTTGTAACATGAATGATTAAAGAGTTGGTGGATCAGGTTCTTTCCCCTAAACCCCTTGTTTCCCAATTACTCTTCGCGAAGAGTTCGGATATCCGGAGGTGTATTGTGTGGCGGATGAAAATATTTCAAAAGATTCTTGTTTTCCTGGTTCTCTTGCTGGTTGGCATGGGAGCCACGGTGGAAGCGGCAAAACGGGAGACCCAAACCCTCACCTTGAAAAACGGTCTCGGCGTATTGCTCATTTATGATCCCGACGTCCATAGAGACGCGGCGGCGCTATCGGTGGGAACCGGCAGCCTTTATGATCCGGATAACAAGATGGGATTGGCCCATTATCTGGAGCATATGCTGTTTTTGGGCACCAAGAAGTACCCGGAAGTCGGAAGCTTCAAAAAATACCTGGCGGAAAACTCCGGCGCCAGCAACGCCTACACCGGGGCCGCCATCACGAATTTCTTTTTTCAGGTTTCGCATGAAGGATTCGAAGGCGCCGTGGACCGGTTCAGTGATTTTTTTAAGGCGCCGCTGTTCGATAAAACCTACGCGAAACGCGAGGTGAACGCGGTCAACAGCGAACACGATAAAAACAAACTCAATGATGGCTGGCGGTCCACCTACGTCATTTCTCAGGTTTCTGAAAAAGGGCACCCCATCCACAAGTTCGGGACCGGAAACAAGGAAACACTTTCGGGGGACAACCGGGCCGCCCTCCAGGATTTTTACAGAAAATATTATGCCGCCTCGAATATGAAATTGGCGATTCTTGCCAACCTTCCCCTGAAGGAGCAGGCGGACCTGGCTCGAAAGTATTTTGCGGGCATTCCGAATCATCCCGTTCAACTGCCTCCCATTGACCCCAACTTCCGCAAGCCTCTCAAGGATCAATACCGGCTCCTTAAAATCAAAATGATTAAAGACATCCGGTCCCTGGAAGTGGAGTTCCCCACCATCCGGCTCGTCGATCACCAGGCCAGCAAACCGGCTTCCATTATCGGGTCGATTATAGGGTACGAGGGAAAGGGTTCGCTTCTTTCGGAGTTGAAAAAGGAAGGCCTGGCATTGGGATTGAGCGCTGGGGGCGGGTACAGCCATCCCAATATCAATTCGTTCAGCGTCAATGTTTCGCTAACCCATAAAGGCGTGGATCAATACGAAAGGGTGATCGAACGGATTTTTTCGTATATCCGGATGTTGAAGGAGAAAGGGATTAAAAAGTATACCTATGATGAAAACCAAACCATGGCCCAGATCAATTTCGACTGGAAAGATCCCCAGGAGGGCATGGGCTATGTCGCCGGCCGGTCCGCGCTCATGCAGGATTATAAACTTGAGGATGTTGAGACCCTGCCGTACCTGTTCAAGAAATATGATCCGGACGCCTACCGGGCGCTCCTGGACACCCTGAATCCAGGAAACGCCTTGGTGATTTTGAAGACCAATTCGGTGGAAACGGACCGGGTGGCGGATTTTTACGGAACTCAATATTCACTCAGCGAGGTCGGCGGGCCCGCATTCGAAAAATTGGAAGCTCCCAGGAAAGTGGCTGCTCTGTATTATCCCGAGCAGAACCCTTTCATCCCCTACCACCTGAAATTGACCGAGGAAAAACCGCACCGGGTGTGGGATGACGAATTGGCCCGTGTCTGGTTCCAGTTCGACGACCGGTTCAAGCAACCCCGGGTTTATATGCAGTTCCGCATTGAGACGCCGAAAGTCTACGATACCGTTCGGAATTCGCAGTTGTCCAACCTTTACAGCGCGGCGATCGCGGAAGGGTTGAACGAGATCGTTTATCCGATTCAGATCGCCGGACTGTCCTATGGCCTGAGTGTCGAGAAAAAAGGGGTGGTCCTGGCCATTGGCGGATATTCCGAAAGGGTGGACGAGCTTCTGCGCCTGGTCACGAAAAGCCTGAAAAAAATCAAAATCGATCAGGAGAAGTTCGGCAATATCAAGGAAGCCATGATTCGCGGATTGAAAAACCGCAAACTGGGCCAGGCCTTTGCCCGGGGAGGATATTACAATCGGTTGATGTGGCTGGAAAAACAGTATGACGAGGATGAGAGCCTTGCCGCGCTGGAGCCCTTGACCCTGGATGATTTGAAGGAATACACCCAAACACTTTACGGCAAGATTTACATCACCGGGGTGGCCCACGGCAATTGGACCGACGGCCAGGTCCGTGAGAGCGTTCAGGTTCTTCTGGACGCCCTCCAGGGGCATCCCCTTCCCAAGGAGGAACGCTTCCAACAGGAAGTCGTGCAACTGAGACCCGGGGAAACGTACCTGTTTTCAAAAAAGGTCATGGACAACAACAATTCCCTGGCCTACGGCCTGGAAATCGGGAAGAAAGATTTCGAGCTGCAAGCCAAACTGCAGTTGATCGCCTCCATCGTGGAATCCGATTTTTATACGCAAATGCGGACCAACCAGCAACTGGGATATATCGTATGGAGTTTCCAGCAGCGAATGGAGGACACGCTTTTTTTCAGATTTATTATCCAATCCGCCAAATACAGTCCGTTTGAACTGAACCGCAGGGTGGATAAGTGGTTGTCGGGAGTGGGAAAACTTTTCGGTAACCTGACGGATGAGGAATTCGAGCGTCACCGGGCCGGGCGAATCGTGGCGCTGGAGAAAAAAGGGGACAGTATCGCGGAGGTTCTCAGTGACTTGTATTACCTGGCCACCCAGGAAAAGGAGGATTTTGACTATAAAAATAAATTGGTCCAGGCCGTTAAGGATGTGAAGAAAGAGGATGTCGTCGCCGCGGCGCACCAATACCTGATGAATCCTGAAACGCCCAGGCTGGTGATTCTCATTCGCTCCAAAAACAATACGGAACCCGTTCCCAAGGGTGTCATTACCGAGGTGAGTCAGTTCAATAGTGGAAAAAGTACGCAAGCGAAGCGCAATGTTTCGACCGGAGGAAATTTATGAATTGGGCCACTTTGTTGAAGCGGGGGGTGAACCTGGTAAAAGTGGGCCAGGCCGTCCGCACCCTGAAGTCCGCCACCGATGAAGACAAACATCAATGGGCAAAAAACTATCTGCTGCAAGTGCTGGGGGAATCCCGGGGACTTCCCGCTAAAGTCGGTCAATTCATGACGCTGGAGAGTGAGGATGAGGCCCTCCGGGAAACGCTGAATTCCTCGATCAGACCCATGCCTTTCGACCAGGTCGTGAGTTTGCTGGAGGAAAGGTTGGAATCACCCTTCGATTCCGTATTCCGCGGTCTGGATAAAGAAGGCAAGGCCGCTTCCCTGGGGCAGGTGCATTTTGGAAAGCTCCGGGACGGGACTGCGGTAGCGGTCAAGGTGCAGTATCCCGAAATCGCCCGGGCGGTGGAAGCGGAAATGGATTTGTTGGGTTGGATGCCCAAGGTGGGCCCGGCCGCCAAATGGGGATTTCACCTGGATGGATACCGGGACGCGTTTTGGAACAGTTTCCGGAAAGAACTGGACTACACCTGCGAAATCCGGCATCAGCAACGGTACCGGGAACTTGTCCGCCCTTTGAAGAATGTCATCGTTCCGGAGGTCCTTCCCGCTTACTGCCGGTCTAAGGTTCTGGTTCAACGCCTGGAAGAGGGGTTCGGCTTGGACAAGGCGGAGAAAATGGTTTCCCCGCAGCGGCAGGCCATGGGACGAATCCTGCTGGAACATTATTTTCATATGTTGTTCCGACATGGTTTCGTCCATTCCGACCCGCATCCGGGAAATTTTGCTTTCCGCCGGTACGGCAGGGATAATTTTGCGCTCATCCTTTATGATTATGGCAGCATTCTGGAGGTCCCGGACGAGGTTCGGCTGGGGCTGTTGCGCATCATTCTGGCCCTTCAGGATCATGAGCCGCTGGACCCGGTTTCCTGCCTCACCCTGATCGGGTTTGACGCGGAAAAGCTGCACGATCTTCGGCCCACGCTTCCCGCATTGTTGAACGTGTTGTTTGACCCCTTCGTGACGGATGCGCCTTACAACGTCGCGGAATGGAGGATGAGCGAACGGTTCGACCAGATTGTGGGAGAAATGAAATGGTGGTTCCGTTCGGCCGCGCCCCCCGCGTTGATTTTTATGATGCGGACCCTTCATGGCCTGGCGGTCATGTTGGAACGGCTGGATGCCCGGTTGCCCTGGCGTTATATTCTCGACCGATCCTGCGCGGAGGAGTACGCCTCCGTCCGCTCTCTCACGGTGCCCGAACCCTCCGTGGCCCCGGAAAAAATACTGGGATTCGATGGGATGGCCCGATACCTCAAGGTCAGCGTCGTCAAGCCCAACGGCAACAAGGTGAAACTGACCATGCCCGCGCGGGTGGCGGAAAACCTGAAGGACGTGATCGATCCCCCGGTAAAAGAGGCCATCGGCCGGCAGGGAATCGATCTCGATGACATTCAGCGGCGAGCGCGAAAATCGGGATTTGTTCGGCAAACGTTGTTCGATTTGAAAGATCCCGAACGGCATGTCCGCGTGTGGCTGGAGTGATCCGCGGGCGGTTTGGGGCCTACACCTGGGGAGGATGGGGTCAAGGGGCCGTCAGCACGTCGTGGATTCTTTCCAGCGCCCAGTCGATTTCCTTTGGGCCGATGATCAGCGGCGGGGCGAAGCGGATGACGTTTTCATGCGTCTCTTTGCAAAGAAGGCCTTTTTCCCGCAACCGCTCGCAGAACCGCCGGGCGCCGCCGGCTTGGGGCATCAGTTCCACCCCGATCAATAATCCCCTTCCCCGGATTTCCTTGATGTGAGGCGATCGAATTTCCCCGAGCCGCCGAAGGAAATATTCTCCCTGCACGGCGGCGTTTTCGGTCATTTTTTCTTCGATCAGGACCTTCAAGGCCTCCCGGGCCACGGCGCAGGCCAGGGGATTTCCCCCAAACGTGCTGCCATGGTCCCCCGGTTTGAAAACCCCCAATACTTCCCGGTTGGATAAAACTGCGGACACCGGATAAAATCCGCCCGATAAGGCTTTACCGACCAGGGTTAGGTCCGACTGAATTCCCTCGTGTTCCTCGGCGAAAAGTTTTCCCGTTCGTCCCAGTCCGGTTTGGATTTCATCCAGAATCAGCATCACATTCTGCCGGGTACAGATTTCTCTCACGGATTTCAAATACCCTTTGGGGGGGACGATCACGCCGCCCTCTCCTTGTATGGGTTCGACCAAAAACCCCACGGTGTTGGGGGTGATGGCCTGTTCCAGCGCGTCCGTGTCGCCGAAAGGGATGATTTTGAATCCGGGAGTGAAGGGGGCATACCCGTCCCGGTACTGGGATTCGGTACTGAAACCGACGATGGTCAACGTTCTTCCGTGAAAATTATTTTGGCAGACGATGATCTCGGCCCGGCCCTCGGGAACCTTTTTGACGTTGTATCCCCATTTACGAACCGCTTTGATGGCCGATTCCACCGCCTCGGCCCCGCTGTTCATGGGGAGGACGCTGTGGGATTGGGTGAGTTCACAAATTTCCTTGTAAAAGGGGCCCAACTGATCGTTGCGAAACGCGCGGGAAACCAGCGTCAGGTTTTCGGCCTGGCGGATGAGGGCCTTCAGGATTCTGGGATGACAATGCCCCTGGTTGATCGCGGAATAGGCGGAAAGGCAATCCAGGTATTGGTTTCCCTCCACGTCCCAGACCCAAATTCCCCGGCCCCGGTTCAATACCACGTCCAGCGGCTTATAATTTTTTGCCCCGTATTCGTTCTCCAGGCGGATATAATCTTCGGTGTTCATGATCGGTCACGCAGTGGTTTTGAGGTTGAAATCTTTCGAGCCTCAGTCTATCATGAGATCAACCCAAATTTCTGTCTGGATTATTGTTGTCAAAAGAGTTACCATTTCGGGTTGGTGATAGACCCGGCGGTATTGTTTAAATTCCATCCCACTAACTTTTAGCAAAGAGAAATTTGTTATGGCGATTGAAGACAAGGAATTGGAAGATTTTATGCCGGCCACGGAATTGAATTGGACCGAGAGTGCCATAGAACGAATGAAAAACGTGCCGTTTTTTGTCCGTAAGAGTGTCATCCGTGGGATCGAACAATACGCCAAGGATAAAGAAATCGAAGTGGTGGACGATGATGTGGTTTCCCGCGCCCGCCAGGAGCGGGAAGGAGCCGCGATGGCGGAAGCCAAGGCGAAAAGGGCAACAAAGACCCAGGCCGGCCCTCAGGCCAAGGAAGGCGAGAAGGCGGTCAAGCGCCAGTTTGTCAATTTCTCGTTTTTTAAACTCGATCCGGCCTTCCGGCGGCTGCCCCAGGAAGAACGGGAAAAAGGCAAAAAAGAATTCCTGGATGTCCTGGAGGAGTATGATTCCCATAAGGACATGATCCTTCTCAGTTATTCCGTGGTGGGGATTCGTCCCGATGCGGACATCATGCTGTGGCGGATCAGCTATGAATTGGAAAACTTTCAGAAAATGACGACCCGGCTGTACCAAACGGGATTGGGAAAATATCTCAACGTTACTTATTCCTATCTTTCCCAGACCAAACGGTCCATGTACCAGGATATGTTCAATCCGGAACACGAGGAAGACCGGACCCATATCATTCCGGGCAAGGCCAAGTATCTGTTCATCTACCCCTTCGTCAAGAAACGGGAGTGGTATCTCCTCACCCAGTTCACGCGCCAGGGAATGATGGACGAGCATATTTATATCGGGAATAAATATCCCTCGGTCAAACTGAACACTTCCTATTCATTCGGGATCGATGACAATGAATTCGTGGTGGCCTTCGAAACCGATTACCCCTCGGATTTCCTGGACTTGGTCATGGAATTGAGGGAAACGGAAGGCAGCCGTTACGTCGAAAAAGATACGCCCATTTTTACGTGTATCGCGATGTCTCTTGAGGATGCCGTAAATACCCTGGGGTGCTAAACTGGGGCTTTTTTGCGGACCGGCAGGTTGGCCAACACACTCAAAAGGGTTTCCAGCGTTTTTTTCAGTTCCTTCCGATGGACCACCCGGTCTATCAGCCCGTGTTCGAGCAGAAACTCTGATTTTTGGAATCCTTCGGGAAGTTTTTGCTGAATCGTCTGTTCGATGACGCGGGGCCCCGCGAAGCCGATCAACGCCCCCGGTTCCGCTAGAATAATATCCCCCAGCATGGCAAAACTGGCTGAAACCCCTCCCGTGGTGGGGTCGGTCAGGATCGAAATATAAGGGACCTTGTGTTCGGAGAGGTTCCTGAGGGCCGAGGCGGTTTTCGCCATTTGCATCAGCGACAGAATACCTTCCTGCATGCGTGCGCCGCCGGAGCAACTCACGATGATCAGCGGATTGCGGTGGGCCTGGGCCCGCTCGATGCCGCGGGTGATCTTTTCCCCCACCACCGAACCCATGCTTCCCCCCATGAAGTTGAATTCAAAGATGCAGATTTCCACCCGATGCTCCCCAAGCATCCCGGTTCCCGTGATCAGGGCGTCGCCGGAAAGGCCTTTTTTTTGCGTGGCGCGAAGCCGGTCCCTGTATCTCTTTTTGTCCTTGAACTTGAGGGGGTCCGATGATGCAAGGTCCTGATCGTGTTCGACAAAGGTTCCGGGATTGATCAGTTGAGTGATTCTCTCCCGGGCATCGAGCCGGGAATGGTGATCGCAGTTGGGGCAGACCTTGAGGTTTTTTTCGATTTCGGCGATATAAATTTGCTCACCACACCCTTTGCATTCCAACCAGAGGACTTCAGGTTTGGTAATCTTTTTCCGGATTCCCGTTTTGACTTTTATTTTATCGAACCACGACATGGTACCCGTTTCTCCCTGGAAGATTTCTCGCGGCGTTAAAGGCTCTGGAAAGGGGTTCCCAGCGCCGTTGGCAACCGGGACCCGTTAATATTGTATCAGGATTTCGCGGGCGGATTGGGAATGTTTTGGGGAATTTCCGGGGAGTTTTTTCTGCTTTGGATCAAGTACCCAATCGGGCCCACCAAGGCGTATGAAAAACTGAGAAAAAACAGGGCCACGCGTGGAATGGTGGCGAGAACATAAATAAACAAAATGACGAAAAGGAAACGCGAGAAGGCCACGCGTTTTCTGAATTGCAGCTTTTTCAGCGCCGGATATTTGATGTTGCTGACCATGAGGAAGGCCAGCAGGCAAACCGCGACGACCATGATGACGGCATTGATTTTGGTGGCGAACAGGTCTTCGAACGCGATGACGATGGAGGCCAGGATCGCGGCGGCGGCGGGGATGGGAAGGCCAATGAAATGATCGCCGCGGACATCGGGTTTGGTGACGTTGAATCGGGCGAGGCGCAAGGCCCCACAAAGGAGAAACAGAAAGGCCGCCATCCACCCCAACCGTCCATAGGGTTTCAAGACCCAGGCATAGACGAGAAAAGCCGGGGCCATGCCGAACGAGATGATGTCCGCCAGGGAGTCGTATTGGACGCCAAAGGCGCTGGTGGTTTTGGTCAGCCGGGCGATGCGTCCGTCCAGCACGTCAAAGATCATGGCCACCACGATTGCCCAGGCGCCCACGTAATACATCTCGTTCAATACCGCGATGAAGGCGTAAAATCCGCAAAACACATTCCCCGTCGTGAAAAGACTGGGAAGAATGTGAATTCCCTTTTTGAGGTTCTTGGGTGCTTTCATCATGGGGAGTTCTTTTGGGTGAGTTGATTCCCCGCTTCATTAAATGCCATGAGCGGGGAAGTTAAAATACTCTCCTGGAATTTTTTACTCCAAAAATCCGATGATGCTGCTGCCCCCGCGCACGGTGTCCCCGTGTTTAATGACCAGGCGAGTTTTCTCGGGAACCATCAGGTCCACCCGCGAACCGAAGCGGATCAGTCCGAAACGTTGGCCGGTTTGGTACCGGTCACCTTCCTTGGCCCAGCACACGATGCGCCGGGCGATGAGGCCGGCGATCTGTTTCACCAGAACTTCCGTGTTCTCCTTGCGGATCATTAACGTGTTCTGTTCGTTGTCCAGCGACGCCTTATGGTTGAAGGCCGCCAGGAACTTGCCGGGATTGTACCGGGTTTTTTCTATTTGCCCGGCAATGGGAATGCGGTTGATGTGAACATTGAAAACGGAGAGGAAAATGCTGACCCGGATATAGGTTTTCCCCTCAAACGGGTCGGCTTCCCGGGTGATCTCAACAATTTTTCCGTCTGCCGGGGAGACCACGGCCTTGGGATCATCGGTGATGGCCCGTTCCGGGTCGCGGAAAAAGTAAAGCACGAAAAGAAACAGGAGACCGAGAACCAGCGCCGCCCAGAACATCGATGCAGCCAAGAAAGCAAGGGTCAATATGCCCAAGGGAGCGATGAACGGGGCGCCTTCTTTTGCGATGGGAATTTTCATGGAGGAGGGGAGACCTATTTTAATTTTTCCCCGACAAAAGGCATCATTTTCCGTAATTTATCACCAACGGTTTCGATCAGATGATCTGCGTCTTGGCGGAGCCGGGCATTGAACACCGGCCGGTTGACTTGATTTTCAAGGATGAATTCCTTGGCGAAACTGCCGCTTTGTATCTCCCCCAGGATTTTTTTCATTTCGGCGCGGGTCTGCTGGTTGATGAGCCGGGGGCCGCGCGTGACGTCACCGTAGGCGGCGGTGGTGCTGATGGAGTAGCGCATGTTGCCAATCCCGCCTTCATAAATGAGGTCCACGATCAATTTGAGTTCGTGCAGGCATTCGAAATAAGCCAGGTCGGGATTGTATCCCGCCTCCACCAGCGTGTCGAATCCAGCCCGGATCAGCTCGGTAACGCCGCCGCAGAGAACGGCCTGTTCTCCAAACAGGTCGGTTTCGGTTTCCTCCTGAAAGCTGGTTTCCAGGACCCCCGCCCGGGTTCCGCCGATTCCCCTGGCATAAGCCAAGGCGATCTTTCTGGCTTGCCGGGTAACGTTTTGGTGGATCGCCATGAGACAGGGAACACCGGCCCCCTGTTCGAAGGTGCGGCGCACGAGATGGCCCGGTCCCTTCGGTGCTATCATGAAAACGTCCACCGTGTCGGGGGGAACGATTTGGCCGAAATGAATGTTGAAACCGTGGCCCCACGCGAGGGCCATTCCTTTTTTCAAATGCGGGGCGATGTCCTGTTCGTACATGGCGCGCTGCTTGTCGTCGGGAATCAGGATCATGATGATGTCCGCGGCCTTGGTGGCTTCCGGAACGGTCATAACCTGCAATCCGTCCTTGGAGGCTCTTTTCCAGAAGGCGCTGCCTTTTCTGAGCCCAACGACAACCTTGATGCCGCTGTCGTGCAGGTTGCGGGCATGCGCATGCCCCTGGCTTCCGTAACCGATGATTGCGACGGTTTTCTTTTTCAGGATTTTGAGGTCCGCATGCTTGTCATAATAGATGTTGGACAACGTCGGTCTCCTTTCCCAAACAAATTAGTGGAGCGATTTCATTCCCCGGCTGACCGCGATTCTTCCCGAACGGACCAGTTCCTTGATTCCCAATGGCCGCAGCAATTCCAGAAAACCCTTGATCTTGGATTCGTCGCCGGTGATTTCTATGGTATAGGTATTGGAACTTATGTCTACTATTTTTGCCCTGAAGATCTCGACAATTCGTAAAATTTCTTCGCGGACCCGTCCTTCGGCATTCATTTTAACCAGAATCAATTCCCTGTCGACGAATTTTTCCTCGGTCAGGTCCACGACCTTGATAACATCCACCAGTTTGTGCAATTGCTTGGTGATTTGTTCGATCTTATTGTCATCGCCCCGGGTGACGATCGTCATCCGGGAAATTTGGGGGTCATTCGTTTCGGCTACGTTCAAACTTTCAATGTTGAATCCCCGGCCGCTGAACAATCCCGAAATCCGGGAAAGAACGCCGAACCGATTGACTACCAAAACGGAAATGGTGTGCTGCATGGATTCCCTGGTTGTATAGGTTTGGGGTTGTTGGTTCGTTGTGGTAATAAAGTGTGACAAAATAACGGTTTATACTAACAAAAAGCTCCGGGTATTGCCACAGGTTTTGCCGGCAAGTCTCCCGCCGGAGCCTCGGCCGGGCTGAAAGGAAATTATAATTTGGATCCCGCCCAATTATCCCAGGTTCTCCGCCGGGTCAAAAAAGCCGTAAAACATTGGCGGACTCCCGTGGTGACCCAGGTCAGCCGGCAACGGGACCCGTTTCGAGTGCTTGTCAGTTGCCTGCTCAGTTTGCGGACACGCGACGAGGTCACCGAAACCGCGTTCCTTAAACTTTTTGCTTTGGCCGATAGCCCGGAAAAAATTCTGACCCTCAAACCCCGCCAAGTCGAAAAAGCGATTTATCCCGTGGCGTTTTACCGGAACAAGACGAAAACGTTGATGGACCTCTGCCGGACCCTGATTGAAAAATACCAGGGCCGTGTTCCCCAGACCCTCGAAGAACTGCTCACGCTGAAGGGTGTGGGGAGAAAAACCGCCAACCTGACGGTGATCCTGGGTTTTGACGGAATGGGAATTTGTGTCGACACCCACGTCCACCGGATTGTCAACCGGTGGGGTTATGTATCGACAGCCTCTCCGGACGAAACGGAAATGGCCCTGCGCAACAAACTTCCCCAAAAACACTGGAAGGAATTCAACGAGCTTCTGGTTCTCCTGGGGCAGAACATTTGCAAACCCCTTTCCCCGTTATGCAGTCAATGCTGTATCGCGGAATTTTGCGGGAAGATCGGCGTGGGTAGGCATCGCTGACCGTCAACACCCGGGAAAAAGGATCCTCTTCTCACCAGGTGGCTCCCTCATTGGAAAATTAAAACCCCAAATCCCCCACGACCTTTTTCTGGATGGCGGCCAGTTCCATGATGCCTTTATCCGCCAGGGCGAGAAGAGCGTCCAATTGTTTTTGATCGAAGGGTTCTTTTTCCGCCGTTCCCTGAATTTCGACAAACCCCCCCGATCCGGTCTTAACGATATTCAAGTCCACACTGGCGGTGGAGTCCTCGTCGTAGTCGAGATCGAGGATTTTTTTCCCATCGGCGATTCCCACACTGGTCGCGGCGACAAAATCCTTGATGGGAAGAGTGTCGATCAATTTGTCTTTTTTCATCGCTTTGCATGCCAACGCCATCGCCATGAATGCCCCCGTGATGGAGGCGCAGCGGGTTCCGCCGTCGGCCTGAATCACATCGCAATCGAGCCAAATGGTGCGCTCCCCCAAAAGGTCGAGGTCCACTACCGCCCGCAGCGAGCGGCCGATGAGTCTCTGGATTTCCTGGGTTCTTCCGGACAACTTTCCCCGGGAGGCTTCGCGTACCATCCGACTATGGGTGGAACTGGGAATCATGGAATATTCCGCCGTGACCCAGCCGGTTTTTTTGTCGCGGAGAAAGGGGGGGACTTTTTCTTCAACGGTGGCAGAGCAAATGACCCGTGTATTTCCCACTTGGATTAGGACAGATCCGGCGGGGTACTTGATAAAATTCTTGGTGACTTTCACATTTCTCATTTCGCTGAGAGCCCGGCCGTTATTTCTCGTCATTTTTTCTCCCGTCCTGGATTAAATGGGTGTTAATTTATGAAAAATTCATAAAATTTATGTTAAAAATACAAAGGCGGTAAAATACCAATTATTTACGTTTTTATCAACCTTGTGGCTCCACGGCCGGCGAATTTTCACTCTGGAAGGGAACGATTCTCAAACAATTTTAGCAGGGTTTCCACTTTGAACCGGGGCTGGGAATCCTTGTAACCTATTAAAAAATATAGTATTATGTCTAATTGGGTGGTTCTTGCATCCTCATCAGACGGACAATTCAAGGTTTTAAAAGGGTGAGATATGAACTCGTATTTCGAGAAAAATGTTCGCTTGAAAGGAACGCTCTGGGTCAAGGGGTCAGTTCATTTTGACGGAGCGTTTGACGGGGAAGTCTTTTCCTCAAATAATTTTATCCTGGGAAAATCCGGGAAGTTCCAGGGTAACATGAAAACGCGGGATTTCACCAACATGGGAGTTTTCCATGGCAATATCGTCGCGGAAAATAAAGTGACCTTAATGAACGGGAGCCGGCTGAAGGGAGATATCACCACCTTCCACCTCGTTATCGATGAAGGGTCCAACTTCGAGGGGCAGACGAAAATGGTCGAAGGCCCCAAAGAGGCGGAGCCGGAGAAAACCGTCTCCGAACCCGCACCTGATAAATCGACCCTGGAAGTTCAAACACCTCAAAAAAAAGTAAAGGGTTGGGAACCCAAGGCGGCTGTGGCGGCGCTGGCTCTCCTGGCCGCGGGCGGGGGAATTTATTACTACACCCATCATCCAGCAAACCGATTGGAATCACTCATCCAAAAGGGATACCAGTTAATGGAGGAACGAAAGATCGCCGATGCGGAGCATCAATTCAAAAAAGCCCTGGACATTTCCCGGGTCAACGCCAGGGTCTATGCCGGATTGGGGGAGGTTTATTTCAATAAAAACCGGTATAACGAAGCACTGAACCAGTTCAGGCGGTCCATCGACCTGAACCCTGCCAACAGCGACTACCGGGTCAAGCTCGCCAAAACCCTGACCGCCAAGGGACAGCTCAAGGAAGCGGCGGATTCCTATAAAGAGGCTATTGATATTGATCCCAAAAATTACAAGGCGTTTTATGACTTGGGACAGCTCTATAGGCAACAGGGAAACTTGGAAAAAGCCGCCGGAAACCTTCAAATCGCCGTGAAATTGAATCCTGATTTTTATCTCACCCACGTGGCCTTGAGCGAATTGTTCGCCGGACAAAAGAAATTTACGCAAGCCGTGGAAGAACTCCAAAAAGCGGTTCAGTCCAACCCGAAAAATTCCCAATTGCGGTTGGACCTGGCGGATTTACTTATGAAAACTGGTCATGAAGACGAGGGAGTCCAGGAACTGGAGAAGGCGGCGGATCAATTCCCCGTGGATTTTAAGGTCCAGTCCCGCCTGGCGGACTTGTTCTTCGCTCGCGGAATGAAAGAAAAATCCCTCAAGATCTACCAGGCGGCCGAATCCCTACAGCCCGGGAATCCCGAAGTACAGGCTCGTCTGGGAAAATTATATTACGAGCTGGATCAGTTAGAGAAAGCCCGGGCCGCTTTCCAAAATGCCGTGCAGGCCAATTCCAGGGATGCCGAAAGTTATTATCAACTCGGCCGGATGCTGACGGAACAAAAGGATTGGGACCCCGCCCACGCCGCTTTGGAATCGGCGGTGGCGCTTAGGGAAGATCATGCCGATTCGCACTACCTCATGGGACAAGTGTTGCTGGCCAAGGGAGGGGTGGAAAACGCGGCTGGGCAATTCAGGAAAGCGGTTGAATTGGAACCCAAGAATGCGGATTATCTGTTGGCCCTCGGAAAGAGCCTGGTGGAGGATAAAAGGCTCGACCAGGGACTTCAGAAACTCCTGGCCGCTGCCGCCATCAAACCGGATAATCACGATATCGTTTTCGCCATCTGCAACGTCTACAGTAAAAAGCGCTTCTTTACCGTGGCTATCAGTCATTGCGAAAAGGCCCTGGGTCTCGATCCCAAGGATTACGGCACGATGAACCGGCTGGCCTGGCTTTACGCGAAGAAGAGAATCCATTTGGAAAAGGGCCTCCAACTTTCCCAAAAAACCCTCGAAGCCTTTCCCGAAAAGCCGGAATACATTGATACCTATTCGGAATTACATTATGCCAGGGGGGATGTGGACCAGGCCGTGAAAAATATTCAACTGGCCATTCAACTGGTTCCGGACGAGCCCTATTACAAGCAGCAGTTATGGCGGTTTAAGAATGTCAAGCCCAAGCCTCCCATCAGCAAGCCGGAGAAGAAAGAAGCGTCCAAGCCGCAGGTCAAGGGTTGATTCACAGCCCCATCCCTTTCATTCCCAAATAGCCGATATAGAGGGCCAGCAGGATGAATCCGTCCCGTTGCGATAATTCATGCTCGATTCGTATCAGGATCAAAAGCAGACAGGAAAGGGCGGTGGTGATCATCAAGTCGGTGTGGATGGGTTCCAGAATATCCAGGGGTTGGATGGACGCCGTGACTCCCAGGACCAGCAGGCTATTGAAGATGTTGCTGCCGACAACGTTTCCGATAGCCATCTCGCCGTGACCCCGTTTGGCCGCCATCAGGGAAGACACGATCTCCGGGAGACTGGTGCCCAGGGCGACGATGGTGATGCCGATGAACCATTCGCTGATGCCGAGTTGGGTGGCGATTCCCACCGCCCCATCGACGAGACATTTGGCCCCAAAAATCAAAAGGCCCAATCCGGCCAGAATGAGAGCCGCCTGGATCCCCATGCCCTTTTCTGCCAGGAACGTTTCCTCCTCGACAAGGAATTCGGATTCCTCCTTTTTGCGGAATGAATTCCATAAATAGGCCATCATCAATACCACCATGATACCCCCTTCGAGGCGGTTCAAGTGGGAATCCCAGACAAGGACCATGACCAACCCGGTAGTAAAAATAAAGGGAGGGGATTCTTCCTTTAACCGCTGTTTTCCGATCGTGAGGGGAATGATGAGGGCCGTCAACCCCAGGACCAACCCGACATTGGCGATATTGCTTCCGATCACGTTTCCCAGGGCCAGTTCGGGGGATCCCTGAATTGCTGCCAGGATGGAAACCGCGAGTTCCGGTGCGGATGTTCCGAAGCCCACCACCGTGGCCCCAATGATAAATGGGCTGATTTTCAGGTTGCGGGAAATACGGATGCTGCCGGTGATTAACAAATCCCCTCCGTAATACAGAAGGGGCAGGCCCAGTATCAACAGAAACAGGTGGAATAGCATCACGATTCCATGAAATTGCAGGGTATCCGGTTGGCCGGAAAAAGGTTTTCCCCGTTCATATACCTTCAGACAGGGAAGATTGAAAACGGGAGAGTCTATAAAATAAAGCGCCCCACGCGGGGCGCTTCATCGATAAATCGTGGTGTGTGGATTCGAGGTAACACTCGCAGAGGGGGGAAGGTTCAGCGCGAGGCGCTGCCTTCGCTCCTTCTTGGAGAGGGGCTGGTTTTTTGGGGCACCCCACTTTTGCTCCGGCTTCCTTCCTCGGCTTCATATTCTTTTTGATGTTGCTCCTTACCGGAGTATTCCTTGCTCCATTTGCCCTCAAGGTCACCCTTATGTTCTTCTCCTTCGCGCGAATAATCCAGGGCGGAAGAGCCGCTTCCTTCCTCGAACTTCTTCTGGCTCATGGAACTTTTTTCATGATCGTCCTTCGAATCGTGTTCGCCTTCGTGGCTCCAACCCGTGGTGGGAAGAATCAATAAAAGGGAAAATATAAGTGCCGGAACTGAGAAGACTGAATTATTCATGTATGGCTCCTTTACTGGACTAGAGTTTTGGCTGGATTGTATTATAAAATATAATTGGCCCGATCACTAAAAAAAATTTTCCAGGGGCTGTGTTGCTCTGTCGCGGGAACCCCTTTAAATACCAAGGTTTTCCCACGAAAAATCAAGGGTCAGGCGCCGGACCGCATCACCGCAGGCGTTCAAAATTTTGCCGTTGGGGGGACCGGACTTTCTTACTTATCGGATGAAACTGTTTTTGAATCCCGCCTTTTCGATTTTCTTCCTGGTGTTCCGGGCTTGAGCCAGAGTATCAAAACCACCGACCTGCACCACGTAAATTTTGGTTTTTACCCGGCCTTTTTTCGCGCTGGAGAGGAATCCCTTGAGGCTCAATTTATCCTGAAATGTTTCCGCCTGTTTCTGGGTTTTAAAATGTCCCAGAACGATGGTGTAAGTGTTGTCTTCCTTTTTTTCCATTTTCGGTTGGAATCCGCTCGCCTTCAGGTCGTTCAATTGTGGGAGCCCGCTTTCTTCATCGGCAAATCCGCCGACAAATACCGTATGCCTCATGGCGTTCAGTTCCCGCACCTTTATGGAAGAATGAAATCCCTTGGCCTTTAAACTGTTGGACAAGTTTTCAGCGTTCTGTTTGATAGAAAAAACCCCGGTCTGGACGAAATATTTTTTCTGCGCTCCGGAGAGGCTCCGCGAAACAGGCTCCGCGGACATGGGTTCCGGGGCCGGACTTTTGGGAGCGGCGGGCGGAACAGCCGCCTGGATGGCTTGGGGTTCGCTTTTGGATTCAGGATTCGTGGTTTCTGGCGGTGGGGAAGGTTTTTCCCCCTCTGTTTGGGGCGGGGCATTTTCTTTGGTCGCCGTTGTCTGTTCAACGGCCTGGTCCACTTCCCCCGCGGATGGTTCTTCACCGGCCGGGGGCTGGGGTTCCGGAGTACTGCCGGTATTTTCTTCTCCTGGCTTGGATTCGCCGGGGGAACTGGTTTGGGATTCGGTGGACGCGGAAGTTTCCGGTTTTTGAGATGCATCGGGCGGAACGGGGGGGGATTCTGAAGATGCCTTTTCCCCGGAAGAACCGGCCGCCGGAGCCTGCGCCGTTTTCTCGGGTTCGGGAGCCTGGGAACGGTTCTTGACCTGACTATACGTAAACACAAGTAACGCGATGCCGATCATGGATATCGTCAGGAGCCGCGTGTTTTTTGAGCGGATCTTCTTTTCTGCCTCGATTTCCGCTTCGATTTCGGCGTCTTCGATCAACTCGTCGATGCGTTTGTGGTATTTATTTTCCTCTTGTGGCGGGGTCTCGGACATGGAATGTAATTAAGTTTATTGCAATTTATATTAATTTATGCCTAACGCACGTCAAATAGCACTCGTTCTGATTTGTCGAAGGAATCCGTTGGTTCTAAGGAATCCGTTGGTTCTTGGGTTGGGTTTTTAGAGGAAAGTAACGCTTATGGATGTTAGGATAAAAAAACCGCGCCTGAATCACTTCAACCTTTGTAAATCGGATTTAGTATATCGGCGTTTGAAAATAGAGTCAATATGAATTGAGGGCAATTTGTTCTCTTCAATTTTGTTGTTATTGAGAGACTTAGAACGATATTTTCCCTCCCCGCCCGGCCGGTTGGGCTGGGTAACCCAGGCAATTTTGCCGCCATCTAAGATGGAATGAGCGGATCAGACGATTCTAAAGTGGATCTTTCGGTTCGAGTGGGAACCCTCGAATTTTCCAATCCTGTCATTGCAGCTTCCGGCACCTTCGGATACGGGCTGGAATACGCCCCTTTCGTGGACCTGGACCGGTTGGGTGGGTTCGCGACCAAGGGATTATCCCTGAAACCCCGAATGGGCAACCCCGTGCCTCGGATGGTCGAAACCTCCTCCGGCATGCTCAACGCCATCGGATTGGAAAACATTGGTCTGGAAAATTTTTTAAACGGTAAACTGCCCCACCTGCGGGGATATAAGACCCGCATCCTGGTAAATTTCTTCGGAGATACCATCGGAGAATACGCGGAAATGGCCTCGAAATTGTCGGATGTGGACAGGATCGACGGGTTGGAGATGAATATTTCCTGTCCAAACGTCGAGGAGGGGGGCGTCCAGTTCAGTTCCGAACCCGGAATCGTTCGCCAACTGGTGCGGGCGGTGCGCCAATCCACGGACAAACTCCTGATCGTCAAATTGTCTCCCAATGTGAAGGACATTGCCGAAATCGCCCGGGCGGCGGAAGAGGCGGGAGCCGACGCCTTGTCGCTGATCAATACTCAGATCGGCATGGCGATCGACCTGGAAACCGGAAAGCCCTGGCTGGCCAATCGGACCGGAGGATTGTCGGGACCCGCGATCAAGCCCATCGCCCTGTACATGGTTTACAAAACCGTCCGTGCCGTGAATATCCCTGTAATCGGGATGGGAGGGATCTCCACCTGGGAGGACGCGGTGGAATTTCTGATGGCCGGGGCGGCGGCCATTCAAATCGGCACCGCCAATTTCATCGATCCCGCGGTCACCATGAAAGTCCTCGACGGCCTCCACGCCTATTGCAAAACCCGGGGGTGGAGCAAAATCACCGACCTGAGACCGGAGGCATGAACTTGCCGGTCAAGTCAGGTACACTCTGGGGACGCGTTTGCCAACGTTGCAAAGGATTTCGTAGGAGAGGGTATCGGCCCATTGGGCCATTTCATCCACGGTAATCACCGCTTTTCCTTGGCGTCCGAAAAGCACCACTTCGTCTCCCACCTCCGCTTCCGGGACGCCGGTCACATCGGCCAGGCAAAGGTCCATGCAGATCGTTCCCACCTGGGGAACGGGTGTTCCCCGGACCAGGACCTTCATTTTGTTTGAGAGCCTTCGGTTCAAGCCATCGGCATAGCCCACGGGCAGAACAGCGATGCGGCTGTTTTCTTTTGTCACGAATCGACCCCCATAACTCAACGCGCACCCCTTGGGAACTTCATTGATCTGCAGGATTTTGCTTTTCCAATGCATGACGGGTTGGAAATCGCCGTCCCAGGTGGATGTCTTCGCGGAAATCAGATCAGTTTGCAGTCCGGGAGAGGGAAGGGCGCCGTAGAGGAGAATTCCCGGCCGCACCATGTTGAATCGGCTTTGGGGAAACCGGATCAGGGCCGAGGTGTTGGCGCTATGCACCAGAGGCAGGGGCACTCCCTCCATTCGCAGCTCGTTCAGGGCCTGGTTGAAGCGTGACAACTGCATGAGGGTGTAATCGGGTTCCTCCTCGTCGGCGGAGGAGAAATGCGTAGCTACGGCCTCGATCCTCAGGTTCTTGTATTCCTGAATTTGTTTTACAAAACACAACAGCTCTTCGTGCGGGATTCCCAGCCGCCCCATTCCGGTTTCTGTCTTGAGGTGTACGGCCACGGTTTGGTTCTTCTGTTTCGCCTGTTGAGCAAGAGCTTTCGCCAGGGGCAGGCCGTACAGGGTGGTTGCGAGATCATATTGGAGGAAATCCTCGATTTCATCGGGGAAAATACCGCAGAGCAGAAGGATCGGGGCACGAATATTGTTTTCTCTCAGTTCGATGCCTTCTTCCAGGATAGCGACCCCCAACGAGTCGGCGCCCGCTTCCAGGGCGGCCCGGGCGCAGTGAACCGCCCCGTGCCCGTAACCGTCGGCTTTGACGACGGCCATTATTTTGACCTGGGGACCGATGATGGCGCGGACTCCCCGCAAGTTTTCGCGAAAAGCCTTCAGGTCGATTTCAGCATAAGTTGCGCGGTGGAAGGGCATGAACCTGTGGGGTTGGAAAGTGAAACCGGCCCGGATGGACCGGGACCACAAAAAGGTTGTTGGGGTAAAACTCCGCTGTCGATTATTCGCGCCGGGAGCGGCCCGTCTGGGAAACCCGACCCGATTTTTTCACTTCCGGTCCTGAGGAACGAATGGCACGGCAGGTCATGTTGCCTTCGTCCGACGATTTTTTGCGCACGAGATAAGCCCGGTCGCTGTAAAAATTGTAGGCCATCGCATTGATA
This sequence comes from Nitrospinaceae bacterium, assembly GCA_046754465.1. Lineage (GTDB taxonomy): Bacteria > Nitrospinota > Nitrospinia > Nitrospinales > VA-1 > JBHHVU01. The sequence continues at coordinate 118,257 of JBHHVU010000001.1, read as the reverse complement.
CCGTTCTCTTCCGCGCACCAGTAGGTCGACCCGCAACCCTCGGGAAACATAAAATCGATATGCACGATGTCCCCCGCGAAATCCGTATTTTTACTTTCGTGATCGTAAAGGTTTCTACACTCCTGGTTTTTGGGAAGCCGCCAGTCGTCATAGCCGGCGAATTTCTGTTCGTTCAGCCAGTTGATGTATTTGTTGGCCGCTTTCCAGGTTAACCATTTGCCGCGCATCTGGTAACTGTCTTGTTTCGACCACATTTTATTATATTTGGTGTCGGTTAAAGTTCCGTCACCGTTGTCTACAAATCTTTGTCCTTCCGACATGAGGCGCTCTCATTCCTTTTAACGATTCAACTCTCTGATTCAAAAGGTATTGGCTATAGTGGAGACGGCCTCCACCCTTCGGCTCTTTTATAATAATATCAGGATTTTGGGGTGGGAAACAGAAAATATTCCGGTGTGGAGGGGGGACACATTGGAGGGTAGGGAACGGACTCGCCGCCTTTTTCCGTTTCTTTCTTCCCCCGGATTTATGTTATTTTTGTAACCATCCTTTTTGCGGGATGAGTTTTAAGTCTTGAAACTTTTCATAAATACACACAGGTAAATCCATGGTTAAAATAGAGGTCCAGAGTTTCTTTTACGATTTGATTCATTGCAAGGATAAGATCCTGACCACCTTCGATAAATGGGATGAAAAATATGGAGATGATGAGCGGGGCGCCTTGGTGGCGGGGATCCGCGAATGCCCCGAGGCCGATTTGATCAACCTGCTCATCAATATCCAGAAACTGGCTACGGGTTATGAGCAGATCCATGAGCTGATGGATGCGGCGGAACAGGCGGAAGTGGACGCCGCCTTAAAAGAGGATGATGATGACGATGAGGATTTTTAGCCGGTATGGCGATGGGAACGGTCCGGGTCAATCCACTTTCCCCAGTTTTCCGGACAGGGGATCGATTTTCAAACGGTTCATCGCGGAGTGGCCGCCCAGCCAAAGGGAATGGTCCGGAGCGAATTCGATACTGAAGGTGAAATTGCTCGCCAGGCCGTTGAGTTCGGAATAATTAAGGAAGGTCTTTCCGTCGAATCGGCTCAGGCCCCCGTTAGAACCGATCCACAAGTTTCCCAGAGGTCCTTCCTCAATGGCCAGGATATAGTTGCCGGGCAGCCCATCGCGAACAGTAAAATTGCGGAACCGGAAGGTCCGGGTATCGAAAACGCTCAATCCGCCGCCCCAGGTCCCGATCCAGAGCCGGTTTTTCTGGTCCAGCCGCATGGACACGACGTAATTGGGGCGGTAATCCTGAGAGCCGAGGTTGGGAAGGCCCGGACCATGAGTGGCGTGATGGCCGCCCTGAAAAGGCGATACCACGCCCCGGTTGTCCGCCTTCACGGTTTCATATTCGGCCCCGAGACCCCGGGTGTGATCCCAGTTTCGCCATTTGGTTCCGTCGAAAACCGAGATGCCGGATTCGGTTCCGAACCAGATGCGCCGGTCTTTCCCGATTTCCAGGGCGTAAACCCAGTCGTCGATCAACCCGCCGTGGGTGTTTTCCACGGTGAACGATTTCCAGGATTGGCGAGAAAAAGGGTCCCCGCTGACGCGGTTGACACCGCTCCAGGTGGCGATCCACATGGTATCTCCGAGGAACTCCAGATCGTACACGAAGGAGTCGCACAATCCCTGGGGGGTGTTGATATTGACCCATCGGGTTCCGTCATAATGGCTGAGCCCGCCTCCATAGGTTCCCACCCAGGCATGGTGGTTTTTATCCAGGACGATCGAGAAAATCCCGTTACTCAACAGGGCGTTCTGATTGTCGAACAATTCGTAACCAATGGCGGTGGTGGTGTCGTACCGGATCACGCCATGGGAAGTTCCCATCCACAGGTATTTCCCCTGGGCGGTCAGCACCTTGATGTTTCGCGTGTTCAGGGAAAACTCATCGGTTCGGAGGATATGCGGATAATCTTTTCCGGTGGTGGTGGAGGCGAGGGGTTTGTCAAACGCCCGGGATGGGACGGAGAATAATCCGGACACAAGGGAAAAAAATAGAAAAATGTAAAGCCTTTTCATATAGTGTTCGGACCGGGACGTTGGCCCAAATCCCTTTTGCGGAGAACGATTTCCAAGGGTCCGTTGCCAGATGGGAGTTTAGGGGTAATGTTGAAAAATAAAAAATATACACCAATCCTTTGGGTTTGTCTCATGATTTTCATGGCCGGTTGCAAGGGGGAAACCGATTCCCTGACGCCCATAAAAACTTCCGGGATCGATGGAAAAGAAATGGTCCTCATCCCCGGCGGTGAATTCATCATGGGAACGAACAAGACCGATCCCGAAAATACCCACCAGAAAATCGGTACGGTCAAGCCCTTGTACCTGGACCAGCATCCTGAGAGAAAAGTTTATCTGGACGCCTATTACATTGACCGGTATGAAGTGACCAACCGGGAATATAAACGATTCATCGATGAGGCCGAATTTACGGAGACCCCCTCGCATTGGCAGGACGGAACTTATCCTGAAGGGAAGGGGGATCATCCGGTTACCAATATCACCTGGCGCGAAGCCTGGTCTTATGCCATGTGGGCCCATAAACAATTGCCCACCGAGGCGCAGTGGGAAAAGGCGGCTCGGGGGACGGCGGGACAACTCTATCCCTGGGGCAATACGTATGAAAAGGGAAAAGCCAATATAGGGATCGAAGGGGCCAGGGAAACGGTTCCCGTGAGTCAGTACCCGGGGGATGTCAGCCCCTACCAGGTTTACGGCATGGCTGGAAATGTCATGGAGTGGACGCGGGACTGGTACCGGGCCTATCCCGAAAACCCGTATCGGGACCCGCGCTTTGGCAAGACCTTCAAGGTGTTGAGGGGAAACGGATTCCAGAAGGCGGGGCATTATTTTTTGGAAGCCTACCGTTACGCCTTCAACCGTACGGAGGTGCCGCCCGATGAATTTTTTGAAAATGTCGGATTCCGTTGTGCCACCGGCTTTATCATGAAAAAATAATTGTTTCACCCGCCCGAGCCCGCTCCCTTGCGGGATCAGTCCGGTTTCCCTCTGCCTCCCCTCTTTTTTACCGGATACCAGAAAAACGAAGAAAATACCAGCGTGGCGAAACACAGGTCCAGAATCAACACATGCGCCGGGTCCAACCATTCCAGATAAATGATCCGCTTCAGCCAGGCCGCTATGAAAGAACCCCCATAAGAGGCATCGCGGAATCCTTCTTCCCAAACGGTGATGGGACAGGGGATGCCGAGAACCATCAAAAGGGTGACCAAGGCCAGGCCGGCGGCATGAAAAAACCGGAACCCGCGGTGGTTCCATAGCAGGCCCGCGGGAAACCCGATCAGGAAAAAAAGTATGATAAGAAGATGAACCGCCAGAATGACTTCCGCCATGGCCTGTCCCCAAGGATCGGCGCCGAGTTTTCTCTCAACCATTTCATTTTAGTGGGGTGCGGAGAGGAAGTAAACGGCCGGGGGCGAAAATCTTCTATTGCAAAATGGTGTTTTCCAGGTTGGCGCCTTGGGTGATGACTTTGGTGAGGTTGGCATCTACCAGGTACGCGTCCTTGAGGTTGGCGTTGGTGAAGTCGGTTGCGTGGAGATTGGCCTCCAGCATAAAGGTGTTTTCTAAATTCGAACCTTTCATATTGGCATAGGTCAAGTCGGCCCCTTCCATATTGGCTTCTTTCAGGGTGATATCGGTGCAATGGGAGTCTTTCAATTCCACGCCGACCAGGTTGGCGTGGGAAAGATCGACATTCTTGAAGGCACAGGAATTCAGGTCTGCATATTTCAGGGAGGAACCGGTCAGGTCGACACCCGCCAGTTTTGAGAAACTGAAGTCGGAACCCCTGGCATTGATTCCGTTCATTTTCGAATGAGCGATCTCGACTTGTCTCAGATACGCGTACATCATTCGGGCGAAAGCGAAATTGGTGTCACCGATCCTGGAGGAAGATAAATTGGCGTGACCGAGGTCGCATCCCTTGAAATCACAGTTTTTGATCAGGGCGGAGGATAAATTGGCGTTCTGCAGGGAGGCGTTTCTGAAGACGCAGTTGACCAGGGTGGCGTCCTGGAAATTCACTTCATTGAGATTGGCGTCGTTGAATTGGACGTCTTTTATTTTCGCGTTTTGGAAATTGGCCGCCGTCATATTGGCCTGTGAAAAATCGATTTTTATCAGAGCCGATTCCTGGAGGTCGGTTTGGATCAGTGTCGCGTTGATGAAATTGACGCCTTTGAGATGGATTCCCCTCAACTGATAGGCTCTGAGATCGGTCCCGTTTTGATGCGAATCTTTTTGTACAAGTGCAAGAATTTCTTCTATGTTTGACATCGTTCCGTTTTATCTTTGCAAGTGGGGAGGAAACAGGGAGTTCATGTTCCTCCGGATTTTTTGTGGGTTCATCCGATCGTGAATTCCCAGGATGCCCACCCTCAAGGCTTTATTCAACATCGCTTCGTGTTCCGTCTTGGTATGCAATTTGGCGACAATGGGGGTGATGGCGAGGTTGGCCAGAATCAGTCCGTAAAACGTGGTGATCAAGGCGGTGGCAAGGGAAGGGCCGATGGAGGTGGGGTCGTCGATATGCATGAGCATCTGGATCAACCCGATCAAGGTGCCGGCCATACCGAACACCGGCGCCTGGACCCCCATGAACCGCAATATTTTTTGGCCCGCGTTATGCCGCTCGATCATGGAAATAATTTCCCTTTCCAGGTTTTCGTGGATCTCCCGGGAGCTGTAACCATCCACCACCATCGAGACCCCGTTTTTCAAAAACCGGTTTTCCACCAGGTCTTGCAGTTTTTCCAGTTGTTTCAATCCGCCGGCGCGGTATTTGATGGCGAGCGATACGATATCATCGATATAATCCGCCGGTTGAAAGGAATGGGGTTTGAATGCCTTGATGATGACGGGAAACATCATCGCCACTTTTTGGGAGGGGAACGCAATGAAGGTGGTTGCGATCGTTCCTCCCAGAACAATCAGGGCGCCGTTCAGGTTGGCGAAAACCGCGGGATCGCCCCCCCGGAGTATGGCGAGGACGATCAAACCCACTCCGCCCAGGATTCCCAGGAAGGTTCCGATATCCATTCCGGAGTCCTCCCGGATTCCCCCTTGGGAGAAATCGGTAAAGGATTCCGCTCGTTTAGCGATACTTGCCATAATTCAGGTTCAATTCGCGGCTTGTTCCACAACCGCTGTTCTTTTGAGTTTCATTGAACGGAACAGATAATTGTTTAACCAGGGGATTTGCAGGATTTCCTTTTGGCCGGTGGGAATGTAGACTCGAAGAAAATTCCGGTCCTCCATATTCACCGGAGGAATATGGGGGCTCAATTCGTCCATGCAATGATCGAGGCAATTCCACCCCCTATACGTTTTACAAAAAAGCTCTCCCCACGATGTTAAATAGATGGCGGTGATGTTCTTGATTCTTTCGATCCGTTTGTTGATGAACTGCGTCAACTGCTGGCCGCTTTTGCAGTCCTTGATGTCCTCCATCAGAATTTCCCTGGGAAGAGGGTTTCCGAAATCGATGATCATATAAAGCTTGTTGATACGGACTTTCGAAAGGAGGTCCTCGTTGGCAATGGCGGCGATGTTGATCTGGGCGATGAAGGCCGCCAGCTGACTGAGCAATATCCGAATATCGGTTTCCTTGATCGATTGACCCGGAGCGCGGATCAACAGTTGGGTCGAACTTTTAAACAACCCGTTGAATGACGTGAAGGCTATCAGAAAGGGAAGGGTGTTGGCCTTCTTGATGATATTTTCAGGATTCACCTGCTCGATATAGAAAAAATTCCTTCCACGGATCAGGTACCACGTGTCTTTGTTTTGGGTTTCGTCGTGCTCGCAAAGAAAGGTCAATTCTTTCTCCGCGGTATTTCCATCGATCAGGGAAAAGAGATTTTCCACTTTGTTGGGGGTTTTCCGGTAGAAACTGAATAATTTGCGGCCCAACAGATGAGTATCCTTTTCACTGATCAGGCTTTCATGGGAATTCAGCGTCTTGCTTTTTTCCGAGATGATCTTGTAGGAATTCATGAGGATCTTGTTGATCCGGTTTCCCAAGGCCACTTTTTGCATCATTTGCCAATGGCTATAATTATTGATATTCAGCAGCTTGGATGGGGTCCATCCCCATTTTTTAAGCATTTTTATGATGACGGATTTTTTGGGATCCCGGGTTCCACGCTCATATTCCTCGCTTCTGACCAGGGTGCCCACTTTGAGATAGAAAGCCGTCCGCAACGCGTCCACTTCGTTATTGGTTTTTCTCTCGTTGAAAAAATTTTGCACCCGTTCGAACAGCAAAATATATGGGTCGATATCCGGATGGGGGATGTTGGAGAATACTTTCCTCTTGATTTCGTGGCACAGGAGATTGGATTGGGTTTTGTTGAACATATAATCTTCGAGCAGCCCCATTTTCATTAATGTCTTGAAAGGGGACTGGAAGGATTTGATCAATGTCCAGATGGACCCGCCAAAGAATTCCCCGTCGGAAATATTTTCCACGTTTCCGATATCGATGAACTCCTCCCGGTTTAAAACCGTGTGGCCAGAATTGACCTGATCGAGCAGCCCTTCATATTTTTCGTCGTTGGTTGCCACGGGAACGACCCACCAAAAGGGAATTTTTCCCGTGAGCAAAATCATGGTGCGGTACATTTCCTCTTTCAGAAGTTTTGCCAGCGCCGAACCGGTGCTTTCACTATCGCTCTCTCCAAAAATATTGTTTTTGACTTCATGATAATCGTTGATGAAAAAGTGAGTTTCCAAATGGTGTTCCTTCCAGGTCCATTCTTCAATCAATTTCAGCTTGGTTTTGAAGAGTTGGAGACTCTCTGCGGTAAACTTGGACTTGTCGACCAGCAACGTATAATCCAGGTCGGACTTTTGGGTTTGAGCGATGGAACCCACGCTGCCCATCAGCAGGATCGAATGGATGACCGGATCCAGATTTTCATTTCGGCGAATAATGATGCGCGGAAACAAATTTTCGCTGTGGATCTGGCATTCCGGGTGGATGGTAAAGTTCAGGATGCCGGAAGGAACTCTTTCGTCAAAATAGCCCGGAAGGCCCTCCTGGTTGGTGTGAAGAAGCCGCGGGATCGTGAAAAAAATCTGGCGGCCCACCTTTGAAAGAGTTTTCACGGTTCGGTTGATTTTGAATTGATTGAACCGGAGAAAGCTCTGACGATTCGCAAAAAGGAACTTTGAATCCGACCCTGATTCTCTTGCCATCAACAATTTTCTTTGAAAAAAATGAGGGCGCCGGGGTGCGGCCCAGTGACCTCAAGGGACCATAAATGTATGTATTTCAATATTATAAATGGATTCCCGGTAAAAGGAAAAACTATTCTTGAACCCGGTTTGTTAGAGGCGGATTTTTAAGGATTTTGAGTTGGAATTTCCTTGGCGGCCGGGATGGGGGGAGCGGGGACCGCGTTCACTTTGGCGTTTTTTGAATTGGTTTGGGTTTTCTTTTTTTCGTTTTCTTCCTGCGCCGCCACCTTTTTGTCTTTGAGGATCTTGATTTCAACCCGTCGGTTATACGCACGATTCTTATCACTGTTGTTGGGTTTTAGGGGCCGGTAGGGGCCGTAACCGGTCACCACGACACGGTCCGGAGGGAATCGTAATTGGTCAATGATGACTCTTGCCACCATCGAGGCCCGGGCGGAGGAAAGTTCCCAGTTGGAAGGAAATTTTTTACTGTTATGGATGGGAACATCGTCGGTATGCCCATCCACCAGAACTTGTTTGACTCCTTCTTTCATTTCTTCACGGATGGAGTCCAGAATCAATGCGTCGGCCCCGTCAATCAACGCCGCGTCTCCGGGAAAGAAGATGTCGGAGGATTTCAAACGGATCAGAATGGTTCGCACATCGCCACGGACCAAGCTTTCAGGGTCCACATTGTCCTTCACCAGTTCACGGACGCGTTTTAACATATTCATTTCATTTTTGTTCAAACGGACATTGAAATTATTCACCTGAAATTCTTTTTCTTGGAAGGAGGATAAAGCTTCCGCGAATTTCTCCTCATCGACTTTAGACGCGGAGTAAATCAGAACAAAAATGACCAGGAGCAGGGTGATCATGTCGGAATAGGTGAGCAGGAAATTTTCCAGTCCCGTGGAAAATTCCGCGGCCACGGCCCCCCGGCTTTGCGCGTTGGACCAGTATTCGCTGGGTTCCGGGGATTCCTTTTGTTCCTCCATCAGATGAATCTTCGATTCCAATTCGAAGTTATCCTCCTTGAGAGTTTCCATCTCAAGGAGGACGTTGTTTTTTTCCGTTTGAAGTTCTTCCACCTCATTTTTCAGTTCCTGGATAATTCCCGTCGGCGCCGTCTCCCTTTGGCCGGGCGGCATATCGCCATAAAGCATAATTTCGTATTTTCTTATCAGGGCGTTTTTTTCCAGAATAAGATTCTGAGTGGCTTCGCCGGAAATCATGGAAGTCGCCTTGGCCTGATTGAGTTGGGCTTTCAGGTTTTCAATTCGGGATTTTAAATTTTCGGAAATGTCTGTTTGGTGCCGAAATCGTTTCAATTCGCGGACCAGTTCCTCCCTTTCTTCCATGAGTCGCCGGTTGATCCTTTTTTCGCTCTGGATTTGTTCTTTTAACAGCCGCGATCTTTTTCTGAGTTTTTTGAACTGGTTCAAAAAATCCGGATCTTCCGTTATTGCTTGGGGCGTGGAAGTTTCCTGGGAAACGGTTTTGGATTCTATCTTTTTTTCGCCCTTACCGTCCCGTCCTTTATGTTGCGCCATCCGCGTCGCCCAAACGACCTCCTTTTGCTTTTGAATTTCTTCGTCCTTCTTCTGGATAATTTCTTTCAGGTTATTAATTTCGCTCTGCTTGGAAAATATAACATCACCGAATTTTTTGGAGAATTTTTCTTTCTCCAAATGGGCTCTCCGCAACTCGATCGCCTTTAATTTGAGTTGCTCTTTAACCTGCTGAATCGATTCCGGACTTTTCATGTTTTGAATTCAGGCTTCCACGTTTCTAGAAAGCCGGGCAGGCAAACTTCCGCCCAGCTTCGGGAAGGGATCTATTCCGTAAATAGGGGAAATGTGTTCCTTATTGATTTTATTTGACTTAACCTCATTCTGTCAATGTTCTAATGGCCTGGCCGCATTGTTTCCCACGGGACCGGCGGAAAAGATCAAATTAATACTCAGAAATACAATAGGTTATCTTATCCCAACGCGTGGGAGGCCACCCGGCCAAAGCCGGAAAAATCTCGGGGTTATATATTTAAGGTATTGAAAATAAAGGAATTTTTGTTATTCTGAACCTGTGAGCCGTGAAGCGATTATTACCACTCTCAAGTCCCTCGCCAATCTTCGCATTGGGACCATATGGGTGCTGGGTTTTTCCTCCGGATTGCCGTTGGCCTTGACGGGGGGAACCTTGCAGGCCTGGATGACGGTGGAGGGGGTGGATCTGGGCACCATCGGCATTTTCACGCTGGTGGGAATCCCGTATACGATTAAATTTCTCTGGTCGCCATTGCTGGATCGTTTCGTTCTCCCGATATTGGGGCGGCGGCGCGGTTGGATTCTTTTCACACAGTTTGTGTTGATGGCGCTCATTGTGGGAATGAGCAGCTTTTCCCCGAGGTTTGCTCCCTGGGCCGTGGCCGCTCTGGCGTTTGGGATCGCTTTTACCTCGGCCTCCCAGGATATTGTCGTTGACGCGTATCGGACCGATGTGCTGCGGGAGCGCGAGCGGGGCTTGGGCGCGGCGGTGTATGTGACCGGGTACCGCATCGCCATGCTGGTTTCGGGCGCTCTCGCCCTGATATTGTCGGAGGTTTTGGGCTGGAGAAGCACCTATCTCCTTATGGCGGGGTTGATGACTATCGGTGTGATGGCCACCCTGGCCGGACCGGAACCGGAAGAGCAGGTGACGCCGCCGGGAACTCTCGCGGAAGCCGTGGGAGGTCCCCTGAAAGAATTTTTTTCCCGGGACGGCGCCTGGGCTTTTCTGGCCCTAATCGTTCTTTACAAATTGGGAGACGCGTTTGCGGGGAGTTTAACCACCGCATTTTTGATCCGGGGAGCGGAATTTTCCGTTGGAGAGGTGGGTGCGATCAATAAGGGCATGGGACTTTTCGCCACCATTCTCGGAGCCCTGTTTGGGGGTGTGTTGATGGCCCGGCTCAAAATGTACCGCGCCCTGATGTTGTTTGGAATTCTCCAGGCGGTGTCGAACCTTTCTTTCATGGCCCTGGCTTATGCCGGCAAGAGTTATGCCATGATGGTTTTTGCGGTGGCTTTCGAAAATCTGGCTGGGGGAATGGGAACCGCCTCGTTCGTCGCTTTTTTGATGGCCCTTTGCGATCATCGGTTCACCGCCACCCAGTTTGCCTTGTTGTCGGCCCTGGCTTCCCTGGGGCGGGTTTTTGTGGGTCCGCCTTCCGGATTCCTCGCCGATCAGCTGGGCTGGCCTTTTTTCTTTTTTATTACTTTCCTCGCCGCGTTGCCCGGGTTGGTGCTCCTGCGGGGGATGCGGGGGACGGTTCTGGGGTTGGAACACAATGATCGAAATGTGGCAGCCGGGGAATAGCGTGCCCCCTGGACGAAGAAAAACTCTTTACCTTGACCCTGGAAAGGGGATTCACCGTGACGCAATTCATTTATCTGCACGGTTTTGCTTCCGGCCCCGGTTCCAAAAAGGCTTCGGTGTTCAAAAAAAGATTCGATCAAATCCCGGCGCCTTTGACCATTCCCGATTTGCAGGGGGAGGATTTTAGACAAATGACGTTGTCCACTCAAATCAAGGGGGTCACCGATTGCATGGATCGATATCCCGGACAGAGATTTGGTTTGATCGGCAGCAGCATGGGTGGGTATGTGGCGGCCCTGACCGCTCAATTCCGGACTGATGTGGCGGCGATGTATCTGATGGCGCCGGGATTCAATTTTCTTAAGAGGTGGAGGGAACGTCTTTCTTCCGATCCGTCGGATCCCCGGGCGGTGCCCTCCGTGATCCGGGTGTTCCATTATCGCTACAATCGGACGATGGAACTGGATGCCGGTATTTTCCAGGATGCGGAACGTTGGGAAAAACTTTCCCTGAACCGGGAACTTCCCACCCGGGTGGTTCACGGACTGAGGGACGAGACGGTAGACATCGCCGAGTCCCGAAAATTCGCCCAGGACCATCCCTGGTGCCGGTTGAAAGAGCTGGATGCTCCGCATGACCTGATTTCCCACCTGGATTGGATCGTCGCGGATTGCCTGGAATTTTTCCATGAGGAGGACCTGTTTTGAATCCAAACGCGGGTTTTTCCAATAGCGGGACCCTCGGGCCATTGAAAGCGGCTCTGCGCCTGGCCAGGAAATTTCATGCCGGACAAGTGCGGAAAGGGCCGGGCGGGGAAGCGTTTTTCCATCACCCGCGCCGGGTTTGCAAGTGTTATCTCGCTTTCCGTTTCAAGACCCTTGAAGGGGCGGTGGCTTCCCTGTGTCATGATCTCGTGGAGGACACGTCCCTGGAGTGCGGGGAACTGGGCCGGTACTTCGGAAAAACGGTGCAGCGGTACGTTTGGGAACTGACCAAACCCTGGAATCTTTCTAGTGACAAGTACGGGGAGTCCATTCCCCTTTGGTCCTTGGAATCGAAAAAAATCAAGTTGTGCGATATCGAGGACAATATCCTCGGTTCCCGGAAGATCCCGGACGGGCAACGGTTGCGGATGTTGTCCAGGTGGGGAAAATATCTCGATCCCCTCCGGAAGGTGAGCCTGGCACATCGGGAACAGGAGATGGAGTATCGGGAAAAATGGCAATTTGTATATGACCTGCATTCCCTTGAATGGAACCGGTTGAAAGGACAGACCGGATTGGGTCCAATGGAGGACTCAAAATAATTTTTGTAAGGAAGGAATTTATGAAAAACAGCATTCTTCTGGTGGACGATGATAGGGATATGTTAGCCGCCCTGGAATTGAAGCTCGGCAAGGAAGGGTTTAAGATCCAAACCGCGTCGGATGGCGAAATGGCGATTAAGAAAGTGCGGGCGAAAATTCCGGATTTGATCGTCTTGGACGTCAACATGCCGGGCATGAGCGGGATGGATGTTTGCAAAACCCTGCGGTCGGATACCCGGTCCGTCAATATTCCCATAATCATGTTGACCGCCCGGGACGATGAAATCGACCGGGTTCTGGGACTAGAATTCGGGGCTGATGATTATGTCACCAAACCCTTCAATACGCGGGAACTGATTCTTCGCATCAAGAGTGTTTTAAAACGGGTGTACACCGCCCCGGAGGCCAAGGAAAATTTTAAATTCGGCTGTCTCTCGGTGAACCTGGCTAACCACGCCGTCAAGGTCAAGAATAAAGAGGTGGAATTGACTCTCACCGAGTTTAAACTTCTCGCCCGGTTGATCGAAAGCCCGGGAAAGATCAAACCTCGGGACGTTCTTCTCGAACAAATCTGGGAATACGGTGACGGGGTGTTTTCCCGGACCATCGATACTCATATTCAGCGGCTTCGCTCCAAGCTCAAGGATGCGGGGGAGTATATCGAAACGGTCCGTGGAGTGGGGTATCGGTTCCAGGATAGATCCTGAATCCGGGTTCTCCCCTTGCCTGCCCGTCCGTTTCTTTCCGGGCCCGGATTTTCCGGGATCCGCTTCCTTACGGGAAGGAACTTCCGTCCCCATTCCGGATTGTTTTGCCGAATTTTACGTTAATTCCCCATTTCCGCCCATTCCGGGCCGGGCCTATCGCGAATTGTTACCAAACTGTAACTTTTACTTAACAATTCCTCAATACATCCCCCATATCCTAAATACCGGCCCCATCAAATGAATGAATATTGGATGGGTCCATTCGGGAAATGATTCCCAGGGATAAATGATCAATCGGGGGAAATACAATGATTCCGGTCCATTTCGATGAGGGAAGTTATGACAAATGATAATAATGGTGCCCAAGAAACAATTACGGTGACAACCGTGGGGAAGCGGTTGAAGAGCTGGCGTAAATCTTCCCTGTTAAAACTCGTAGATTTGTCCAAGAAGATCCGTGTTTCCCAAGGGTCCCTTTCCGACCTTGAAAATGATAAATCCCTTCCCTCCGCGAATACGTTGGCCAATCTTTGTACTTATTCGAATATCAATCTTTACTGGCTTCTGACCGGACGCGGGGAAATGATCCGGACCGATCTGGACAATGGGGAGAATTCATCTTTTCCGCAAGAGTTCCTCAACCTTTCTGAGGACCGGAAACTGAAAGAACTCGTGGAAAGAGTCATTAGAATTTACAGGAGGGGGGATCCAAGTAAAAGAGCGCATCTGGAAGGTTTTTTGGTAGGTGCGGATCCGGAAGGATAAACCTTACGGGGACCCCAACGGGTTCCTCTTTCAACCGAATCCATTGAAATTATCCTGATCCTCCATTCGGGCGGCTGCGAGTGCACAATTTACCTGTACGTTGCCAAGCTTTGGACCCTGTACTCCAACAGTCCCAATCGATCAGGCGTTAAAAATTCCAAAAAATAAAATTAAAATGCTCGCGTCTAATCGTAAGGAACCCGGCTGCCCTTATATTTTGGTGGTGGAGGATTGCGGGGAACAAAGAGATTTGCTCCGCCATACTTTAGAGAAAAAAAAATATGTGGTCGAGGTGGCCTCAAACGCGGAGAAGGCTCTTTCGATGATTCGGCGGCGAAAGCCGATACTCATCTTCAGCGATATCATGATGCCGGGGATGAACGGGTTCGAGTTTTGCCGGGCCATCAAAGAGAACCCTAAATGGCGCGATGTCCCCGTCATCCTTCTTACGGGGGTTTGGGACCGGAAGTGTTTCGTCCGCGGCCTGGAATCGGGCGCGGATTGTTATGCGACCAAACCCTGGGATAAAAATTGGCTTCTTTCCAGAACGGCGGAAATCCTGGAAAACGGCCTTTCCTGGATCAAACCGCCGTCCACCGGGGAACACCCCATGGTTCGGTTTGCAGGAGAAAAATTCGACGTCCCCATGAAGGAAAATCAGTTGATGTACCAGCTGCTCTCCATCTTCGATATCTCCATCGATCAAAAGAGGAAAAATCTGATTGCCCAATTGGAATTAAAAAAGTCAAAATGTTCTCCCAGAAATATATGAGTTGTCCGGTTTGAATTGAAGGAAGGCTTCCGAATCGGAATCCCTTCTGAAAAATAGAGACGGGTCCTCCGCTTTAGCCGCACGATTCCTCCCCCTCCACCCGCACCCGCACCGATTTAAAAGAAGGTGTTTTCGACTGCTGGTCGTGCAGCCGGGGCACCAGGACATTGGCTTCGGGATAATACATCATGATATTGCCCGATTTAATGGGGTAGGCAAGCAACTTCAACCCGTTCATTTTTCCAGTCTGATTTATGACCCGCACCCTTTGTTCCTCCCGCAGCCCGGAAGACTGTATATCCTCCGCATTCATTAAAACGACGTTTCTTGAGGAGACTCCCCGGTACCGGTCATTCAGGTCGTAGACCACCGTATTAAACTGTCCCTCCGAGCGCACGGTCATAAGGGTGAACTCGTTTTCGGGTAGGATTTCCCCCAGGGCCGGGGGCGGGACACAAACCGTGAACCGGGCTTTGCCGCTTTTCGTTGGAAAGGCGGGCGCGTGGAGGGTGCGGCCCCCAATCTGGAATTCCTGGCGAGTGCGGTCCATGTCTTTCATTTTTTCAAATCCGGGGACCACCGATCCGATCATTTGACGGATATTTCCCGTTCGCTTGAGCTCCTGCCAGGGGATGGGCTGGGCGGGCAACGCGCGCGCCGCAATTTCCGCGATCACGGTCACCTCGCTCCGCGGGCCGAAATAACGGGACCTCCCGCCATCGCTCATGCGGATGTAATTGAACATGCTTTCCTGCGTCGTGGGTTCCGGTTCCTCATCTCGCGCGGCAACGGGTAAAAGGAGCGTCGTTTTCCCCCGTCCGTTAAAGTGCCCCTGATTCAGGGTGGTGTTCATATAGAGGATAAAATCGATTTCCCCCAGGGCCTCCCGGGCGAAGTGGGAATCAGGATTCGAACCGAAAAGATTTCCCCCTAGATTCCAGGCGAAATCTAAATGTCCCTCCCTGGCGGCTTCTAGGCATCCCAAGGTGTCCATTCCGGTTTCTGAGGGGAGCCGGATTCCGTACAAGGATTCCAGGTTGTCAAATATCTTCTTTTTCAACTGGGGGGTGACCCCGACCGACCCGATGCCCTGCACGTTGCTGTGTCCGCGCAAAGGAAGCAGGCCGGCGTTTTTTCGTCCCGCCATGCCACGCAACAGGGCCAGGTTGACGATGGCCTGCACGTTCTTCACTCCGTGTGCGTGGTGGGTGACCCCCATGGCCCAGGCAAACACAACGTTCCTGGCCTCGGCATATTCCCGCGCCGTTTGCTCCATGAGTTGCCGGGACAAACCCGACCCGGCTTCCAGTTGTTCCCAGGAGTGGCCTTCCAGGTCCTGGCGGTAAGCGGAATAATCCTCGGTGCTGTTTTCAATGAATGAAGAATCGATCACCCTGGGGTCGGATTCCGCCATTTCCAGCAAAGCCTTGCCGATTCCGTTCATCAGGGCGATATCTCCCCCGATATGGGGTTGCAGGTATGTACTGGCGATTTCCGATCCGAACAGAAGACTCCGAGGGTCCGATGGGACGCTGAAGTTTTCCAGACCCCGCTCCCTGGCGGGATTGATCACGATAACCCGGCCTCCCCGGCGGCGGGTTTCCATGAGAGTGCGCATGAACCGAGGATGGTTGGAAGCCGGGTTGGCGCCGATCAGAAAAATCAGGTCGACCGAGTCCAGGTCCTCCAGTTCAATCGTGGCGGTCCCGGTCCCCAGGCTTTGCGACAACCCGACGCCGGAGGCCTGGTGACAGTAAAAGGAACAATTGTTGACGTTGTTGGTTCCCCATTGACGCGCCAGAAGTTGCAAAAGAAATCCCGCTTCGTTGGAGGAACGGCCGCTGGCGTAAAAAAAGGCCCGCCCGGGGGGAGTGGATTTCAGACGGTCCGCCACCTGTTCAATGGCTTCGTTCCAGGGGAGGGGACGGTAATGGGCACCGCCATTTTCACAGATGACCGGTTGGGTCAATCGTCCGCTCAATTCCAGCTGACGGGGCGTCCAATGGCTCAGGGATTCGATGTCATGACGCTGAAAGAAATCGGGGGGAAGGATCCCCTGCATGTCGGATGCCTGGGCCAGAATGGATTTGTTGCATACTTCGGGGAAATGTCCCTTTTCATTCCGCATTCCCCCTTTTTGTCCACCCATGCCCAGGGCGCAGCTTTTGCAGCTGTTTTTGGTGATCATGGACCGCAGGAGAGGCCAAATACCTCCGGCCCGCCGGGCCAGTTTCAGGGAATAGAATATCGCCCCCCAGCCGCCGCCGGATTGTGGAAGTTTAACGGGCATGGAACACTCCTTTCAGGAATCCCGGATTCCGTTTACAGACCAATAAAATTTTCGGGCACCCAACCGTTGTTTCCATCGCTCAGGTCTATACGATACCATCCCTCCTGGTGGTCGAGGACGGATACGATGGCTCCTTCATGGAGTTGGAACAGGGTCACGTTTTCCGGACCCAACGCCGACTTCACATCCATCTCCACCGGCAGGACCACCCCGATTCGGGAATGGGATTCCACTCCTATTTTAGCACCGGTGGATATCAGGGAGGTCAATAGAATGGTCAGCATTGATTTCCGGGCCAAGTCCCATCCGCCCGTTCTCCGGATGTACCAGAAGGTCACGGTGATCCAGAATAGCAGGGAAATGAAGACAAGAATCTGGAGATGCTCCCTCAGGTTGAAGTCATCCAGCCAGAAGAAAATGGTCCGCAACCATCCGGTGGATGTAGGTTCGATCTGGTCCTTGGTTTTCCGGAAGGCGTAGCGAAAGTTGGCGTTGAGGGATTCATCCCGCGGAAGGAGCCGTTTTGCCTTAATATAATTGAGAATCGCCGGTCCGATTTTGTCCAGGCGCATATACGTATTCCCCAAATTGTAGTAGAGGTAACCATTTTGAAGCCCCTGGCCGATCAGGTCCTCATAAATTCCCGCCGCTTCCCGGTATTTTTTGTTGAGATAAAGATCGTTGGCCCGGGATATCCGGTTTAAATATCCTGTAGGTTCAGCATGACCGCAAACCGCGGCGCCGAGGGTCCAAACCGTGAACAGGAGCAAAATCGTTGCCAAACGTAGACTCATGTCCGGTTCTCCAGCCGTTTTAAAATTTTGACCGATTCCTTGAACAGTTCCTTGCGGTTGTCGAACGTTTTGGGACCGTACTGCAGGGATTCGTATTTTTCGAGCAATCTACGCACGGAGGAGGCCAGTTCTTTGGAATAATGTTTTTCCTTCAGCTTGCTTTCCACCTCCCGGGAGGTGATGGCTTTTCCCCGCAGGTTCAGTTTGTTGCCAATGTATTCCCGGAGAATCTCGGAAAGTTCCTTGACGAATTCCTTGGGGTTGCTGTTGGGTGAGCCGGAAAGCTGTTTCAACCGTTGATCGGCCATTTTGAAGGCGTTCCAACTCCGGAAAAATGCCACATCGTATTTCAGGCGCTGCCGGTGCCGGATGACTCCCGCTAGGGCGAAGAAAAGAGCGGGAGGAAAAAGGAATCCCATCGCGAACCGGCCCACGTCCGATGCGGTGAAGGCCATATTCCGGAAATCCGCCAAACGGGTATGAATCGGAAAGATATCTTCTCCGATAATTTTAACTTTATTTTCGGGTTCCGATTCTTCGGGACGCTCCGGTTCACTGACCTTCAATTTTTCCTCCCCGGAGGAAGGCAGCACCGACAAGGCAAAGGGCCGGGTCTCCGCGCGCTCATATTTTTCCCGGACAGGGTCGAAATAAGACAGGCCCAGGGGGGGCAGCATGAATTCCCCTTCTTTTAAGGGAACCAGGGCGAACCGGAATATCTTTTCCTCCGTCAGGTTGTTCTCCTTGACGGTTCGTTTGACCTCGGGCTGGTCCGGGTACACCTTGAAAGTCGACCGCAGGTCCGGAAAGGGGAGCGAGAAATCCTTCACATTGCCTGGACCGGAAACGGTGACGGTCAGGGTGGCGCTGTCTCCCACTTCAAGTTGCTCCTTTTCCAGGTGGGCGGAAATCTCCACCGGGCCGACCAGGTTGGAAAAATCCGGCGGCCGCCCCTTTTCGGGTAAAGGCTGGACCTCGACCTCGATGGGCTCGGCTCTTAAGACTTTATGGACCGTTTTGGCGCCGGAGGCAAAAAACGGATCCTCGAAAAACATCGAAAAAGGGTCCCGCCCCGCCCCTTTTTTGGATCGGTTGATGAGGTCCAGTTCCAGAACCGCCGCAGGAATTTTTACCCGCCCCGCGTGGATGGGAAAAAGCGCGACGGAAAGTTCATGGAGCTGGTAGGGAATGCCGTTGATGACCTGGTTGTAGGTCCGGGCGTCTTCCATGTCTTCCTTGCGGAAATCGGTATCGTCGAAGGACATGCTGAGGTCCAGGTTTTTCGCATCCAGCCTGCGATAGAGTTTGAAGGTGTAGATCACCTGCTCGTTCACGAATGGCCGGGGGTTGGAAACAAAGGTTTCTACATAAGCCAGGGAACGCGCCTGGGTCTTTTTCCCCGAGGGCTTCTTGACGGTCACGGTGATGGGATCGGATTTATAAACGATTCCGGCCAGTTCAAGGCGGGCGGGTCCGATCACGAAGGTTCCTGTTTGTTTTGGGGTCAGCCGGTAATCATAAGTCACTTGAACATTCGTGACTCCATTCACAATTTCAGTGGCCGAAGAGGTTCCGGCGGATTGGACGCGGAAATTGGGTAGGGGCGGTAATTCGGGGGAGGGCGCGTTTTGAACTCCTTTGACAGTGATGGACAACCGGAGGCTGTCCTCCAACGTCAATTCGTTGGTGTCCACCGTCGCCTGGAGACCGATCTCTTCCGCAAGGGAAAGGGACCCCGTTCCCATAATGAAGAAGAGCCCTGTCAGCCCGATGAAAACTCCTCGAATAATGATGGAACAAAAAACACGATTCATTAAAATTTCTCTCTCACCAATCCCTTATTTGAGTTCCGGAGGCCCTCTCGCCGCCCTTGGCCTGTTTCTGGCGAAATGTTTTCAGGTCCTCATTGAGGGAACTCAACCATCGTTCGGCTTCCTCCTTGGTGAGGGCCGGTTGAACGGGTTTGGCCGGACCCAGAGGTTTGCCGTTGGTTTGCTCTTTCGCGGGGGAAGCGGGAAGTGGGGGGGAGGAATCCTCGGGGCTGAAGGGCTCCCTGGAGTCTTCCGGCGACCGTCCGGGGGACGTTTCTCCCTCGCGGTCCTGCTGTTCGTTCGCGGATGAAGAGTTGTTTTCCCCGGGCCGGTTATTACCGGAGGGGGAATCCTTCTTTCTCTTGTTTTTTCTTTCCCGGCGTTGATTCTTTTTTATCTTTTCCCTCACGAATTCCAGATTGAACTTGGCATCCATGTCGTGAGGATCCAGTTCCAGCGCCTTTTTGTAGGCCTTGGCGGAAGCCTCGAGTTTCCCTAACCGGTAAAGCGCGTTTCCTTTGTTGTACAGAGCCCGTTGTTTTATTGCCGGGGCCGATTTTCCCGCGGCGGCCTGGGTATAGGACTGAAGCGCCTCGTTATATTTGCCCTGCATGTATTGGCTGTTGGCCAGGTTATAGGTTAACTTGGGATCGTTGGGATGTTCCTTTTGGGCTTCGAGAAACTTTTGTTCCGCCCGTTGGAAGTCTTTTTGGCGATAGCGCGCGATTCCATCCCGGGATTCGAGGTTGAAGGGCGCCGCCAACCCGTTGGCCGGAATGAGCATTAACGTCAGGGCCGCTGCCAAATTTCCGGTTCCCCGATACCGGAAAAACCGGAACAACCTTGTTCCCCAAAAAATGATCCAAAGCATGATGATTATTAACCCCTCAATGTACTCATTAAGGTGAAATCGCGGAGTTATCAGGAACGGGTTCCTGCTTGATATTTTATTATAATACGGGGTTTTTGAGGAGGACCCAATCCCCAACTGAAAATCTTTACAGGGTGGGCTGGAAAAAAAACCTTCTGGAAAGGGAACCCACAAGGGGCAAGGTTGGAATACGGGGAACCGGAAGAGAAGGATGCGAATTTTTTCAGGGCGAATTGTAAACCGCCGAATCGGGTAGGAGGCGGAGTTACCCCCACCGTCAGGTCTATCAGAAAAAGTGTGTAAACGGCATTTTGTATGAGTATCCGGATTCATATGCGATTTCTGTTCGTCGGACCAGCGCTTTGCCTGCGGCTTCCTTCAGATTCCACCTCGCGGTGGACACCCTTGCCGTCCGGCTAACAGTTCCCCTTGCCGGGCCTGTAGAGGACTTGCACCTCCAAGTAGGTGCGCCCTGCCGGGCGCACAAATAAAAAAAGGGTTTGCGGCAGTTGCCACAAACCCTTTTGATTCATATCGCCCCCTCAAGCGATTTAATTAAATCCAAACAACCGCGCTCAAATGCCAAATTCAAAGGTGCTTCTATCTACAAAAGCGCCTAATGTAAAAGAGAAAGTTTGGGAATAGGGGTCCCAACAAGACTCAATTATTTTCCCTTTTTCTCGGGTGTTTTATCAGCTTCTTTCTTTTCTTTTCCTCCTTTGTCATCGCTTTTTGCGGAAGCTTCTTTTTTTTCATCCTTTTTTCCTTCTTCCTTTGCTTTGGACTTACCGTCATCGGAGGACTTTTCTACCGCTGCAGGGGAACTTCCCTCATCCGCAACAACATTCAGAGGAAGAGCTAAGGACAAAACGAACAGGAATCCTGCGAATACAGCGAATAATTTTTTCATTATTCCCTCCATTTCCTTTATGGTAAATGTATAATAAGGGGCGATTGTTGAAGGGTATCAATATTATTTTTAAATTTCAATATTACATTTGATGTAACGTTTTAATGGGGTGAGAGCCGAAGACCGGTTTTTGGGGAGAATCATTAATAAGTTAATATTTTTCAATAAATTGAAAAAATTTTGAGCGGATGGAAAAAACCGCCGGGATTTGTATCCGGTGAAAATCTTTTCCATTTTTTCCAGGTCCCGTCCTGGTTTCCATGCCTGACCGTTTTTATTTTACAAGGAAAGTATGACAAAGGACCTGGTTGGAAAAGAAAAAGGAAAGATATGAATTGAGCTGGGGGATTCAGCGGCCGATAAATTTCAGCCGGTCTACCTCGAGGGCAATGTCCTTGTAATTATAAATGCGGTCATCCAAATCGCTGATGTCCCTCAGTTGGACCACGATTTTTCCCCGGCTGTTCTGATGTTTTTTCAGATAATCGAACAGGTCTTCCAGGCTGTCGACCGGGTGGCCGTCCACGAACATGAGGCGGTCCCAGTTTTTTATTCTTTTGATTTCGCCGATGGAACCGGGTTCCACGTAATTGACCCGGAAAGGGAAGTTCATTTCCGACCGGTCCCGGTACCGGCTCGGGGCCAACAGGATTCCCGAAAAAAAGATCCCTTTTCTTTGGGTCACCCACTCCGCCGGAGTGAGGGCGCCGGAAATCGAGATTTCCTTTCCTTCCCGTTTGACCTTCAGGACCACATGGTCCAGCCGGCCTCGCAGGGCGTGAACGAACTGTCCTTCGTTATGGATGGTCCCCGGAGTGCCTTCCACTTCGAGGATCACGTCCCCTTCCCGGATGGGGACCTGGCCGGGGCCGAGGTAAGTCCTGGCCACGATCAGTTGCCGATGGTCTTCGAGATCTGCCTGAAACATGATGGTCAAGTCTGGCGGGGAGGGGTCCCGTCCCTCTTTCAGGAGTGTGAGGATCCGGCACAAGTATTTCATCGGTTCGGCAAAATTGGTATTTTGGTCCTGGTCCTTATCCAGAGTGGCGGTGTTCATGCCCACCACTTGGCCTGTCCGCATGCTGATGAGGGGTCCGCCTGAATTGCCGGGGTTGATCGGGGCGTCGGTTTGCAGAAGTTCCCCTCCGAGTTTGGAGGTCACCCCGGAGATGATGCCCCGCGTCCCTGTAAATGAAAATTTCCAGGGGTGACCGAAAGCCCCGACCGAATGGCCGATTTCCGGCAAGTCACCGCAATCGAGCGATGCGGCCCGGACCCCCTTGGGAATCGAGGCCGGGGGAATCTTCAACAGGGCCATATCAAGGTAGGGATCGACGAACACCTTTTGCGCCGGTTGAAAACTTTTTCCATGGAAGGCCGCGGAAACATGCGAAGGGGACCGGGACACCACATGGGCATTGGTCATGATCCAGCCGCGCGCGGCGTTGATCAGAAACCCGGCGCCGGTGGAAAACCCTTTCCTTTCCCCGTCAAAGGGCAGTTCCACCCGGGTCTGGATTTTTACGGTATAAGCCAACGCTTCCCGGAAGAACTTTTCATCTTCCGCGCCCGATGATGAAACCGGGCCAAGGATCATAAAAGCAAGGAAGACTGAAACTTTAAGGGAAAGCGGAAAAAGGTTTTTTTTCATAAAGGCTTGAGGGAGGGAAAAGTTGCGAAAAATTTCTTGAACTTTATTGAAAACATGGAAGTTATTTTACTTATACGGGTGGGGTTTGTCAATTCCCCCGGGAGGGTTGTTTTGAAATTAGAGGGGGGATGGATGGACCCGCCAGGGAACTGAAAGAGGGGTCCCTTCAAATTAGATTTTGATTTCCAGTGAGTCCCCGCGGGCGGGAAGAATCTTTCCCGGCCTCTTCCCCTGGAAGAGACCGGGGCAGGCGATGCTGCACAAGGGACTCACAAGGCGCCAACCGATTATCTCCGGTCGCCCATGAGCCTGAGGATCATGAGGAACAGGTTGATGAAATCCAGGTAAAGCCTTAAGGCGCCGATCACCGCCTCCTTGGTATCTTCCTCGGTTCCTTCATTTCCCAGCACGTTCATTTCCTTGATCTTCTGGGTATCGTAGGCGGTGAGTCCAACGAAGACCAAAACCCCCGCGTAGGTGGTGATCCAGTAGATCGCTTCACTTTGCAAAAACATGTTGACCACCGAGGCAATGATGATGCCGATCAACCCCATGAACAGAAAACTGCCCATGGAGGTCAGGTCCCTTTTGGTGGTGTAGCCGTAAACGCTCATGGCTCCGAAAGTTCCGGCGGTCACCAGGAAAGCCGACGTGATGGACGACGCGGTATAGGCCAGGAAGATCGAGGAAAAGGTGATCCCCGTGAGTCCGGCATACAACATGAAGATGCCCGTGGCCTTGCTGGCGGACATCTTACTCACCCAGCCGGAAAGGTAGACCACCAGCCCCAGTTGCGCCACGATGAGGAGAATGGGCACGATGGGATTTCCAAAGACGATGCTGAGCATCATCTCATTATTTGCCACGAAAAAGGCGAGGAATCCCGTAACGGCGAGTCCCCCGGTCATCCAGTTATAAACCCGAACCATGAAACGCTGTTGTTCCGCGGCGACGGCGTCCATACTGATTGTTCTGGGATCAGTTCTCATCATGTTCAGCATCCTTTCAATAAAAAATTCCTTGCCGGGCTTTCATTCGCCCCGGTGGTTGAATATCCTGTTTGACTCATCAATAGAATCGTCCCGGCCCCGTGTCAAGGGCCGTGGGGCAAAAAAAAAACCCAAAACCCCTTTCTTGTTATTTTATCAAAACCCCAGGGATTAGGGACGCTTTTTTACCGGAAGGAACCCTTGGGAGTTTTCCTTTCATCGATCAGGGATTCAATGACCAGGCACATAAGTCCCAGGAAAATCATCCATTGGAATCGTTCATGCCACAGTTTGCGGCGCACGGTTTTCAATTCCTTTTTTTCGATTTTGGGTTTGATGTTATCCAGATAGATTGTTTTCAAGTCCAGGTCCCCGGTGATGGAACGGACATAGGCTCCCCCGGTCGTCAGGGCAATTTTTTCCAAAGTGGATTCATCCAGTTTGGTGAGCACCACCTCACCGTTCGCGTCTTTTTTGAAACCCCCTTCCGTTCCGATGTTGGGGATGGGGGCGCCTATTTTCCCCCCGATTCCGAGGGCGTAGATTCTGACTCCGCCCCTGGCCGCCATCTTCGCCGCCCCCAACGCCTTGCCGGTCTGGTCTTCGCCGTCGGTGATGAGGAGGATCGCCTTGGACTTTTTTCCCTGGGTCTGGAACGCCTTGAGGGAAGTGCGGATGGCCGCGCCGATGGCGGTACCCTGGGACGAGATCATGCCTGTATCCATGGCCGCGAGGAAAAGTTTGGCGGCGGCGTAGTCCAGGGTGAGCGGGCACTGGAGAAAGGCCGTGCCGGCGAAGGCCACCAGTCCGATCCGGTCTCCCTCGAGCATCTGGATGAGATCCGAGATTTTCCTTTTGGCGCGATCCAGGCGATTGGGTTTGATGTCTTCCGCCAGCATACTGGAAGAAACGTCGAGGGCCACGATAATGTCCACCCCCTCTTGCCGCAGTTCCTGCCATTCAAATCCCCAGCGGGGCTGGGTGGTGGCAAATACCAGAAAGAGAACGGAAATCACCAGCAAGACCGCGCGAGTGGTTTTCCTGGAGTAGACCCCGGGTCCCACCAATTTAGAGACCAGGGAGGGACCGCAGAACCGTTCGGTCAACTGGCGTCTTTTTCGCAGAGCCCAGACCATGAAGACGGTCAGCAAGGCGACAAGCCAAAACAAGTTGAAGTAGATGGGTTCTCCAAAACGCATTTCAGGGGATCCTGCGCAATCGGGTATTGGCCGCAACGATTTCCAGGAGAATCAGGGCCAGTCCCGGTATCAGAAAATAATGGAACCGTTCCTGGTATTCGGAATAATCGATGATTTTCGCTTTCGATTTTTCCAGGCGGTCGATCTGTTTATAAATATCCTTGAGTGATTCCAAATCGGTGGCGCGGAAATACCGGGCTCCGGTCATGGCGGCGATCTCTTTTAGCGTCTTTTCGTCGATTTCCACATCCTGGTATACATATTGTTTCCCGAAGATGGAATCGACCAGAAACGGGGCCTTCCCACGGGTCCCCACCCCGATGGTATAGATTTTTATTTGGAAGGTTTTGGCGATCTTAGCGGACTGAATGGGGGTGAGACTTCCGGCGTTGTTGCGTCCGTCGGTCAAAAGAATGATCACCTTGGACTTGGCTTCCAGGTCCTTCAAACGCTTGACGGAAATCCCGATAGCCGATCCGATGGCGGTGGAATCCCCGGCGATTCCGATCTCCAAATGGTTTAGAAAAGAGAGCACAATGTCATGATCCAAAGTCAGCGGGCACTGGGTATAAGCCTCTTTTCCAAAAACAACCATTCCGATGCGGTCGTTTTTCCGGTGTTCGATGAAATCAGCCACGACATCCTTCACCACCTCCAGCCGGTTGATCCGGTGTTTATTTTTCATGAAGTCCAAAGCCTCCATGCTTCCGGAAGTGTCGATGGCCAGCATGATGTCCACTCCCACGGATAGGATTTCTGTGCTTTTGTGGCCTTCCTGGGGACGGGCCAGGGCGAGCACGAGCAAGGCGAGGGCCAGGAACCGGAGCGCCCGGGGAACCACCGCTTTCCAGTTCACCTGCGCGGGTTGCACCGCCTTCAAGCCGCCGATGGAGGAATATTGAATGACCGCGTCGCGGTTTTTCCTTCCCAGAAACGCAAGGAAAGGGAGCAGGAGAAGAAGCATCAGCAGCCAGGGATCTTCGAAACGAAAAAAAGTCATGATCCTCCCGAGGGATGGGAAGATGAAACCGGTTCCTCTTCCTTTTTACAGGTCGCCCGGATGAAGTTTATCACTTCTTCCATTTCATTGGCCGCCCGGTTCCTCTGAGCCTTGGCGAACTTCACCCGGTCCGTCTTCTCCAGAAGGCGGCAAACTCGATCCCGCCAGGTTTCTTCCATGGGGGAGGCGCGGTGGAGGTACTCGGTGATTTCTTCCGTGGTCCAATCCAATGCGGGAAACGCGAACCGGTTTCCCAGATAGCGGCGAAATATTTCCGACAACTGGAAATAGTATTCCCGGTCCTGGCCCGACTCCAGCAATTGCCGTTTCCTCAGTGCTTCCAGTTCCCTCAGGGCCCGTTCATGGGGTAGGGGAGCCGATTGCGGAGCCGGCTTTGATAACAAGGTACGTTTTTTCCTGCTGCGCCAAAAGAATATTCCCAGGAACGATCCCAATAGGAGAAGGATTCCGGCAAGGATGAGTCCTCTCCAATCCAGTCCAATTTCCTCCAGGGGTTTGATGTCCCGGATATCCGTCGGCTCTCCCTGGAGCCGGAGAATGGATTGAACCTCCAACGAGACTTTGGGGGCGGCGATAAAACCGGGAATTTTATTCCCACCCGGTCCCGTTGGGGAGACATCAAAGGGGACTCTGACCGCCGGCAGGTTAATCGTTCCCACCCGATCCACCCGAAAGCGAATCCAGAATTCGTCCACCTTCTGGCTGTTGCGGGACCGGGGTTCCCGGGCGCCCCGGTCCAGGGTTTCCAGGCCCGGAATGGTTACGAATTGAGGGGGATGGACTTGAATATTGGCGTCATGGCGAACGATGACCGAGAAGGTGACGATGTCTCCGATCGTGGCCTGGGGCAGGTCGACTTTCGCCTCCGCCGAGATAGGAGAGTGATTTTCACTTACGCCCGGTTCTTGGGCCAACGCATCTGGGGAGGTGGAAGCCCAGGAAAAGATCAGGATCCAGAAAAAAATCCGCCAGATCCTCGCCGGTGAATTTGTCGAAACGATCATCGGTTTAAGGTTTATGAGACCGCACCTCCTTAAGGCAAGTGTCGATTTGGGATTTCAGAATGTTTTCTCGGGAGGGGTCGGGACCCGCGGCCTCCGCCTGATAAAACCAGGTGAGGCCCTTGCGGCAGTTTCCCAGCTCCTTGTAAAGTTTTCCTATGGTAAGGGATACCCGGGCCCGCGTTTTCAGATCCACCTTTTCCCGGTCCAGGAACCGGGCGTACAGATCGATGGCCTCCTTCCGGAGACCGGCATGCTGGAGTTTTTCCCCAACCGCGAGGAGCTTGTAGGTCCAGGGTTTTTCCTTGGAGGGCGAAACTATTTTGCCGGCCAGGATGAAGAAAAAAACACCGAAGGCGAACACGGTCAGGACTGTGAGTGACAGAACCAAAATCTTGATCCTGGGGCTGACCCCATCCTTGGGATTGTTGAGAGAAAAAAATGCCATTTCAGTGTTTTTTTTCCCGGATTTTAAAATAACGGATGAGCGGTTCCACGAGGGAATGGTCGGTCCGGACTTCTATGATATCGATTCCGGCGGAGTTAAAAAGCGATTTCATTTCCCGTATATTTTTCTGGACCCGCCGCGCGAAGCGGCGGGTGGTTTCCGGATCGGCCGTATCCACGAGAATCGTTTCGCCCGTTTCCGCGTCTTCCAGGTGGATCAGGCCGACATTGGGGAGTTCCCGTTCCCGGGGGTCGATGATCAACAGGGCGATGAGATCGTGTTTTTGTTTCACGAGCCTGAGCGTGGTTTCATAACCCCGCGCCTGAAAATCAGAAATGAGGAAGGTGACCGTTTTGCGTTTCTGGATGTTCAACAGGTATTCCAGGGGAAGGTTCAGGTCGGTCCCTCTGCCTTGCGGCTGGAAATCCAATATGGTCCGGATGATATTCCAGATATGGGCTTTCCCCTTTTTGGGCGGGATATATTTTTCGATTTTATCCGAGAATACGATCAGTCCGATTTTATCGTTGTTTTTAATGGCCGCGAAAGCCAGGATGGACGCGAGTTCGGCGCAGATTTCATGTTTGAGCTTTCCCACCGATCCAAAATCGCAGGAGGAGCTGACATCGACGAGAAGCATCATGGACAATTCACGTTCTTCCTTGAACTCCTTGATGTAAGGCTGATTGATCCGGGCGGTGACGTTCCAGTCGATCAGCCGCACGTCGTCGCCAGGTTGGTATTCCCGCACTTCACTGAATTCCATGCCCCTGCCTTTGAAGGCCGAGACATATTCTCCCGCCATCAGGTCGTTGACCAGATGATTGGTTTTCACCTGGATGGCCCTCACCTGATTCAGTAATTGCGGGTCAATACTCTTTTCGGGTTCTGGGAAAGGCGGAGGGAGCTGGAACCAATCAAGCATTCTTGAGAATAGATTCAAAGCCATGGGTTACCCGGATTCATCTGGTTATGGGACCTCGATGGTATCGAAAATTGTTTTAAGGATTTCATCGGTGGAGATGTTTTCCGCCTCGGCTTCATAGGAAAGAATGATCCGGTGCCGCAGCACGTCCAGGCCGACGGATTTGATATCGTGCGGAACGACGTATCCCCGTCCCTGCATGAAGGCGTAAGCCTTTGCCACGCGGTGGAGGAAGATCGAGGCCCGGGGGGATGCGCCATACTGGATCAATTTGGCCAGCGAGGGCAGTTGGTATTCTTCCGGATTGCGCGTGGAGGATACCAGGTGGACGATGTAGTCCTGCAGATTTTCATCGATATAGATGGCATCGAATACTTTCCTCGCGTTCAATAAGTCCGCGGGGTTCACCACCCGCCCCACATCAACGTGGTGGTTCGTGGAAGACATCATTTGCATGATTATTTTTTCTTCTTCCCATGTAGGATATTCGATCTTCAGTTTGAACATGAACCGGTCCACCTGGGCTTCGGGAAGGGGGTAAGTGCCTTCCTGTTCGATCGGATTTTGAGTGGCGATGACCATGAAGGGGTCATCGAGAGGAAAAGTCTGGCCCCCGATGGTGATCTGCCTTTCCTGCATGGCTTCCAAAAGGGCGCTTTGCACCTTAGCAGGAGCCCGGTTGATTTCATCCGCCAGGATAATATTGGCGAAGAGGGGGCCTTTCTTAATGCTGAATTCCCCGGTCTTGGGTTGGTAGACCTGGGTTCCCAACAGGTCGGCTGGCAAGAGGTCCGGGGTGAACTGGATGCGCTTGAACGTGGCTTTGATCGTGCTGGCCAGGGATTTGACCGAGGTGGTCTTGGCCAAGCCGGGGACCCCTTCGAGCAGAATATGCTCCCCGGTCAACAGGCCCAGGATCAGGCGTTCGGTCAGATATTTTTGTCCCACAATCACCTGATCCAGTTCCTTCTGGATGATCGGGATAAATCCGGCGGCCTGACGGACCCGTTGGGTTATTTCTTCGATTTTTTGGGACATGGGAATATCACGTTACGGTGAGTCCTGTTAAAGGAGGCGGGCAAGGGAGTCCGCGGCGCCGAAAAATTTTCGGCAATGAATCTGAAAAAAAGGTTTAAAGTCCATTAAGAAAAATATTAAAATATTTTACCCGAATAAAATGAAAATTCAATCCACCCCACTTCCTGGCCCGCCGTGAAGACCAATTTAGCGCTAAAGCTAGGATTTTTAGTGATTTTGACTTTACATTACTCCAGACTTGCTTAAAATGACCGGTTTATGCTGGCAACAATGAAGGCCCGTCCCGGGCCGATTTTTCGGAAAGGCAGGCATGACAGCGAAAACAGGAAAAGATATCGACAGTTTGATTGAACAAGGGTTAAACGTTGAAAAGAGCGAATTGGACCTCAGGGAAAAGGAATTGGACGATGAGGACCTGAAAAAAATCGTAGAATCCGGAAAGGTTAAGGGGATCACCGCTTTATTCCTGGAGTTCAACGAAATTGGGGACGATGGCATCAAGGCGCTCCTCGATTCGGAAAATATGAAATACCTGACGGCCCTCAACCTGTTCAAGAATCAAGTCACCGACGAGGGCATGAAAGCCATGGCCCAGTCGAAGACCTTGCTCAATCTTTCCGAACTGATCATGAGCGATAATAAAATAGGCCCCGCCGGAGCCCGCGCCGTGGCCGAATCCAAAACGCTCAGCAACCTCATCTCCTTTTGGGTGGGCAGTGATCTTGGGGATGACGGGGTGGAAGCCCTGGCCACCTCGGATACCCTGATTCGTCTGAATTTGTTGTCACTATATAGAAACAACATTGGCAATGTGGGAGCCATGGCCATTGCCGCATCAAAGAACCTTTCCACGCTGACCGAACTCAACCTGAATTGGAACTATGTCGAGGGAGAGGGAGTGGAAGCCCTGGCCAATTCAGAAACCTTGAAAAATCTGACCCAACTGACTTTGACCTATAATCCTATTGGAAGTCAAGGTGCAATCGCCATCGCCAATTCCCCGAATTTTAAAAAAATGACGCTTCTGGACCTTTATGAAGCGGAAATCGGCGATGAAGGCGCCCGGGCTCTCGCCCAGTCAAAATATCTCAATCATCTCGAAACCCTGATTTTGATCCGGAACGATATCAGCCCCGAAGTGCAGAAATTGTTTCAGAACTCGAACACGCTGCAAAAGCTTACCCAGGTAATGTTTAGACCCGCGGGTGAAGTCAACTGATTCCTGACATGGCTTTCCGGAACCCGGGCTCCTTGTGATGGACGAGAGGGGCTTTTTTTATTTGGACGCAAAAACATTATACCGGCGAATCCTTCCGCCACAACTCGAATGGGTGGTAAACTGACCGATACCATCCCTTATTTGTGCCGCGAAACAGGGTTTCCATGGAAAGCCGGAAAGAGCCACCCGTAAATTGACAGCATTTTAAGGAAATCGGGATCCACATGTTTACAGGCGAAAAACCCGATCTGCTGGACCTTTGGGTCTTCAGTGAAGACAATATCTATGTCGTGGGAAAGGATGGCATCCCACAAAATTATGACGGCAAGGAATGGCTGCCCGTCCGGACGGAAAATACCAATCCCTTGATGGGGATTTGGGCCGCCGATGAAAACTGTATTTATGCCGTGGGCGTCGGCGGCGTGGTCCTGAAATACGACGGGAAAGACTGGAATCAGATGGATACCGGAAGTTACGATTCCCTGAATTCCGCTTACGGATACGATGCCAACAGCCTGTTTCTTTTTGGTGTGGGGGGAAGAATGCTGTACTGGGACGGGCAAAAATGGGGCTACCGAGAACCCAATACCATCCACGATATCTTTGGCATGTGGGGAGAGGACATTCACCAAATCCACACCGTGGGAGGAGAAGGGGTGTACCGGTTTTACGACGGCAAAGAGTTCCAGCGGCGCGAGGAACTGACCGATGAAACCATCTCACTCTATGGAATCTGGGGAACCAAAACGGATAACGTCTATGTCGCCGGCTCCCACGGAACCATTTTGCATTTTGACGGGAATGACTGGAAATCCATGGAGTCGGGAACCGGGGAATACCTTTTAAGCGTTTGGGGCACTTCGGAGAATGATATATTCGTGGTTGGGGACAATGCCGTTATTCTTCACTTCGATGGCAAACAATGGAGCAGGATGGAATCGCCCCGCGACGATTATCTGACCAAGGTGAGGGGGCTTCGCTCGGACTGCGTTTACGCCGTGGGCGATAATGGCGCGGTGATTCGGTTTGATGGGAATAAATGGAGCGATATGTCGCTCTGATCCGTGCCCCGGCTGGCGATTTAAACCAGAAAGTTGGAATTTAATATGTCCACTCTGACCGATCATCATCTGCTTTCCATTACCGGGTTCAGTGAAAAGGATATTTTCGTTGGCGGAGCGGAAGGAACCCTGCTTCATTACGACGGTACCAAGTGGGAACCCATGGATACCGGCGGACGCTACACGATCAAAAACATGTGGGGCAGCGATCCGAAAAACGTGTTCGCCGTCGCCACCGATGGAAAAATTCTCCATTTCGACGGCAACGTCTGGATCCCGGTCGAGACGGATTACACGTTACCTCCCATGACCGGAATCTTCGGATTGGAGCCCAATAAAATTTATGCCTGTTCCCGCTTGGGAAAAATTCTTCATTACGATGGCAATTCCTGGAAGTTCATGGAAACCGGGACCGATACGGATATCACCCGGCTGTGGGGATGCAAGGAAAGCGGGATGTATGCCGTGGGTTACGACGGCCTCTGCCTCCGGCAGGACGGGGACCACTGGGTCCGGTTGACCCTGAATTCCAATGCGGAGTTTTACGGCTTTTATGGATTCGGTCCCAATGAAATGTATCTCTCCGGTTCCGACGGCGCGATTTTCAAATTCGACGGTTCCGAGTTCAACGAGATGCCTTCACGGACCATGGAATTTATCCTGGATGTGTGGGGTCCCTCGAGTGACATGGTCTTTGCCGTGGGGGATGAAGGAATGATCCTGTTTCTCGAAGGCGGACAATGGACTCGCATCGAATCTAACACCAAGGAATACCTGACCGCCATCTGGGGGTCTTCCCAGGACAATATTTTCGCGGTGGGCGACAACGGACTCATCCTTCATTGGAACGGGGAAGACTGGCGTCCCATGGATGGATGAACCTCCCATATCCCTTGACACGCCCTCAGACAAAATGTTAAGGTCTGAGGTCTAAATCCTTGAAAAAGCTGAAATATTCTGGTTCGCAGCCCAGCGGGAAATTCACTTTCCAGCCCGGCCGCCGGGGCCTTGCTTTTGCCTTCGCCATCTCGTTTTCGGAAAGGGATTGACCCGGTTCCCAACTTTAATAAGACCATGTACAAACCCTCTCTGGAAGAGTTCATTCAAAAAGCCCGGGAAGGCAACCTGATCCCTGTCTATAAGGAAATCATTGCCGACCTGGATACCCCCGTCTCGGCCTATCTCAAGATCAGCGGCGGGTCTTATTCCTTTCTCCTGGAAAGTATCGAAGGCGGAGAGAAATGGGCCCGGTACTGCTTCCTCGGGTGCGACCCGACCCTCATTGTCAGCACGAAGGGCGGGACGATGACGATAAAAAATAATGGCAAGGTGGAAAAACGGTCCATCGTCGGCGGTAATCCCATTCTCGGAATCAAGGAGATTCTGGAGCAATACCAACCGGTGGCGGTGGAGGGATTGCCGCGGTTCGCGGGAGGCGCCGTGGGATTTATCGGTTACGATATGGTGCGCTATTTCGAGCGGCTGCCGGACCGGACGGAGGACGATCTGGGAGTTCCCGATTCCCTGTTTGTGATTACCGACACCCTTTTGATTTTCGATAACGTGACACAAACCATCAAAATCGTGTCGAACGCCCATATCGAAGACGAGGACCCGGAAGAGGTGTACCGGCGCACCTTGAAAAAAATTGAGTCGCTCGAGGAAAAATTACGCACCCCTATCCCCGATTTCGCCCACAAAAAAGAGGACGGGTCTTCTCCGGAAGTTTCCCGGGTGGAATCCAATTTCGAGAAGGAAAAATTCGAGGAAGCGGTCCGGAAAATAAAACATTATATCCGCGAGGGCGATGCGATCCAGGTCGTTCTCGCGCAACGACTGAAGTTTCATATCCGGGAAGACCCTTTCAACATCTACCGCGCCCTGAGAACCATCAATCCCTCGCCCTACATGTATTTTCTTAAATTCGGGGACCTGCAGGTGGTGGGTTCGTCCCCCGAAGTGCTGGTGCGGCTCGAAGGGGATCAGGTCGAGGTTCGTCCCATCGCAGGGACCCGGAAACGGGGCCGCGATGAAGACGAGGACCAGAGGCTGGAAGAGGATCTGCTGCGGGACGAAAAGGAGTTGGCCGAGCACATCATGCTCGTGGACCTGGGCCGCAACGATCTGGGCCGCGTGGCGCAAACCGGCACGGTCGAAGTGAACCAGAGGTTCCTCATCGAAAGGTACTCACATGTAATGCACATCGTTTCCAATGTCCGGGGATTTTTGAAAAAGGGACTGGACTGTTTCGACGTGCTCAAGGCCGCTTTTCCCGCCGGAACGGTTTCCGGCGCCCCCAAAATCCGCGCCATGGAAATCATCGAGGAACTGGAACCCAACCGGCGGGGACTTTACGCCGGGGCCGTTGGGTACATCAGCTTTACCGGGAACATGGACACCGCCATTGCCATTCGCACCTTGGTGATCAAGGATCATACCGCTTACCTGGGCGTCGGCGCGGGCATCGTGGCGGACTCGGTCCCGGAGAAGGAATTCGAAGAAACGATGAATAAGGGGAAAGCGCTCCTGAAAGCCATGGATGTCGCTGAAAGAGGTTTGTTCCGATGATCCTAATGATCGACAATTACGATTCCTTTACCTACAATCTGGTTCAGTATCTAGGAGAGCTCGGCGCGGAGGTGAAGGTGTACCGGAACGATCAGGTCACCGTGGACGAGATCGAACACCAGCGTCCGGAAAAAATCGTGATTTCTCCCGGTCCCTGCACCCCGGGCAAGGCGGGAATTTCGGTGGATGTGGTGCGCCGATTTGCAGGAAAGCTGCCTATCCTTGGGGTTTGTTTGGGCCATCAATCGCTGGGAGTGGCGTTTGGGGGTGAAGTGGTGAAAGCCGGACGCCTCATGCACGGAAAGACTTCCATGATCCATCACGACGGAAAGAACCTGTTTCAAAACCTTCCGTCTCCCTTCGAGGCCACGCGATATCATTCCTTGGTCCTCAAACGAGAGACCCTCCCAAACTGTTTTGAAATTACCGCCGAAAGCGATGACCGGGAAATCATGGGCATCCGGCATAAGGAATTTCTTCTCGAGGGGGTGCAGTTTCATCCCGAATCCATTCTGACCGTCTGTGGTAAGGACCTGTTGAAAAATTTCCTGGAAATGCCCACGGAAAAAATGACAGCATGAAGATCCAGGCGGCCCTACAAAAGGTGTTGGGGGGAGAAGATCTTTCGGAAGGGGAAATGGTGTCGGTCATGAGCGCCATCATGGAGGGCGCCGTGGCGCCAGTCCCGATGGCGGCCTTGCTGACCGCCCTGCACATGAAGGGCGAAAGCGTCGGGGAACTGGTGGGCGCGGCAAGGGTCATGCGCGAAAAGGCCGAATCGGTCCACGTGAAAGCGAAGATGGTTGTGGATACTTGTGGAACCGGCGGGGATGGCGGCGAAACCTTCAATATTTCCACCGCGGCGGCTTTTGTGGTGGCCGGAGCCGGAATCACCGTCGCCAAGCACGGCAACCGGGCCGTTTCCAGCCGTTCGGGGAGCGCCGATGTTTTACAATGTCTCGGTGTGAATATCGAAGCCGATAAGGCGGTCGTTGAAAAATGCCTCGCCCGGGTGGGCATCGGGTTCCTTTTTGCTCCCAAATTGCATGGGGCGATGAAGTACGCGGCGGCGGTGAGAAAGGAACTGGGCTTTCGGACCCTGTTCAACCTGTTGGGTCCCTTGACCAACCCTGCCCGGGCCCAGTCCCAGGTGGTTGGCGTGTTCGCCGAGAAGTGGGTGGTGCCGGTGGCCCGGGTTTTGCGAGATTTGGGTTGCCAACATGCCTTCGTGGTGTACGGGGAGGACGGGTTGGACGAAATTTCATTAATGGCAGACACTCGGGTTTGTGAGGTGACCCAGGGGAAAATCCGGGAATTTACTATCCAGCCCGGGGATTTTGGATTGTCCCCCTGTTCCCGGGAAGCGGTCAAGGGGGGAACCGCCGAACAGAACGCCGCGATTATCCTGGATCTGTTGGAAGGGAAGTCCGGTCCGCCGGCGGATATCGTGCTTTTAAACGCAGCCGCGGCGATTACCGCGGCGGGGAAAACGGATTCCCTGCAAGAAGGCCTGCGGGTAGCCCGGGAATCTCTGTTATCCGGCGCGGCAAAACAAAAGCTGACGGATCTGGGCGTAGCTTCCCAGGGCTAATGTCCCTTGGGGAAGAGGAAAGATTGGCCATGGCCACAATACTCGATAAAATTTTCGCTGACAAAAAGGAGGAACTCGATGGCACCAAGAGAAAAGCTCCTCTGGCCCAAATCAAGGGAAGAATCAGCGAACAACAGGAGGTGAGAAAGGTCCGGCAGGCCCTGGAACAGTCGCCCCCCTCACGAATCATCGCCGAGATTAAAAAGAGAACCCCCTTCAAGGGAGAGCTACGGTCCGGTTTCGACGCTCTGGAAATTGCGCGCCTCTATGAGAAACACGGCGCTGCCGCGATTTCCGTGTTGACGGAAACGCGGTATTTTGGCGGCAACCTGGATATATTAAGCCAAATCCGGGAGCAGGCCGATCTGCCTCTGCTGAGAAAGGATTTCATATTCGACGAGTATCAGGTTTATGAATCCCGGGCTTTCGGGGCCGATTTTTTTCTATTGATCGCAACCTGGCTGGATAAGAATCATCTGGCCGACCTGATGGCCCTTGGGAGGGAACTCGGGTTGCGGGCTTTGGTGGAAACCCATTGCGAGGCTGATATGGAAAAGGCGTTTTCCGTGGAGGCTTCCATTATCGGGATCAATAACCGTGATTTGACCACGGGCCGAACCGACCTGAATATATCCCGGAGATTGATCCCCATGGGGAAAATGGTTCCGGGCAATGTCCTGGTTTGTGAAAGCGGGATTCACGGTCCCGGAGAGATTGGCGAGTTCGAAGGACTCGGGGCACATGCTTTCCTCATCGGGGAGAGTTTGGTGACCGCGGAAAATATCCCTGAAAAGTTAACCGAATTGGTGGGAAAAAGAAAAGAGGTGAGTTCCAGGCGGGATTGATGGTCTTTACAGCCAAGGGAAGACCGCTCAGGTCCCGCCCGCCGGGCAACAAGGAACGGGTTGCCCGGCGGTCACCGTCAATAAAAGAACTGGCCTTTGGATTCGAGAACCAGGGCGGTTTCCTTGATGATTTCGGTGGCCATGTCCTCGTTATTGGAATAGGAGAAAAAACCTCCTTCTTCCGCGCGGACCCGTATCCGGGAAATCTTGGGTCCTACCTCCTGGATGTCGATAATAATATTCAGGTCCTTGGTTTTCGAGGTGACTTGGTAAGCATCCTCCAGCTCGACCGTGTCATCCACCTTCAGGTTCATGTTTTTCAGTGCTTCAAGGGTGGCTTCGTACAAAGGAAACGTTGAAATCTGGAAGACCTTGACTCCCCGGCCCTGAAAATCGGTTCGAACTTCGATGCCTTCTTTCTTGGAGGTGGTTCCGCAACCGGTAGAGAACAGGATGACTAGGGCCGCGAGAGCGGTGAGGATCCATCGAAAATAGTTCATTGTTCACCTGAGGTTATAGGTTGTAAAATGCTTTTTTAAAGCTGAGGTTTAGATTCGGTTTCACGGTGCCACCCATCTGGAGGAAAGGGGGAATCGAAAATTTGCTTTTCCCGGGAAAAATTATTTTTTCAGAGCCGAAGCAACATCCTCCCGGTAATTTCAGGGTGGATTTTAAACCAAAATTATTAAAAATTACACCCATTTTTAAATCATGAGGCCCCTCCGGCGGGTGGTAAAAGTTAAAATTTGTGGGATGACCAATGCCCAGGACCTGCGGATGGCTGTCGAGGAGGGGGCCGATGCGGTCGGGTTCATCTTTTACCGAAAAAGCCCACGATTTGTCGCCATCCGGACGGTCAAGGAGATGATGTCCCTGCTTCCCCCTTTCGTGGAGGCAGTGGGAGTGTTCGTGGACGAATCAGCGGACCGGGTCAATCGGATCGCTGAATCCTGTAAACTGGATATTGTCCAATTGCACGGTAACGAGAGTCCCGGATATTGTAAAAAGATTCGCCGGAGAGTGGTCAAGGCCGTGCGAGTCCGTGACGAAAAAAGTTTTGCCCTGTTATCCGCCTATCAGGTCAGCGGATTTTTGTTGGATACGTATTCCGAAGGGAACCAGGGGGGAACGGGGCGGACTTTTGACTGGAATCTGGTTCACCGGGGCAAAAAATATGGTCCGGTTATTCTCGCGGGGGGGCTGAACTCGGATAATGTGTCTCTGGCGGTCTCCAGGGTCAAACCCTACGGTGTGGATGTGTGTTCCGGAGTGGAGAAATCGCCGGGGATCAAGGATCCTGAAAAAGTGAGAGCTTTTATCCAGGCGGCCAAGGGCATTCAGGACACTTGAAAAAAACAAAGTATTTTTTTGTGGCGGCCGGAACTTCGTCATTATTAGGCGGCACGGTTCAGGAAACTTCCCCAACCCGTTATTGATACGGTGGATTCTATTTTTTAGGGTCCTGGGAGCAGAAAATTAAATCATGGAGCAACCAATGAAACAAACCCCGTTACCCGACACCCGGGGCCATTTTGGCATTTTTGGCGGAAAATATGTCATCGAAACGTTGATGCCCGCTTTGGAAGAGCTGGAACAAGTTTATTCCGAAGCCCGGCAAGACCCCGCCTTCGAAAAGAAGTTGAACTATTACCTGAAGCAATACGTGGGCCGGCCCACGCCGCTCTATTTCGCGGAAAATCTGACCCGTCATCTAGGCGGCGCCAGAATTTACCTGAAGCGGGAGGACTTGAACCATACCGGGGCGCACAAGATCAATAACACCATCGGCAGCGCCCTGCTCGCGTGCCGCATGAACAAGAAACGGGTGATTGCCGAAACCGGTGCCGGTCAGCATGGGGTGGCGACCGCCACGGCCGCTTCCCTGTTCGGCCTGGAATGCGACGTGTTCATGGGGGAAGAGGACATGCGCCGCCAGGCTCTCAACGTCTTCCGCATGCGCCTGCTGGGGGCACGGGTTATCCCCGTGACCGGGGGTACCCGGACCTTGAAGGATGCGACTAGTGAGGCGATTCGGAACTGGATCACCACCGTGGAAACGACGCATTACATTATCGGATCGGTGGTCGGGCCGCATCCCTATCCCATGATCGTCCGCGATTTCCAAAAAATCATCGGCGAGGAAGTTACCGGTCAGCTCAAGGAATTTGAAGGGCGCATGCCAGACGTCTGCGTGGCGTGCGTGGGTGGGGGCAGTAATTCCATGGGATTGTTCTTTCCCTTCGTGCGGAACGAGAAAGTCCGCCTGGTCGGAGTGGAGGCGGCGGGACTGGGGATTGAAACGGGCAAGCACGGCGCCTCTCTGAGCCACGGGCGAGCCGGGGTCCTGCACGGAATGATGAGTTACCTGCTTCATGACGGTGATGGGCAGGTGAAAGAGGCGCATTCCATCTCCGCCGGACTCGACTATCCCGGGGTGGGTTGTGAACACAGCTATCTGCATGAAACAGGTCGGGCCGAGTACGTTTCGGTCACCGATGAGGAAGCGC
This sequence comes from Nitrospinaceae bacterium, assembly GCA_046754465.1. Classification (GTDB taxonomy): domain Bacteria; phylum Nitrospinota; class Nitrospinia; order Nitrospinales; family VA-1; genus JBHHVU01. Next base: position 79,350 of record JBHHVU010000001.1, on the reverse strand, counting down.
TGGAGGGATTCAAGATGCTCTCCAGGGTGGAGGGAATCATCCCCGCTTTGGAGTCGGCCCACGCTATTTTCCACCTCACCCGGTTGGTGCCGAAAATGAAAAAGGATGAAATTGTCGTCGTTTGTCTCTCTGGCCGCGGGGATAAGGATGTCAACCAGGTGGCCGATATGATGGGAGTCCAGTTGTGAGCCGAATCCAGGATTGTTTCAAGACCTTGTCCACCAGGAACCAGAAGGCGCTGGTCGCGTTCATCACCGCCGGCGACCCTGATCTGGAATCCACCCGGAAAATCTTTGAGGTGATCGAAAAAAACGGCGCCGATATCATTGAACTCGGCGTCCCGTTTTCCGATCCCTTGGCCGACGGACCCGTCATCCAGGGGTCCTCCCAAAGAGCGTTGAAAAGCGGAACGACTCTGAAGAAAATCCTGGGCATGGTCGCGGAAATCCGCGAAAACTCACAGATCCCCATCGTATTGATGACGAGCTTCAATCCGGTGTTTGTGTACGGACAGGAAAAATTCATCGACGACGCCCTGCGGGCTGGCGCCGACGGTGTCATTATTCCGGACCTGCCGCCCGAGGAAGCCGATGAATTCTCCACTTTGGCCGAGGAAAAAGGGTTGGACATGATCTTTCTTCTGGCTCCTACCAGTACCGGGGAACGGGTCGCCCGGGTCGGGAACTTGAGCCGGGGATTCATCTATTATGTTTCCCTCACCGGAACGACGGGTATGCGCGAATCCTTGGCGAAAAGTCTTGCGGAAAAGGTGAAAGCCATCAAATCCGCCGTCCGCTTGCCGGTGCTTGTCGGATTCGGGATCTCCGGTCCCGACCAGGCCCGGGAAGCGGTTCAATGCGCCGATGGGGTGGTCGTGGGAAGCGCCATCGTCCGATTGATTGAACAAAATGGGGATCCGTTGCAGCGGGATGAAAAGGTCGGCCGCTTTGTCGCCGAGGTGAAAAAGGCGATTTCCCAACTTTCCTGACTTGGGAAAAGTTTCATGGACCCCAGAGTTTCGGTGATCATACCGGTATTCAACGAGCAGGCTTCCATTGGGCTTGTCCTGCAACACTTGCCCAGGGAATTCCTTCACGAAATCATAGTGGTGGATAACGGTTCCACCGACGCCACCGCCCGCATTGCCGGGGAGAATGGGGCGAAGGTGGTCCAGGAAAAACGGAAAGGGTACGGTTCGGCCTGTCTTCGGGGCATCCGCAATCTGGACCATCCCGATATCGTGGTTTTCCTCGACGGGGACTTCAGCGACTATCCGGAGGAAATCGTCCAAATCATTCAGCCGATCGTGTCCGGCGAGAAAGATTTTGTTTTGGGAAGCCGCATGATTTTGCCCGAAAGCCGGGCGGCGCTTCTTCCCCAGGCCCGGTTTGGCAACCGGCTGGCGGTGTTTTTGATCCGCCTGTTTTTCGGGTACCGGTTTACCGACCTGGGACCCTTCCGCGCGATACGGTACCACGCCCTCACCGCGATTGGAATGGAGGACACCAATTTTGGCTGGACCGTGGAAATGCAGATCAAGGCCGTCCGGCAGGGGTTGCGAATTGGCGAGATTCCCGTGCATTACCGGGATCGGGTGGGGGTGTCGAAAATAACCGGAACCTTTTCCGGGACCCTCAAGGCTGGAACAAAAATTATATATACAATATTTAAATATTTGATAACCTGAAATTCTGATAGCCATTGAGACAGGAGGGTTTATGAGCGGATTGCGCGTCCCGGTGAGGAAAATCCTCATTCTATGGGCCGCCGGCTGGATCGTTGCCGGTTTCGGGATCCCCTCGGCCTGGGCCGGGGAAAAACTGGATACCCTGGTTCTCAAGCGCTTGAGTCAGGATGGGAAGACCCTGGATTTGGGAGGGTTGGTGATTGGACCCAATGGAGCGAAGAGGCTGGCGGGGATGGAAGTCCTGTCCGGGGTGACCACGCTGTTGCTTCAGGGAAACAAGATAAAGTACCGGGGGTTGCGGGCGCTGGCGAATTCGCCTCACCTGGCCCGGCTCAAACACCTCGATCTATGGGGAAACCTTGCGGGCGACCTGGGACTCAAGGCGTTGGCGGAATCTCCTCACCTGACCCGCCTTGAATCGTTGAAATTGTGGAAAAACGAAATTGGGGACGACGCTCTTGAAATCATGGGGCGGTCAAAAAACTTTCTGCGATTAAAGACCCTGATGCTGAACAATAACCTGATCACCCCTGCCGGGGCCGCCGCCCTGGCGGAGGCAAAGGCGTTTCCCAACCTGGAAACTCTCAACCTCTTCCGAAACGAAGTGAGGGATGAGGGGGCCATCGCCTTGGCGAAATCGAAAAATTTCTCCAATCTCCAGGCGCTTTACGTGGGCCAGAATAATATCTCCGATAAGGGTGCAGTTGCGCTTATCCAGTCCGAGTCCTTTCCCAAACTCAAGGTCCTGGACCTGGTCCAGAATCATCTTAGCGAATCCACCTTTATCCTGGCGTTCAAGTATAATAAGAAAGGGAAAATTCAGATTGTCACCCGTTAACCGGAGGGGCCGGAAAACCTCCGGAATTGCAGTGGATTTTTGCCATATTTGATATGAAGGGATGCATCACCCCCTGCCCACGGTACGGCTGGCGCACCGGACTTTCATTGCCAGCCGAAGGTTTTCCATCCATGATTTTCAGTAACCGCTTTTGGTGGGCCGCAGGTTATATTTTGGGGATGTCATGAGGTTAAAATTTTTCTTTCGTTCCCTTGTGTGGGTTTTGCCTTTTTTCTGCCTGGCCGCGGGATTCCCCGCGCCGGGTCCACATTATCCTTACAAGGACGTGGGAGACGGAAGCCCAGCCACCAAGGTGGTTTTGACGCTTGTCGACGGCATCACCGCCGGGCCCCAGGGCAATCTCTATATATCGCACCGGTCGAAAAACCGAATCCGGAAGGTGATCCCCGACGGAACTATCACGACCATTGCTGGAAACGGGATAGCGGGATTCGGGGGCGACGGGGGGCCCGCGCTAAAAGCTTCGCTCAACTTTCCCGCCGGATTGGCCTTCGATCCCCAGGGCAACCTTTTTATCGCCGACCGTAACAATCACCGCGTCCGCATGATCGATAAAAACGGCATCATCACCACCGTGGCGGGAAACGGCCTTGCTGATTGGGCGGGGGACGATGGACCCGCCGTCAACGCCAGTTTAAACTTTCCCTCCGATGTCGCCGTGGACCCCGTGGGGAATCTTTATATTTCCGACCGGTCCAACAACCGCATCCGGAAAGTCGATACCCAGGGGATCATCACCACGATTGCCGGATTGGGTCCGCCGGGGTTTGGAGGGGATTTCGGCTTGGCGGAAGACGCGTTATTGAAATATCCCTTTGGAATCTTTGGGGACCAGGAAGGGAATCTGTACATCGCCGACCGCGGGAACAACCGCGTCCGCAAGATCGACGCACGCGGGATCATCACCACCGTCGCCGGCGACGGCATGCATTCCTATGGCGGCGATTATGGCCCGGCCACCCGGGCCAGCCTGGCGTTTCCGACCGATGTCGTCAAGGATGATTCCGGGAACTTGTACATCGCGGACCGGAACAATAACCGGATCCGTAAAGTGGATCCGCTGGGAGTGATCACTACATTCATGGGAACCGGCAAAGCAGAATACAACGGTGACAATGAAATCGCCGCGGAAACTAGCCTGCATCTCCCCTTTGCCCTTACGATCGACGCCGGCGGAGAAAACCTGATCGTCGCGGACCGCTCGCATTTTCGCGTCCGGAGCGCCAACCTGAAAAACCAGTCGGTGAAAACCGTTGCGGGAAACGGCCACTCCCTGTTCAAAGGGGATGGCGGCCCCGGCCGCGGGGCCACCCTGAATGCGCCTTCGGGAATCGTGATCGACAGCAGGGGGAATATCCTTTTTGCGGATAAGGATCATCATCGGATCCGGAAAGTGGATCCCGAAGGAATCGTCTCCACCCTGGCCGGGACGGGCAGGAAGGGAAACGAGGGAGACGGCGGCCCCGCCTCCCTGGCGGCGCTCTTTCTGCCCTCCATGATGACCATCGACAGGGAAGACAACATTTATGTCGTATGCCGTCTCGGAAATAGCTGGATCGTCCGCAAAATCGATTCCCATGGAATCATAACCCGGTTCGCGGGCAACGGCGTCCCTGGAAATTCCGGAGACGGCGGCCCCGCCATAAAGGCCTCTTTTTATACCATCAGCGATATCGCCGCCGGCCGGGAAGGCAATATTTATGTGGCCGACAAGACCAATGGCAACATTCGTAAAATTGATCGAAAGGGGATCATCACCTCGGTGAAGGCCAGGGACTTGCTCGCCCAGGGGCAGGAAGTGCACATCAACGGCCTGGTATTGGATAAGGAGGGGAACTTTTATCTTTCAGATTCCGGAAGCAGCAAAATCCGAAAAATCGATCCCGATGGCCATATTTCCACCTTGGGCGGGAGCGGGGACTTCAAGGATTATGGGGATGGAGGATCCGCCCTGCTGGCAGGCATCCGCTCTCCCGGCGGATTGGCGCTCGGTCCCAATGGAGATTTATACGTGGCCGAGGAATCCAGCCACCGGATCCGGAAAATTGACCGCGAAGGCAACATTTTTCCGGTTGCCGGGACGGGGGAGGACGGATTCAGCGGCGACGGCGGCCCGGCGATTGAGGCCCGCAACAAAGGTCCCTTCCGCATGGTTTTTGACAAACACGGCAACCTGTATTTCACCGACCGGGACAATAATCGCGTCCGCAAAATCGACAAGGATGGAATCATTACCACCCTAGCCGGTCATGGCAATTTCGGTTGGCTGCAGGATGGCCTGGAAGTACGTATCATGGTCCAAAACTTTCCATGATCGTGGGCCGGGGTTCACAGGATAAGGGCCTCGAACGTGGAAGCGGTCAGGAAAATCTTTTCCGAACCACCGGGAACGGTTTTGGCGATGTTCCAACCCGTATTGAGTCGAGATGAATAAAATGGAAAATATGACAGTTTCAGAAATTGCCGCCAGGGCGAAGGCCGCTGCGTTGAAATTGGCGCGGTTGTCAACGGATATCAAGAACCGCGCCTTGGAAAAAATGGCCGAAAGCCTGGAGGGGTTAAGCGGTCCCATCCTGGAAGCCAACCGGAAAGACCTGGAAGCCGCCAAAAGGGAATCGATTCCCGGTCCGCTGATTGCCCGGCTGTCCCTGAATGAAGAGAAAATTCGCGGAATGGCAAGGGGAATCCTCAGTGTCGCGAAACTTCCCGATCCGGTGGGCCGGGAAAAACACACCGTTGAACTGGACAAGGACCTGGTCCTGCATCAGGTGACTTGTCCGATCGGAGTGATCGGCGCGATTTTTGAGTCGCGGCCGGACGCGATCCCGCAAATTGCCTCCCTTTGTTTCAAATCGGGGAACGCCGTCATCCTTAAAGGGGGGAAGGAAGCGCAAAATACCAATAAGGTCCTCGTTTCCCTTCTGGTAAGCGCCATGGGCCAGGTTCCCGGGGTTCCCCTCGCGGGGATCCAAATGATCGAAACACGGTCGGAAGTCTCCGAAATGCTGAAAGAGGACCGGTTCATCAACCTTATTGTTCCCAGGGGAAGCAATGCCTTCGTCAAATATATTCAGGAAAATACCAAAATTCCTGTGTTGGGCCATTCGGAAGGCATCTGTCATTGCTATGTCGATGACGGCGCGGACATGGCCAAGGCGATCCGGATACTTCTGGACGCCAAACTACAGTACCCCGCCGCCTGCAATGCCATGGAAACCCTGTTGCTCGATGAGAAGATCGCGGGAAAGATACTGCCCGACCTGGTGCGGAAATTCCGGGAGGAAGGCGTGGAACTGGTGGGATGCAACAAAATTTGTCAGTTGGCCCCGGAAATAGCCAGGGCCGGTGAAAATGAATGGGATGAGGAGTACAACGACCTTAAATTATCCATGAAGGTGGTGCAGGGTGTCAAGGAAGCCATCGATTTTATCAATACCCATGGGTCGGGTCATACCGACTCGATCATCACCGAGGATGAAGACAAGGCCAGGATGTTCCTCAATGAAGTGGATTCCGCCAGTGTCATGTGGAACGCATCGACCCGTTTCGCCGACGGATTCCGCTACGGTTTGGGGGCGGAAATCGGTATCAGCACCAACAAAACCCACGCCCGCGGACCGGTCGGTCTGGAAGGACTGGTGATCTATAAGTACCAACTCATCGGGGATGGACAAACGGTGGAAGATTATACAGGAGAAAATGCCAGGGAATTCACCCATAAACCTTTATCGCCTATTCAAGGCTGACCGGTCAGCCCGTGGAATTGGAAGAACGCGTGTCTCCCTCAGCTCCGAGTCTCAAAAACTGGATCACGTTCTACCTGCTTCTTGCCGGGACGGTGTTCACCACTTATCTCGCAGGGGGATTCCTGTTTTCCATAAGCCTGCTTCTCATTCTGGGGACGCACGAGTTTGGTCATTACTGGGCGAGCCGGAGGAACCATGTTCGAGCCACCCTGCCGTATTTTATTCCCGCGCCGCCGGTATTTATAGCTGGAACCTTTGGCGCTTTCATTCAAATCAAGGACAAGATCCCCAACCGCCGGGTATTGATGGAAATAGGCGCCGCCGGGCCCATCGCGGGGTTCATCGTCGCGGTACCGACCTTGATTCTCGGACTGTTTTTGTCCAAAATCTCCCCCGGTGAAGGAATCCACGGTCTTACTTTTGGCAGTTCCATTATTTTAGTGGTACTTTCAAAACTGATTCTCGGCGTGAGCTCCCTTTCGAGCGAGGTCAATATCGCATTTCACCCCATCGCCTTCGCGGGTTGGATCGGATTATTTGTTACGGCATTGAATTTATTGCCGATCGGTCAGTTGGACGGCGGTCATATCGTGTACGCGCTGTTTCGGGTCCGATATCATTTCTTGGCCAGGATTTTTTTCGTGATGCTGTTTCCCCTGGGTTACTTCTGGCCGGGCTGGTTATTCTGGGCGTTCATGATCACCTTGATCGGGTTCCGGCCAGCGCCTCTGGGGGATGAGACCGTCTTGCCCGAGAGAAAACACCGGGTATTGGGATATGTATCGATCATCATCTTCGTGCTCACCTTCATCCCCGTACCCTTCGAGGTGATTTGAACATGTAACCCTTTTAGAAGTAGTACGTTACGGATATTTTGTAGGCCGGTGGGCGGACGGAACGGTTCCAGCTCCTTTCCAAAAACTCGAAAACTGTTGAAAAATAAGGCATTATATTGCACTCTTTTTAGGCGTTGGCCGGAGGATTTATAACCTCTTGAAATTAAAAACATTACTTTATTTCTGGCGGGTGTCCGGGCTCCCGCTGACCTAGAATTGTATTGACAGGGGGTAGGCCATATGATAACTTCACAACATCCCCTAGGGGTGCTGAACTTTCTGTCCTAGGTATAGGGCATTTTAGAAGAAAAGAATCGTCTTGGTTGCCATCAAGGTTTCTTTTTGGAAGTTCAGTGCCCCTTTCTTTTTGCTTTCCTTTTGATCTCCCATGAATTTTCAAGGTTGCCTGAAAATCTGTCCTCCGAAAAAATGGATTCGAACAGATGAAAATAAAAAGCAAATTCTGTAATGGAATGTTAACCTCGAACACGGTATCCCTGGTTATGCTGGGGTTCTTTTTGATGCTTGCGGTTCCCCAAAGGGTCGAAGCCGATGGAAAACCGTCCATTCCCCCCTTGCGGGAGACGATTGGACTGGCGTTGCAAAAACAATCAGTCCATTTGCGTCCGGCGTGGGAGGTGAAGTACCTGGCCCGTAAATATTACTACCGAATCCAGTATCAGTTGGAACAACTGGACATTGCCGAGGAAGTAAAAAAGCATTTTGAAAAAGCGGTGAAGAAATCCGAGGAAAAGTTCAACTCCGGCGAGGAGGACATTTCCCAATCGGATATCACCAAACTCAAACTGGGATTGAACGGCACTCTGAACAGCATCATCGATCTAAAAAATGAGATTCACATCGCCAAACTATGGCTGGGGAATCTGACCGGACTGGATGTTTCGGCCGATAGCAAAATGGAGGAAAGATCCATCCGGCGCGTCCCATTTCCCTTTAAGGATCTGGATGAATTCCTGCGAGATTTCCATTTTCAGGGCGGAGGGGCTTCCCTGGCGAGCGAAAATACCGAAACCGATCCCGTTACCGGCAAGATTCCCGGCAAAATTTCCCATCAGTTGAAGGAAGAGGACCTGTTTGTCCTGGAAAAGGCATTCATTGAGATCCAAAAATCGAGTGATAAGTTGAAGTTGGCGCAACAGAGCAGGAAAATCACCCGGGCTCTGCTGGTCACGGAAGTGGCCAATTACGATTTTGGGATAGGGGATTCGCAGGACCTTTTTGAGGCTCTGATTATCTACACGCGCGTCCTGCAGGGGTACTATGAAACCGTCTACAATTTTAATTTGGCGGTGGCTGCCCTGGAGCGCGCCGCTTCCTCTATAAGAAGCGGAAGGGAAGGATTATCTCAGACCCTGCCGTAACGGGAAAATCCGGAACCGGAATTCTCCGGAAAGGGTTCAAATTCCGGCTCATCCACAAGACTCCATGGACAGGACAAGGCACTGGGTTGCATTGAATATGGTTCTGGGGGTAGGGAAGACCCTGTTTCACCGCCTGGTGAATTCCATGGGTTCCCCGGACCGTGTTTTCCGGTCCAGTCCTGGCGAGTTGAGGAGGGTCGGGGGCATTGGAGAAAAGATCGCTGCTGAAATTCTCCAGTTCGATGTCGATAGAAATGTGGATAGAGAGTTCCGCCTGGTGGAAAAACTGGGCTTGCGTATTGTTACCCTTGAAAGTCCGGAATATCCCGAGCTGCTCAAGTCGATCTATGATCCGCCCCCGGTTCTGTATTGTCAGGGCAAGCGTTTGGATCAGTACCCCGTGCCCCTGGCGGTGGTGGGTACCCGGTCGGTCAGCCATTATGGCAGGATCGTGACCGAAAGGATTTGCGGACGCATGGCATCGATAGGCGTTTGCATTGTCAGCGGAATGGCCCGGGGCATTGACACCGTGGCTCACCGGGCCGCGATGGAGTTTGGGGGAACCACCGTGGCGGTATTCGGATGTGGTTTGTCCCATACTTATCCGCCGGAGAATCGGCGTTTGCGGGAAAAGATCTTGGAAAACGGAACGATCGTTTCGGAATTTCCCGTCACGATGCGCCCGGAACGAAACAATTTTCCGGCGAGGAACCGGATCATCAGCGGCCTGTCTTACGGCACGCTGGTCGTTGAGGCGGGGGAAAAGAGCGGCGCTTTGATCACCACGCAGTTTGCGCTCGAACAGGGGAGGGAGGTCTTTGCGGTTCCCGGCAACATCACCGCTCCCGGAAGCCGGGGAACCAACGGTTTGATCCAGGCGGGGGCCAAGCTGGTGGAGGGTCCCGAATCCATTCTTGAGGAATTGCCCGAATCCGTTCGAGCCCGGCTCAAAAAAAGGGCAGGCTCCGAAGTAAGGATTTCCCCGGACCTTTCCGATAAGGAACGCCGGATCATCTCTCTTTTGATCCACGAGGAAAAACATATCGACAGCCTCATCGAAAACAGCCGATTGTCACCGGCGGAAGTTTCGGCTACACTGGTTGAGTTGGAATTGCGAGGCTTGGTCAGACAAATGGATGGCAAAATGTTTATCGCCAACTGTAGCGACAACTAGCGGAAGCGAGGTGTTATGGGTAAATCGTTGTTGATCGTAGAGTCACCCACCAAAGTAAATACCCTGAAGAAGATTGTCGGGAAAGATTTTGTCATCAAAGCCTCGGTGGGTCATCTCAAGGATCTTCCGAAAAAGAAACTGGGGGTGGATGTGGATAATGACTTTGCTCCCGAATACATCACGATCCGGGGCAAGGGAAAAATTCTCAGCGAATTGAAGGCCGCGGCCAAAAAAGCGGAAAAGATTTATCTCGCTCCCGACCCGGACCGGGAGGGCGAGGCCATCGCCCACCACATCGGAAACGAGGTAGCCCGATTCAGCCAGGGGGAAATTTTCCGGATTACTTTTAACGAGATCACCAAAAAGGCCGTGAAGGAAGCCTTGAAAAACCCGACCCAGCTGAATCTGAACAAAGTAAACGCCCAGCAGGCCCGGAGAATCCTCGACCGCCTGGTCGGCTATAAAATCAGTCCCCTTTTGTGGAAAAAAATCCACCGCGGCTTGAGCGCGGGAAGGGTGCAATCGGTCGCTCTCCGCATGGTTTGCGACCGGGAAAAAGAAATCCAAAAATTTCAGCCTAAAGAATACTGGTCCATCACCTTGGATCTGGAGGGCCGGGTTCCACCGCCCTTCGAGGCAAAATTATTTAAAATTGGCGGACAGAAGGCGGAAGTTTCCAACCAGGAAGGAGCCGACAGGATTGTAAAGGATGTTGAAGGTTCCCGTCCTGTCCTGAAAAAGGTTGAAAAGAAGGAAAGGAAACGCTACCCCGCAGCCCCGTTCATCACCAGCACCCTGCAGCAGGAAGCTTCCCGGAAACTGAATTTTTCCCCTAAAAAGACCATGATGCTGGCCCAGAAACTGTACGAAGGGCTGTCCCTGGGCGCCCGGGGAACCGTGGGACTGATCACGTACATGCGGACCGATTCCGTCCGGCTTTCTTCCGAGGCTCTGGATGAAGTTCGAAAATTGATCCCCTCGCGGTTTGGGAAAGAATATCTTCCTGAATCGCCCAACTATTATAAGAGTAAGAAATCCGCCCAGGATGCGCACGAAGCCATCCGGCCGACCGATGTCATGCTGGATCCCAAGGACCTCAAGGAATATTTGGAAAAGGACACGTTCAATTTGTATCAATTGATCTGGTCCCGGTTCGTGTCTTGCCAGATGGTCCCCGCGGTCATGGATACGACTTCGTTCGATATCGAAACCGGGCAATACCTTTTCCGGGCCAACGGGTCCATTCTGAAATTCGCCGGGTTCATGAAGGTGTATGTGGAGGATACCGAGGAGACCTCCCAAAATGGGCAGGGGAAAACCGACCGTCTTCTGCCCCCACTCGAAGCTGGGGAGGTCTTGAACCTGTCCAAAATTCTTCCCGAACAGCATTTTACCCAACCGCCGCCCCGGTATACCGAAGCCATGCTGGTGAAGGAGTTGGAAGAAAAAGGAGTGGGACGGCCCAGCACCTACGCGTCCATCATCAGCGTGATCAAGGACCGGGATTATATCCGGTCGAAGGAGCGAAGGCTGCATCCCTCGGAACTGGGGTTTCTGGTTTCTGACATGCTGGTGGAAAATTTTCCCGACATCATGAATACCGAATTCACCGCCAAAATGGAAGACCAGTTGGACGAAATCGAAGATGGGAAGATGAACTGGGTGAATGCCCTCAAAGCCTTTTACGATCCTTTTAAGGTCGATCTGGAACAGGCGGAAAAGAAAATGAAGGATATTAAAAGCCAGGTCGAGGAAACCGACGAGATCTGTGAAAAATGCGCCAAGCCCATGATCATCAAGTGGGGCCGGTTTGGAAAATTCATGGCCTGCTCGGGATATCCCGATTGCAAGAATACGCGGGATCTTGGCGATGATTCATCCGGTGACAACGGCGGGGCGGTGGAGGAAGTGGAAGGCGACTGCGAACAATGCGGCGCGCCCCTGATCATGAAACGCGGGCGGTTTGGTAAATTCATCGCCTGCTCCAAGTATCCTGAATGCAAGTTTACCAAACCCATCGGGCTGGGAATCGCTTGTCCCGAAGAGGGGTGTAAAGGAGAGATATCTCCGCGAAGGACGAAAAAGGGCAGAACCTTTTATGGCTGCAACCAGTATCCCAAATGCAAGTTCGTTTCCTGGGAAAAACCCGTCGGGGAAGCATGTCCCGAATGCAGCCACCCGTTCATGGTCGAAAAATGGAAAAAAGACAAGACGCTGTCCATCGTATGCCCGAAATGCGGATTTAAAAAAGCACACGCGGCCGCTTGAGGCCCGTTACCGTGAATAATTATTTGACCATCATCGGAGGGGGGCTGGCCGGTTCCGAAGCGGCCTGGCAGGCGGCCGAAAGAGGTGTGCCTGTTGTTTTGTACGAGATGCGTTCCCGTACTCCTACACCGGTGCATAAAACCGACCAATGCGCCGAACTGGTTTGCAGCAACTCCCTGGGAAATAACCACCCCCACACCGCCCCCTATCTTTTGAAGGAGGAATTGAGAAAATTCAATTCCCTGGTGATCGCCGCGGCGGACAAAAATGCCGTGCCCGCAGGGGCCGCGCTTGCGGTGGACCGGGACCTATTTTCGCGCGAGATCACCCGGAAAATCATCGAACATCCCAATATCACCTTGAAACGGGAAGAGAAGATCGAGATTCCGGAACAGGGGCCGGTGATCATTTGCACGGGGCCCCTCACATCCCCCCGGCTCTCGAGCCGGATTTCCGAACTCATCGGCCAGAAATACCTTTATTTTTACGACGCCCTATCCCCCATCGTCGATGCCAATACCATCGACACCAGCAAAACGTTTTTTGCTTCCCGGTACAACAAGGGGAGCGATGATTATTTGAATTGCCCCATGAATCGGGAGCAATATCAGAACCTGGTTCACGAGCTGGTTCACGCCGAAAAGGTCCCTTTCGCGTCCTTTGAAAAGCCCATCTATTTCGAGGGGTGCATGCCGATCGAGGAATTGGCCGCCCGGGGAGAAAAAACCCTGGCTTTCGGCGCCCTCAAACCCGTCGGTTTGCTGCATCCCGAAACCGGGAAACGGGCGCACGCCGTGGTTCAGCTGCGGCGGGAAAATAAGGAGGGAACCGCCTATAACCTGGTCGGGTTCCAGACCAAGTTGACCTATCCCGAACAGAAAAGAGTGTTCACGATGATCCCGGGTTTGGAGAGGGCGGAATTTTTCCGTTACGGGGCCATTCACCGCAACACCTTCATTAACGCACCCAGCCTGCTCAGCCGGGATCTGGATCTAAAACACCGCCCGGGAATCTTTTTCGCGGGCCAGATCGTGGGGGTGGAAGGTTATGTCGAATCCGCCACGATGGGATTGCTGGCCGGTTTGAGCGCGATCAAAAAACTGAAAGGGGAAAAATTCCTTCCCCCGCCCATGGAAACGGCGATGGGGTCGCTGCATAATTACGTCACGACCCAGCGCCCCACGGCTTACCAGCCTATGAACATTAATTTTGGCCTGTTTTTGGTGAAGGAGATGGGGATTCGGGATAAAAAGGTGAGAAACCGGAAAATCGTCGAGGGCGCCTTGGAAAATTTATCCCGCTGGATGGAGACCTTGGGGGAACCGGTTGACTCCGCTGTTTAGCCTTCCACCCCCGGGAAAAACGCCGCCTGGATTTTCTTGAAATCGCAATCTCCCTTTAATACCTTGTAAATGCCATCCTGATTCAACGTCATCATCCCATCCTTGATGACCTGGTAACGAATTTCCTCCATCGGCGCTTTATTGGCGATCAAGGGGGTGAGGGCGGGGGACCGTTCCAGGACTTCACTTAGGGGGATCCCTTCGGAATAACCGGAAAAGATGCATTGTTTGCACCCCACCGCCTTTTTCAGACGCAGGTTTTCGCTATATTCGATGCCCAACTCGTAAAAATATTTTTCGCTGTAAAATTTGACCAGGGTATCGAATTCCTCCCGCGACGGATGGGTATCCTCCTTGCAATGGGGGCAGAGGGAGGGTACCAGTTTCTGGGCTACGATCAACACCATGACCTCGGCCAGCCGGGCCTGATCGAGATCCATTTCCCGCATTTGTCGAACTGCGTCCAGCGCGGAATTGGCGTTCAAGGCGCTGAAGACCAGATGCTGGCCGGCGGCTTCCAGGCACAATTCAAAGGCCTTCGCGTCGGTGATCTCCCCAGCCAGGATGACATCCGGGTTCCCGATCATGAAAGTCTCCAGGGCACAGGCATAGTTCAAGCCCACTTCGTTGTCGATCTGGATTTGCCGCATTCCCTGCTGCACGATTTCCACGGGGTCTTCGGCCGCCAGGATTTTTTTGTCGGGAGTGTTGATATGACCGATGAAGGAATGAAGAGAAGTGGTTTTCCCGGCTCCCGGGGGACCCACCACGAGAACAAGTCCCTTTGGCGTATGCAGCCGGGTTAGGATTTTATCCAGGTTGGGTTCGGAAAATCCCAGTTGGTCCACCGGGTTGTAGCAGGGGACGGGCTTGCCGACCCGGACGACCCGGATCATGGTGTCTTCTATGTCCCCGATGGTGGGAAATACAACGACCTGGAGTTCGAATCTGTTGGGACCATGGATTTTTTCCAGTTTGCCTTTTTGAGGCAGTTTCGTTATTGAGAGATCCAGATGGGCCAGTTTTTTGATATGCGCGACAATATCCTTTTGAAACGTGGCGGGTATTTCCTCGAAAACCCGGATGGCCCCTTCCTTCCTGAGCCGAACCAGAATATTCCGGCCTTCCATTCCCGGTTCGATATGGATATCGGAAACGCCCTGTTTGATGGCGATGGAAATGATTTCTTCGAACAGGCTTTCCGCCGTGGGAGTGGTTTCCGCGGCCGCATGGAAAGTGGGTTCGCTGCTTTCGGGTTCGACAAGGGCATCCAGATGATCCGTTTCATCCGGGATTTTAGTTTCCGTGCTCGGAATTTCAGTCTCCTGTGATTGCGGCACCCGTTCCACCTCGAAAAATGAGTTGATATAGTTTTTGATATCCCGTTTTAAACCCACCCGGACCTGAATCTCTTTCTCTGGAAACATTTTGCCGATTTTTTCTATCCGGATTGGATCGGAAGGGTCATCGATAAGAACGATCACCTCGGTTTCGTCATATTTCAGGGGAACCCAGTTCTGTCCCCGGAGAGAATCGATTTCCAGTCCCAGATCTTTCGCCCTGGGCAGGACGAGGGATTCATCGTACCCCACATAGGGGACGTTAAAAAAACTTTCCAGCGATTTCCCCACATGAAGCGGGCTCAGGTACAAATCGTTGATCAACAGGTCTTCGATCTCTTTCCCGGTTTTGTTGGATTGAGCCCGGGTCTTGGCCAGTTCATCCGGTGTTAAAAATCCGTTTTGAATCAAAAAAGAATATGGGCTGGAAACGGGCTCGATAGTATTCCCCAGATTTTTAATGGCCTGGGCCAGGGTCTCCGTGAGAATGAAGGCATTGTTTTCATCCCACCCGTTAAATCCGTCCTTGTTTTTCTTGTTGATCAATTGAAGCACCCCCATCAGCCCGCTTTCATGAAGCAGGGGAAGGGTCAGCAGGGAGACGGTGCGGGTTTGGGTTTGAGCGTCCCGGGCATCGTTGAATCGAAGGCCGGGGTGGTATTTGTTCAACTCGTCGGGGTCATTCACATTGATGATATTGATCAGCCTTTTTTCCCGGGCGGCAAACCCCGCGATACTGGAAGGATCCATGGAAAACCTTATTTCACGCAGGGAATCTCCCATTTTGAATTTGGAATAGATTTCATTCCCGCCGGGATCGATGACATAGACGGCCGCGGATTCGGCCTCGAAAATTTCCTGCAACGGTTTCTGAAGATCCAGCAGAATTTCATCCAGGTTCTTAATGGAGTGGATGGCCTGCGAAAGGTTGTGCAGCCGGCCTTCGCGCTCTAAATTCCGCTTGATATTTTCGGGTTGGGATTTCAGTGATGAATCGTTTCGGTCCATGCTCGATCCCTGGGAGGTTGAAGATTCCAGTTCAACGTTTACATCCGTGTTTTCTTCAGAGGGAACCTGTGGCATGCTGCCCATATCAATGCGTTATCCGTGGACCAAACCGTCTCAACGGCATTGAGATGTTGAAAAGCGCCCGCAACCAGCGCGTGGTCTTTCGGATTTTGTGGATTGTTTGTGTAGTTAATACCATATTTTTGAGCGTTTTGGGGGAAATAATGGAATGAAAAATCATTTTTCCTGCACTTTTCAGAAAGGCCCTTCTTATTTCAAATGGGTGGGAAAAATAGATTTTTATCAGGAAGGAGACCGTTTGAAAGCACCGGCGGCCCGGGGGGGGAATTTCCGGGGTCAGACGATGCAGACCGACAAGACCTGTTTGAGATCGCAATAGCCCATAAAAATTTTCTGGATGCCATCCTGCTTGAGGGTGACCATTCCGTCCTGTATGGCTTGGATCCGAAGTTCGTCCACCATGGATTTCCGCATGATTTTCCGTTTGATTTCGGAAGACCCGTGAAGCAGTTCGTGGAGAGCCATTCGCCCTGAATATCCGGAATCGCCGCAGGCCTTGCAGCCCATCGGTTTTTTCAGAATCAGATCCTTACTGTATTGCATCCCCAGTTTGTCGAAATCTTTTTTGCCGTATTCATTGACCAGGGTATCGAACTCTTCCCGGCTGGGATGGTAGCCCTTTTTGCATTGATTGCAGAGGGTTCGAACCAATCTCTGGGCCGCGATGAGCAACAGGGCGTCGGCAAAATTCAGGGGGTTCATTCCCATATCCAGCAGGCGTGTGATGGTTTCGGGAGCGGAATTGGTGTGCAGGGTGCTGAAAACCAGGTGACCGGTGAGCGAGGCTTCCAGGCCGATGGCCGCGGTTTCCTGATCGCGCATTTCCCCCACCATGATGACGTCGGGATCGCCCCGAAGAAAGGACCGCATGGCACGGGCGAAATTCAATCCGATTTTGTCCAGCATCTGGACCTGTCGCAATCCTTCCTGGGTGATTTCTACGGGATCCTCTGCGGTCCAAATTTTTCTTTCCGGTGTGTTGATGTGGCCCAGGCAGGAATGCAGGGTGGTGGTTTTCCCCGAGCCGGTGGGACCGACCACCAGAATGAGGCCAAAGGGTTTGGTGATGGCATTCTTTATCATTTCAAGGTTGCGGTCCGAAAAAAACATTTGTTCCAGCGGGATGGGTTTGCTGGAGGCAAGAATACGCAGCACCGCATCCTCGTTTCCGCCGACCGTCGGGCAAGTGGCCACCCGGTACTCGATTTCCTTCCTACCGTAGCGCATTTTGATCTTACCGTCCTGGGGCATCCTTCTTTCCGCGATGTCCAGACGGGCCATGATTTTGATCCGGGATATGATGGCCTGTTTGTAAAGAAAAGGGATTTCCTGATACACACTGCAGATTCCGTCTTTGCGAAACCGAACTTTAACGTCCTTTTTGCTCCCTCCCGGTTCGATGTGGATGTCGGAAATCCCTTGATCATAGGCATCGGTAAGAATTTTGTTGACGAGGCGGACAATCGTGCTGTCGGTTTCACTGATGGCATTGACGGCCTCGTCTTCATATTGTCCCGTTTCCAGGCTGGTTTCCGCCTCATCCTCCAGGGCGTCCAGCAGCGCCGACATGGCTTCCGTTTTGGGTTCTTCGATCGGTCCCGAATCTTCCGTCAGGACGGAATTGAGGAAGTCCCGTATGTCGGCCTTCAATCCTACTTGGAATTCCACCTTCTTTTTGGGGAAGATCATCTTGATGTTGCGGACCTTGAGCTGATCGGAGGGGTCGTCGATCAGGATCACCACTTGGTTCATGGTGTTTTGCAACGGAACCCAGTTGTTTCGGGTGAGATAGTTTTTGTTCAAACCGGCGAAAATTTGTTCCGGAAGAATGAGCGAATCGGTGTATCCCGTATACGGGAGGTTGTAAAAAATTTCCAGCGACTTCCCCACATCCTTGCGCCTTAAATTCAACTTGCCGAGAAGAATGTCCTCGATGTCCATGTTGCTTTTCCGGGCCTTGAGAACAGCCTCATTCAATTCCTCCTGCGTCAGCATTTCGTTCTCGACCAGGTACCCGAATTTGGTGGGTTTTTTACGGGCTGCTTTTTTCTGGTTGAACAGGGCCAGCGCCAGGGTCTGGGAAATTTTCTTGGCATTTTTTTCGTCAAAGGAAGTGAACTGGTTCCCCTCGTTTTTATTGACCAGCTGTAAAACTCCCATGAGCTGGTCCCCGTGAATCAGCGGGTAAACCAGCATGGACTTCGTGTGCAGCCCGGTTTTTTTATCCCAGGAACTGTCGAAGACCAAATCCGGATGATAATTTTGCAGCTCCTCCGCATTGTAGACATCCGCCAGGGTTACGGGTCTTTTTTCCAGGGCCACGCATCCGGAAATGCTCTTGGGAGAGATAGGAACCCGGATTTCATTGATGGAGGTTCCCGATTTTATTTTGGAGTAAATTTCCTTTTTTTTGGGGTCCACCGCGTAGATGGTGATCAGATTGGCGTTGAACAGTTCCAGGATGGGTTCTTTCAGTTCGAGGAGAATCTCGTCGATATTCTTTGCGGAATGAATCGCGTGGGTGGTGGCCTGGAGTTTTTGTTCGATTTCCTCGAGCTCCAGTTTGACCAGAGCATGACCCAGGGTGCTCGAGAGTTCCCTGGCCTGCCGGACATCCCCTTCGGTGAATTTCTCTTCGCCGACCTTATTCAGTAATTCCAGAACCCCCATCAACCTTTTGTTAAAGGGCAGGGCGACGACCAGCGCCGATCGCGTCTGGGTTTGAGTCAATCGGTCCCAGGCCGCGTCATGAGACAGATCAGGATGATAGCTTTTGAGTTCTTTTTTGGAGTAGGGATTGCCCACGTTCAGGGTTTTCCCGGTGGCAGCGCAAAAGCCAGCCAGGCTCTTGATGGATATATCCAGACGAAACTCTCCCTTGAGTCCATCCTTGATCGTCCGGGAATAGATTTGCCGTTTGGAACGGTCTACGGAATAGAACGATGCCGTTTCGCAATTAAAGAGATGGACGAGGTCGTCGGTGAGAGAAGGCAGAACCCCTATGATGCTCGTTCCGTACAGTATCTTGTTTAGGATCGGTTTGATCCGGTCGGAGGCCCTTCTTCCTTCCTGTCTCCGATTGACGGCCGGGGAACCCTCGCCGGCCAGGGTTTCCACACGGCCGGGCGTATCGGCAATTTTCCCCTTATTTCCGTTGCCGCGCCGTTCTGAAAATTTTGGGCCGGTCTGAACTTCCCCGGTTTCCAGGACGATGGAATGATCCTCGGAGGGAGGGGGCGCGTCCATCAAAGAAGTGATTTTTTCTATATCTGGAGAAAGGGAATAATTTCCACCGGGCGGTTCCGCTTTGGGGTCCCGCGGTTTCGTCGATCGCATTAATTTGGAGAAAAACGCCATTTCAGGGGAGATTTTGATCCGCGAATAATAAATTTGGGATTGATAGTTATTTTACTGTTTTAATGGCCCGAATACAATAATAAAAGGCGGGGAGGAGCTTAAAAGATTATTGATATAATTGAACTTATAAGAGCTTTTAGAATACCTTAAACTTTAATTGTAAATGTAAAAAGCGGAATCGTCACCGGGCGCGGTAACGGCAATGGCGGAAAAGAAACGAGGGATTTTTCAGGGGATTCAGAATGGGAATTTCCGACGGTTGAAGCCGGGTGGGAAAGGACCCATCAACGGGGCAGGATCAGACATCCAGATCCCGGACGAAAACCGCTTTTTCCTTGATAAATTTGAATCGGGGCTCGGAGTCTTTTCCCATGAGCCGGCCGAAGGTCTGCCCGGTTTGGTTCATGTCGACGAGTTGCACACGGATGAGAGAACGGGTTGAGGCCTTCATGGTGGTTTGTTTCAGATCGGCGGGAGGCATTTCACCCAACCCCTTGAATCGGCCGATCTCATATTGGGCACCATTCAGGTTGCGGAGAATTTTATCTTTTTCTTTGTCATCGACCGCATAATACGACTCTTTTCCTTTGTCGATCCGGTACAGGGGAGGTTGGGCGATATAAAGGTGTCCCTTCAAGATCAGTTCGGGCATATATCGATAGAAGAACGTGAGAAGGAGGGTGCAGATATGGGCTCCATCCACATCGGCGTCTGTCATGATGATGATTTTTCCATAGCGGAGTTTGCCGTAATCGAATTTGGGTTGGATGCCGGTTCCTATCGCGGAAATGATATTTTTGATTTCATTGTTGGCCAGGATTTTAACCAGGGTTGCGGTTTCCACGTTCAAAATCTTTCCGCGGATGGGCAGGATGGCCTGGGTATGGCGGTCCCGGGCCTGCTTGCTCGACCCCCCCGCGGAATCTCCTTCACAGATGAACAGCTCCGCTAGATTTTTGTCGACGGTGGCGCAGTCGGCGAGCTTCCCCGGCAGGTTGAGTCTGTGGGAGACCAGGGTTTTCCGCTGCACGGTTTCCCGGGCCTGGCGGGAGGCGATGCGCGCCTGGGCTGCCAGGATGATCCGGTTGGCGATCCGGTCTCCCAGTGTCTGGTGGCTATGGAGGTGGTGTTCGAGCGAGTGTTTGACCACGGATTCCACCTGGGAGGTGATCTCCGAGTTCAAGCGTCCCTTGGTCTGGCCCTGAAATTCCACCTCCCCCTGCAGGTAGACGTTGAGGATGGCAACCAGTCCTTCCTTGACATCTTCCCCGGTGATGTTTGGGATTCCCTTGGGCAAAAGATTGCGCCGCTCGATATAGGCGCGGAAAGCCTTGGTGATGCCGTTGCGGAATCCGTTTTCATGGGAACCGCCGTCCACCGTTTTGATGGCATTGGCATAGGAGAAAAGGATCGATTCGGTATTGGATGTCCATAAAAATGCCGTTTCCACCCTCAGGGGGTGATCGTCTTTTTCGATGTAAAACGGTTGGTCCATGAGGACGGGAAGGCCGGCGGTCATCTTTTGAATGTAGTCCTTGATACCATGGGGATATTGAAAGGTGTGCCTTTTGCCGTTTTCGTGGACGGTGATTTTCAGGCCTTTATTCAAAAACGCCTTGGACTCGGCCTGATCGAGCACCCACTTGAGGTTGAACTCGATTTTGGGAAATATTTTTTTGTCGGGTTGGAAATAAACGGTGGTGCCGTAATGCCGGGTGGATTTTCCTTTCTTTAATTTGGAGGTGGGCTTGCCGCGGGAATAGGTCTGGGTCCATTCAAATCCATCCCGGCGGGAGGTGGCGGTCAGGGTTTCCGACAGGGCGCAAACCACCGCCATGCCCACCCCGTGGAGTCCCCCGGAAACCTTGTAATTGTTCTGGCCGAACTTTCCCCCCGAATGCAGGGTGGTGAAAAGAATTTCCATCGCGCTTTTCCGGGTTCTCCGGAAAGGGTCCACGGGAATGCCGCGGCCGTTGTCCTTGATGGTCACACCCTGCCCGGCGTCCAGGAGGATGTCGATGGAGTTGCAATGCCCGTTCAAGGCCTCGTCCACGGAATTGTCCAGGATCTCCCACAGGAGGTGGTGGAGCCCGGTCAGTGAGGTGGATCCTATGTACATTCCAGGACGCCGGCGAACCGGGTCCAATCCTTCCAGAACCTGTATGTCATCTGCTTTATAAGTTGTTGCCATGGTTCCTCACATCAAATCAGTTGCACGATCTTCTTGCGTTTGGAAATAATCACACCCATGCTACCGCGGTGGTATACCGGGATCTTGCTCATGCGGATGTCCCTTGTTTTCCCGTCTTCCAAAAGGAGCGTGACTTTGTCCTTAAGGTTTACCAATTGGAATCCCACCAGTTTGCCGCCGGTGATCTTCATCAATTTGACCCCCATTCCGGTTCCGGCCAGTTTGGAAACCTGGGCGATCGGGATGATCAATCCTTTACCGGCATCCGAGGCTAGAAATACATAGTCCTTCAAGACAGGGAGAACCCCTGCCATGCGGTCATTGCTTTTCAGGTTCATGATTTTTCGTCCCGCGCGGGTGGTTTCGGACAAAATAGAGGCGGCGAACCGGAATCCGAAACCGGATTGGCTGGCGGCCATGAGGTCGATGTCCCTCGGGGCGGGCTCCTTTTTGGCATCGGGGTCCGGAAAATCGAGGCTGAACTGGTTGACCCCGCCATTGCCGGACGAGCGGGGGGTGTCCATCGAGCCGTTATCTTCCCCTTCCCGTGTTGGGGAATCCAGGGAAAGCATGTGGATCACCCGTTCGCCGTCGGCGAATTTGAAGAGGTTTTGAATGGGCTCGCCAAAGCCGCCCCGGGTATAAGGTAAATTATAAATTTTTTGTATGTAAACCATTCCCCTGCTTGTAAAAAACGCGATCAGGTTTCGCGTGTTGGAGTTCCCGCTGGCGAGCAGGCCGTCGTTTTCCTTGAATTTCAATGAGGCGGGATCGCCCGCGCTTTTGAGTTTTCTCAGCCAGCCCTTGCGGCTGAGGACCAGAACGACGTCTTCGTGCTGAATGAAATCGTCGGCATTGTAATCCACGCTTTGAATGGCTTTGATGGAGGTTTGGCGTTTGTCGGCGAATTTTCGCTTAATTTCCTCAAGCTCCTCCTTGACTTCATTCCAGATTTTTTTGGGGGAGCGGAGGATGGATTCCAGCCGTTTCTTCTCCTTGAGTTTTTCCTTTTGCTCGGTGATGATTTTGTCGATTTCCATCGCCACCAGGCGGTAGAGGGGAATTTCGAGGATCGACTTGGCCTGCGTGTCATCCAGCTTGAACTCTTTTTTTAATTTGTCGTGAGCTTCCGACCGGGATTTGCAGGAGCGGATGATTCTCAGGGCCTTGTCGAGGTTTTTGAATACCGCCGCGAATCCATCCAGGATATGCAGCCGGTTTTCTATCAGGGTCAGTTCATGAGTGAGCCCGCGGACGACCACATCTTTTCGAAAATCCAGGAAGAAGCGGCAAATTTCGAGGAGCGAAAGCCGGTCGGGTTCACCGTTGGGCTTGAGGCAGGTGAAGTTCAACTGAAAATTGGATTCCAGATCCGTGTGTTTGAACAGATAGCTCATGAGTTTTTCCGGATCGGATTGGCTCTTGATTTCCAGAACCACCCGCATTTTCTCGTCGCTTTCGTCCCGCACGTCCACCAGGGGAGGAAGTTTTTTGCCCAGGATGATTTCCGCGATTTTTTCGATCATTTTGGCCTTGTTCACCCCATAGGGGATGGAGGTGAGGATGATCTGCCGTTTTCCACGGTTGAGGTGCTCGATTTTCCACTCCCCGCGAATCTTGATGGTTCCCGAGCCTTCCTCATAGGCTTTGCGGATCTCGGACTTGGTGTTGAGAATGATCCCACCCGTGGGGAAATCCGGTCCCTTGATGTACTTCATCATCTGGGTGACTGTCAGTTGGGGTTGGCTGATGAGCGCGGTCAGGGCGTTGATAACCTCTCCCAGGTTGTGGCTGGGAAAGGAACAGGCCATGCCCACGGCGATGCCGGAAGCCCCGTTGATCAAAAGATTGGGGATGCGCGAGGGAAGAACCACGGGCTCTTTCAGGGTATTATCGTAATTCTGCCTGAAATCGACCGTGTCCTTTTTGAGGTCCATCAACAGAAAAGAGGTGATGGGGGTCAACCGGCCTTCCGTATACCGGTAGGCGGCCGGGGCGTCCCCGTCGATGGACCCAAAATTCCCTTTGCCATCGACCAGCGGATAACGCATCGAAAAATCTTGGGCCATGCGCACCATGGATTCGTAAGTGGAAGCGTCGCCGTGGGGGTGATATTTCCCCAGCACCTCGCCGATAATTTTCGCCGATTTTACGAATTTGGCGGCGGCGGTTACCCCCATGTTGTCCATCGCGAACAGAATTCTCCGGTGAATGGGCTTCAAGCCATCACGCACATCGGGAAGAGACCGTGAAACGATCGTGGAAAGGGCATAGGTCAGAAACCGGTTTTCCAACTCCACCTGAATATCGGAAATTTTTTCTGTAGCCATATGGGATCTGGAATTTTTGGTTTTAATGCAAGAAGCGGTATAAAGGCGGACAACCCATGACCGGCGGGAAACCCGCGGAACTAATGGACAGTCTGGATTCTGCTTTCAGGTTGAAATTTTTGGGTTACAGGGTGGACCGGCCATTCGTGGACGGATCTTGAAAAATGGATCATTTAATGGCTTGACGACTGGAAATTCAGATCTTATAAACGAAGGAGATTTGGGTTATCGCTTCTTCCCTGGCAAGCCAATCCCTGTCTCGATGTGTCCATGCGGTCTAATTTGATGAAACCTTGGTTTTTAACAAATTCCCCGATTTCCCCTCCAGGGAGGGATTGAAACCATTTGGTCATTGGCACATCTTGTGTTCCAGCATATAATATATACGATATATGGGGGTTCAAGGCAAGTAAAATCAAGGAGTAACAAACTGAAAACGGATTAGGGGATCTTCGCGCGCCTTTTAAATCCTTTTATGGGTTTGACCATCTTAAGGAAAACGGGACGCCCGCCGGAGCGCGGGGGCCTCGTGGGGAAAGAATTCCCCTTTAAATTCAAGTCATAATTAACCGGTGATCCGCTGGTTAAATATTTGGGGGTTTTATATGTCTGATCAAGAACTGCGGGAAAAAGTCATTGAAGTGTTAAAAACCGTAAAGGATCCCGACCTGCACAAGGATATCGTGAGCCTGGGATTCCTGAAAAATATGAAAGTGGAAAACGGGAAGGTGAGTTATGACGTGGAATTGACCACTCCCGCCTGTCCGGTGAAGGAGCAGTTGAAAAAGGAGTGCGAGACCAAAACCCTGGCCATCGAGGGAGTTTCCAAGGTGGATGTGAATATGACCGCCGTGGTGCGCTCTTCCCAACACAATCAGCCCGTATTGACGGGCGTGAAAAATATCATCGCCGTGGCAAGCGGCAAGGGCGGCGTCGGGAAATCCACCGTCAGCACGAACCTGGCCCTTGCCCTGCAATTGACGGGAGCCCGGGTGGGTCTGATGGATGGGGATATTTATGGACCCAGCATTCCGCAAATGCTGGGCATTCCCATCAGCCCCCCAAAAGGCGCCTCCGACAATAAATTTTACCCGCATGAGAAATACGGACTCAAAGTGGTCTCGGCGGCTTTTCTGACCAAACAAGGGCAACCGCTCATGCTGAGGGGGCCCATGCTGGGCGGCATCATCCAGCAGTTTCTTCAAAACGTCGAATGGGGCGAACTGGATTACCTCGTCATCGACCTGCCCCCGGGCACCGGAGACGTTCAGTTGACATTGACCCAAAGAGCCCCCCTGTCGGGCGCGGTCGTCGTCACCACCCCACAGAAAGTGAGCCTGATCGATGCGGACAAGGGAGTCAAAATGTTCGAGCAGGTGAAGGTCCCCCTGCTGGGCATCGTTGAGAATATGAGCTATTTTATTTGTGACGGGTGCGATAAAAAACACTATATTTTCCGCGAGGGCGGCGGCAAGGCCCTGGCTGAACAGTTTAAAATTCCTTTCCTGGGCGAAATCCCCATCATCGCCGAGGTGGTGGAGGGCGGCGATTCCGGCGTTCCGGTCCTCATGAGTCATCCGGACTCTCCGGCGAGCCTCGCCTATAAGGATCTCGCCGGGAATGTGGCCGCCCAGTTGAGCATCAACCAGGCCCGGGAAGATAAAGTGGATGCCGCTTTCGAACTGGCTTGGAAGGAATAAAGCGAATGACTTCCTCGACGAAGGTGGACTCCCATCATCCCTCGCCAAAAAATATAAGGCAGATCGACCCCACGCACCTGGGAATTACCTGGACGGACGGCCATGAGTCGGTCTATGCCGTCAAATCCCTGCGCGAAAATTGCCCCTGCGCCCAATGTATCGACGAATGGACCGGGAAAAAAAGAATTACGCCTGGAACCATCCCCGATTCCATCCGGCCCAAAAGCCTGCACTCGGTTGGATTGTACGCGATTCAATTTTCCTGGAACGACGGACACGATACTGGCCTGTACCCGCATGAGCTGTTAAGAAAGCTTTGCGAGTGCGAACAATGCAAAAATGCCAGATCGCCGGCCCCCTGAGGGAGTTTTTGTCAAGCGGTGAAGGGCGTGTTGCCGGGGTAGGGGTGCCAGGGAGGGAGACCGTCTAACCACCCACCCAGGAAGTGGACACAGACCCCGCTCCAGAACCGGATTTCCAGCCGGTGCCCGTCAGGGACCCCGACCACGAATTGGACCAGGATTTCGAGCCGGAACCCGATCCCGCCACAATCCTGCCTTTATAGCGATTTCGCCGGATCATTTGAGAATTCCAAAAGATTCGATCGAGCTCAACTGAACGTACCATTTCCCGGGCAGGCTTTGAACATCCTTCCAGCCCTTGGTTGTCAAGGGGCCTGTTTCGTAAACAATGGCGGGTTCTGAAAGAAGGACGCACTGCGAGTCCAAGCCGGCCAATCGCCCCGTATAAATGTAGTTCACACAAAACAGGGTCACCCGCTTCCCCATCAATTTCTGCAATCCCTCTTCCTTTCCTGGGGTCGAATCTTGTCTATTCATGCCAGATTCCCTTTCAATTCGATTTCTTCCGAGTGTCCTGGAAGAATGAAGTTTTGATTACAGCAGGGCAGCCGGGCGAAAAAAAAAGCGGTCCTTTCCCGGTATCCCGGAGTAGTCGGAACCAGAATACCAAAAATTAGCAAAATAGTTAAATTTTATTAGAATTTCAGTTAAAATTAATTTGGAATAACCGTTGATTAATTATAGGTTTTGAATTATATTGATAAAGCGTTGGTTAAATTCAAGACCATTACCATTGAGGTTTCAGGGAATAATAGCAAATTTCCTAATTTATTCGCAATAATAAATTTTTATTAGTACTAATTTATCAATGATTTCAATAGGATCCAGAATCGTTTTTCGCCGCAACCAGTTGCGATTAAAGGCCAAGGAACTGGCCCAGCTCGTGGGGTGTCATCCCCCGGACATCAGTGACTGGGAAAACGATAAAACCACACCCAGCGCTGAATCCTTGATAAAACTGGCCAAAGCTTTGAAAACCTCCGAAAGCTGGCTGCTGTCCGGAACCCATCCGCGTCTCCCAAAAAAGGCGCCCGCCCGGAAGAGAATCAGGCATTCCTTGGTTGAATCCGGGACGCGAGATTTGGATAATGGGTCTAAAACGAAGTTGGAGGAAGAAATGCTCAAGGACAAGGATTACATCATTCACCTGCAAAAAGAAAAAATCAGGGAACTGGAAGCCCGGCTCGAAAAACTCGAGCCCAGGGAAGACGATTCTTCGTCAAAAAAGTCGGCCGGTTGATTGAGTTAAAGGCGCGCAAGGACTCAATCGTAAAACATTTTCCCGACCGATTGACAAATTCCTGGAAACGCATTACGGCAGGCGCGGCATTCCTGCTGATTAGTTTCCTTTTTGCCGGGACCACCGATGAAGTTCAGACTGCCCGTCCGGGGCCATCGGATTCCGTTCCCGTTTATTCCCAGCCCGCGGATGAAGCCATCGATTACGATGAATTCATGAACCGGATTCCCCTGCGGGAGCCTGCCCATAAGCCTTCCTGGCTCGAATGGTTCAGTGCTTCCGGCCGGGAAATGGATTTTGGTTAAATGTCCCCTGGGACTTTCCCGCGAACCGCGTTTTGAAAAAATCCGTACAGCTTGTTCTGGGTTGGATTTTACTTTCCACATCGGCCCCAGTGTGGGGGAATGGGGATATAGGTGGTATGGTTCCGATCCCTTCCGGAAATTTCATGGCTGGAAAACCCGATTCCCTGAAAAGCGTATTCCTGGAAACGTATCATATCGACCGCCACGAGGTAACCCAGGAAGCATTCGAAAGGAGGATGGGGAAAAATCCCGCCTTCTTCAAAGGCGCGAATCGCCCGGTGGAGGACGTGACCTGGTTCGACGCCAACAAGTATTGCAGGAAGGCAGGGAAACGCCTGCCGACCGAATGGGAGTGGGAAAAAGCCGCCAAGGCGGGCTCCGCAACCCCCTATTACTGGGGAGCCGATATGGACGGCCGGTATGCCTGGTATAAAGGCAATTCGGAAAAACAGACCCATCCCGTGGGTGAGAAGAAACCGAACCGGTACGGACTCTACGATATGGCTGGCAACGTTTGGGAATGGACATCCAGTAATTTCGGCGCCATGGGGAAAGTGGTTCGAGGAGGGTCGTGGCGCAATTCACCGGTCAGCCTGCGGAGTGCACACCGCATCCCCAGCCTCCCGATCCACAAATTTCACTACGTGGGCTTTCGCTGCGTGCAATAGCAATGGGGTCACCCATTAGCAGGCTCCGCTTGCCTGCATCTCGGTTGACTAAAGATGTTCAACGACCTCAATTCTTCATCTCCCACTTCTGAATGCGGTTATTCCCATAGTCTGCAACGAAAACGTTACCATCATCCGTTACCGCCACCGCTATCGGGTGGTTGAATTGGCCGGGAGATGAACCTTCTTCTCCCAAGGCCGTGAGAAAAGTCCCATCCGGAGAAAATTTCTGGATACGATTGTTGTAAAAATCCGCGACCAACACATTCCCGGCTTTATCCACGGTGATACCAGTCACAGTGGCAAACCATCCCTTAAAGGGACCATAAATATTCATGGCAAACGGACCGCCCCATTTGCGGGAAAAGTCGCCATCAGGTGAGAACACCTGGACGCGGTCATTATAGCCGTCGGCTACATAAAGAGACCCATCCGGCCCCAGCGCCACATCCGTGGGATAATTGAATTTCCCCGCCCAGATACCTGTTTTACCGGTTTCTCCCCATTGACGAAGGAAACTCCCGCCGGGCCGAAGTTTTTGAATCCTCTGATTGTAAAAATCGGCGACGAACAAATCACCGTTGGGAGCAACGGCAACGCCGCCGGGCGAATCAAATTCCCCCGGCCCGGAGCCTGAATGACCGATGGTTCTTTTATGTGTCCCATCGAGGGTAAAGACCTCGATATGATCATTCCAGTAGTCCGCCACATAAAGCTCGTTGTGGGCAATCGTCAGATTCATGGGCCGGCCCAGTTGGCCTGGCTCTTTTCCGCGTGTACCGAATTGATGCTTGAAATTTCCCTCAAGGTCGAATACCTGTATTCGGGAATTTCGGGAATCGGAAATAAATACCTCATGATCGTTGACGGCGATCCCCGTCGGATCGTTGAATTCTCCCGGGCCGCTTCCCTTTTTACCCCAAGCGGCGGCGAACCTGTATCCGGTTTCTTTTTCCGAAGGCATGAAGGCCGTACATCCAAAAGCAAGAATAGCTGCTGCAATAAATAACGGGATTCCCAGAACTATTATGGTTTTACGTTTCATATCCGTTGTATCTTTCTCAGAAGTTGAATCGGAAGCCGAAGCGGACAACGTAGTCCTTCTCCAGGGCTGTCCCGTTGAGGTCCTGAACCACGGGAATTTGCACCACGCCTTCCACAATCCACCGTTTGGTCACGTATTGCAGTCCGGGTGCAAGAAACAGGGTGGTGCCGCCGGAATTAGGGTCTTTGACTCCGGTAGTCCGGTTTTTATTCTGGTGGATGAGATTTCCTTCCAAGACACCATAGAGGAAACCGGGAACACCGCTTCCCAGGATGCGGGGCCAAAGACGATATTGAAGAGAAACGTCAAGGCGGCCGACATCACCAAACTCAAAATTGTTGGCCTCGGTGTTGATCTTGTAACTGGCCTGGGCATCAATTTCAAAGTCGAGTGTTTGATAGGTTGCCACAAGCCCGCCGAAAGGGTCCGTGGACCCTGATCCGGCCTGGACGCTAGGGGGAAGGCGGCCCAATCCGTCGGTTTTATCATCCTCCCCGGTAGGAAGCTTCACACCGGCAAACGGCGCGACACGAAAGGTGCGCCCCGGAATGTTGTCTTTAAATATCGTATACCGGCCGAACAGGGTTATATCGCCTAGGCCGCTTGTGTCTCGGGTGTTGCGCCCGCCCATTGAGGTAATTTCCAGACTTTTATCCACATAGGGCAGGACCCCGAAAAGGGCCAAGTCGCTTGTAACTCCGTATCCAAGGACCGAAACAGCGGCAAATGCCTCCCGATCCCGGTCCGCGCCACTTGGGTCGTCGCCCGACTGATCGAAGACAAATTGTTCCCGGAATATAAATTCATCCTCCGCGACCGGGAGGGCCGTGTTGAAAGTAATCGGAGCACCCCAGGCGGCTCCAGCACAAATCAATAAAAAACACGTGAAGGCCCCCCCTATTGTCCTGATGATCCTTTTCTCCAGGTCAATGCTTCTCAAAACCATGCCTTTTATTTTTTCCCTTTGTTTTCCGGACCCGGGACTTGTTTGAAATCGCGGAGGCTGAAGCCCGCGGCTTCCACGGTTTTCCTGGCGGTCTTTTCATCCAGGGTTTTTCCGTCGGCCATTGTGATAAGGGTCGTCCCCGTCTTAAGGTCGACCTCGATTTTTTCAACACCGTTAACCGTACTAAACTTTTTTTCTATGCCATAAGTGCAAAAAGGACAGGAAAGACCATCGACATAGACCTTGTAGACGGCCTTCGCCTCTTGCGCCCCGGCGGCCGCTGCCCCGAGGAACAGGGCAAAAAGAATGCTCCCCAGGGTTTTCATGATCGAAGCGGCTTTCAGATGATAGGACATTTTCAGATCTCCATAAGGTTTTGAGGGATTCTCAATTACCCAGAGGTTGCCCCAGACCGGCGGCCTTAAGGGTTTCTTCATCGATTCCCTGGCCGCAGCACTCCGCAAGCCGCCCGTCAATCACTACAGCCGGGACAGAAGCGATACCCAGATTTTTTGCTCTTTCAGCGACCTCCGGGTTTTTCATGTCCAGCACGGTTACCACACAGGATGAACAGGCCAGACGCTTCACAACGGAAACCGCTTCTTCGCAAACCGCACATCCGGCACTGAAGATTTCTACTTTGCGTTTGTCATTCATGATTTTTTCTCCTTCTTTTTTTTAACGCTGTCCCGGTTATTTTAGGGGCCTCAATAGCGTCGATGATCGAGCACACCTGCAGTGCCCCCTGGCCGGGACAGGCCGCGATCAGTTTTTCAAGAGCCGTTTGGATTCCTTTCATGACCGCGATCTTTCGGGTTATCTCGTCGAGTTTGACCCGCGCCCGCTCCCGCACATCGGCGCAATCGGCTGCGGGGTCCATCCGCAGGGACAACAATTCCTTTATTTCGCGAAGGGAGAACCCAAGCTCCTGAGCCTGGCGGATAAAGCGGATTCGTTCCGCGGTTTCAACCGGGTAAACCCGGAAGCCGCCAGAGGCGGGTTTGGGCGGCTGATCGACCAGACCCTTTTTTTCGTAAAAACGAACCGTTTCGACTCCCACACCGGCTTCTGTTGCGATTTTGCTGATTGTCATTGTCTTCATAATTCACCCTGTAAAGAATATACACCCCGTACCATTGTACGGAGTCAAGGGTATAATTCTTGAAAATTGTGACAGGGTTTTTGCGGAGGATTGCAAGGAGGAAGGGCAGGGGAGGCGGCTGACTCATTGCGAGGAAACTGGGCCATCCACGGAAAGACGGATTGAGGTGGGGCAGGATTGACAGGACCGGCAGGATTAAAGTATAGCCCTAATAGGTTATTTTAAAATCCAGGCAATCAGACCAACCCTATTACAGTTGTAGCTAAGAAAGGACTTGACTCGTTTCCGTTTCTGACCCTTTCCCTGTTTCGCGGTTTAAATCTTTTCATCCGAATGACATGCCAGGGTGCGAAGTTTGATCGATAGCCTGACTTCTGGAGGCAATTTTACGAGCATACTATCAACCCTATATAACCCATCAGTCTTAACGATAGGAACCTTGGTGGAAACTAAACCTGTCCGAAATTCGTATGAAATCTCAGCGACCCACGCGAGTACGCCTGCTTCATTTTGCTCATAAGAAAGAACCGATATTGGTATTTCGGTCTCCTCATATGTCCACAAAAAACTGCAATCCAAACCAGCCCTGAAAAAATGATCCTCTAAATACATGAATAGCTCGGGGCCTTCTTTCATATCGAAGACTATTCTTCCTTCTCCCTCGTTCTCCCCATCAGGACGAACGTAAAAATCCTGGCAAAGAAGGTACAGAGAAACCAGTTCGTTTTTATCCAATGACCAACATTGTTCGTTCGAATCACCCTGAACACCATCCTCGCATTTCTTTTTTAAGGCATCCCCTATCCCCAACTCCTCCACTTCAGATCTTGAGTAGGTAAGGCTGGCTTTTTTCACTTCTTTCAAATCAAAATCACAATGTGTGAATACAATATTAATCGGAATGCTTTCGGCGTTAAGCTCCTTGAGCATTATCAATCTAACAGTATTGCCAAGCCCAACTGCCTTTTCCTTAATGCTGGTCGGAAAATCGTGGCGGGAGACACAGATAAGGTGTTGAGCACCGACCTCCTTTAATTTTTCGATCCAGCCCCCAAAGATGGTTATGTTGGGTTTGGATGTTCGATCCTGCACCTCAACGATGGTGATGGTTTCTCTTGGCTTTTGCCCCGACCGAATTACCACGTCGCATTGTCGGGTTCGTCCACTTTGCGAACCGATCACCGGTAAATAAACGTCATGCTCAACAACTGAGTCAGGGGATATGGACTGCTCAATAAGGTGGACTAAATGCTCAAACTCTTTCCAATCGTTGTTCATTAGAAAATTCTATAGCCTCTATAACGAAAGAAACTGATTCCTCTGGAGGTCCTTTTCATCCTCGTAGGGGAAGGGCAAGCAAGGGTTCAGTCTACTCATGCCTGCATCTCTCCGGCACCTGCAACTTGCCCGCCCGTGGGACGGGCCGCCGGTGGCGGTCACGGAAAGAGGGGGCACAGGATCGGCAGGATGTTCAAAATGGGAAAATCCCCCCGCACCGGGGGAGGGAGATAGGTCAATCCAGACCGCCTATTGATCTGGGTCCGCCATATTACGCATGTCCATCTGCCTTCGGAGGGACTCCGCCCCCTTCAGGAACGGGGAGAAAAAATCAGGATTTTAATCCTGTTCATCCTGTCAAAAACAAGGCGGACCGAAGACAGTAGACGGAAAAAACACTCCCCTTTCCTCTGCTCAAAAAACACTGAAAGCAGAAAAGGTCCCGGCCTATTCCCCGGCGGTGGGGCCGCCTACATGCCGACTTTTTCGCGCACTTCGTCCATGAGTTTGCCGTCGATCAGGGTCACGCCTTTTTCGATCGCGAAATTGATCACCGTCTTTTTGGCCATGTTACGGACGAAGAAGGGCACCTTTTTGATGCGTTCCTGGGCTTCCTCGGTCCAGATGAGGTTATCTTCCGGTTTGGTCTTGCTCAGTTCTTTTTTTGCTTCCGCGAGTTGAGAACCCACCATGCTGAGCGGTCCTTTGCCCTCGCCGGACGCGCCTCCCATCTCCACGCCCAGCTTGCTCACGAATTCGGTTTCGAATTTATTGGTCAACATGGCGATCGAGTGACCGCATTTTTTGCATTTGAATTTCATGGCGAGGTTTTTGGAATCGTCCGGCATGATGCCGTCGGTCTGCGTTTCCATCTGCTCGTCGCATGGGATACAAAGGAATTTCATCACTCCCCCTTTTTGGAATTTTTATCGATAAAGTTCAAAAGATAGTCCACGGTTGAGGCAATGGCCTTGCCGGTAACGGAATCCTTGTGATCGGCGTAAAAAAGCGATCCCGAATCGGTTTGCCGCGGCATGCGGGTGTCGAAGGGAATTTTGCCGATGAAGGGAATCCCTTTCCGCTTGGCGAATTCCAGGATGTCCTGGCCTTCAAAAAGTTTTCCCTCCTGTTCGCAATGAGGACACACGTAGGAGGCCATGTTTTCGATGAGCCCGATGATGTTTACGCCCATCTTGGTATTTTTGGTGATGGATTTGGAAACGATGTGCTGTGAGAGAGGGGAGGGGATGGTGATCTCTACGACGCCCTCGAGTTCCGGAATCAGGTCGCGGATATTATCGATCCGGTCGCTGCCGGGAGGCATATCGACCAGGAGGAAATCCAGTTCTCCCCAGTTGGTGTCCGCCAGCAATTCCCGCAGTGCTGTCGACTCCATGGTGCTGACCCAAACGGCGGTCGCGCCTTTTTCCTCGGTCCACATCACCGGCGCGTCGGGGCTGGCCACCAGCATGTCCATGGACATGATCCGGATGCCCATGAAACCCTCCCCGGGGTAGACGCCTTCATCGTCGATCTTGAGTTTCTGTTTGTTTTTGACCCCCAGCAAGTGTCCGATACTCGGGCCGTTCAGGTCGGCATCGAGGATTCCCACGGAATATCCCCGATCTGCCAGGCAAGCCGCGATATTCGCGGTGATGGAGCTTTTACCCACGCCCCCCTTGCCGCTCATCAATGCGACCTTATGTTTTATTTTATCCAGCCGGGAGCGCAGTTTTTCTCTTTGCGAGACCACCTGGTCGATGATATTGGACCCGCCATCACCCGCCAGATCTTCATATGTTTTCATGATGACTCCTGGATGCAGATGCTAAAAATTATAATCAGGGTAAATTTTTATCTTTATCATATAAAAAAAAACAGGGGTTTAAAAGGTTTACTTTAGGGAGCGCCCGCCTTGCCCGGTGACCCCCAGAGAAAATTTAAACGAACCGGGTTGAATTTATCATTGACCCTCAAACAGGTTCTCCTTTAAATTAATAAGTTTTTAATCCCACGCGGGCGGGGAGACGCCGTTCCACCCATTTTAGGGCAAGTATGGAACTTTCCGAAGCAGACAAAAAGCTCATTGAGGAGGAAGAACAACGCTTCCGTGAGACGATAGAGTCCTTGTGCGAGGAGCTTCCCCAGGTACGCGACGCGAAAATTTCCGCCAATCGAATGGCCCGGGAACTGACCCGGCGGGTGGTCAACGAATGGAACCCCGAAGAGAGGCAGCCCCTGGTATCGGACGAAGCGGTGGCCCACCAGGTATTCCGTATACGCAAGGACAGCGACCGGACCTTGATGGAATTGATTCAGGAACCCTATTTCGGCCGGGTGGTGACCCTGGAAGACGACGGCCAGGAAGTGGCTTTTTTGATCGGGAAAAAGGGCAACATCCCTTCCGGAATCGTGGATTGGCGGAACGGTCCTATTTCCTCCCTTTATTTCAATTACCGGCAGGGAGAGGAATTTTTCGAAGTGATCAACGACCGCGAACGCAGCGGCCGCATCAAGATCCGGCGTTCCTACAAAGTCGAGGCGGGACAGCTGGTTCAGATCGATTCCCCGGAAGGGGTTTTCCATCGCAGGGAGAACGGTTGGGAACGGTTGGACGTGGAGGCTGAAATTGCCGCCCACCGGTCCCGGGGGATCGGTTCCCGCGAAAAAAAGCTTCCCGGCATTCTTTCTTTAATCACCCGCGAGCAGTTTCAGATGATCACCACCGACCCCGACCAGCCCGTGATCATTCAGGGGTCGGCGGGATCGGGGAAAACTACCGTGGCCCTGCACCGGTTGGCCTGGCTGCTGCACCAGGAAAATTCCCCCGCCCGGCCCAAAAATACCCGGGTCCTGGTCATGAGCAAGGCCCTACAATTATACATATGTTCGACCCTGCCCTCGCTGGGGATCGATGGAGTGGAGACGACCACCTTCAATCATTGGGCTTTGTCTATGATCCGCAAAGCGGCCCGGGGGAAAGCCCATTTCAAGTTTCACAACCTTCCCGGATTCGTTGAGGAAATCAAATTCTCGGAAGAAATTCTGCACGTCATCGCCGGAACGGTTGAAAAGCAGGTCGAGGAAACCGGCCGGATCGTCCGCCGGGCGCTATCCGAAAATCCCGGGTTCCTGGAGAATTGGGGGAAGGGGTGTGAAAAGGCAATCCTTCCCCGGGTCCGCGATTTGATCCACGACATCCGCTCCTCAGGTTTGCGGGAAAAGGAAAAACATTCCATCCTCGGCCTTTTAAATAATCAGCTTGAAAAACTCCAGGATTATATTGGGGATCTTTATGATCTGCTTTCCGATGAAGCTCATCTCCGTTCCTATTTGAAACCCTCCGGCAAGCTCGGGTCCCATCTGCAATACCTAGCCCGGCTGACTGCCAGGAATCGCCGAAACCATGCCCTGGATTACTTTGACATGTCTCTCATCCTGAGGATCATCCAGTTGAAAAACGGAGGGCTGCCCGGCAGTAATGGAGAAAGGACTTTGCTGGACCACCTGGTGATTGACGAGGCCCAGGATTTTGGTCCCGTGGAGTTCGCCATCATGATCGATGCCGTGGAAGACCGGCGGCACATGACCATCGTGGGGGATGTGAGCCAAAAGATTCTCTTCTCCAGAAAGTTCATCGGTTGGGACAAAATCATCCATTGCCTGGAGCTGGATGAGCAGGACTTGATCCGCCTGGAAATATCCTACCGGTGCACCGCCCCGATCATGACCCTGGCCAAACGAGTCGAGGGGGAACCGCAGGACATGGAGGGACGCAAAGGGCCGCCTCCCGTCTGGCATGTTGCCAGGGACAAGGACGACCTTCTGGAAACCATCACCCATTGGGTACAAGACCTCAGGAAACAGGATCCTTTCCAACTGGTTGCGGTCCTTTGCCGGTATCCCAGGCAGGCCATGGAATTGAAGGAGGACCTTAGAGACATGATCCCCGAAGGGCTGAGGCTGGGTTATCGCAACCAGTTCTCTTTTGAACCGGGCGTCATCGTAACGAACGTCCACCAGGTAAAGGGACTGGAGTTCGATGCGGTGTGCATCGTCGAACCTAGTGAATCGAATTATCCCCACCTCCGGCCCGAAAGCCGAAACCTGCTCTATGTGGCGATAACGCGGGCTCAGGACGGCTTGCTGCTTGTTGGCACGGAACCCTTCACGGCGGTGCTTCAAAACTAATATATTGAAATAAAAAGACTTATCTGTTTCCCCTGAAATAATTTCGCGAGAAAAAAATAAGTTGCAATCCCAATCGTTAGGCATATATTTGGATTTGGAGGGTTTGAGACTAACATCAACTCAAGGAGGTTTTATAGGAGCTGTGAGTCCACCTTTCGAGAATGCCAGTTTGAGAGAATTTTAAGTTCATATATAAATATGAACGGACCCGAAAGTAGTGAGTCGGGCCAGAAAGAAAAGAAAAACGCGTTGCTAGGCCGGCAACGCGTTTTTTTATATCAACCCCCCGGAGGCGTCCGTCGTTGACCCGGAAAATCAAACTCATCATAGAATACGAGGGGACCCGGTACCATGGGTGGCAAGTCCAACCCAACGGCGTCACCATTCAGGAAATTCTTCAGGAATGCCTTCAAAAGATTACCAAGAAAAAAACATCCGTGGTGGGATCGGGACGGACCGATTCCGGGGTCCATGCCGAGGGCCAAGTTGCCCATTTCGTGACGGAATCCGAGATGACCTGTCACCAGTTTTTAATGGCCCTGAACAGTCTGCTGCCTCCGGACATCGTGGTGAAACAGGTTGAGGAAGTGCCCCGGGACTTCCATGCGCAAAAATCGGCGGTGCGCAAGATTTACCGTTTTACCATTCTCAACCGGGATTATCCCTCCGCCCTGGCGCACCACCGGTGCTGGTTCATTCAATTTCCCCTCGATCTACGGGCGATGCGGCGGGCCAAGACCTATCTGGAGGGGAGGCACGACTTTTCCGCGTTCCGGGCGGCCAATTGCGAGGCTAAAAACCCAGTGCGGGAGTTGAATAAAATCGACATCTCCAGAAAAGGGGACTTCATTCATCTTCATTTCGACGGCAACGGATTCTTAAAGTACATGGTGCGGAATCTGGTGGGCACCCTGGTTCAGGTGGGAAAACGGAAAATCCCGCCCGCGCGGGTTAAGGAGATTCTTGAATCCCGCGACCGGAAAAACGCCGGTCCCACCGCAAGAGCCCAGGGACTTTTTCTCGTCGAGGTATTCTATGACAATAAAAAGAGGGGAATAGCCGCCGGGCAAAAGGGGTTGAAAAAGGGTAAAATTTCCAGGGTGAAAAAGGGAAGGGCTTGATCTGTCGAACTAAAATGAGGGCCGGAGGGATTTCAAACGGTTAATATGGCGCCGGGATCGTCCCATTGCTTTTTTTCCCAGAGGAATTTTTTACTTTTATCGATTTTGATTTGGCCATCCGGAGCCAGGGTAATTTTCAACCGTTCCAACGGCCGGGGGGCGGGACCTTCAAAGTTGATCCCCTCCTTGGTGAAACCGCTGCCGTGACAGGGACATTTGTATTTGTTTTCAGTCCTCAACCAGCGGGGGGTACAGCCCAAGTGAGTGCATTTTGCCAGGATGGCGTAAATTCCCTTATGATCCCGGACGATCCAAACCCTCTGCGACTTGACCCACTTGGTACTGACCTCACCGACCGTATAATCCTCTGGATTGCCCGCGAGAAAAACAGGCGAGGGTTCAAACAGGACCCGGGGGAACAGAAGACGCACAAAATACAGGGAGGAGAGCCCCAGGGAACTCATAAATCCCATCCAGCCGGCAAGAGAGAAAAACTCCCTCCGCGACCAAAGTGTATCCTCGGTTTTGCCTTTTTTTTCCTTGGATTTTTCCTTTACAACATCCTTTTTATTTTTCACATTTTGATCCATGGCGAACCTGCAAATTAAACTTCTCGTAACAATATAATCCTTTGCCGTAAATTTTCAAGGAGTCCCATTTTTGCGGTCTGGGGACCCGGGAGAAGGAGTTATTTATTTCGCGGCTCGAGCTTTTTCCCCTGCGCGTCAAAAATCGGGGGCGATGAGAGACCTCGTTTCGCCAGGCAATACTTCAAGGCGGTTTTCAGCACGCCCAGCCCGTAGGTGATGCTTCTTCGGAAACTGATCGAGGAGGCCTCCGGGAAATACCGGGCGGGACACGACACTTCGCCAACCCGGTACCCGAAAAACATGGCCTGAAGGAGCATCTCGTTATCGAAGACAAAATCGTCCGAATTTTCGAGGAGAGGAATGGATTCCAGAACCTGCGCGCTGAAAGCTCGATAGCCGGTGTGATATTCGGAAAGTTTCTGGTCGATGAGCAGGTTCTCCATGAGGGTGAGAAAGCGGTTGGCGACATACTTATAACCCGGCATTCCCCCCGCCATCGCCTGGTTCCCGAGAATGCGCGAGCCGATCACCACATCAAACACCCCCTCGGCGATCATGGAGGCCATGGCGGTGATGAGGCGGGGAGTGTATTGGTAATCCGGGTGCAACATGATGACGATATCGCAGCCGCACCGGAGGGCCTCCTGGTAACAGGTCTTTTGATTGGCGCCATAGCCCCGGTTTTTCAGGTGAGACAGGGTGTGGATATTGAGATCCCGGGCGACCCGGACGGTTTGGTCCTGGCTGGCGTCATCAGTGAGGATGATTTTATCTACCACCTCATGGGGGATTTCCTGGTAAGTGTGCCTCAGGGTTTTTTCGGCATTGTATGCCGGCATCACCACCGCGATGCTTTTACCATGGATCATGGAACCGGGGAAAATGAATGGATGGTTTTACGGCCGTGGGCCATTCCCCAAAAGGGAAAAGCTGCCTTCAGGCGGTCCGGGAACGGGAAAAAATATGATAAGTCAAAAAAAAATATTTACAACGGATATTATGCCGATATACTTGCGGGAACTTCACGCCTCCGGCGTGCCCCGCTCTGCATCGTGGTATCCCATAGGGAATCATTCCATCGAAGATTGGGGGGCGCGGGATGAAACCTGTGCGATGCCCCGGCCTGTCTCGATCCATTACAAGGAACTTCCTGAATGAAAAATGAATTCACCATTGCGCTTTTGCCTGGAGATGGGATCGGACCGGAGGTGGTGAGGGAAGCGGTCAAGATTCTGAAGCGGGTGGCTTCGCGGTTGGATCTTGAGCTCAAGTTGGAGGAGGCTCCGGTGGGTGGGGCGGGATACGAAGCCGGAGGGCATCCGCTGCCCGAAGAGTCCCTGCAAACGGCGAAAAAGGCCGACGCGGTTCTCCTTGGCGCGGTGGGGGGACACCGTTGGGAAAATCTTGAATTTTCCCTGCGTCCGGAAAGGGCGCTCCTGGGCCTGCGGTCTTCTCTCAAACTGTATGCCAACCTGCGTCCCGCCAAAATTTTCCCCGCGCTGGCGGACGCATCCACCCTGAAACCCGAAGTGGTCCGCGGATTGGACCTCCTGGTGGTCCGGGAGCTCACGGGGGGCATTTATTTTGGAGAACCCCGGGGCATCGAAACCCTTGCGGACGGTTCCCGCAAAGGGGTCAATACCCTGGTTTATACCGAAGCCGAGATTGAACGTATCGCCCGGATGGCTTTTGAGGTGGCCCGCAAAAGGAACAAAAGCGTGGTCTCGGTCGATAAAGCCAACGTTCTCGAGGCCACCGGGCTCTGGCGCGAAGTGGTGGACCGAATCCATAATGATTTTCCGGACATATCCCTTCGGCACATGTACGTGGACAATTGCGCCATGCAACTGGTTCGGAACCCCCGGCAATTCGATGTGATCTTGACCACGAATATGTTCGGGGATATCCTAAGCGACGAAGCATCGATGCTCACCGGTTCGATAGGAATGCTCCCCTCCGCCAGCCTGGGCGGCAGTACCGGTATGTACGAACCCATTCACGGAAGCGCGCCGGACATCGCGGGCCAGGGGCATGCCAACCCGCTGGCCACTATTCTCTCCGTGGGAATGCTATTTAAATACTCCTTGAATCGGGAAGAACCCTGGACGTGGATCGAGGCGGCGGTGGAATCGGTTCTGAACCGGGGTTTCCGCACGCGCGATATTATGTCCCGGGGAATGAAAGAAGTGGGGACCACCGCCATGGGCGACCTCGTCCTGGAGGAATTGGAAAAAAAGTGAATCTTGAGAAAAAATCACGGTATCAGGTTGCGGTGGTGGGGGCTACGGGAGCGGTGGGACGCCGGATGGTTTCCATTCTGGAGGAAAGGGATTTTCCCGTCGCCCGCCTGAAACCGCTGGCTTCCTCGCGCTCATCGGGCCAGACGCTGTCCTTCAGGGGGGAGCCGGTGGTGGTCAAGGAACTCACCGAAAATTCTTTCCAGGGAGTCGACCTGGCGCTGTTTTCCGCGGGAGCGTCCATCAGCCGTCAATTCGCCTCCTGCGCGGTGAAGTCCAACTGCGTGGTGATCGACAACAGTAGCGCTTTCCGCATGGAAAAAAATGTTCCGTTGATTGTTCCGGAGGTCAACCCGCATGCGGTGGATGGCCATTCCGGAATCATTTCCAATCCCAATTGTTCCACCATTCAGATGGTTCTCGCCCTGCACCCGATTCACCGGAAATACCGCATCAAACGCGTGGTGGTCTCCACCTACCAATCGGTGTCCGGGTCGGGTCAGAAAGCCATCTCCGAACTGGTGGCGCAATCCCAAAACGTTCTGGAGGATAAGCCCGTTGAGAAAAGGGTCTATCCCCACCAGATTGCTTTCAACTGTCTTCCTCACATCGATGTTTTTTTGGAGAACGGTTATACCAAGGAAGAAATGAAGATGGTTCACGAGACGCGAAAAATTCTGGAAGATGAATCCATCCAGATTTCCCCGACCGCGGTGCGGGTGCCGGTATTTTATTCCCATTCCGAATCCGTGAACGTGGAAACTGAACGGCCCCTGTCCGCCCGGGAAGTAAAAGACCTGTTGTCCAATTATCCTGGGCTGCGGGTGGTGGACGGGCCGGAAAAAAATGAGTATCCTCTAGCCGTCGATGCGGAAGGCCGGGATGACGTTTTCGTGGGGCGATTACGAGACGATTTATCAAAGGAAAACGCGATCAACTTCTGGGTAGTCGCCGATAATCTGAGAAAGGGAGCGGCCTTGAATGCGGTGCAAATCGCCGAACTCCTGCTGCATCGATCCTGAACCGGGAATTTTATCCAAGCCTGGAGAACCCGGGTCTTGGCAACGGGACATAACCTTGACAAAGTCCGCGCCGCAAGTTTATATTTAATTGCAACTTAGAGGAACCAAGCCGAGTTCAAAAACATCCTTCCCCAACCTTCTTCCAGGGGTCCAGCCATGCCAAACGATCCTGAAACAAGAAATCCTGAAGAAACCTCGGGAAAAACCAACCCAGCTTCTCCCGAAGGATTTAATGCTAATGATTTCAAAGAGTTATTAGAAGTCGCCGCGCAAGAGCGGAAAAATCTGCAAATGCTCGTCGAGTATTTTGAGCAGAAATCCGAGGATCTGGATGAAAGAAAGCATTATTTCGACAAGATCAGCGGCCAGGTTCCGGATACGCTGAAAAAACTCGACCATCTGCAGAATCGGTTCGAGGAAATCAAAACCGTGGATGTTCGGGTGCGCGATTTTCAGCGCATCTCCAAGGAACTCGAGTCCAATTACAAGGTGCTCAAACGGGAATTGGACGAGCTGCATTTGCTCACCGAACATATCGACCACAAGATCAAGAGCCTGCATCAACAGAGAGGGATCGTTGAAAAAGCCAACGAAGACGCCGGCCGGCTCAATGTCCTGATCTGGGACATGGATTCAAAGATCAAGAAACTCAAGGAAGAAAATAAACTGATCAAAAATGCCGACCGCGGTATCAATCGGCTTGAAAATATGCTCGACCAGGTTTCCGGCCGGGTGGAAGAAGTCGTGGGATTCAAGGAGATGATGAAAACGGGTTCCGCCAAGGTGTCCGAAATGAAGGTGACCCTTAAGGAACTGGAGTCCCGGTATGGTCAGATTCTGAAAGAAAAGGAAGTGATCAAAAGCTACGCGAAGGATACTGAGGAATTGCGGCGAATCCTGGAAACGGTTCAGGAAGACTACGACCAGCTTCTGGGAAAAAGCCACCTCGTCCGCGAAACCAACGAATCCCTGAACCGGCTCGACCAGGAAATCCGCGACCTGAAAATCGAATCGAAGAACATCTCCGTTAAAAATGAAATGATCCGCAGCATCAGCGGGCGGTTGAGAGACCTCGACGCGCTGTCGGTGGATGTGGAAACTAAAATCTCCCGGATTCAGGACGAAAAAGCCTCCATCGAGAAAACCGAGGAAAAGATCAACAAGCTGAATTCCTTTCTCATGGATAACTTGAGTAACAAGATGATGTTGCTGAAGGAGGAGATGAAAAACATCGATATCGCCAACGACAAGATGAACCGGTTCAACGTCATGGCCGAAGAGGCCGAGCAGAAAGTCAAGCGTTTGGATGATGAAATTAAAAAGGTGGATTCCATCGCGGTGATACTCAAGCAAATCGAGGAGATCAACGAGTCCACCCGCCTGCAAATGGATGAGGTCATTCGCAAGCAGAACCTGGTCGACCAGGTGGATAAAAAGATCAACGATCTGAGTTCGATGGTCATCAGCCTCGATGTCAAGATGGAAACCCAGATGCAGAGGAAAACCCTGATCGAAAAGATGGAGAAAAAGGTCGATGGTCTGGATTTTTTCATTGAGGAAGCGAATATAAAAATCGCCAAGGTGAGCAAGAAAATCGACTTCCTGGAAAAAATCGACCAGAAACTGGAAGGGCTGAAATACATGGCCAACGAAGTGGAGGAGAAAATCCTGGATATCGCCAAGGAAAAGGCCGCCATCGACGACCAGGAAAAGAGAATGAACAACTTGGCCTCAAAACAGAGCATCCTCGAAATAGAGTTGCGCAGCAAGTTCAAGGAATTACAGGAGGCGAAGGAAGACATCAATAAAATCGATCATATCCGCGCGGATCTGGGCCAGATCATCGTAAACTTCGAGAACAAGATCGAGACCCTATCCAAGGATAAGGACCAGGTCCAGAGCATCGATAATCGAATCAATGAACTCAACAATAAAATGAAGGAGCTGAATGCCAGGCAGGAAGCCCTGGATGACAAAGAAGAATTCATCATCCACTCCGAAAAGAAAATTGAACAATTGAGCACCATGGTGACTCAAGTCGAAACGAGGATCAAGCAGGTCGCCTCCAGTGAAGATAAAATTCGCGACACGCAGGAAGCCCTATCCAAGCTCGACATGGTGATCCACCGGGTGTTCGCGGAAAAGGAACGCATCGACCGCGAAAAAGAGAACTTGAATAAAATTAACATCAACATCGAAAAGCTCACCTCCATCACCGAGGAGGCGGAATCAAAAATTGACACGCTCAATAATAAAATCCGGTTGCTGGATGATGTCGATAAGCGCTTGAGCAATCTGAAACTGATGGCCGAAGACGTGGACATGAAGATCCAGAGCTTGAAACAGGAAGAAGCGGCCCTGCGATTGGCAGGCGACCAGATCTCGGAACTCAAATTCCTTTTAAAGCAGGCGGAAAAAATCAAGCCGAGTCCCAGTGGAATCGAACAATAGACCCGGTGTCGGACCGGGCGGAATTCTTTTCTCCGGTTGGGGATCTTTGCGTATTGAGGTTCAACCTTCCCGATTGAAACATTTTTTAAAGAAAGATGCATGATGGCGGACAAGGCCCTGGGGATCATCGGCGGCAGCGGTTTGTACCAAATGAAGGAGTTGAAGATATTGGAGGAGTGTTCCGTTGAAACGCCTTATGGCGCCCCCTCGGCGGAGTTGATTCTCGGGGAATTGTCGGGCGTTCGGGTGGCGTTTTTGCCCCGTCATGGGCAGGGGCATGCGATTCCGCCCTCCGAAATCAATTTTAGGGCCAACATCTTCGCCATGAAAAAGATCGGGGTGGAACGGATCGTTTCTGTCAGTGCGGTAGGCAGCATGAAGGAGGAGATCCAACCCGGTCACTTCGCGGTGCCCGATCAGTTCATAGACCGGACC
This sequence comes from Nitrospinaceae bacterium, assembly GCA_046754465.1. GTDB lineage: Bacteria > Nitrospinota > Nitrospinia > Nitrospinales > VA-1 > JBHHVU01. Next base: position 35,055 of record JBHHVU010000001.1, on the reverse strand, counting down.
CATCGCCGGGTCAGCACATTTTTCACCACCGGGCTCGCGGGTCATGTGGGATTTTCTGATCCGATATGCCCGGAGATGGCCCGGGTGTTGACCCAGGCGGCCCGCAAGGCGGGTCCCCCCGTTCATGAGGGCGGAACCTACATTTGTATCGAGGGTCCGCAGTTTTCCACCCGGGCCGAATCCCACCTCTACCGGCAATGGGGGGTGGATGTGATTGGGATGACCAACGTGACCGAGGCCAAGCTGGCCCGGGAGGCGGGACTCTGTTACGCCACCCTCGCCCTGGTCACCGATTACGATTGCTGGCGGATCGAGGAAGAACCCGTCACCCTGGAAGCGGTGATGGAAATCATGCATAAAAATGTCGAAGCCGCGCAAAGCGTGGTCCGCGAAATGGTTCCCCGGCTTCCCGCCGAAAGAGGCTGCCAGTGCGGAACGGCGGCTGAAAACGCCATTGTGACTGATCCTAAGGTCCGCTCCCCCAAATTAAAAGAAGAACTTTCCATTTTATTCGGGAAATCCCTGTGAACCGATCTCAATCCGAAAAACTGTTTGCCAGGGCCTTGAAAGTTATTCCGGGAGGCGTGAACAGTCCCGTCCGGGCGTTTAAAGCCGTGGGCGGCCATCCCCTGTTTATTCAGAAAGCCCGGGGAACTCGGGTCACCGATGCCGATGGCAACGAATTTATCGACTACGTGTCCTCATGGGGACCATTAATCTTCGGCCACGCTCACCCGAGGATCGTGGAGGCGGTGAACCGTCAGGCGGTTCTGGGCACCAGTTTCGGGGCGCCCACGGAGCAGGAGATTACGCTGGCCGAGAAGGTCGTTGCGGCTGTTCCCTCCATCGAGGTGGTGCGGATGGTCAATTCCGGCACGGAGGCGGTCATGAGCGCCCTCCGGCTCGCACGCGGGATCACCGGACGGGATAAAATCGTGAAATTCGAGGGATGCTACCACGGGCACGGCGACAGCCTGCTCGTCAAGGCCGGATCGGGGCTGGCCTCCCTGGGGATCCCTGATTGCCCCGGTATCGTCGCCGGCCTGGCCAAGAATACCCTCACCCTTCCCTTTAACGATGCCCAGCAGGTAAGGGACCTCTTCGGCCGTGAGGGTGGGGAAATAGCCTGCCTCATCGTGGAACCCGTCGCCGGGAATATGGGGGTCGTGGCCCCCCAGGCGGGGTTTTTGGAGACCCTGAGGGAAGTGACCCAACAGGCCGGCGCTCTTTTGATCTTTGATGAGGTCATCACCGGGTTCCGGGTTTCATTGGGAGGGGCGCAGAAACTATACGGCATTCAACCCGACCTCACCTGCCTGGGAAAGATTATCGGGGGCGGGTTGCCGGTGGGGGCTTACGGCGGAGCGAAAAAGTTCATGGACCAGGTGGCACCCCAGGGGTCCATCTACCAGGCAGGCACCCTTTCCGGGAATCCGTTGGCCATGGCGGCGGGAAACGTGATGCTCGACCTGTTGTCCGATGATCGGGTTTATCGGGACCTGGAAGAGAAATCCCGCAAGTTGTGCCAGGGTTTTGGGGAAAACACTGAAAAACTGGGAATCCCGGCGAAGTTGACGCGTGTGGGGTCGATGTTTTCGATGTTTTTTACCGATCGGAAGATCGTGGATTTCACTTCTGTCAAATCCTGCGATACCGGATTCTTTCAACGTTATTTCAATGCCCTTTTGGAAGCGGGGGTCTACATCGCGCCGTCGCAGTTTGAAGCGGGTTTCATGTCCGCGGTCCATACCGAAGAGGATATTGGGAAAACCATCGAGGCCAACCTCCTTGCATTGAAACAGGCGAGGGGCTGACCCATCCATGGAACACAGACAATGAGCGAAATCAGCGAAATCAAAGCCAGGCAAATCCTCGATTCGCGGGGCAACCCCACCCTTGAAGTGGAAGTCTTCCTTGCCGATGGGAGCGCGGGGCGGGCCGCCGTTCCGTCCGGAGCCTCCACGGGGTCGCGCGAGGCGGTCGAACTGAGGGACGCGGATCCCAAAAAATACGTGGGCAAGGGGGTCCTGAAGGCGATCAAGAATGTAAACGACAAAATCGCCCCGGAGATAGCCGGCATCGAGGTGACCGAACAGGTTCTGATTGACCAGTTAATGGTGGAGATGGATGGCACTAAGAACAAAAATAAACTGGGTGCCAACGCCATCCTGGGGGTTTCCCTGGCAGTGGCCAAAGCCGCCGCCGATGAACTGGACTTGCCCCTCTTCCAGTATCTGGGAGGAACCAATGCCAAGGAATTACCCGTTCCCATGATGAATGTCCTCAACGGCGGACAGCATGCCGACAACAATGTCGATATCCAGGAATTCATGATCGTTCCTACGGGCGCCAAAACCTTCTCGACGGCCCTTAGGATGGGAGTGGAGATTTTTCACCACCTGAAAGGGGTCTTGAAAAAAAACAATTACAATACCTCGGTGGGGGATGAGGGGGGATTCGCCCCGAATCTGGAATCCAACGAACAGGCGATCGAGATTCTTTTACAGGCGGTGAAAGCGGCGGGTTACCGGGCGGGAAAGGACGTTTTCCTGGCCCTCGATGTCGCCGCGAGCGAATTACTTACCAACAAAAAGTATGTGCTCGCCGCGGAAAAGAAATCCCGGCTGTCCTCTGATGAATTGATCGAGTACCTTACCGGACTGGTTCAGAAATATCCCATTATCAGCGTCGAGGATGGATTGGCCGAAAACGATTGGTCCGGTTGGAAGCGACTGACCCAGACACTTGGCGAAACCACACAGATCGTCGGCGATGATATCTTTGTCACCAATACCGAGATCCTGGCGAAGGGGATTCGGGAGAAGGTGGCAAACTCCATTCTGATAAAAGTCAACCAGATAGGCACCCTCACCGAGACCCTGGACGCGGTGGAAATGGCCCGCCGTGCGGGATATACCGTGGTGATCTCCCATCGTTCCGGCGAAACCGAGGATACCACCATCGCCGATATCGCGGTCGCCGTCAACGCGGGCCAGATCAAAACCGGATCGCTTTGCCGTTCGGACCGGGTCTCCAAATACAACCAGTTGCTCCGGATCGAAGAAATTCTGGGAGATACCGCGGTTTACCGGGGGAAAAAAGTTTTTTATAACCTCAACCTCTCTTCTTGATTTTGGGCTGGGACTAACGCGCAATGACCAAATATCATCGAATCCTATTATTGAGTTTCACATTTTTCGTATTGATGATCATCGTTGCCGTCTTCCATGAAAATGGAATCCTCACCGTTTTCGAATTTCGGGAACAAATCGGAAAGCTCCAGCAAGGTAACGAGGCCCTGGCCCGAGAAAACCATCAACTCCGCAGGGAAATCGAGGCCCTGAAATCGAATCCCCTCGCCATAGAAAAAATAGCCCGTGAAAAACTGAATCTGGTCAAACCGGGTGAGACCGTCTATAAAATAGTTCGAGAAAAAAAGTAATTTTCCCCGCCGGCTCGATGGCCCGAACTCATGATTTCTGTCTTCCCCTCCAAAAAGATGGATTCCCCCGCCCAACCGGAAAAAATAAATAATTCCTTAAAAATCAAATAAATAGCTAATTTTCCGGGTTCGTTTCACTCGCTTTGCCGCCCATTTTAATTAAATCATGGTTTTTCAATAAGTTCTGTTGAGCCAGAATATTTTTATTTTAATTAAATTTTTTTAATGTTAATTATTTGAAAAATATTGGCATAAGAAAAATCCGCAAAAAAACTCAATAAGATATTGAAATTTTTAATATAAATGGTAGAGTAGTTACATCACCCTTTGAAAAGTTTATGGGAATTTTCTCGACGAGCAGAATTGCGTTTTGGAGGAATACCACTTATCTGATTAGGATCCATACATAAGAATTTTTGAAAAGCAGAAGCACCCATTTTACTCGTACGAGATCGGTAGATTGAGTGTAAAAAGATTGTTCCAGTGGTTTGAGTAATGATGTTTGATCCGGTTCAATCCCCATAATTAAATCAGAATCCAAAGGTACCGGTTAATATTTATAAATTGGATAAATGTCAATTCTCAGTCTTAAGGAGGGGCCATGACTAAGCAAGATATTATTAATCAAGTTTCATCCCGGGCGAGTTTGTCCCGGGCCAAGGCCGAAGAGGCGGTTGAAACGATTATCGAATTAATAAAAGAATCGCTGGGTCATGGCGAACCTGTGATTTTGCGCCGGTTCGGAACGTTTCAGGTGAGGCAGAAATCCAAGCGGGTCGGCAGGAATCCCAAGACGGGTGAAGAAGCGGAGATCACCGCCCGAAAGGTTGTTCGCTTTAAATCCGGAAAGCATTTTAAACAGGCCGTGAATGACGAATCCTGACGGTTGGAATATCGGGTCCTGTTCAAGAAAGTAGGACCTGAACACCTTTTTAAAGGATCAGCATGGAATCACCATAGCTGAAAAACCGGTAATTATTTTGAATGGCCTCCTGGTACGCCCGCAGCATGAGGTCCCTCCCTGAAAAAGCGCAGACCAAAAGAAAGAGCGTGGACTTGGGCAAGTGAAAGTTGGTAAGCAATTGATCGATCGTCCGAAATCTTTGCCCTGGAAAAATAAACCGGTCCGTCCAACCTGAAACATCCTCTGCAACCAGTCCTTCCAGGTTTATCGATTCCAATGTGCGGGTTGTAGTGGTTCCCACCGATAAAATCCTTTGTCCCCCCCTTTTTGCTTCACGGATCCGATTGAAAGTTTCCCTGGAGATATGAAAGAATTCCGGTTCCATTTTGTGCCGGGTGATGTCCTCTTCACGGATGGGAAGAAAGGTTCCCGGTCCTACATGAAGAGTCAGGAAAGCCAGGTCGGCCCTTCCAGCGCCGATTTCATCGAGCAGGTTTTGCGTGAAATGGAACCCCGCGGTGGGTGCCGCTATGGCGCCCTCACGTGCGGCGTATACCGTCTGGTACCGTTCCCGGTCCATTTTGTGGACTTGGGAGTTGTCCTGAGACCCCCGGTGAATATAGGGAGGAAGCGGCATATCGGCAATTTCGTCCAAAACCGACAGCGTGTTTTCGGAACAGGACAGGCGCAGAATCCCTCGCTCCCCCTTTCTATCCATTAAAACCCCGGTGAGTTTTCCCTCCGCGAAAATGATTTCCGTTCCCGTTTTCAACCGGCCTAGCCCCTTTATCATGGCCTCCCAGGTATCCGGTGGTTTTATTTTCCTGGTCAGGAGCAGTTCCACCTCCCTGCCAGAGCCCTTGATTTGACCGCGGAGCCGGGCGGGAATCACCCGGGTGTTGTTGAATACCATCAGCGGGTGATCTACCAGGTACTTGGGCAGATTCGAGAAGATGTCATGGGTAATGGCCCCGGTGGCACGGTTCACCACCATTAACCGCGACTGGTCCCGGATGGGGGCGGGTTGCTGGGCGATCCGGTCTTGCGGCAGGTGGAAATCGAAATCCGATAACTTCAAATTAAAATTTATGAGGGAACCTCCGAGGATGGGTGTGCCAGCCCGGGTTAGACAAAAAGCAATGAGTCCAGAATACAAAAATTATTCATAAAAATTAACCAGATTGCAAATCAAACCGTTGCCCAGGATCGTTGGGTCCGGAAAAAAGCAATTTTCAAGCGAGGGAACCCGCCGTCAGGCCTGGGAATGGAGCTCAGGAGACCGGAAAATCCAATAAACAAAAACCGGCCGCAGCGGGCAAAGAGGGCGCCGCGGCGAAATCAGTTATGGATAGCGTATTTACAAGCACTTAACCGAATTTGTTATTGACCCGCTTAAGGTTTTATATTATGCTTCCTGCGTTCTTTTGCTCGAAAACATTTTCTTGCAGCCGCCATTCCGTTCCTGGGAGGGAGTAATGAGGAAAACTCTTAAGATTTTTGGCTTGATTTTGCTTGCTGTGTCAGTAGTTTTGAGTGCATCCGGGGATGCTGACGCGAGAAAAAAGAAAAAAAAGAAAATCCCCAAAAAGCCGTCTTACGTTGGCGCGACCAAATGCAACGGCAGTTGCCACGACGCATACTATCAAGCTTGGGTCCAATCTCCCCACGGCCACACGTACACCTTGTTAAAGCCGGGTGAGAGGGTGAAAGCGAAAAAACGCGCCAAGTTGGATCCCGATAAAGATTACACCACCAACCCCCTCTGTCTGCGGTGCCATACCACCGGTTACCGTCAGCCGGGCGGATTCAAGCCGGCGGGTACCAAAAACAAGAAAGGCAAGGATATTAGTACGCCCATTGATCCCGATGAGCCGAACCTGGAGCAAGTGGGGTGCGAGATGTGCCATTCCGTGGCGGGGGGCGCGCAGTTCCGTGTGGTCATGAAAAACACCAAGGGCGATTTTCATAAGGCCGATACGGAAAAGTACGGGCAACGGTGGGATTACGCCAACGTCTGCACCCGGTGCCACACTCACAAAAGGACGCCATTTCAACCTTCCCTGGCGGATAAATACAAGTTCAACTTTGAGGAACGCAAAAAGAAAGTCCATCAGAAGGACAAATACTGGAACGAGGACAACCAGGATCAGAAACTGGAAAAAGTGAAGGATCGCGCCAAGGAAGTGGCTCAGTCCGAGAAGACTCCTTTGGTTATCGAAGACTTTTTGGTCAAGAAGGGTAAACTTCTCTTCAATAGGAAGACCATGCCTTATAACTACAAAAAGAAAACCTTCAAATATAAGACAAAATAACTGAGACCCTGGAATATCAAGAGGTCTGGCCCCCCTAAACGGGGCACAGGCCTCTTTTTTTCGCATCAGAGTCCGGTTTGGGATTGAATATGGTGGAAACCCGATTTAACAAGAAAATTGTCTGCATAGGGGCGGGATATGTTGGCGGACCCACCATGACAGTCATTGCCAACAAATGCCCCGAATGTAAAGTGACGGTGGTCGATGTTTCCCAGGCCCGCATCGATGCATGGAATTCCGACCGATTGCCGATTTACGAACCGGGATTGAAAGAGCGGATCGAAAGAGTGCGCGGTAAAAATCTGTTTTTTTCCGCCAATATCGACAGGGAAATCGCCGAAGCGGATATCATTTTCGTTTCCGTCAACACGCCGACCAAGATGTTTGGGGAAGGGGCGGGGAAAGCGGTCGATCTGCAGTATATCGAAAATACAGCCAGGCGTATCAAGCAGAACGCAACGTCCAACAAGATCGTTGTCGAGAAAAGCACCATCCCCGTTCGCGCCGCTCACACCCTGGAGACCATCCTGCATTCCGGGAACAACTCCGTGCGGTTCGAAATTCTTTCCAATCCTGAATTCATGGCCGAGGGTACCGCGATCGCCGATATGGAAAATCCAGACCGCGTCCTGATCGGGTCCAAGGACAGCCCCACGGGCATTTCCGCCCGGAACGAATTGATGCAGTTGTACCTGCATTGGGTGCCCCGGGAAAAACTGATCACGACCAATCTTTGGAGCAGTGAACTTTCCAAGTTGGCCTCCAACGCCTTTCTGGCCCAGCGCATCTCGTCCATCAACAGCATCTCTGCCATATGCGAGGCCACCGAAGCCGATGTGGAAGAGGTTTCCAACGCCATCGGCCAGGATTCCCGGATCGGCCGTAAATTTCTGCGGGCGGGAGTGGGCTTTGGAGGGTCCTGTTTCCGAAAGGATATTTTGAATCTGGTCTATCTCTGCGAATATTACCGGTTGGAGGAGGTCGCCGAATTCTGGAAACAAGTTGTTACTATCAACGATTTTCAGATGGAACGGTTTGTCAAACGTATCTTGCGGGCAATGTTCAATTCGCTGGTGGAGAAAAAAATCGCAGTCTTCGGTTTTGCCTTCAAACCCGATACAGGCGATACTCGTGACGCTCCGGCGATTTACATCTGTAAACGTCTCATGGAGGAAAAGGCTTTTCTAAATATCACCGATCCCCATGCCCTGGAGAACGCCCGCTTCGATTTGAAGGGGGTGGAAGGGGCTGTGGAATTCGTGGACGACCCGTATCAAGCGGCGAAAGGAGCCCACGCCATCGCCCTGTTGACCGAATGGCGGCAATACAAGACCATGGATTATAAAAAAATTTACCAAACCATGGAAAAACCCGCCTTTATTTTTGATGGAAGAAACCTTCTCGACCACAAGAAACTGTTTGAAATCGGGTTCAACGTCTATCCCCTAGGAAAAGCCTCCATGGAGCATCTTTGAGGAAGAGTTATGGCGGAGCGGTCCCGGGAGGGGGGAGGGGGGCATTCCTCATGCGTCCGCAGGAGAGGATGGGATACCTGACCAAAATTATCCCGGTTTTTTCAAAATTCCTTACAAAACCTGGTTGAACTTGCCCACCAGGGTTTTTAATGACTCCGCCATTTGAACCAGTTCCCGCGCCGCGTTCTGGGTTTCGGATGCTCCGTCCTTGGTGTTTTCCGCGGCCTGAACCACGACACCCATGTTTTTCGCGATTTCCACGTTTCCCTTTGCGGCGGACTGAACATTGCGGCTCATTTCATTAGCGGTGGCGCTTTGCTCCTCGACGGCACTGGCAATCGTGTTGGAAATATCGTTAATCCGGTCAATGATCTGGGTAAAACTGGTGATGGCTTCCACCGCCTGTTGAGTATCGGATTGAATGGTTTCAATTTTTTTACCGATTTCTTCGGTGGCTTTTGCTGTTTCCTTGGCGAGTTCTTTGACCTCGTTGGCGACTACGGCAAACCCCTTTCCCGCCTCACCCGCGCGGGCGGCTTCTATCGTGGCGTTGAGCGCCAGTAGATTTGTTTGTTCCGCGATCGAGGTGATGACCTTGACGACTTCTCCGATTTCGCCGCTGCTAACCCCCAACTTATTCACGATCAGATTGGTGTTTTCCGCGCCCTTAACTGCATTGGCGGCGACCTGGGCGGCCGTGCTTGCATTGGCGGCGATTTCCTTGATGCTTGCGGTCATCTCCTCGGTTCCCGTTGCCACCGTTTGAACGTTTTTACTGATATTATCGGCCGCGGCGGAGACCTCACCCGCTTTTAAGGACGTGTTTTGAGAGTTATCCCCCATCTCATCGCTCACCGTCGTGAGTTTTTCGGAAGAAGCTCCCAGGTCCCGAACGATCCCCGTCACTTGCTCCATGATCTCTCGAATGCTGGCATTGGTTTGAATCTCCCGCTGGCGCATCCTCTCTTTTTCCGTGACCCTTTCCCAATGGCCCATCATTCCCAAGGGATGACCGTCATCATCAAAAATGGAATTGACCAGCAGGTCGATTTTTTCATCTCCTATTTCAATGGTGGCCCTGTAGGGCAGGTTTTTGGGATCGGATAAAATTTTTCGGACCTGTTCCGGATTCTTGTGAAAAATGTCTATTGAATTTCCAAGCAGATCATCGGCTTTTTTCGGAAGAATAGATTCAATGGTTTTAAACCCTTTAATGGCGGCGGGGTTCAGGTATCGGAGGATTAAATCCTGATCCGCGAACATCACACTGGTGGAAGATTGTTCCACCATGGCCACCAGGCGGGCCATTTCATTTCTGGACGTCCGCAGATTTTTCACCATCGTTGCCATGGAGGTTCCCATCGTTCCTGTCGAATTATCGCTAAGTTTTTCGTTATTAATATCATTTGAGGCGATGAAGTTGGCCTGTGAAGCGAACCATTTCATTTTTGTGTTCATTTTGGCGAAAGCGTCTCCCAATTCCCCGGATATTTTTGTTTTCAAGACGGGGTTTCCCAGATCGTCACTGGAAATCGCCACGGCTTGAACGGTGAGCTTTCTCATGGTTTTAGTCAGATTATTGAAAGCTTCCGCCAAATCCCCCCGATGTCCCGCCTCATGGCCGTTTTCCCATTCCGCGGCGGCTTCGAAATCCATGCCGCTTTCAATTCGTTGCAACACTTTTCCAGAATTTATTTTTCCACGGGCCAGCTCTTCCGCTTGCAGGACGAGAGCCTTCAGTTGGGTGAGCAGATTGTTGAATGCATGACCCAACTGTCCAATTTCATCGGAGGAAATGACCGTTATGGGGTCTTGTTTTAAGTTGCCTTGAGCCAGTTTCTCGATCACTCCCATGATTTTTTTTAGCCGTTTTACCAGATGACCGCTGAAGAAAAATGTCAGGACCGTGCCAAAAATCAGCAACGAAAGGCAGAGGTAAAAGGTGGTCATCCGTTTTTCCGAAATATTTGCTTCAAGATTTTTCAGGGACAGGCCCAGGATCAGATTTCCAAAATTCTCCTTCTTGAAGTTAACCGGCGCGGTGAAAAATAACTTGCCATTGATTTCCCTGGGTTCCTTCAACTCCAACAACTCATTAAAATTCATTTTCAAGTTATTCTTGTTGACCTCGGCCAGTCCTTCCTTATCCGAATCAAAAACTCCCAGATAGGCCAAATCCTTGTCTCTTTTGGCCCAATTCAAAGCCTCATTGACGGCGGCAAAATCTTGCGAACCCAGTCCAATCCCTACTCCCAGCGCGATCATTTCAGCCATGCTTTTCAATTTATTTTCCAGGGTGGTCATGGCTTGTTCTTTCATGACCTTTGGGTAATAGAAAAAACTAAACCCGGAAAAGGCAATCAAAATAATCATAACGAACAAGATCAACCTGGTTTTAATGGACATAATTTAATCCTTTAGGGTTTAAAGGGAGTTTTCCATATACAGGATTTTGTTATAAACCGTCTATTTTGATGATTTTGATGGATGATTTGTCGGTGATTTCGCTGGAATCAACCAAGGCAATTCCTCCCGGTTCGCCAGCAACTGTCTCGGCCGCATCTTCCGCCCCGGATACCGATTGCGGAGGCGCCGCGAATTTTTGCTGGAAAACCGCCTTGAGATAGAATTTGGACACTGCCAGGGCGCTCCCCTTTTTAAAGACCTTTGAGGCCAAAGTTTTCATAGCCTCGCTCTTGGAAGGCGGCAGAAACAAAACCACTTCTTGCCCTCCTACCCATTGCTTTTTTTTGCCTTTATATAGGTTTTCCAGGTCTTTCACGGCCAAACTGGAAACGGGATTGTCCTTATTGACGATGGCTACAATATTTCCCGCATAGCTCAAGCTCGACGATTGAGACAAGAACAAACTTAAAACATTCAAACAAATGGCGAAAAAATACTTCTTTGCCCCCCTCCTGATCTTCTTATTCATTTTCTCTTTCCTTACTTAGGATATTAGATAAGAATAAATTTCTCAATATGTTATTGAAATTAACATTGAAAAATTGGCAGTTAGAATTATTGGAATTTATCGCTGTTTTTCCCCTCATGGAACTGTTCTTTAGTTTTAGAGCCATGATCCTGGGAGTTTTAGAGCCATGATCCTGGGTCGATTTCAAAGGTTTTAAAACGCAAAGGCAATCTGCGCGGTAGCTTCATCGGAAGAAATAGAATCAGAATCCTTGTTGCGGTATTCCAGTTTGAGCGCCGCGAAAGGAAACCATTCAATTCGCACTCCAAGGGTGTGTTGAACGGTATCTTCCGCCCCGGTTTCCGCGAAAAACGAATCTGCCGAATCAATATCGATCACATCGTATCGATAATAGGGTTTGTACTTATTGAAAAAGGTGTATGCGAATTGGACATATCCGCCGGAGTGGGTTTTTACGGTGGCGGTAGAATGCTCAATGAATTGGAATTCACCGATAAGTTCAATTTTTTCGTCGATATAGAAGACATGGGTGCCGTAGATTCTTTCGTCAACCTCTATGGGACGCCCCAATCCCGGGTTGTTGGGGATGGTATCGCCTATAATATTTGCTCCAAATCCAAATCCAGGCAGGAAATCCGGTTCAAAGCTGAACATGAAGCTGAGCATTTTGCTATCGTTGTCATCCTCGGTCAATTGGACTTCATCGGTGATTCGGCCCCTGCCGTTCGCGACATTGGCCACATAAGTTAAACCCCCAATGCCGGAGTCCAAGTTCCCGGAAAATTCCAATCCGACAAAATGGACGGGCAAAATTCCGCCATCGTCTTCAAAAGAGTAGAGAACAGGCCGGTCCACCGTGGTGTAAAGCCAGCGCCCGTGATGAAACCGTTGGTTCCAGTACCCCAAGGCGGTATGGCCCCTGCCGAGAGAGACATTGAACCAATTCGTCGCCTCATATTTCAGTAACACTCGTTCGACATCGAGAACATTGGCTCCATCCTCCCCAAACTCAAAGACCGTTTCATTGAGGAAGCTCAATTTACTGGCGATCCGGGAAGTGATGAATAAATCCACCCCTCCGTTAGTAAAATTATTACTGAAACCGTTCCTTGATATTGTCTTGGTGGCTTTGTAATCGTATTGAAGGTGTCCAAACCCACGAATTTGAAGTTTAGGGAGATCGAAATCCGTACGAGGTTTCCGGATCATTCTTTTATTTAATTGGCGATAGGATTTCTTGAGTTTGGATATTTCCTTTTTAAGATTTTTGAGCTCCTTTTGGGAGGAATCCCCCCCGCCGGACGCCTCGTCCTCCGCCATGGAAAAAGTCGCGTTTACCACCAGGAATAAGACGCTGAAAAGTAAAACCCTATATATTTGAATGGCTTTCATAATTAAATCCCCAATTCGATTTGAAAAATAAAAAAAGCTACGCCATGGAATAAATTGGAAAAAAAGAAGTCAACCCGTTAACCTTGAAAATTTTGATTCTTCTTCGGAAATGCCTAATCCACAAAGGCTTGATTACGAAAGCTGAAAAGGGATTAAAGAGAATGGGAGGGATGGATGAAACGGGCGAATCGGCAATTGTGGTCAGAGACGCAAAACGGTTGTCAGGATGGATGAGTCCTCCGGCTCCCACACCATGTCTCCATTTGGATTTGTTGAAAAAGGTTGACGTTTTTCAACGAAAGAATATTTTTTATTGGTACCCGCGACTTTCCCTTTTCGGGAAAAACAATACTTAAAGGTGTTTCTTTTTATTGCAGAGTCCGGATCCATCATCCGTCGCCAACTTGGAATGGATTTAGAAGGGCCCTATAGGGGACCTTGTCCAGTTTTGGGCGAGCAAGATTTCACCATGCCGAATCTTAAAACAGATAACTTAACCAACCGTGACCCAGCGGGGAATTGCCTGGAATGGAGTTTCCCTCGAATGGATAATCGGAAATCCGTATCTTCCGATTCGAGGTTATATAAACAATAACCGGGGAAAAATCAACTCATTTCCGGGGCGGATTCTTGGGTGAAAGGGGAAGGATAATAATATCAATGACTTTACTCAGACGGGCGGTGACAAAAAAAACAGTTCCCCATCGGACGGTGGGGCATTATGGGAGCATTTTCAATATTTTGAACATGGCATTGCAAACAATTTTCATTGCCGTTTCCGGCGGATTCCTTGTGATATTCGGTTGGGCTCAGATCCGGGGCGGAGGAAATGAAACTGTAGCCGAGTCCGCCGATCACCAATACCCCGATCAGGGTCATGAATCGAAAAAAATTTCTTTGTCCGGTATTTTTTTTGGCCATACGATAAGAACGGGGAAAGGATCAGGACTCGCCGATGGCGATTGCGTCCATTTCGATTTTGGCTCCTTTGGGAAGGGCCGCGACCTGAACGCAAGCCCGAGCCGGAGGAGGCGCGGTAAAAAATTTCTCATAAACCTGGTTCATGCGCGCGAAATCGTTCAGGTCGGCCAGGTAAACCGTGGTTTTGACCACGTGGCCGCGGGTCAATCCGTCCGCTTTCAGGATGGCGTCGAGATTTTTCAAGGTGCGCTCGGTTTCCTGGGCGATGTCACCTTGAACCAATTGGCCCGTCGCGGGTTCCATGGCGATTTGTCCGGAAATGAAAAGAAAATTTCCCACGCGGATGCCTTGTTCATAGGGTCCGATGGCCGCCGGAGCCTCGCTGGTTTTAACGATTCTTTTTTCCATGATGGGCTCGCCTTTCGATAAGATCCCGTTACCCGACCGCCGCCATCTGTTTGATGAAGGGATAGGATTTGAGTTCGCGTCCGAGATGGGACAAAACCAGACGGTGGGTCACCTTTTCGATTTCTTCACCCGTCCCTTTGGGGAATTTTAATCTTCCGCAGGAATGAACATCCAGTGTCAGAAGCTTTCTTAAATAATTCAAGGTGCCGGCGCTGAATTGGATTTCGGAGTGGCTTTTTTGGGCGCAGCCTTCACAAAGCACGCTGTTTTTGAAAAAATCAAATCCGACGCATCCGTTCAACCGGTCCGTTTTGCAGGTGGTGCAATAGTTCAATTGGGGCCGGTATCCCAAATGCGACAAAAGACGCGCCTCGAATAACCGAGGCAGCGCTTCCAGCCGGTCCCCGGATCCCAAGGCTTCCAACGCTTGCAATAAGAGCTGAAAAACCGGGATTTCCCGATGGCCCTCATGCACCATTTTATCGACAAGTTCCAGAAAGTAAATCCCGGTGTACATTTTCTGAAAATCGTCACGCACGGAATAAAAGGAGTGAAAAATATCGGCATGGTTCAGCCGGTAGAGTTCCTGATTTTCCTTGCCAAAATAAATCAGGCGGAGGTGGGTCATGGGTTCCAGCGTCCCCGTGAAGCGGCTTTTGATCTTTCGGGCTGATTTGGCGACGCATTTGACCTTGCCGTATTTTTCGGTCATGAAGGTCACCACCTTATCCGTCTCCGAAAAATTGATGCTGCGTAAAACGATGCCTTCTGTTTTATACAACCCCATGAGAAACCCTTTCAAGATCCAGCAGGAACCGTTTGATTCCCAGGCCGCCGGTGTAGCCTCCCAAATCCCCGTTTTCCCGGATAACCCGGTGGCAGGGAATGATGATGGGTAAAGGATTCTTCCCGTTGGCCCCTCCCACTGCGCGAAAAGCTTTCGGGTGCTGAATGGCCCCAGCCAACCATCGATAGCTTCTGGTGGTGCCATGAGGAATCGTCATCAGCTTGCGCCAGACCTTCTGTTGGAAAGGCGTTCCCGCGCTCAGATCCAGCTTGCAGGTGAAACACGTCAATTGGCCCGCAAAATACAGTTGGAACTGTTTTATCACATTTGCAAACCCCTGGAGATTTTTTATGGGGGAGGGGACCGGCGTGCGATTCAGGAAGTCAACGAACTCCGCCTCGTTGCCAATATCCAGCGAGATCCGGCACAATCCCTTGGAGGAGCCGGCGATTCCCGCCAAACCCAGCGGAGTGGAAAACACGGTGTAATAAATGGGGTTTGCCTTCAAGGTTTTTGAAGAACCCTCCTGCCTCTTATAAAACGAGCCGGGCGGCTGCCATGAGATCATCCACGGAGCGGTCGACTTTGATGGCCTGGGTCTCGCGGTCCTTGATGGCGGAAAGGAAATCCCGGTGCCGGCGGGAATCATAACCCGTTACCGCGGTCCCAATGATGAGGTTGAAATGATCGTCGCTGGACCCGACCGCCGCCATCCCAAGATCCGTGGAATAATCTTCCTCGTACCCGTGTCCGGTCGAGACGTCCTCGATGGCGTCCACCTGGCCCACAAGATGATCCCGAATAAAATCGAGAGAAGCGCCGAAGGGATAATCCCTATGGATCCCTGGGTGCGGAATGATGGTGATCCCGCCAAACGGTTCCACCAGCTGGGCGGTATCTTCCATGGAGATCATGCGTTGGTCGAAGCGGGAGAATTGAAGTTTAAGTTCGTGGAATTTTCGCGGGTGCAAAAATTCCGGGTCCAGAACCACAATCAGATGACCCTGCAGGGTGCTGATCTCAAGCGCGGGATATACGGTGACCGGATCATAGGACGGGTTCTCCCATTCCCGAACGCAGCGCAACCGTTCCTGGATGGAGGCCAGGCACCGGTGGAGGGGGTATTGCCGCGGCATCAAGTGCTCTGTGATGACCAGGAAGTCCAGGCCCAGCGCCGCCGCCCTGTCCAGGAGGTCGGCGACCGGAGAATTTCCGTCGGAATACAGGGAATGGCAATGCGTGTCACCAATTCTGAGATCCGGGTTTTTCCGCTTAAGTTTTGATATTTTGTCCTTGATGCGTGGATCAAGAAAGGCGTTGGCGACCCAGTCGGCCACGGGTTTGGCCATTCTGGCCTTAATTGAATAAGGAAAGGCCAGTTGGGTTCCGGCAATCCCAAGGGAAAGGCCGGCGACGGTTTTAAAAAAATTCCTACGATTCATGGCGTCGTTTAATAATTTCGCTCAATTTTTCAGGTGGCTATATACCCAGGGTCCATATTTTGGAGGGCCAGATAGCCTTTGTCAAATTTAATACGATTCTTTCTTGAAAAACCGGTTTTTATTGTTGAAGCATCCAGATCAAGAAGAGGCTGAGAGCGGGAATGTAGGTGATTAATAAAAGGCCGATCAGTCTCAGTCCCAGGAAGGGAAGGCTGGCCCGGTACAGGGTAACCACCGGCTGGTTGAACCGGGAACTGGCGATGAACAGGTTAATTCCCACCGGTGGCGTCGAATAACCGATCTCCAGATTGGTCAGAAATATGATTCCCAGGTGCACCATGTCCACGCCGAAACTTTGGGCGATGGGAATGATGAGGGGGACCACCACGATGATCGCGGAGAATATATCCATGGTGCATCCGACGGCCAGCAGAAATAGGTTGAGCACGATCAGGAACGTCAATTGGTTGTCGATATACTGTTTCATGAAGTCGAGAATTTGCATGGGGATCTGCTCGTCGATCAGATAATTGGTGAATCCCATCGCCGTTCCCAGGATTACGAGAATGGACCCGACCAGCACCATGCTTTCCTTCATGATCCGTGGCAGGTCCTGGAGAGGGTGCAAATCTCTGTATATCAAGGATTCCACAACGATCACATAAACAACGGTCACCGCCGCGGCTTCGTTGACGGTGATAATGCCTCCATAAATTCCGAAAAGAATGATGAACGGCAGGGGAATTTCCCAAATGGCGTCTCGAACGGCCGCTTTGGCATCGGTTAAGTGGAAGGGTCTTTTCTGGATTCCGAAGGATTTGGCTTTCCCGATGCTATAGATACCCACAATGAAGATCATCAAAAGACCGGGAACGATTCCGGCGAGAAAGAGCTTGTCCACGCTCACCTGCGCCACGAGTCCATACAGGATCAACGGAATGGAAGGGGGAAACAAAAGTCCGAGGCTGCCAGAGGAGGTCATCAGGCCCAAGGAGAAGTTTTTGGAGTACTTTTCCTTGAGAAGAAGGGGGTAAAGCAACCCGCCCAGGGCAATGATGGTCACCCCCGATGCACCGGTAAAGGCGGTAAAAAAGGCGCAGGCTGCCAGCACCACTAACGGCACCCCCCCGGTAAAACCGCCAAGGAATACCTGGGAAAGCCGGGTCAGCCGTTCCGGGGTTTTCCCGTTGGCCAGGATAAATCCGGCGAACGTGAACAACGGTATGGCGATGAGGGTGGGATTGTTGGTCACTCGGTAAAGTTCAATAAAAATGGCGGCCGGGTCAATTTCGGCATAGTGAAAGGCGATGAGAGCGGCCAGCCCGAGGATGGCGTACAAAGGAATACCGAGAATGGCCAGAAGAAAGATCGCGAAAACGGTCAGGAGGGTCATTTAACCGGGTTTGGCGGGAGAGGTGACGGCGTCCAGGGCCTTTAACAGGAACCTCAACGTCATCACACAAAAACTGTAAGGGAGGATGGTTTGGAAAAGCCAGCCCGGGAGACCCAGGAAAAGGACCGATCCGCCTTCCATTTCAAACCCCACAAAGCGGAAGGCGGCCCAGGCGAGAAAGGCGCTGATCAAACCTGCTGAAAAATTGACAATCACCTGGGTGATTCTTCCCCAGGACTGGGGGAGAAAATGCGGCAGAAAATCGATGGAAATATGTTTGCCTTCGCGTACGGCGAGCGCGGCCCCCAGAAAGCCTACCCAAAGGACCAGTTGCCGGAGAAATATGTCCGCCCAGAGAATGCCAAAATGAAAAAAATTCCGCAGAATCGCCTGGCCAAAGGAAAAAACGATCATCAAGGTGAGGAAGAACCAGATGCCCGCCGTCTCTATCGTTCCGAGGACGCTTTCAATTTGTTTGATGAGTCGCACAAGAGGATATTTTCAAGCCGGCGCCAGGGGATTGGAAAGGGCCAAAGAAGTGGATTAAAACCAACGGAATAATATTTTTCTCCTGTCCGCAACTCCTTTCCCTGTTTATAATAATGCCATTGGGCCAACTGTACAATATTTTAATAAGGATTTTCCTTTTTGAAACCGTGGGTTTTTCTTATGGCCGCCGCTGCGGGCTGGGTGATGCTTTATTCCGGGAGCGCGGTTTCCAGCGGCGTTTCCGGAATGGTCCTCATTCCAGCCGGGGAATTTTTTATGGGCAGCGGTGAGGGAGTGGGGCGGGCCGACGAGCATCCACGGCATAAAGTCTTCCTCGACGCCTATTACCTCGACCGGTATGAAGTCACCGGCAAGGATTTCGAGGCTTACCTGGACGCCGTTCCCAAGGTTCCACCAACGATTACGGGTTGGTACGGACGCAAGGTGCGGCCAGATATGGCGCGACGTCCTGTTTTTGGGCTCACCTGGAACCGTTGCCGGAATTATTGCGCCTGGAGGGGAAAACGCTTGCCCACCGAGGCGGAATGGGAGAGGGCGGCCAGGGGCACGGAAAACAGGACCTATCCCTGGGGAGATGAACCTCCCGGCCCCTCAAGGAGCAATTTTGGCCGGTGCTGTTTTATCATGCGGGGGCTGGCTCTCCGGGAAGTGGGAGAAATCAGCCAGGGAAAAACTCCGGAAGGCATCTTCGACATGGCGGGAAATGTTGCCGAATGGGTACTCGATTGGTATGATAAAAAATACTACAGCCAAAGCCCGTACAAAAACCCTAGGGGTCCACGGAAAGGAAAATACCACACGATACGGGGCGGCGCCTGGAACAGCCTGCCGGGTTACCTTCGATCCTCCAGCCGTTATGGCTATGACGACGCGAAGGATTTTTACGGGATCGGATGCCGGTGCGCCCTATCCGCCTTGAACCCGCCGCCCGGAAATTAAACACGATCTGCTTATATTTTTGAGTGGAGAGGTATGGAAAATCTGGATTTGAAAATTGACACGATGGTCCGGGAAAAACTGGTTTCCCTCATTCAGGAAAATTCTGTCCGCGTTGGGAAAATCAACATTCGCTACACCAAAAACAACAAAAAATATTCCATGGAGCGGTTGGACGCCTTGTACGCTACCGGGGAAAGGTTGCTCCGCTTCATTCCCAAGCAACTCCTGAAAATCGAAAAAGGGGTTCGTATCAAGTTTCAGGTCCCGATGGAGGAAAAGAGGAAGAAACAGGTGCTGGCCAATCTCCAGACCGAGGCGGAAACCATCATTCAACAAATGATCGTAAAATTGCGGGACCTGCACACGTACCTGGGACAGGATGAAGCGTTCGATCGAAAAATTGAGCAGACCCGGTTGAAGACCAAGGAAGATATAGAACAACAGGTCGAAAAAATGGCGGAAGCTCTGCGGTTGGAATTGGCCACCGAAAGGAAAATGTCTCCCGCTGAATTGCGGGATAAATATGGGATCGGTGAAGAAACTCTTATTCAATTGAACCTGGTTAAGGTTTTACAGGATATTCACCTGATTTTCGATAAATTGAAGGAACGGGTTCCGGTGGCGGTTTTGGAAGGGGTGCACGAGGCTTTTATCCAGTGCATCAAAATCGGGGAAAAGGTGGCAGGGGAAATTCCCCCGGCCCATAAGGTTAAGGAAAGGAAAGCTTGGAAAATGGTGGTCGCCAGGAATACCTTGGATCTCAAGGAAATTATTTTCTCCACCCAGGCCTTGGCCGAACAGGTTCAAATACCCAAAGACCGGCGGAATTTTGTGATCATCCAAAAAAACTGGGATCGTATCGCCGCGTGCCTTAAAGACAAACCGGATTCGGAAGAGGTCTTTTCCAGGCTGAAACCCTTTTACGAACTGTTGGAAGTGGGGACTGAAAGGATGGGGAAGGAAAATGCTTGATCGCGGCGGAAAATGCCTGGCCAACATCGTTTTCCTGGGAGTGTGCCTCGCCGCCGTCTCCGGGTGCGCGACCATTAATTTGGGACCCTCCATTGCTCCTCTGAAAGAAAAAGTTGTTCTTGGAAAAGGACCTGAAAAGGTTTTACTTCTCGATATCCACGGCATGATCAGTAACGTGGAGAAGCGCTCCCTGGCCGGATTCCTCATTAAGCTGGGCATGGTTGAGCGGGTGCGGGAAATCTTGCGAAAAGCGGAGGAGGACGATCGAATCAAGGCGTTGCTGGTACGAATCAACAGCCCCGGCGGCACCGTCACCTCCAGCGATATCATCTATCATGAAATCAAATCCTTTAAGGAAAAAAAGAAGGTCCGGGTCTATGTTTCCATGCTCGACCTCGCCGCTTCCGGCGGATATTATATCGCCATGGCCGGGGATAAAATCATGGCGCACCCCACCACTCTGACGGGAAGCATCGGCGTCATCGCCCTCAAACTAAATATGCAGGAGCTGTTTCATAAAGTTGGCGTCGGATGGGAAGTGGTCAAATCCGGAGATAAAAAAGATTTCCTGTCCCCTTTCAGGCCGCTGACAAAGGAAGAACGCAGGCTGTTTCAGGACACCATTGACAGCTATCATCAACGGTTCCTTCATGTCATTGCCGAAAATCGCCCCGGTCTGGATATGGACCAGATCGCGAACCTCGCCGATGGCCGGGTTTACAACGCCCGGCAGGCCCTGGATTCCCAATTGATTGATAAAATCGGCTACATGGAGGATACCCTGAAATTGATCGAACAGGAACTGAAGATTTCCGACCCCAAAGTAATTACTTATCATCGGCCCGGTGAATACAAATCGAATATTTATTCCTCCCTTTCAGGAGCTCCCACCATTAACCTGGTCAATATTAATTTGGGACTGGACCCCATAACCACTTCTCCGAATTTCATGTATTTATGGATGCAGTAATCCTTGTTTTTTTTCCCTTTATTCCACCGTTTCCCCGGGATGGCATCTCTTTCATGGCGGGCTCGGATTCAGGGAATTATTTGATTTCCTTGAATTTATAAAAAATAAAAATTAATATGAAATAGAGCCTGTGTTCCCTTGTGGCCAACCGTGAAAGTTCCTATCCCCTGATATGAAAAATCGCGATTTAAAGATATTGATAGCCGATGATGATGAGGATGACGTCTTTCTCATCCGGGAATTGATCCGTGAGGGGTTCCCCGATTGCGTGCCCAGAATTGACTGGGCCGCCACCGGCGGAGAAGCTTTCTCCCTGATTGAAAAAGTCGCATACGACGTATGCCTTTTCGATTTCCGGCTGGGTGAAATCAATGGCATTGAGTTGCTGCGCCGGATTCGGGAAAAGGGATATTCCCTGCCCATCATTTTTCTTACGGGACGCGGCGATCAGGAAATCGCCGTCAAAGCCATGAAGGCGGGCGCGACCGATTACTTGGGAAAAGGCAGCCTGCTCGCGGAAGTTCTTTCCCAGTCCATTTGCAATGCCATCAAACTGCATCGGGAGGAAGGTCAGCGTAAAATGGCGGAAAAGACGCTGCATTCCCAAGACAGGCTGCTCCAGGCCGTTTCCGACGCCACTCATTGTCTGTTAACGCGTCGGGACCATGCAGCCGCCATCGAGGAGGCTCTTTCCATTCTGGGAAAGGCCATGGATGGTGATTGCGCCTTCCTCTATCAAAATGTTGACCGTGCCAATGAACCCCCGGGGTTCGTGGAATGTTTTGCCTGGAAAAAGCAGTCCTTCTCCACACCGTTTCCCAACGGGCTGTTCCCGGAACAATCCTATGAGGAAATGGGCCTGCAAGCGGCGTATGAAGAATTCCTGGCAGGCCACTCCGTAACCTTGCGGATCCAGGATTTTCCTCCGGAAATCCGTAGCGTGTTCTCGGATCAAAATCTTTATGCCCTCACCCTGGTTCCTATTATCATGGATGGCGCTTACTGGGGATTCATCGCCTTCGGCGATTCCCGGTCCGAGAGAAGGTGGCTCGGAAATGAAGAATCGATGCTGAAGGCCGTGGCGGCCAGTATCGGAAGTGAAATCAAACGGCATACAGAAGAAGAGGCGTTTCATTCCATCGTGAAGGGCACCTCCTCACGGGTGGGGGATGACTTTTTCCGTTCCCTGGTTCGCCACCTGGCCCTGGCGCTCCCCGTCCGTAATGCCTATGTTTCCGAACTCATGGAGTATGACTCCAATGAATGTTCCATCCTGGCGGGATGGGAAGGGGGGGAATTTTTGAGCAACCAGATTCTTGAAGTGAAAAATACCCCTTACGAGGAAGTCATGGCGGGGATGATGGCCTTTCACTCCGACGGCGTTCAGGAGCAGTTTGTGGGGGATACCTGCCTGGCCGGGCTCCACGCCAGAAGCTATGCGGCGGTCCCCTGTTTCGATTCCCATTGCAAGATCATCGGCCACCTTTCCGTCATGGATGACAAGCCGATGAAGAACAAACAGCGGACTTTATCCATCCTGAAAGTTTTCGCCGCCCGCGCTGGAGCGGAATTGGAACGGAAACGCACCGAGGGAATGATCCGCAACATGGCCTATCACGATGCCCTCACCGGTCTCCCCAACCGTGTGCTTCTCAGCGACCGGCTGGAAATGGCCCTGGCCCAGGCTCAGCGCAGTCAGAATATGCTCGCCGTCCTGTTCCTCGATTTCGATCATTTCAAGGAAATCAACGATACTCTTGGACATGCCGTGGGAGACCAATTGCTGAAAGGGGTGGCGGGCAGACTCAAGAAATGTCTCCGCAACCAGGATACCGTGGCCCGGCTGGGAGGGGATGAATTTATTCTTCTCCTGCCCGAAATCAACTCGCCCACCGATGCGGGGAACCTGGCCCAAAAACTTTTGGATGTGGTTCGTTCCCCGTTTCACCTTCATGAACACGAACTCAAAATCACCCTCAGCATTGGGGTCGCGCTTTACCCCCGGGACGGGGAAACCAGCAATATCCTCATGAAACATGCCGACGAAGCCCTGTACCTTGCCAAGAATCAGGGGAAAAACTGTTATCAATTCTTCAAGACCCAGAGGGTCGAAACGATTCCTTGAATTTTTCCCAGTGACTCCCACCGGTCTTTTCTCTAAAGAAAAAAAGGGAATTCATGCAAAAAAAACTGATCCCCATAATTGGCGGGATGCTTCTGACCCAGATAAGTTCCTGGGGTCCGGCCCACGCTCTGGATCCGGGGTGGAAAAATTTCTTCCCGGCCATGGCGATGGCCGCGGAAAAAAGCCGCCATCACCCCGGCGAGGTCCCCGCGGTTGGGCCGGGAGGGCCGCCCCACGTTCACCGTGTGGAGCCGGGAAAGCTGTTGCGGGTGCGGGACATCGCCCGCAACCCCGCGGATGTGCCCTCGCCCATCACCCGGTCACGGCCGGCGAAGGTGATTTATCATCTCAATGTCCGCGAGGTCCTCTCCATCCTGGCCGATGGGGTGGAGTACGTTTATTGGACTTATAATGCAACCGTTCCCGGTCCCATGTTGCGCGCCCGCGTCGGGGATACGGTGGAACTGACCCTGTCCAACCACGCAAGCAGCACCCACGATCATTCCATCGATTTACACGCCGTCACCGGACCCGGCGGTGGGAGCAAGCTCACGCAGGTGGCCCCCGGACGGGAAAAAACCATCGTCTTCCAACCTCTCCGTCCCGGTGTTTATATTTACCATTGCGCCAGTCCCAATATTCCTTCGCATATCACCAACGGATTGTATGGATTGATTGTGATCGATCCTCTGAAACCCTTGCCCCCGGTGGACCGGGAGTTCTATGTGGTCCAGGGGGAATTTTATACCGGGGGCCCGGTGGGCCAAAAGGGGTTCCAGAAATTTTCTCCCCAAAAAATGATGGCCGAAACTCCGGAATATATCGTTTGGAATGGCCGCGTCCACGCTCTCTTTGGAGACAAGGCCCTGCAGGCCCGGCAAGGGGAAACGATCCGCATTTACCTGGGTAATGGGGGGGTGGCCAAGGTTTCCAATTTCCACATCATTGGTGAAATTTTTGATAAGCTATATCCGGAAGGAACCCTGGAGCATTCCCATGCATCCGTCCAAACCACGGTGATCCCCGCCGGGGGCGCCGCGGCGGTGGAACTGAAACTGGAAAATTCAGGCGAGTACCTGCTCGTCGATCACGCCCTCGTGCGCATCGAAAGAGGCGCGTATGGCGTCCTTCGAGTGAAGGGAACTCCCGTGCGGGAACTTTTGCGGCAAAAATGAGTGTGGTTTTAATTTCTTAGGATAGGGCGGTGCCCATGCCAAAACTGGTATCCCTCAATATAGCGCGGCCGGATAAAATAAACTTGAACGGCAGCCGGAAGTTGTTTACCGGAATTTTAAAGAAACCCGTTCCGGGAAAAATTTTCCTCGATACTCTCGGGTTCCGGGGCGACGGGGTGGGCGACCCGGTGCATCATGGCGGGGAGGATAAAGCCGTCTGCGTTTATTGTGTCGATCATTTTTCCTTTTGGGAGGGGGAACTGGACCGGAAACTCAAGCCGGGGGCTTTTGGGGAAAATCTCAGCGTCACCGGTCTGCCGGAAACCCAGGTGCATATCGGCGACATTTTCCGTGTCGGCGAAGCCCGGGTGCAGTGCACTCAGCCCAGGCAGCCCTGCCACAAGTTGAATAAGCTTTTCGGCAATCAGGGGATGGCCTGCCGCGTGCAAACGACCGGATTCAGCGGATATTATTTTCGGGTCATCCAGCCGGGATGGGTGGAGGCGGGTGTGGAAATCGAAATCCTGGAACCGGATCCGCATCGATTTTCCGTCGCGGACGCAAATGTCCTCATGCACCAGGATAAAAAAAATTTTGACCGGATGCGGGATATCCTGGCCATCGACGCCCTTTCCGAAAGTTGGCGCGCTACTTTTCTGAAACGGTTGGGCGCGGCGCAAACCACCCCGAGTCCCGCGCCGCCTATGGAGGAGACAGGATAACCATGTCTTCCGATGAGGATCTGAGCCGGCCCCTCCCTCTCGGCCAGTGGGTTTCCTGGTTCCTGGAAAAGTTCGCCGCACCGGATCTGGATCCGGCATGCGTGCGCTCCTATCTGTTTCATTTCGCCGACCTCGGGGTCCTCAAGCCTTTCGATTCCGGCTTGTGGGAGCTGACCGGGGTGGATTCCGACGTGCCGCCGGACCGGATTGAGAACGATCTTCGGGTTCGGCTGGAAACCTTGAGCCAGACTGAACAAGGCTTTGCCCTGGCCTGTTTTCTCGGGCGCCCACCCGGGAAGTTGCCCGGTCCGGTCCCCGACTCGTCCCGTCCTTCCCGCCCGGGAAAAAAAGACAGGGCGGCTTCCGCGGGGGGGCCTTCGGGTTATCCGCCCATCCAGAGAGCTTCCGATTTAAGCAATCTTCAAATCGTGAAAAAAGTGGGACGCCAGCTAAGTCCCTTTCTGGAAATGGAAAAAAACATGCTTGCCCGGTTGCAGGGACCGCACACCGCGAAGGAAGACGCTCAAAGAATTTTCAACTATGTCCTCGGCAAAACCCGGAAAAAGGCGGAGCCGAAAAAATGGGAACAACTCAGCCGCAAGCGGCACCGGTAACCGAACCCTCAAGCACCGGCCGAACTCAAAGTCCTTACGGTGCCCCCAATCCAGACTGGAAAATATGAGGAAAAAGAACGCGGAATACGTTAAAAGCCGGGGCGGAAGACTCACCGTGAACGTCTTCGCCATGAAAACCCAGGAATTACTTCTGCAAGGATAATCCCGATGAGTCAGGAAAATCTTTTGGTGCTGGGGGCGGGTCCGGGCGGATACGCCGCCGCTTTCCTCGCCGCCGACCGGGGCATGGCTGTCACCCTCGTGGAATCCGGGCCCCGGCCCGGAGGGGTTTGCCTGCACCGGGGGTGCATCCCCTCCAAGACCCTGCTGCACCTCGCCAAGCTCATCCACGAAGTCCGCGATGCCCGGCAATGGGGCCTGACCTTCGGCGAACCCAAAATCGATCTTGAAGCCATCCGCCAATGGAAAAACCGGGTGGTCGATAAAATGTCCGGCGGATTGGAGACGCTTTGCAAACAACGGGGAGTCCGTTTCGTTCAGGGAAGGGGAGTGTTCAAGGATTCCCATACCCTGGAAATCGCGGATAAAGAGACGCTGACGTTCGGCCATTGCATCCTGGCCGTGGGGTCGCGGCCCGCATTGCCCAAGATGTTTTCCGAAGCCGGTCCACGCATCATGGATTCCACTTCCGCCCTGGAAATGGAGGAAATCCCCGGACGGTTGCTGATCGTCGGAGGCGGTTATATCGGCCTGGAAATGGGAACCGTGTACGCCGCCCTGGGGAGCTGCGTCACCGTGGTGGAAATGACGGACGGACTTCTTCCCGGAGTCGACCGGGACCTCGTCCGTCCCTTGCGGGCCCGATTGAAAAACGATTTCGAGAACATTTATCTCAACACCAAAGTCACTTCCGTTTGCGGGGAAAATTCCGGGGTCCGGGCCGTCCTCGAAGGAGAGGCCGGACCCAGGGAGCAGAATTTCGACCGCGTATTGGTTTCCGTGGGACGCGTCCCCAACTCCCGGGGAATCGGACTGGAAAACACCCGCGTGGAACTGGACGAACGCGGATATGTCCAAACGGACCAACGCCGGAAAACGGCGGATGACGCCATCCACGCCATAGGCGACGTTATCGGGGGCGCGATGCTGGCCCACAAGGCATCCGCCGAGGCGCGGGCCGTGGTGGAGGCGGTCGCGGGCGGAGCGGGAGAGTTCGATCACCGGACCATTCCCGCCGTCGTGTTCACCGATCCCGAAATCGCCTGGTGCGGACTCACCGAGTCCGAGGCCCGCGCCGCCGGCAGAGAAGTGGCCGTGGCGCGGTTTCCCTGGGGCGCGTCCGGAAGAGCCCAAACCCTGGGCCGCGCGGATGGGTTGACCAAAATGATCATCGATCCGAAGAGCGAACGGATCCTGGGAGCCGGCCTGACCGGTTCCGGCGCCGGGGAATTGATTGCCGAGGCCGTGCTGGCTGTGGAGATGGGCGCGGTGGTTCAGGATCTGGCCGGGTCCATCCATCCCCATCCCACCCTGTCCGAGACCCTGATGGAGGCCGCCGAGTCCTATCATGGCCAATCCCCCCACCTTTACAAAAAACCCCGCAAATAACGCGGGTTTTCTCTTTCCCAATTTGCCAAACGGCCCGTTCGGGTGTAATTTTGTTTTGTCCCTAAGAATTTCCTGATCTCACTTCAAAATATATTTGCAAGTTCAACGGAGGAATTTCTTATGAATGATCCCCGCCCGGCCTTTCTGGCCCATGTTCGCCAAAGTGATGGCGACAAACAAAGTCTTGAAGAGCATTTACGTGGTGTATCGGTTTTCTCAAAAAGGTTTGCTTCCAAGATAGGATTGGAAAAGCAAGGAGAAATAATCGGATTGCTCCATGACTTGGGAAAGTATAGTTCGGCGTTTCAGGATTATCTCAAATCCGCTGTAGGCATGATCAATCCCGACGAAGATGATTTCGTTGATGCTGCCGGCCTAAAGGGGAAAATCGATCATTCCTCCGCCGGAGCTCAGTACATCTGGAATGCCCTCAAGGAAAATGGGAACGAAGGAAAAATGGTGGCGCAAATACTCGCTTTATGCATCGCCTCCCATCACTCGGGGCTGATCGACTGCCTAAATCCGGATGGGGAAGATAATTTCTCCCGAAGAATGGTCAAGCCGGAAGAAAGATGCCATTTGAGAGAAGCGGAAAATTTGGCCGACAGGGAAATAATTTCAACCGCAAACAATATCCTGCAAAATGAAAACCTGATCGACTCATTGATCGCCAAGTTGCAAAAGATCCATCAACACACACAAGGCAAGAAAACCCTTTTTTGTTTTCATGCAGGATTGCTCGTACGCCAACTTTTTAGTTGTCTCCTGGATGCCGATCGGCTGGACACGGCCAATTTCGAATCGCCCCCAGCAATTGAACAACGACAATTCGGGGATTACCTGGGATGGGAAAAACTGATTGATAGACTGAACGACAAACTCAATTCATTTCCAACGGAAAGTGAAATAGATCATATTAGGGCGGATGTTTCCCGATACTGCCTTGAGAAATCTGAAGATCCCAAAGGCTTGTTTACCTTGACCGTGCCGACAGGTGGCGGGAAAACCCTTTCCAGCCTTCGGTTTGCCTTGCACCATGCCAAAAAACACAACATGGAGCGGATTTTTTATGTCATTCCGTACACTTCAATTATTGATCAAAATGCTGAGGAAGTTCGCAAGATTCTCGAAAAAGATTCTGATCAACGAGGATCCGTGGTTTTGGAATATCACTCCAACCTGATATTCGAAGAAGGAAAAACCCATTGGCGGGAAAAGCTTCTCGCGGAAAACTGGGATGCTCCGGTCATTTTTACCACCAGCGTACAATTCCTTGAATGCCTTTTCGGGAGCGGAACCCGAAACGCGCGTCGCATGCACCAGTTGGCAAACTCGGTCATCATTTTTGACGAAATCCAAACTCTGCCAATTCGGACCGTTCACATGTTCAACAACGCTATTAACTATTTAACTAAAATCAGCGGCTCCAGTGTTGTGCTTTGCACGGCAACTCAACCCCTTTTGGGTAAAGTCGATGAAAAAAAGGGATGCTTATCTTTAAGTTCCCAAAATGAACTAATGCCTGACACCCATAAACTATTTTCCGATCTAAAACGTGTTGAAATAGTGGATAAGACCAAATTTTCCGGCGATTGGAGCGATGAGGAAATTGCCGGGCTGGCAAGCGATGCGATTGACTCTTCCGGCAGCTGCCTGATCATTGTCAACACCAAACCCAAGGCAAGAACCCTTTTTGAGCAATGCAAAAACCACATTTCCATTGAAAGCCTTTATCACCTGAGCACCAATATGTGCGCGTCGCACAGGTCCGAAACATTTCAACGGATTAAAAGAAAATTGGGTAAAGAGCCCGTTCTATGCGTAAGCACCCAGCTGATTGAAGCCGGGGTGGATATTGATTTCGGCATCGTCATCAGATCTTTAGCGGGCATGGACTCCATTGCCCAGGCTGCGGGACGTTGCAACAGGAATGGGGAAAATGCCTTGGGGTATGTTTATATCGTCAATCCCGAATCGGAAAACATCGGTCTGTTGCCGGATATCGCCAAAGGTGAAGAGTTGACCAAACGGGTTTTCAGAGATTTTAAGGCGGACCCCGCATCCCTAGGGGGTGATTTGCTACATCCCAAAGCAATGGAAAGATTTTTCAAATATTACTTTTTTCAACGCAAGGAGGAAATGAGTTATTCCGTTGGCGGCAGGAACGGTGAACCCGTAGATACGCTGCTGAACATGCTGTCCATTAATAAAGGTGCTTGCGGCCAATATAGGCGTATCAACGGAGGCCAAAACCCTTCCATTCCCCTCTGCCAATCCTTTATGACCGCCAATAAGTATTTCCAGGTGATCGGCGGGGGAACCCATGGGATTATCGTTCCTTATGGTAAAGAGGGTCAGGACATTATAAATGATCTTTGCGGGGCTTTTGACCTGGAGAAGGATTATAAACTGTTAAAACGGGCACAGCGATATACCGTCAACGTCTATCCCCATTTTATACAAAAACTGATTAGAAAGGACGCAATTTATGAAGCACAGGAAGATATTGGAATTTATTGCTTGAGAAAAGAACACTATAGTGAGGATTTCGGCGTTTCAGAAAATATCGTTAATACAATGGATACATTAACCGCATGAGGTGTCCGAATGAAATACTCAACTCCCAAAAACAGCATTGAATTCAGGGTTTGGGGCCGTTACGCCCTGTTCACCGATCCATTGACGAAACTCGGAGGTGAAAAATTTTCATACCACATACCAACTTATGAAGCATTAAAAGGCATATGCAAATCCATCTACTGGAAACCCACGTTCATTTGGATTGTTGACAAGGTGAGAATTATTAAGCCGTTTCGGACCCAATCCAAGGGCATGAAACCCATCAAACTTGGTGGCGGCAATGATTTATCCATTTACACTTTCTTATCGGATGTGGAATACCAGGTGCAAGCGCACTTTGAGTGGAATATGCACCGCCAAAAACTAGAAAAAGACCGAATCGACGGCAAACATTTCGATATTGCCAAACGCTCGCTGGAACGTGGTGGCCGACAAGATATTTTTCTGGGCACCAGAGACTGTCAAGGATATGTGGAACCCTGCCAATTTGGCGAAGGGGAAGGCGCGCACGACAATTTGCCCGAATTGGGATTCGACCTGATGTTCCACAGCTTTGAATACCCGGATGAAATTGGGGAAGACAAATTCTATTCCCGCCATTGGCGGCCGGTCATGCGGAAGGGCATAATTGAATTTCCCCAGCCGCAAAATTGCCCGGTCCAAAAATTCATCCGCGAAATGATTCCCAAAATTTTTGATGAACATCAATCATTGAATAGCGTGGCGCTGGAGCACGGGGAGGTGATGCGATGAGCTGGATGCAAAAGCTTTATGATACGTATGAAGAGTGTTCAAAAATTCCTGACTTCCAGGTGGGTGAGAACAGCCTTTTACCGATTTATCACACGAGTCAGCAGGCTCATATAGAGGCGACTCTGAATCAGCAAGCACAACTGGTCAGTGCGAAAGTTTTAACAAAGGAGAATTCCATTCTTCCAGCGACAGAAAGCTCGGCCGGGCGAGCCGGGAAAAAAGATGCTCCTCATGCACTGGCTGACAAAATTCAGTATTGTGCCGGCGATTATTCGGATTATGGCGGCAGGAAAAAGTCCTATTTCGATTCATATATTAAACAACTTGGCGATTGGTGCGAATCACCCTTTTCCCATCCAAAGGTCAAAATCATTTATGAGTATTTGAAAAAGAAAAGACTCGTGGCTGATCTCGTCCGCAAAGGTGTTTTGCACGTGGATGATGAGAATAATCAACGTTTGACCGATGATTGGAAGGATGAAGAGTCCGACCCTCCGGAAATTTTCCGGCAATTGCAACGAGAGCAAAAAAGCAAGAAATATGACCAGGGGAATGCTTTGGTCCGATGGCGTGTTGAAGTACCGGGAAATTTGCAAAGCGCGTCCTGGGAAGATGCAACTCTTTTTAAATCCTGGCGCAATTACTGCCTGAACCAGGACTCTCAACAAAACCTGTGCCATATATCAGGTGAAATGGTTCCTGTAGCTTCTAACCATCCACGAGGAATTCGCAAGAATGGTGATTGGGCAAAATTGATTTCCGTACCCACGGACTCCTCTTTCTATACCTACAAGGGCCGTTTCATTGAACCATCGGAAGCCTGTTCAATCGGAGTGGAAACGACGCAAAAAGCTCACAACGCCTTGCGGTGGTTAATTGCCCGCCAGGGGTTCAGGAATGGGGATCAGGTAATTGTCGGCTGGGCGGTTTCGGGAAAGGATATCCCGAAAATTACCGACAACCCCCTGGATTTTCTCGGCGATTTCGAAGAAGAAAATAATGAGGTTGAATCGACCGATGCGGGGCAGAGGTTTGCCCTGAAGCTCAAAAAGAAAATTGCAGGATACCAGCAAGAACTGGGGCCCACCGACCGGATTGTGGTGATGTGTATGGATTCCGCGTCTAAAGGCCGCATTTCCATTGCTTTTTATCGAGAACTCACAAGTTCCGATTTCCTGAAGCGGCTTGAAAGTTGGTACCGAGATTTTGCGTGGCTTCTTAATCTTTATATTGAGCAAAAGAATTCCGGCAAAAAGAAACCTCTATGGCGATTTTGCGCCCCAGCTCCAAGGGAAATCGCCGAAACCGCTTATGGGAAACGGTTGGACGATAAGCTCAAAAAGGCGACTATCGAGCGCCTGTTGCCGTGTATTGTAGATGGCCGGCCCTTGCCGTGGGACCTGATGGATTCCGGCATCAGACGCGTGAGCAACAGGGTAAGCATGGAGCCTTGGGAATGGCAACAAGCTCTGGGCATCGCCTGCGCTTTATTCAAGGGATATTATTCCCGGCACCCCGATATAAACCAAAGGAGGACCTACGACATGACCCTCGAACGTGATCGAAAAACAAGAGATTATCTTTACGGCCGGTTATTGGCCGTCGCGGAACAGGTCGAATATCGCGCACTCAAAAATGCAAATGAAAACCGGATTACCGGGGCGGAAAGGTTGATGTTGCGTTTTTCAAGCCATCCCTGCTCAACATGGAAATCGATCGAAGAAAGCCTCCAGTCTTACAAAAGTAGATTGCGAGTATCCGACGACGCCGGTTTGCTCCATTACTGGGAGAGAGAGATCGATGAAATTCATAACCTTTTCGATTCCAAGGATTTCGTTAACGATAGACCTCTAACGGGTGAATATTTATTAGGCTATCACTGCCAGAGACATTATCGAAAACCAAAAGACGGCAACCCTGCCGGACAACCTGAACAAAATGGAGGATGACCATGACGACCCTCAGCAAAAAAATCGACTTTGCGGTAATTTTTTCAGTAAAAAATGCCAATCCCAACGGTGATCCTCTCAATGGCAATCGTCCGCGAACCGATTACGAAAATTTTGGTGAGGTTTCCGATGTTTGCATCAAACGCAAAATAAGGGACCGCCTTCAAGAATCAGGGAAAAGCATTTTCGTTCAATCGGATGAGAAAAAAACCGATGGTCTTCCCAGTCTCAGAGCCAGGGCCGAATCGGATGAACACGGTCTGGGGAAAAATATTTTTAAGGTAAAGGAAGGGGATTTTGACGCGCAGAGGGAGATCATAAGAAAGGCTTGTGAAAAATGGTTGGACGTTCGGACGTTCGGACAAATTTTTGCCTATAAAGGAAGTAAAACCGGAGAAGGCGTGTCCATACCCATAAGAGGCCCCGTATCGATTCAATCCGCTTTCAGTATTGAACCCATAAATCCCACCAGCATTCAGATAACCAAAAGCACTAGCGGCGAGGGAGATGGTTCCAAAAAAGCCTCGGATACCATGGGGATGAAGCACCGTGTTGACAAGGGGGTTTATGTCTTTTTCGGCGGTATGAATCCGCAACTGGCCGAACGGACCGGTTTTTCCGATGAAGATGCCGAAACAATAAAAGCCGTTTTGCCCCGGCTGTTTGAGGGAGACGCTTCATCCGCCCGCCCTGAAGGCAGTATGGGCGTAAAAAAGGTGTTTTGGTGGAAGCACAATTGCAAGGCGGGACAATATTCATCCGCAAAAGTTCACCAAACGCTTAAGGTAAATGCCGATGGAACTCACGAACAGGAATCTCTTGCTGGCCTTGAACCCGAAATAATTGACGGTTTTTGACAAAAGAAAAATTGAAAACCATTGCAGTGAAAAGACAAAGCCGGGAATCACGGTCCACGAAATGCTGTAGGGGGTTTCCATGTACACCGAGGACGAATTGCTGCCCATCTCGGCGCTTCAGCACCTGGTGTTTTGCGAGCGCCAGTGGGCGCTCATACATCTTGAGGGGTTGTGGGAAGAAAACCCGCTGACCGTCGAGGGACGATTCCTCCACGACCGGGTGGATGTCTCGGAAACCGAGGTCCGGGGAAATCTACGCATCGCGCGGAGTCTTCCCTTGAGGTCCCTGCGCCTCGGCCTTTCCGGCAAGGCGGATGTGGTCGAATTCCACCGCCTTTTGCCCGAAATGGAATCGGATGCCCCGGAAGGCCGGAATCGCGCCATTGCGCTCCCGGACGTTCCCGGTTTGTGGACTCCCTTCCCGGTGGAATACAAGCGGGGCCGTCCCAAGGCGGACCCCTGCGACAAGGTTCAGCTTTGCGCCCAGGCGCTTTGCCTGGAGGAAATGTTGAACGCCGCCATCCCTGGCGGAGCCCTGTTTTATGGAAAACCCCGCAGGCGGTACGAAGTGGGTTTCGATCCATCCCTGCGGGAGGAAACCGAGGCCCTGGCCGCGAGGCTCCATGAATTGCATCGAGCGGGGAAAACGCCTTCGGCGCGATACGAACCCAAATGCGAAAATTGTTCTCTGATGGCCCAGTGTCTTCCAAGGATAACCGGTTCCGGCAAAAGCGCCAGAAAATACATGGCCGGAGCATTGGATCAAATTAAAAAGGAGAATAATTGATAAAATGAAACAACTTCTCAATACCCTTTATGTGACCACCCAGGGCACATACCTGGCCCGCGAGGGAGAGACCGTCCTGGTACGGGTGGAGCAGGAAACCCGGCTCCGGGTGCCCATCCATACTTTGGGCGGCATCGTCTGTTTTGGGCAGGTCTCCTGCAGTCCGCCGTTGATGGGATTGTGCGGGGCACGGCAAGTGTCCCTTTCCTTCCTGACCGAGCGGGGAAGATTCCTGGCCCGGGTTCAGGGACCCATTTCCGGCAATGTCCTGCTTCGCCGGCAACAATACCGTTGCGCCGATCGGGAGGAATTTTCGGCGGAGCTTTCCCGGTCCATGGTGCTGGCCAAGATAGCGAATTGCAGGACCGTTCTTTTACGGGCCGCGCGGGACCACCCGCACGGTTCTGAAGGCGGCGATATGGAAAGGACGGCGCCGCGCCTGGCCCGGCTGCTCGATGAATTGCGGCAGACGGTTTCCCTGGATACCGTAAGAGGACGGGAAGGCGAAGCCGCCCGCATCTATTTCGACGTCTTCGATCACCTGATAACCTCGCAGAAAGAGTATTTCTTCTTCCGGGGACGCAACCGGCGTCCCCCCCTGGACAACATGAACGCCCTGCTTTCATTTTTGTATACCCTGCTCGTGCATGACGTCGCCTCCGCCCTTGAGGCCGTCGGACTGGACCCCGCGGTGGGGTATCTTCACAGGGACCGTCCCGGAAGGCCCAGCCTGGCCCTGGACATGATGGAGGAATTCAGGCCTTTCCTGGCCGACCGCTTGGCCTTGACCCTGGTCAATCGCAGGCAGATTCGCGGAAAGGGATTCCGCAAAACCGAGTCCGGGGCCGTCATGATGGACGATGCCACCCGGAAAGAAGTTTTGGTGGGCTACCAGAAAAGGAAGCAGGAGGAAATCCTTCATCCCTTCCTGGGGGAAAAAATTGCCGTGGGACTTCTTCCCCATGCACAGGCATTACTATTGGCCCGTTATCTGCGGGGGGATCTGGATGGTTACCCCCCCTTCTTTTGGAAATAGGAAACCCGGGATTGGCTCAGCCATGGGACCCATGGCAAAAAGGCAGGGAGGTTAAAAGAAGGCTGTAAAAATATCCGATAAAGGGA